>NZ_ABJL02000008.1:2400000-3000000 GCF_000172175.1 Bacteroides intestinalis DSM 17393 | reverse complement strand
TACGCTTGAAGAGATCAGGACTCATCAGGGGACGGTCGGCAGGTGCATCTTTGGTTGATACCCAATCTGCATAGTTCCTTTTGATGAATTTCGCAAAAGCACTGTTGGCCTCTGTTTTCTGCATGGCAAGCATTTCGCTCATGGGGCTGTCTGTAGCTTCCAGTTCCAGTTCCCAATAAACAAGGCGGCGATATAATTCCATCCAGTCGGCTGCAGTCAGTGAGTCATTTATCTGCATGCCTATCTTACCAAAACTCTGCTGGTAACCGGTTTGTGCGGCTTCGCTGACAATATCCCGGCGGTGAAGGTTTTTCTTTAGCGATAATAATATTTGATTGGGATTGACGGGCTTGATCAGGTAATCTGCAATTTTCTGACCGATAGCCATGTCCATGATATTTTCCTCTTCGCTCTTGGTGATCATGACCACGGGGACGGTGGGGCAGATATCTTTTATCAAAGCCAGGGTTTGCAGGCCGCTCAGCCCAGGCATGTTTTCATCCAGAAAGATCAGGTCATAGGTGGTAGCACGGCAACGGTCCAGTGCATCCTGTCCGTTGGTTACGGTGTCTACTTCGTAACCTTTGCCTTCCAGAAACAGGATGTGCGGTCGCAGCAAGCTGATCTCATCGTCTACCCAAAGGAGTTTATCTTTCTTCATAACACTACTCACTTTTTCAGTCCTCAAAGATAACACCATTTTCCGGGTCATCCTCTTCCATAGGCAGATTTTCTTCTTTTTTCCGTTCTTCTTCCTCTGTTGGCAGGTTCAGTAGTGGCTCATCCAGCGTGTAACCTTTTAACTCAGGTTCCGGTATAGAAGAGAAGTGTGCACGGTAGAAGGTATCGTAATCGTCGAAACTATACTGTTTAATCAGTTGTTCGTAGTTGGCTTCCGATATGAGTATGGCACGCATACCACTGAGTCGTGTAGCCATTTCGGGATTGGCATAAAGACGGCGGAAGTATTGCTGCGCCTCATCGTAGTTACTGAATGGTCGGATTTGCAGCATGCCAATGCCCCGTTCGTGAGCAAACGCAAGATCGAAGTTTTTCACCAGGAAAGTGGAGAAGTTATAGCGTGCCACTTCAAACAGTAGCATGTTCTCATTTACCTTTCCTTCTTCGTAAGCCAGGATAAAAAGGAACGGTGTGTTGCGCTCTGTACTGAATGCGCTGTCCGGAGGAAGAATAACGCTACCGCTCAGACTGTCGCCCGTTAACTTGCCAGCTTCGGCAAGCTCAGCATTCCGCCGTTGCCAGATGGAGCCAAATGTATGGCTGTCGTGAGCCAGCAGGCGTCCTTCCTGTACCCCTTTCAGAATATGGGCAGCCAGATCCGTGATTTCATTTTGCGGATATTGCTGTACAAGCTCTTTCAGGATAGCAAGGAACTGATCAGTTTCCCCTCCCTGTAGCCGGGTGACGGCATTGAGGAACATAAATTTGGGACGATGTTGCCCCAGAGGGTATATCTCGGCAGAAAGATGTTCGGCTGCACGTACGGTGGTTGTATCACCCAGTTGGAAATGTTTGTAAGCACGGGCATAGAGGGAGTCCTCACGTTGTTTGCCATATACGGCATTTTCAGCAAAGTCCGGGTCGGCTAGTGTCTTGGCATAGCGGCTTTTGGGGAACCGGGCGATAAGTTCGGCCTTATATTTCTCTGCACGTTGCAGGGCAGGAAGTTCTCCATAATAATTTAGAGCCAGTTCGGTCAGGAATAACTGATAATATGCTTCATCCGCTTGTGCAAAGTCAGGGAACTCGCGTACCAGTCGTTCAAACGCAGCTTCTGCCCGTTTGAAATCCTGCATACGATCCTTGAAAATCATTCCGGCACCATATAAGGCTTCTGATAACAGTGTGTTTGAGGCTTGCATAGCTTCTTCTGTCAACGGAATTTGTGTCAGGTAGTATTCCGGGCGGTGAGTATCACCGGCAATGCTGTCGGCAGTGTTCTTTTCATTTTCTTCTTTTTGGGGAATGGAAGAATCAATAGTTTCATTTCCCTGATTGCCATGGATTGTGTCTTTCTTAGCAACACTCTCTTCCGATTCACTGTAATCTATCGCTTCAAAATCATCCAGTGCAACTACTGTTTTATTTTTCCTTCGCCAGTTATCTTCCAGCTTTCTGCGTCCCCACAAGCGTTGGAATTCAGCTTTTCCTTGCTCTACCAATTGAGGGTTATAGAAATACCAGTCTTGCTTTCCTCCTATTGTAGATTGGAGGGGCTGTGGGGTAGTGACTGCATTTTCCTGTCCCGGTCTGCTGATAATTGAAGTGGCGGGTAATTGACTTTCCGCTTCTTCCCTCATCTTCTGTCGGTTTGCTTCCCGTTCTGCTTCTTCTGCAGCTTTGCGTTCTGCTTCTTCCCGGGCTATCACTTGTGCTATGATTTTCTCTATGGCTGCCATTCGCTCTGCTTCCGGCAGTCTGGCAAGATGTTGCAAGCTATCCTGTAGCTGTATGGCATTGGTATGTGGTACCAGTTCGTCCAGGATCTCTGAACGATTGGTGATAGTGGCATATTCCCGATGGGCTTTGTCTATCAATCCTATTGCTTCGGCGTATGCTTTTTGTGCTTCGGCATAACGCGCTTGCTGCCAGTACAGATTACCCAGTGTAAGTTGAAGCATTCCTTTCTCCACATCGTTCCGAGTGCTCTTCTCTATTCCTTTGTGATAGGCAGCAAGAGCTTGTACCGTATCTTTTTCGGCAAGGTATACATTGCCCAATGCATAATAAATCTGATCGAGGTATTCTTTGTTTTTCTCATCCTTGCTGAGGCGTAATAACTTTCCGGTAATCTTACGACTATTGGCGGTGGGCATCACTTCCGTCTGACGGATGCGGGCACTTAACGCCAGTTCGTATGGTGGATTGAGGCGGATTACCTTGCTGTACGCCTGATAGGCCTGTTCCGGTTGTTGCAGCGTTTGATAAGTCTGCCCCAGAAGATAGTAACATCGTGCTTTCTGTTGCTTGTTCTTTTCTTTCCTGGCTGTCTTTTCGAGATGGGGGATTGCTTCTCTGTATCGTTGGCTACCTAATAGGAAATTTCCTGTGGCCGAAGCGTATGGAACAGCCAGTGTCGGTGGCAAACTGTCATTATTCACCCTGCTTAAAGCATCTTCCGCATCATATTGCCACCCCAGCGCAGAGTAGCAACGGGACAACCATATTAAAGCTTCGGAAGTGATATTCGTCTGTCCGTCATAAAGCCGTGCAATATATGAGAAGGTTGCGGCCGCTTCCGGAAAGTCTCCCTTCTGATATTGCGCTTTACCCAATAACATCCAGGCACGATTAATGAAAGGATTGAACTCCCGGCGTGCCAGCCATTTCTTGTATTCATCCGTATAAGCTCGTCCCGGTTTACGGATAGGGCGCCGTTTGATGGAATGTTGGCGAATGGCTTTTTGTGCTTTCTCAATGGCACGCTCATAGTCGGAAGTGCCGATGCCTGTAGTTTCTTTATTGCCTATGGGATAGAGGGGGAGCATCTCCATATAGTTATCTTTGTTCCCTTGCTGCTGTGCCTGCAATCCGGCTTTATAAGCTTCGTTTCCGTTGAAGTATACGTTATAACGGGTGGTCAGGGCATGGTAGAAGCGTGTACCGGCTGTGTTCTTTCGGGTGGAACATCCGGTAACAAGCATCAAAGTAACTAAGATGCCAACGAGGAGGATTGCTTTGCGTTTCAACTATACCAGTAGGTTTTACGGGGTTTGCATTTTCTGCCGTAAAGATAAATAAAAACTCTTTCCCAGCTTACATACTACATATATAATGATGGAAAAGAAGATGATAGCCGCCCCGGAAGGAACGTTCAGATAATAAGATATCATTAATCCGCCCAGGCAACTGAGATAACCGATGCCAATAGACAACCAGATAATACGGTGGAAACGATGCGTAAACAGATTCGCCGTCATTTGCGGGATGGTGAGCAGGGAAATAACCAGCACGATGCCTACCATGCGCAGGCATGCAACAATGGTCAATGCAATGAACATCATCAGTACATATTCGAATATCTGTACGGGAATACCTTGTGAACGGGCAAACTCCCGGTCGAAAGCAACATAGATGATCGGGCGCAAATATAGGACAAAGAAGATGGCTAATATTACTGCAAGTCCTGCCAGCAATGCGATATCTCCTAATGTAATCGTCAGTATATTGCCAAATAAATAAGCCGAAAGATCGGGTGCAAACCCGGGTGAAAGGAAGGTAAACATGATACCCAGTGCCATACCCAGCGTCCAGAATACAGCGATAGCCGAATCTTCGCGCATGTCATTGCGTTTGCTAAGCCATTCCACTCCAAAAGCCGACAGCACAGCAAACACACCGGCAGCCAGTATGGGAGAGACGCCTGTATATAATCCCAGACCGATGCCTCCGAAAGAAGCATGCGTCAGTCCGCCACTGATGAATACCAGCCGTCTCGTCACGATATACGTACCGATAAGCCCGCAGACAATGCTTGCCAGCAAACTGCCGATGAGGGCATGTTGAAAGAAGGTGTATTGCAGTAGCTCCACTTTAAGATCTCCTTTCTCCTATAATCAGAAATATTTCATCCTTGATATTATCCGGTAGTGCTATTCCCCGTAATTGCAGGCTGCGCACCCACCCGGCAACGTCAGTATCCTGCATTGTATAGAATACGTCCCTGAACTCATCTTCCTGTTCGAGAGTGTAGTCTTCGGGAGCAATGCCAATGTACTTGTCTAATTCTTCATCATCATAGTACTCTATCTTTTTGCTGACGGCAGCCAACAGACTGTCCCGTTCGCATACTTCATGCTGTCCACAACATTCCGCATCAACCTCTTTCACTTCGGGCATGGCATCCAGTTCTCCGCGTTCTATCTTTTTTTGCAGACGCTGGTTACGGATGTATCCTGCCATAAGGGCGATACAGACCAGTACAATAAGGCTTATAATTAGTATTAACATAGCTTATTCCTCAATTTCAATATTAAACCCTGCTTGTTTCAAATCTTTCCAATATCCCGGATAAGACTTGGAAACCACTTGTGGCTCAGCAATCTGTACCGATGGTACCAATAGGGCGGCAGGGGCAAAAGCCATCGCCATCCGGTGGTCTTCGTAAGTTGCAATCACGGGACTGGCTTCCGGTTCGCAACGCTCGCCGTTCCATATTAATATACTGTCCTGTTCCGACCTCACCACATATCCCAACTTATGTAATTCTGTGATAAGTGCCTGGATACGGTCAGTCTCCTTTATCTTCAAACTCTGTAATCCGCTGAAGCGGAAAGGTATGTTCATTAAACAACAAGTCACAACGAAAGTTTGTGCCAGATCGGGTATGTCCACTAAATCTTCCTCTAAACGGGCAACGGGAGTTCCTGTCTTGGTTAATACCACTCCCCGGTCAGTATATGTAGTCCGTACACCAAGTTTGGCGAATATCTCTGTTCCCCGGCTGTCACCCTGATAACTGCGTGGGAAAAGTCCCAGCAGTTCTACTTCTGTTTTTGCAGGTTCTTCTTTGCTGTCCTGGCTCAAGGCAACCATTTGATACCAGTAGGAAGCACCGCTCCAGTCACTTTCTACCGTGAAAGGTATGTCTTCGTACTGGCCCGGATGGACGCTAATGCTGCTTTCGGAACTCCATGCAGCGTCTGCACCGAATTCTTTCATCAATTGCAGAGTCAGATTGATATAAGGACGTGAAATGATTTCTCCTGTCAAGTTCAGCCTTAATCCGTTTTTCAGGATAGGGCCGATCATCAGTAAGGCGGATATGTATTGTGAACTTACATTTCCGGCAAGGTTGATTTCTTCGCCTGTCAATATTGTACCTGTGATACGCAGGGGAGGGAAACCTTCGTTTCCGGCATATTCTATTTGTGCTCCCAACTCGCGCAAGGCGTCCACCAGGATACGTATGGGGCGTTGTTGCATCCGTTCGGTACCTGTGATGATGCGTGTGCCGGGTGTTACACTCAGATAAGCCGTGAGAAAACGCATGGCGGTTCCGGCAGCAAGTATATCGATATGTTCGGGATTTCCGTCCAAGGCTTTTATCATGACGCAGGTATCGTCGCAATCACTCAGATTGGTAGGCGTGATATGCCCTTGTGCTAAAGCGTGTAATATCAAAGCCCGGTTGCTGATACTTTTGGAAGCCGGGAGCTGGACAGTGGTATGCAAGGTGGCAGGTGCCGAAAGTTTATAGCGCATAGTTGTATTCCTTCTTAAACGTAATAGCTGGTTTACAGGTTACAAAAGTACGATAAATATCTGAATAAAGAATATGACTTCAGGGTAACCGCACTAAATTTTCAGAATAACTGCACTGAAATTCCCTTCTTTCTGAACGGTTATGAACAAAATGTGATAAGGTGGTAGAGTGATAAAGTGATAGCAGGATAACAACCTGTGATATATAGTGCAGCTACTTGTAGCTCGTAACTTCATTCCTTTCTTCTCGCTTTGCCAATTCATCCCTCTTCAACAGACAGTACATCTTTCCTGAAATCAACTGGCGATATACCTGCTTTCCGTTTAAAGAACTTCCCAAAAGAAGACTGGTCGGAGAAGTTGAGGGTGGTAGCGATTTCCTGTACGGAAAGTTTGGAGTGAGTCAACAAGTTACGGGCTTCGCTGAATAACATTTCAAAAATAAAGTCACTTACACTTTGCCCTGTTACGAGTTTCACAATCTGTGTCAGGTGATGGGCGGATAAGTTCAGCTGGGCGGCGTAAAAATCCACTTTATGCTCTTTGCGATAATGAGTTGCCAGTAACTCAATGAATGATTTGATGATACTTTCATAACGGGTCAGGCAACCATTTGTATGTGGTAGATTAGTTCGTTCAAGGATATCGCTTAAATCGAGATAAAAGGCGAACAGGCGGTTCAGAATAACTTCTTTGTGATAGAAATGCTCTGTCCGGTCTATGTTCTTATTGATGCTGATCAGTCTTTCGGCTAATAAGCCGGCATGTGAGTGCTCTAGGGGAACTACCGGTTCGTTGTATAATCGTACGCCATATTTAGTCCGTCGGTAAATCATATCGGTGGAATCCATCTCATCTGTAAAAGCTTTGCTGACAAAGAGGCACTGGCACTGGAAATCATCACTGCATTCTCCAAAATGGAACAAATGGGCAGAAGACAGAAGTAGGAGGGTATCCGCTTGAATATCATACGTTTTGTAATTGATTACCGTATGTCCTTTTCCGGATAAAACCAATAAGATAATAAAGGCATCCAAGTGAATGTCTGATGAAAATTGTTCTTCTGCTTCCCGTTGGCCAATGGTGATACAACTGATTTTCTTTCGTGTATCATTCCTGCTACCACTGATGATAGGGAGTTCACAGATGTTTTTTATACGTATGGAAGAGGTCATTGGAGGTGATTTTATTGCAGCACAAAGGTAGCGGAAACCTTTGAAATCTCCAAATTAAACCAACTTTGCCAAATTTCGGATTTCTCTTAGCAAAGAATTAATCCGACCTTTGCAGCCGTTTTTGAGGTAACAATTTAATAGGCATTATGAAAAGATTAAAAGAATTATTTGTCTTTGTTTGGGCGCTGAACATCTCTGTTGTATCTGCACAAACCTTTCAGAAGATGACAATTGAAGAGATGTTTGAGATGGCGGATGCCAATAGCCGCAGTATCCGTACATTCCGTTTAGCAGAAGAGGAAGCCGGGCAGGCGGTGAAGGTGGCTAAAAATGCGCAACTTCCTTCGATTGATGTATCCGTTTCGGCAAGCTATCTGGGCGATGCCTGGTTGGCAGACCGTGATTTTACAAACAGTGAGAATGCTGCTATGCCGCACTTCGGCAATAACTTTGCAATAGAGGCTTCGCAGGTCATCTATGCAGGTGGAGCCATCACAAGCCGGATTGCCATTGCTAAATTGCAGCAGCAACTGGCAGAATTGGATAAAGAGAAGAACAGGCAGGATATCCGCTTCCTACTGGTAGGAAATTATCTGGAGATGTACAAACTACAGAACCAGGCAGAAGTATATCGGAAGAATATAGAGCAAACCCGGAAACTGGTGGAAGATATCAATGCCAAGCAGTCGCAGGGATTGGCTTTGAAAAATGATATCACTCGTTATGAATTACAATTGAAATCCCTGGAACTGGCATTGACGCAGATTGAGAATAGTATCCTCATTTTAAATAATCAGTTGACCACCGTACTCGGCTTACCCGAAGAAACGGTGATTGGTGTGGATACTACTTTGCTGGGGCGACTTCCCAAACCTTCGGAAGAGGCACATTGGCAGGAGACGGCAGTATTGAGCTCTCCTGTGCTGCAACAGATGAAACTGAATATCAAGCAGTCAGAATATAATGAACGGATTGCGAAGGCGGAACGCTTACCATCCGTAGCTCTCTTTGCCGGTGATAAACTGGACGGACCCATTACGATTGAAGTGCCGCCTATTAACAAGAATCTGAATTACTGGTATGTCGGCATAGGGTTGAAGTTCGATATAGCTTCCACCTTTAAGTCCGGGAAGAAAATCCGTCTGGCACGCCTGTCCACCCGGCGTGCACAGGAGAATGATTTGTTGTTACAGGAGAATGTACGGACAGAAGTGAAGGCGGCATACATCCGTTTTTATGAGGCTTTTACCATTTGTGATACGCAAAAGAAGAGTCTGGAACTGGCGGCACAAAATTACAGTGTGGTGAATAATCGCTACTTGAATGATCTGGCATTGATTACTGATATGCTGGATGCCAGTAATTCTAAGTTGAATGCGGAGTTGCAATTGGTGAATGCACAGATTAATATACTTTTCAACCTCTATAAGCTGAAGAAGACAGCGGGATGTTTGTAAATTGTCGGCAATTATATATGAATGAAAACTAATGAATTAAATAAGATATGGAACGCAAAAAGAAAAAACTGATTTATAACGTAGTGGTTAGTCTCTTACTTATTGCCGGGCTGGTGTGGGTATGCTCTCATTTCGTCCACCTCGGCAGTGTAGCTTATACTGACAATGCACAGGTAAAACAGCTGATTGTCCCCGTCAACAGCCGCGTGCAAGGCTTTATCAAGAAGATCTATTTCGATGAATACCAGGAAGTGCGTAAAGGTGACACCTTAGCATTGATTGAAGATTCCGAGTTCCGTTTCCGTCTGGCACAGGCTGAGGCTGATTTTCAGAATGCTATTTCGGGAAAGAATGCAGTGGCCACCACGGTACATACCACTCAGAATAATATTGCCGTATCCGATGCAGGTTTACAGGAAGCTAAAGTTCGCCTGGACAATGCCGAGCGTGAATACCACCGATATAAAAACCTTCTGGCACAGGATGCTGTCACCAAACAACAGTACGATGCTGTGCAGACAGATTACGAAGCATCCAAGGCACGTTATGAACTTCTGCTTCGTCAGCGCCAATCTACAACTTTAGTAAAGCAGGAACAGACCCATCGTCTGGAACAAACAGATGCAGGTATCAAACTGGCACAGGCTGCTTTGGAATTGGCGCGTCTGAATCTTTCTTATACCGTTATCCTTGCTCCCTGCGACGGAACTACCGGACGGAAAGATATTCAGGAAGGGCAGTTGCTACAACCCGGGCAGACTGTGGTTGACATTGTTGACGAAAATGAAAGATGGGTAGTAGCCAATTACAAAGAAACTCAGACTACCTATATCCGGGAAGGTCAGCCGGTAGAAATAGAAGTGGATGCCGTGCCCGGAATTATTTTTAAGGGTATTGTGAAATCTATTTCCCGTGCTACGGGTGCCAGTTTTTCTCTTCTACCGCAGGACAATTCCGCAGGGAACTTCGTAAAGGTGGAACAACGTGTTCCTATCCGCATTGAGTTCTCTACCGGGAACCGTCCGGAAGATATGGAGCGCCTGCGTGCCGGTATGAATGTGGAGTGTGTAGTAAACTATTGATATTATGCACGAAACAGGACCTTTTTCCATTCCGGCTATCCGTGATTTTGTACCTCCTAAACTGCGCCCCTGGATTATCATTGCCTTTGTCATAGTCTTCCAGTTCTCCGGTGGTCTCTATTTGGCGGCAGTCAATGAGATGGTTGGCTCTACGGCATTAATGCAGGAGGACATTATGATGGCAGGTTATGCTTCTATGGTGGGCATGGGGTTGACATTTGCCATCATGTTCCGCCTGAAGTTCCGTTTTACTTCGAAGGCTTCGTTGATGACGTGCAGCATTGCCCTGATTATTTCTAATCTGATATGTATGCATACACATAGTATTCCCGTGCTGGTAATCACCTGTTTCTTTGCAGGTATCTTCCGCATGTGGGCCACGTTCGAATGTAATTCTACCATTCAATTATGGCTTACTCCCAAACGGGATTTATCGGTATTCTTCTGTTTTATCTACTTGCTGGTGCAGAGTTGTATTCAGCTATCGGGATTGGTAACAATCTATACGGCCTTCTGGGCGAAGTGGGAGTATATGCACTGGTTGATTATTGGTTTATTGCTATTGGTGATGCTGGTTACATTGTGGTTATTCCGTAGTTATCGCTCCTTGCCGAAATTACCGTTGTTTGGTATCGATTGGTTGGGGGCTTTGATGTGGGGGCTTGTGCTGTTGTGTATCCTTTTTGTCTGTGTGTATGGGGAACATTATGACTGGTATCAATCTTTCCAGATACGGGTGGCAACTATCATCGGTACGCTGATTCTTGTATTGAACCTGTGGCGTGCATCTTTCATCCGCCATCCGTTTATTGCTTTGAAGACGTGGACGTATCGCTCTGTTTGGCTTCCCTTTATACTATATATAGTAATAGATATTTTGTTGGCACCATCACATCTGTTCGAACATGTTTATATGGAAGGTATATTGGGGTATGATGCCTTGAATGTAATTTCACTCAACTGGGTGGTACTGCTGGGGATTGTTGTGGGAGCAGGCTTTACCTTCTTCACTTTCTCCCGTCGCAAATGGCGTTATAAGACAATGACGGTGATTGCATTTTCTTCCATTACCGGATATCTGATGTATTTCTATTTCGGCATTGAGTATGCTTTGCCGAAGGAAACATTGTTTATACCGCTGTTTCTACGTAGCTTCGGGTATGTGATGATAGCTATTTGCTTCCTTACAGTGCTGTCTCGTGTTCCCTTCCAGCATTTCTTCCAGGCGGTGTCTGTGCAGTCGTTTGTCAGTGCCGGATTTGGTGGAGCTCTGGGCACGGCCATTTTAGGACATGCTCTGAATGGGGCTATGAAGAAGAATGCAATGCTGCTGGGCGCTGGATTAGATCATGTAAACCCTTTTGCCAGCCGGATATCTGCAGGAGAACTATATGGTGTTGTACAACAACAGGCCCTGATGATTTCGATGAAAGAGCTGTACGGCTGGCTTATTCTGTTAGCTTTGTTTTGTCTGTTGGTGTTCTTGGTTTACGAGAGTGACATTCGGCCGTATAAAGTACTGCATCCTACTTACCGCTCTATTCGCCGTTTTGTGAAGCATGAGTTGCGTATGGACAAGAAATTGGAAGCCACAGGCTAAGTTGAGATTTTTTTGTTCTTATATTGGATAGCTTTGAATAAAATAGGTAGGTCTCTTTGCTCAAATGTGCCGCATTGGCTTTAGGTTGTAGTTTCTGGATTTATGAACTCCTGTTGCTGACAGTTCTCTTTATGATGGGAATGACGTTCACTACATCTACTGCGTTGGCTATGGAGTGTGAGCGCGACAATGCCGGGACAGCCTCGGCATTGTTTGGGGCTGTCTGCTTTTCGTTTGGTGGCATTGTCTCTCCTTTAGTAGGTATTGGAAACATTCTGGTTTCCACGGGGGTAATATTTGTCATCTGCTCTCTTTGTTCCCTTTCCAGTATTTTACTGGCTTTGGGCAGAAGGCGGGCAAGACTTTATTTTGCATTCAGTACATCCCAGAAACGCTGAGGCAGGTGGATATTGGGCACGTTTGCAGCTTCTTTAAATAGAGGAGCAATTTCTTTTGGGGCAAAACCGGCAATGCCGCATCCTATTTCTGTAACAAGGAAAGTGTATTGTGAGTGTTCTTTAGCAAAGCGGATAAATTCATTTACATAAGGTTTGATGGCTCCCGGCCCTCCGTGCATAGTCGGAATACCATAGGTTTGTCCTTGCAATCCGGTTCCTTGTCCCCAGATGGCTCCCCATTTTTTCCATGCCAGATAAGCGGCTCCGCCACCATGTGCGCCTTCCAGGTTACTACCGAAAACGAATATCTCGTCCGGGCGTAGTTCTGTGATACGATTAGAGGTAATTCTTGTTTTCATACTCATGTGATTAGGTTATAATTAATTATTTTCTCTTTTTCTTCATTTTTAAACTCTTGCTTTTCAGCAAAAGTAACCTTTAGGTAACTATCTTACTTATTTGTAACTTCTTGTTTATAAGTAAAATAGTGAATAGCTTTGCACTGTCGGAAAGTCACTGACTACATTTGCGAAGTTAGTGAAAAAACTGATGAATGCAACTATCTTATAAACAATTTAAAAACAAAAAGACAATGAAAGAACTTGCAGTAAAGAATTACAGGACCGCAGAAGGTCAGAAAATTAGCCAGGATGGTAATGAATTTACAGTGAAACCGATTGTTGCGCAGGCGGATGTGAACCAGTGCCGTGTGAACTTTGTAGAAGTGGAGCCGGGTAGTTTTGCCTATGGATACCATTATCATGAAACGGATGAAGAGGTATTCTATATTATCAGCGGTACAGGTATCGTTCGTACCATCAATGGGGATGTTACAGTGAAAGCCGGTGATGCAATTACTTTTCCTGCGGGTCCGGAAGGTGCGCATGTTATTCGCAACGGATCGGATACGGAAAAGCTGGTTTATATTGATTTCGACACGAATAATCTCCCGGAGATTGTACACTTTCCTGATACGAACCAGGTGATGGCTTATGGAAAATTCTCTAATGGAATTTATGATAAGAAGTAGATTAGGACGTAATTCCTGATTTCTCATTTTGGAGAGTCCTTTTATGCCTAAAGCAAAACTTCAATTTGTGGTTACAAGTGAAGTTCAGCTTTAGGCATTGTGCTTTTTATAAAGGGAAATTATATTCTTCCGTTTTTTTTCTTTTATTTTGTGGAAAATATGTGAGACAATAGAATGTATATTTTATCCTTTTAAAAGATCAGATATATGAAGACTTATTATTTATTACTCATTTTTGTGATGTTAACACTTCAGTCCTGTGGTGTAAAGCAACCGGTCCAAATGTCAGGTAATCCTCTTTTTGAAGGATGGTATGCCGATCCCGAAGGTATTATCCTGAACGATGAATATTGGATATTTCCCACTTATTCTGATAAATATGAGAAACAAATATTCATGGATGCTTTTTCTTCAACAGACTTGGTAAATTGGACTAAGCATGAACGTATCATTGACAATAAGGCTGTGAAATGGGTATGGCGTGCTATGTGGGCTCCCGCTATTGTTAAGAAGGATAATAAGTATTTCCTGTTCTTTGGAGGTAATGATATTCAGAATGATAATGAGTACGGTGGTATCGGTGTCGGTGTGGCAGACAGACCGGAGGGACCATATCAGGATTATTTAGGTCGGCCACTCATAGATAAGATATATAATCGTGCTCAACCGATTGACCAGTTTGTATTTCAGGATAAAGATGGTTCATATTATATGTATTATGGAGGTTGGGGAAGATGTAACGTTGTTAAGCTGAAGGATGACTTTACGGGACTTTTACCTTTTGAAGACGGAACTTACTACAGGGAGGTTACACCGGAAAATTATACGGAAGGTCCTTTCATGTTCATTCGCGATGGAAAGTACTATTTTATGTGGTCGGAAGGAGGTTGGGGTGGTCCTGACTACTCAGTGGCTTATGCCATTGCAGATAATCCCTTTGGTCCGTTTAAGCGTATTGGCAAAATACTACAGCAAGATCCGGAGATTGCTACCGGAGCTGGACATCACTCTGTGATTCATGAACCAAAATCTGATAAGTATTATATCATTTACCATCGTCGTCCGTTAACTGAGACAGACGGGAACCATCGTGCAACCTGCATCGATGAAATGACTTTTGATAAGCATGGATATATCAATCCGGTTAAGATAACTTTTGAAGGGGTGAAAAGTAATCCTTTGAAATAATGTGATAACTTTCTAATGCATAAGATATATGGAAATAGATCTAACTACTCCGGCTCTACTGTTTTCAGCGATTTCATTGATTATGCTGGCATATACCAATCGGTTCATGTCGTATGCCCAATTGGTACGTGCATTGAAGGAACAGTATCGTGCGAACCATTCATCAGTGACTGCAGCGCAGATTGCCAATCTTCGAAAACGCTTGTATCTGACGCGTGCCATGCAGGTGACAGGAACAGGCAGTCTGTTGCTGTGTGTTGTAAGTATGTTCTTTATTTATATACAGCTCTATCTTGTATCCATCTATATTTTTGGATTGGCAATGGTGTTATTGATTATTTCTCTGGCTATTTCTGTATACGAGATTTATATTTCGGTGAAGGCATTGGAAATACATCTGGATGATATGGATGAATAGGAAAGCCACTTCTTATTTGTCCTTTGTCCAGCGGTTAAAATGAATATTTTCCGGTTTCCATTTATCTTTCGGAAGTGGATTCTCAGCCGGATAACCGATTGGAATTACGTTCAGGGGAATAATGTCTTTGGGCAGTTGGAGTATTTTCTGTACTTCTTTTATCCGTTCTTCCATAGGATAAACTCCTGACCATACGGCCCCTAATCCTAAACCTTGTGCAGCCAGCAGTAGGTTTTCTGTTGCAGCCGAAGCATCTTGTACCCAGTACTCCATACCTGCACCACTGATAGCTTTATTTAAATCTCCACATACTACGATGGCCAGTGGAGCATCCTTTGCCATTTTGGTATAAGGAAGGGTAGAACTCAATTCGTTTAGAATCTCTTTATCCCTAATGACAATGAAAGCCCAAGGTTGTTTATTGGTTGCTGTGGGAGCAGCCATAGCAGCTCTTAACAGCTGCTCTATTTTTTCATCCTCTACTTCTTGTGGCTGATAAGAGCGGATACTGGTTCTTGCATGTATGGCTTCAAGAACGGAAAGTTTATCATCTTGTTTCATTATAGGTTCCTCCATCTTATTAGGTTGATTTGGTCTCGGTTGAATAGATAATGCAGTTACTACTATAACCAAGGCAAGACTGAAAGTGTTCAGTACATATTGTGTCATTTGCCCTTTAGGTTTTCTGGAGAAATATACAATAATCAAGGTGCACAGTGCAATGCCTGCCAGTAAACCCAGGAAAAGTATCCAGTCAAAACTGAAAGCAGTTGCAGGCTTGTCGGCCGGATGTTTCTTTGCATATTCCATTGCCCTGTGGATGGACTGGATAATAGCTACCGAAGACTCTGTAGCTCCGGATATTCCGTCTACTTCTTTATTGATTGCTTCTTCCGGTGATAGATTATTCCATTGTTGCAGCAGGTCACTGCTTCGTACCTTGGCAAAGTAGCTGGGTGTTTCAGAGTTTTCCAATGCCACCACTTTTGTAATGCGGTTATCCTGCATATAGATTTCAAGAGGGACATTTCCTCCATATCCGTTGATATCTTTCGTTATTTGCCGGGTTGATATTATCTGTACTCCTTCATCCGTATGCCGTAATATATCGGAAGTTCCTATAGGGTTTTCTGTTGCATTTTCCTTATCGGAGAGAATGCTTCCGAACTTGTTTCCCTTACAAATAGTTACTGCCAGAATCAGGAAAAAGCAAGTTGTCAGGCTTATGATGTTTTGGACTCTCAATGTTTTCATATTTAGTTGGTATTTATATCGTATGCAAATTTAGGGGAATTTAATTTATAACCTATGCTGAATGAAGTATATCTTCATTTGACTTAAACCATAGTTGCAATAATCTGGATAAACAGTATAAGGAATACCATTGCAATAGGATAAACCGTAGCATAAGCTACACTCGGAATGTTACTGTCAGTCATAGAATCCGCTGCTGCAAGTCCCGGAGTACTGGTCATACCACCGGTGATGGTTCCCAGTAAGTCGAGTATACTGATTTTGAAGACAAACAGCCCGACGAACACAGCTACTAACATAGGTACTAGCGTAATAGCAGCACCTACTCCGAATAGCAGCCAGCCACTTTCCTGGAAAGTTGCCACCAGATTGGTACCAGCCGAGGTACCGACTTCGGCTAGGAAAAGCAACAATCCCAACTGACGCAATAATTGGTTAGCAGGTCCGGACATAGACCACAGAATAGGTCCTGTCTTACCAATTGCACTTAAGAACAGAGCCACAATCAAAATACCGCCCGTCAATCCCGGAGAGAAAGATAAACCACCGGGGAAAGTAATATTCAGTTTGCCGAACAGTACTCCCAAAACAATACCCATTGCAATAGGGAAAAAGTCTGTATCAGATAGCTTTTTAGCATTGTTTCCCAGTAAGCGGGCCAATCCTTTAAGTCCTTCTTTTTCTCCTACCACCATCAGTTTATCGCCGAATTTCAGAGTTAAATCCGGTGACGGAGACAGATCAATACCGCTTCGGCGGATACGTGTTACCGTACATCCGAAGTTTTTCATCAGGTTCAAATCCCCTAATTGTTTATTGATCATATCCTTTTTGGTCAGTAATAAGGATTCGATTTCCTGTGTGTCTACCAAAGGTAATTCACCTTCTTCGCGTTCTCCGACTAAGACCGAAAGTTGGTTCAGAGCTTCTTCACTGCCTACTGCCTGTATGTAATCGTCTTCATGTAACACCGTATGAGCTGTAGGGATGGAAATAACTTCATCATGTTTATGGCGTGAAATAACAGCCCCTGTCATAGCTCGTGCATTGATTTGCATCAAGCTGCGGTTGAATACGGCAGGATTTGTGACGCGATAAATGCAGGTAGTCAATTCCGGGAACTGTCCGCGACGTTCTTTTTCCAGTCGGCGGGCTTCCTTATCCAGATCAATGCGCATAATGCGGGGAAGCAGCTTTACAAACAGTATTACACCGATAACTCCAAACGGATAAGCGATGCCGTAGGAGATGGATGCCAACGGAGAATTTGTACTGTCGATGGCTACGGCAAGTCCTGGTGTACTGGTCAGTGCTCCGGCTATTAAGCCTACTACACTGGGGGTATCGATGTCGAAAAGATATTTGAGCCCGATAGCCGTCAGAGAAGCCGAGCAAATAATCAGCATGGTGATTATGATCAGGGTCTTACCTTTACTTCGGAACGAGTCGAAGAAACCGGGACCGGCCTGAATGCCGATAGTAAAGATGAAAAGTACCAATCCGAAGTTTCCTAATTCTTTAGGAATGACTACACCGAAGTGTCCAAAGAGAAGAGCAATGAAAATGACTGCGGAAACGTCCAGAGATAATCCTTTAATTTTGATTCTCCCCAACATGAAGCCCAATGCAACAATGAGGAAGAGGGCGAAATAGGAGGAATTGAGTAAGTCAGCAAACATGAATTTAGAATTTGTTGATTTTGCTGCAAAGGTACGGAAAAAGGAGCCAAATTCATAGTCTGGCTCCTTAATAATCCCTATCTATTGTAGTTCTTTCAATAATTCTTCTACTGCTACTTTCAATTGTGTATCTTCGCCTCTCACGATTGTTTCGGGCGAATTGGCTACTTTTACATCCGGTTCCAACTGCGTATTTTCCAGATAACTGCCATCGGGCAAACGGTAACCAATCACAGGAATACCGAATACCAGTGTCGGATCTTGCAGGCGCTCCCATGATACACTGGTCATAGTGCCCGGCACAGGCATACCTACCAGTTTACCCAGTTTCTGATGACTGTATACCCACGGTGTACCGTGTGCATTGGAATAATTGGCTTCGCACGTCAGCATGATGGAAGGCTTGTTCCAGCGGCGGCTCGGCATATCGCAGGCTTCACGGCCGCGAACCACCTGTGTGAAGTATTTCTTGCCACTGAACAGTATTTCTATATCTTCATGTAGACGACCGCCTCCGTTGAAACGGGTGTCGATGACAATACCTTCACAATTGTTGTATTTTCCTAAAATGTCCGAGTAGATGGAACGGAAGCTGTCATCACCCATTGATTTGATGTGCACGTATCCCAGTTTACCGTTCGACCATTTCTCAACGTCTGCTGCACGTTGCTTAACCCAACGTTCGTAAAGTAATGCACTGAGTTCGCTGTCTCTGATAGGGATTACTACCTCTTCCCAGCGTTCTTTCGTCTTGGGATCATACAATGAAACAAGTGTTTTCTTTTTTACCTTGTCATTGAGAAGCACATAATAATCGGCTTCGGGAGTGATCTCTTTACCGTCGATCTTTTCAATAACGACACCGGCTTTCACCTTTGTAGTGGCTTTGTCGAACGGACCCTTTTCTATCACTTCAGCAATGAGCATTCCTTTATCCTGATAATTCCAGTCGAAAAGTAGTCCCAGGCTGGCTGTCGGTTCGCTTTGTCCGTCCGGATAGAAACGGCCTCCGGTATGGGAGACATTCAACTCGCCCAGCCATTCACTCAATAGTTCGGCGAAGTCATAGTTATTATCGATGTGTGGCAGGAACTTCCGATAAGCAGCTGTCATGGCGTCCCAGTTGACCCCATGCATGTTGGTGTTATAGAAACGCTTCTGTTGTTGTTTGTATACATGGTCGAACATGTATTCGCGTTCGGCGCTCAGATCCAGTTTCACTTGGGCAAGATATTTAATGGGCTTCAAGTCATCGGAAGCCAAGTTCATCTTTTGCATATTCTTACCGTTCAGGATGAAGAGAGTCTTCCCTTCTTTATCCATTTCCAGGGAGGTCCAGCCGGCATCTACTTTATGGAGCAACTTGGTCTCTTTCTTGTTCAGGTCCATTTTCCATAAGTTACGGCCGCTTTCGGTACTGGCCAGATAATAGAGGGCTTTTCCGTCTTTGGAGATGAGGGTACTTCCCATATTAGACGAGTTTGGTGTCAAGCGTACGATGCGGTCTTCTATGTTTTTCAATTCCACTACGACATCCTTTACCTTACTACTGTCTTTTGCGGCAACCTTTTTCCGGTCAGAGTTTGCTTCTTTGTATAGTTCGTAGTCTTCTTTGCTCAGGCTGAATTTGTCGTATGCATCCTGATTCAGGAATACCAACATAGCATCGTCCAGCGAACCCCATGAAGCATGTGCACGCATACCGTAGCGTTCGGTAGTGAAAAGAATGGCATTGCCATCGAGCGCAAAACTGGGTGAACCGCTGCTGTATCCACTATTGGTCAGGTTGATAATCTCGCCATTGCCTTGTGCGCTGACCAGACCTATATCCGAATATGGGTCGTGCTTGTTTCCGATAAATTCCAATGTGAACCACTTGCTGTCCGGAGACCAAGCATAGTCGAACCCTCCGCTTGTGCTGTACCAGGTAGAACCATCGGTGATCCGGCGTACTTTCTTGGTTTCCAGATTGAGTACCATCAGACGATTGCGGTCTTCAATGAAGGCTAACTCCTTACCATCGGGTGAGAATTGCGGATGCGAACGTTCTACGGTGGTAGAAGGCAATAATACTTCTTCTTTTATTAAAGTTGCATTCGGAAAATTCGGATCTTCCTCCCGAACTATCTTGGCTAGATAAATCTGCCAGTTACCACTGCGTTCACTGGCATAGGCCAGCGTCCGGTTGTCCGGGGCAAACGAGAGACCATCTTCCTCTGCTGCCGTATGTGTAATCTGTTTGGTGGTGGTATAGTCTGTCGATGTTACGAATACTTCACCGCGTACAGTGAAAGCAATTTGCTTGCCGTCCGGTGAAACTGTAGCAGAGGTTGCTCTATCCGGATGTTTCAGATAAGCTATTTGTGGCTGGTCGTCGCGAATGATTTCTACATTTATCTTCCGGGGATTCGAGCTTTCCTGCTGGGTATAGATCTCACCATCGTATCCATAGCACAAGGTGCCGTTGTTGCTCATTGAAAGGAAACGCACGGGATGGGTTTTAAAGCTGGTAATTGTTTTTATCGATTGGGGTTGCGAAACCGGGAAAGAATATACGTTGAATGAGCCGCCATTACGTTCGCTCAGGAAGTAGACGGTTTGTCCATCCGGTGATACAATCGGATTGCGGTCTTCGCCTGCGTGCTGGGTAAAGTTGGTATGTGAACCTGTTTTGGCATCGTACATCCATACGTCACGGGTGATGGAAGAAGTATGGTGCTTTCTCCATTCGTTTTCACCTCCCTTGCGGTCCTGATAGAAAAAGCGGTTGCCGGACTTATCGAAACATACCGCTTCGGCAGGGGTGGCCAGTACTTGTTCGGTGCGTCCGCCGACTGAAGGAACTTTGTAGAGTTCAGTCATAGCGGCTGAAGGAAAGAGGGCACTGCTTGCCGGATCCTGAATAGATGCTGAGAATAAAATATATTTGCCGTCCGGGGTAAAAGCGGAGGGTAGTTCAGTGGCTGAATGAGTAGTCAGTCGCTGGGCTGTTCCGCCATTTGCCGACATGATGAAGATATCGAAATTCCCGTTTCTATCACTGGCAAAGGCTATCTGTTTGCCATCCGGCGACCATATCGGAGTACATTCGTAAGAGTCTTGCGTAGTGAGTTGTGTAGCAGTTCCGCCTTTGGCAGGCACTTTGTAGAGGTCTCCCTTATAACAAAATACGATTTCTGTCCCATCAGGTGAGATTTGTACGTCACGCATCCAGAGGGGAGTGGTTGCATAGCTGGTTATTGCCGCGAAACTAAGGGCAATGTAAGCAATAAGTTTCTTCATAAGTATATTAAATGTGTTTTTATGCAAAGATAGGTATTAGTCTGTAAAAAAGAAAAAGCTTGGGATATCAATGATAATTTATTCCCCATTTTATTGCCGGCTATTACTGAACTGTTTTTCTCCTATTGGGAAAAAACATTTCTCCTACCGAGGAAATAAAAACATCTGTTTATACGGAGGGCATTTTCTGGAAAATAATTCAACCGCCCCGCTAAGTATAACCCCATAAAAGAAAAAGCATCGATAATCTTTCGATTATCAATGCTTTATCGGTAGTCGGGATGACAAGATTCGAACTTGCGACCACACGCCCCCCAGACGCGTACTCTACCGGGCTGAGCTACATCCCGAATTGCGGTTGCAAAAGTAGTGCTTTATTTTGAAATAGCAAATAAATCAGATACTTTTTGTTGTGCTGAAATTGCTTGTGTTGTTGTATTGTGTTCATTATTAGTGTGTTGCTGTGTCTATTTCTACTCTTGTTTTGGATTGTTTCTAAAGAGGACTTTATCCGTTTAGACTTTTGTTTTGTCTCAGTCATTTGTATTTAACCTATCTCCTTTTGTATGGAATAGGATTATTTTGCTCCAAAACTTTAATAAAACTTTAATCGAAGATAAATACAAAACGGAGGTCTATTATACTACTACATTTCCGATTATTAATATGAGTTGGGAGGATATTGCAAGAAACCTTCCGTGTATTCATTGTTAATAAATTCTAAATAGTTAATTTTAACCGTCAAAAATTTAATCGCGGATTGAGTTTTTACGTTGCACTCGTAGATAACTATATTGTTCACTTAAAAAATAAAAGAAGATTATGGCAAAATTTCGTATTGTGATTCACACGAGCAACAAAAGAAAAGACGGAAGTTACCCCGTTTGCTTACGCATCACCAAAAATGGCAAACTAAAATACATCTATTTAAATTTGTCCGCCTTTGAAAATGAGTGGGATAAGAACGCAGACCGATTTAAAAGGGACAAACGCATGAACCCCAACTATGAGTCGTATAACAACTGGTTGATTAGTTGTGAGGAACGTAAAAATGAAGTGGTGAATAAGTTTATGAAAGCACAGGTGGATTGGACACTAAACCAATTTGAAGAAGAATTTTTGGGAATTTCGAGACAAGGAAAAATCTATGATTATTGGATGAGGCAGGTGGAGGATTTAAAGGCTACAGGTCACATCGGCAATGGAAAGGTTTATGAACGTGACTTGCACCTGTTCTGCAAATATGACTCTAAGGCAAAAGAACGTTTGTTTTCAGAAATAGACGTGAAATACATTAATCGCTTAAATATGGCTATGGAAAAGAATGGTTGCTGTGGAAATACCCGTATGCACACTTTAAAGACATTGCGTGCTGTAATTAATAAAGCCATTAAAGAAAAAGCAGCCTCAAACAACACCTATCCGTTTGGTAAGGGTGGTTTTGAAATAAACAAATTGGCAGAAGAAACGGCAAAACGCTATTTACTGCCAACGGACTTGGAGTTGATAAAGAACTCGCCTCAACAAAATTTGGTATTGGAGCGTGCCCGTCGGATATACCTCTTTTCTTACTATTGCTTTGGTATGAGTTTCGTTGACATGGCAAATCTAACAATAAACAATATTGAAATGCTGGTAACGGGAGCGCATATCGTGTATAAGAGACAAAAGACGAAAAATGCCAAAAATGTAAAGCCGATAAAAATATTCGTCACTCCTGCTATAAAGGAGCAATTGGAGTGGTTTAAGGCAAATACCCCTGAAACGGGCGAGTATTTACTTCCTATCATAACCAAAGAGTATGATGGTGAGCAATTGTACGAGCATGTACGCTGCCGATACAAACGTATCAATGCCAATTTGAAAAAGCTGGGTAAGGCTTTAGGTATTTCATTGACATTGACTACTTATACGGCACGGCACACAATGGCTATGACCTTACAGGGCAATGATATTCCCCGTGAGATAATAAGCCAAGCCCTGGGGCATAGTAATCTTACGACAACGGCTACATATCTTGCAGGTTTCTCTACAAGTGTTTTAGATAAAGTCGCAAAAATGTTATAATTATGTTCATCACTTACAATATGCCTTTGGGTGACTTGATTAACAAGTTGCTCAGAGGGGAAGCAGCAGTCTGTGAGAGTTGGTTATACACCTATATAAAAAGATTGACTGATGGAGATAAAGGAAAGCTCCGGCAGGCATTAAAGGAGGTTGATTCAGTTGTTACTGTGTGGAAAAGCAGATATTTTATTCCTACTTATGAAGTAAAGGTAAAGTCTGTAACTCAAGGAGGGATGAGTATGAGTAGGCAAGATTTGGATGATACCTACAATGAGGAAGTCTATTTGCAAAAAGAGGGAAAGACAGGTTTGGTGGCGGACTTCCTATATGAAGCAATAGCAAAGTACGGTTTCATTAATGAACATCATCGTGATTCTGTGGAAAGCGCATGGTTGTATAATGACATGGAGTTTTTAAGAAACGAGTGGGAATATTATGTTTTGGCTCAAATAAGGTCGCTACGGGAAATAATTTGTACTATGCTGGGAGTAGTATCGTCAGAGGGGAAAAACGAAAAACAGAAGACCAATAGACCGCTAAAACGGATAGAAGATTATCCGGAGATGTTTGGTATTGATGTTTGTAGTGAGTTGATTGGGCAGTCTAAACATACAATTTATAAACTGACAAGCCATAAAGAAATACCTTGTTATCGTGCGGAAAGTGGGCGAATACTAAGATTTAAGCGTGATGAAATAATAACGTGGATGATGGCTAAAAGGCAAGAAACTAAGCAGGAATTCATTGAAAGCATGGAGTTAGGATTTGTTGCGCGTCTTCGTAAATAGTTAATAAGCTCAATTTTGTATAACATTCTATATACATCTAAATTTTATAGTCATGTATGATAAAGTCAAGTTAATATTATATGTCCTACCAACAGGGTACGACTGGCAGTCGGTATTAAAACGCATAGTTGCGCAGTCCTACTTTGCTGATGGTACAGGAGGTAGTGGGTTATGGCTTGGACGTAAAGTCATAGCCACTGAAACGTATGTGTCATTCGAGGGCAGTCTTCCTAAATGTCTATGTGGGCATAACCTAAAGACCCTATCATTAAAGGAGGTGAAAATAGTTATTATGCAGTTAAGCAAAGACTTGGGGGTACCTATGTATGAGGCAGTAGTGGAGTCAGCAGAGTTTGCACATAACTTTAGTATGAAAGAGCCTCCTATTATGTATATGCAGAAGTTGGATGCCATGAAAGCATTTAGACCTAATGGATGGAGTGGTACTAAATATATGGATAACAAAGAGGTGCGCTGTAAGTTTTATGATAAGATGCAGGAAGCAAAGAAGAAACGGGAGCTACCTAAATATGGAAGAGAGAACTTGCCGAAGAACCTATTGAGGTACGAGGTAACATTTAGTACCAAAGGACTGAATAGGTTGTTTGGCAGGGATATAGTAGCAGAGGAGCTTTGGAACAAACAGGTATTTTGGACGCTGGTTGCAGAGTGGTTTGGATATTATGAGGATATGGTGAAACTGCCTAATGACTGTTGGGATGTGGATTACCGTATTTTTGAGAGCGCCAAGGACTTTGCCAAGTGGTGTATTTGTATAGCAAATGCCGACCAAAACCTGTCTTATTATGTGAAGCATATCCTGTTTAAACTTCGGGCAAATCCGCAACCCCAAGACCGTGTCCTGCATGGGCAAATACAAAAGAAAATCCAAGAAGCGTTGGAGTGGGGCAAAAAACATTTGGCTCTCCCTAATCTGACATTGGAACTGACAGACAAAATAGAACAGTATCTTGCTTGGCTATTGGAGCAGTCAGCAGATAGTATGAGTGTCGCAGAGGAACGACGAATATTCAATACCGCCTGTTAGTTCTCTCCCTAATCAAATAAGGCTTGGTAATCATCAGAGGGTGCAAACTCCACTTCCTACGTTTATTCTTCAGATGATTACCAAGCCTTATCTTTTAAATGAGGGGGCTGTTGGTCGTGCATAGCCAAAAACTTATCAGATACAATAAAAGTATTCGGTGGAGTATAATAATGGCTTAAACGCTCTAATACGAGGTAGTGTAATTCTACAAGTGATATGTATAGTTGATAGAAAATATTATTTATTATTGACAGAGGATTTGAGATTCAAAACCTTTACTACGTCGTATAATGCTCTCATGTGATAACAATAAGTTATGTATAGAGTCCGTATAATGTGGAAAGGAAAAATATTATGTATGGTTAAATTGTTTTAGTAGGTATGATATATAGATATGTAAGGCTTTTAAAGAAGTGAGCCTGTAGATGTTTTTCTTCTTTTTAACGAATGACTCTTGTTGGCAAATGTTTGTAAATCAATGTTTTACATTTTTTTATATCACCAATTGTTCTTCGATACAGGCTCTCTATAGGTGTGAATGGAGTGCAGGATATGGAGTTTTTTCAAAATAATTCTGCTATAATCAATCTTAATCTAATTGAATTATTTAATTTTGTGCCATGAATTCAATTAATAGTCCTTTTAGATATGCAGGTGGGAAATTTTATGCTCGTAAACTTATTTTAGAGCATATTATTGACCATGATTACTACATAGAACCTTTCTGTGGAGGAGCTAGCATTTTTTTTGCAAAAGATAAAGTGGTGAATAATTGGTTAAATGATATTGATGATGAACTTATCAATACTTTATGTGTAATAAGAGATCAGCCCAATGAACTTATAGATTTATTAAAGAGACGCAATAGTCGTATTAGTAGAATTCCAGCAAAACTAGTTTCTAATGTTAAAGTAGGAGACCCTATGCCTGCATTAAAAGAATTGCATACATTCTTTAAAAATGAGTATGTTCCTCAAAGTGATTTAGAAAAAGCTTTAAGGTGGTATTATCTTAATCGAACATCTTATAGTGGTATAATGAATCGTCAGAATATGTATTGGGGGTATGGAGATAAATATTCTATGCAGCCTAAGAATTGGGGAAATAATATTTTGCGAACAAGTCAAAAACTACAAGGGGTTAGGCTTACATGTTGGGATTTTGAGACTGTGATTAACCAGGCTCCCAATGGTTCATTGCTATTCGTTGACCCTCCATATTTTAATGCTGATCAAGATAAATTTTACCAGTACTTTTTCTCAAGGGATGATCATTACAGGCTCTTAGAATGTTTGAAGAATAATAGAAATAGGTTGAATATTTTTATTACTTATGATAATGTGCAAGATGTTAGAAATTTATATTCTTGGGCTAGAGAAATGTATGATAAAGAATGGAATTATTGTATTCAACGTACCGATGATCAAAAAGAAAAAACGGATAAAAAAGGCAAAAGGTATAAAGGAAAAGAATTATTCATTCTCAACTATTTAGAGTAGTTGAGAATGAAATCTTTAATGCTGTTGTTTTTATTTCTTTTTTTTGCTTTCATTTCTTTTGGTAGTAACTATTCGCAATAATCTATCGTTGAGATTGTTAATAGAGGTCCAGTGAATGTCGTTTTTTAAGGCAACATACGGTGTTCTTGGGATTGAGTTGTCATTTTCTGCAATGTCAGACGGTATTACAAATCTCCAATCTTTATTGCAGGCTTTAATTAAATCTTTATTATTATTCACATTATAATATTCATATAACACTGTAATTAATTCTTTGTTGTTAATTAATTCGAGACTTTCAATAGTGTTTCCTTCGTACAAAGCATTAGAAGTATTACATACCAATAAATCAAAGTCGCCAATTAAATATCTATCGTTGGTTGTTTGACTTAATTTCATATTACTCCTAGAACGATGGCATTTTACCTTAAAATGAGGAACTTTCAAGACCTTAGTCCGTTTACCTATGCTAAATGAACCTCTAACTGCATTTTTACATTCAACTTTTAGTCTAATTCCTGTTTTTCTGTGAGTAATACTTACATCCTCATCAATTGTGTTGTTTTGGGCATTTAAGTTTAATTTTTGAACATCCCATGTGAATTTATCCAAATGTTCTTGTAAATAAATGTAGGCATTATATTCCGTCGCTTTTCCTCTTATCATTGGAACTACTTTTTGGTCTTCCAATATTTCAAAAAGATAGTGAACAGGAATATTGTATTCGTCACAGTAGGCTAATATTTTTTGTTCTAAATCCATATGAATATATTTTTTACAAAAGAAGAAAAAAACTTTGGGTTAGCCTAGCTTTTTAGGAAAAAATATCAAAGAGAATATTAGAAGAAGGGTTTCATTATAAAGTATATTTGCCTTTTTGTTACTTTTTATATAGTAACTTAGTTGGGCGGAGAAGTGACTTAAGGTTTTGATGTGGCTCCTTGTGTGATGAGGCTTAATGTACAATCGATAGAACTAATACATGACAGAGTCAAAGAAGATTTAGAACTCGTAAAATCCACTATATAGTGATGATCCTATGTGATGACAGAGTACAACGTCATAGAAGACTTGCAATATAGGGGAGAGGAAATATCATGTATCACATCAAAACAGATGAAGTATAATCGAATGGTAAGATATAGTTGGAGTGGTGGATATGGCGATGAGGCTATTTTGAGGCATCCATAAAAGATACGACATTTTGAAATGTAACAACCTCATCGGAGTTCCCTCCCTAAAATCTTGTGAACTATCAATAAATGAGTAAATTTGTTCCACGACATCCCGAAAAACGTTTGTAGAACGCTGGATTTTAGTTATATTTGTCCCGTTAACAGGTGATAAGACTTGTTGACGACATATTAAATAAAGGAAGCGTTTAGCTTTATCCCGTTTTAGAAATTCTGGTAAAATTTCATGTGGTACGGGGATAGACGATACAAACGCTCATGCTAATCTTGTATATATCAGTGATATATATGGCTTGGCGTGGGGTGTCGTTTTATCTTGTACCACGGGTTTACCAGAGCCTCTAAAACAGATAATTCTAACAGCCTCACGCTTTCCTTTTTATACAAACCTTTCCTGTCGAGGCTGTGGGAAGTAAATCACAGTATTATGAAACGAACTTTGCTGTTTCTGATGAGCGTAATAATGGTTCTTTCTACTTATGCTCAAAAATCCACTTCTATTAAGACTTTTGAATATCCTGATTATCTGTGCCCTAATCCCTATACGGGTAAACCGATATACGGTGGTAACACACTTGAAATTAGTTATTCAGAAAAGAAAAACTCCTATGGAATAGAGTTTAGATATGGCTATGTGAAATATTCGTTAAGCCTTAGTTATAAAGGCATGGATAATGGAAGATATGTTTATACAGGCTTTGAAATTGGAAACATGACGGAAGCTATTGTAATGACTTCTACAAAACTAAGTCGTTTCCTTGGTAACTATGGGCAGATGCAAAGTGAAACGTTTGAAAAGGATAAGCTGATTGAACTACATATAAGTGGCTCGGGGAGTTTGTCTGTCTATCCAATAAAAGATACCCCTGAAAGACGTAAAAGAATAGAAGAAAAAGTTGCTAAACAGGAAGCAGAAAATGCAGCCCGAAATAAACTCGAAGAACTTTATCCGTATGGCGTTCAATTCCTACAAGACAGTCTAAAACAACAAGTTGTTAAGGAGTTCTTCGACAATGCTGGTGAGGTTAAATCATTTAATTTACAGCCTCATTCTTTCCATACCTATACTGCTGTTATTGACACGAATAAACAGGTTACGGTCATTCAAAAAGATGAAGTTGTTTTGAATGCAGAGTTGCAAAATGAGCAATTACACGGTAGAATAGAATACGAACCGTCAAGCACAGGGGGAAAGACTGCGAAAGTCATTAACGGTAAAGTGTTCTTTAGTATGACATTTCACCCCAAGTTAAAAATAAAAGAGCATGAATGTTCTGTGCTTTATGATAAAAAAGAAAGTTCTTATTTGTATTTTAAATATCCATATAGAAGTTCGTTGTGGAATGATTCCAATCAAATAGAAGCACCTAAAGAAATAAGAAAGATAGTTGAGGATAACATTGTGAAAAAAGGAAAGTATTCTTTGTATTGGAAAACTGTAGATGAAAAACTTGTTTCTTTAAGCTATGTAAAACATGGCTTAGTAGATACAGTTCCTATTGAGGTATATTCAATATACAAGTAGATAACAACAATGAGGCTTCTAACGGAGCATATAAGATAGGGGTAGGGCAATAGTTGTCCTACCCTGTTTGTTATATTGGTTTTGTTTCTAATAGAGGGGTAAAAGATTCTTTAAATGCAAACTTCCTGTAACAATTCATTTGATTTTAAGGTTGTCTTCAGTATTGTGTATTGATGTTTATTAACTTCCAATAGATGTTTTTTAACTGGAAATTAACAGAAATGGTTTTCAATTTCTTCGTTATACGACCGAATAGAATATTGAAAACATGAGAAAAATAAAATTATTTAGCAACAATCATTTAATACGTGACGGACCAATTCCTTTGCCTTAAGTTTATGTTTCGTTCTAAACGAGATATGCAGTGATAAATTAAAAAGTATAAATCTAAAAATATAAAATTATGATAATAGAAACGTCAAAAGCCTATGGCATTACAGTTGGTCGTTGTAAGAGTAGGTTGTTTAATCTCATCAAGAATACGGATACAGATTCGGAGGCAGCTTTCACATTAGGAATGATGTATTTGAAAGGTCTAAACGTAGAACAAAATACGCATAAGGCAATGTTCTATTTAAACCAAGCAAGGAGTTTAGGGCATGATAAAGCAGACATTACATTTGCGTATCTTTATAAGTATGGGGCTCCCGATTTAGAGAAAGACCCTTTGGAGGCTGCCGAGTTTTTTAGGTGTGCAGCATTGTTTTCTAAAGATGAATTTAAGGAACTTGCATTCGTTGATGAGGATGCATTGTGGGAAGCCTTTAATCTATTTCTTTATGGTGGAGAATCAAGAGAACCATTGTGTGTGCGGTCTGCCTTGAGTGTATTATCTGATTTGAGGGAAAAAAGGAGTCCGTATGCATTGTATTTAACAGGGGAAATTTACCATAAAGGTTTGTATGGTGAGGATATTGACTTAGAGGTAGCATATAGTTTCTATCAAGAAGCTGCTGACCTTGGATGTGAGGAGGCTGAGGAAGTTCTTAATTTGAAGCCTTCTGATTCTATCCGGCATTGCAAATAAATACAAAAGGAATATTGAGTGACTTTTTGGATGTATTTGCACCAATTTGTCCGAAAACTTTAATCGAATTTTATTCGCAGGTAAAAAATAAGGAGTTAAGTATTAGCTTAACTCCTTGACTTATATTATATTGCAATGTTTTTAATCTTTGCTCATTTCATTACCCCCAGACGCGTACTCTACCGGGCTGAGCTACATCCCGAATTGCGGATGCAAAAGTAGTGCTTTATTTTTAATCTGCAAATAAATCGTTGATAAAATATATATAAATATATCTGTTTGTACTGTATCTTATTTGTTATCAGTGTTATATAATCGTGTTGTGAAGTGCTGCTTAGATTAAACTCTAAATAGGATAAAACAGCTTCGTTAGCTGTTTTCTTATAACACTGGCATATAAATCTTGATTTATAATTCAACTACTGATTCGCATTTATATCTAAATTTGCATCACCGAAGAGTAGTTATATGGATGTAGAATTTGAAAAGGAGTATTTGGCAGAACTTTATGAAAAAGGAAAAACCGATGAAAGGTGATAAAAAAGGACTTTCTTTTTTACGTATCAACGGCCAATATAAGCTTGAATTTCGGGAAATAGCTAATGCGGGTAATCAAGCAGTCATAGAGATATGCTCTTTGGTGGATATTACAAATCATTATAAATAGGAGGAACTATGGGTATAGCAGCAAATAATTTACATAACAACAGAATTTGCCTTGCTTTTAGAGGCAGCTTTGAGTATCAATGCTGATTTGCTTGTAAGAATGCAGACGGATTACAATATACAGGTAGCACGAAAGAATGACTCTTTGGGTGAAAAGCTAAACAATATAAAGAAATTAGCTGCTGTGTTTTGAAAATAGTTCTTGGTATGATATTATAAAAACAAGAATAAGGTTTTTAACAGGGCACTTAAAACATGGCTAGGGCAATAGTTGTCCTACCTTATTTGTTATAATGGGTTTGTCCCTAATAGACGTGTTTAAGAATGTCTGCAAAATTTTTCAATGCAATACGGAATCTTAATCACTGATATTCCTTCGGTGTATTATGCTTGAGGGGATGCTGAAAGACATTCTTTGAAAAGATATTGCTCCTCAAGACAACACCTTTTATCCTTCAAGACGACTCCCTTATCCTTCAAGACAACACCTTTTATCCTTCAAGACAACACCTTTTATCCTTCAAGACATTTTTTTTATATGCTGAGGTAAAAGTCGTTACATGCACTCTCTATAGAAATCGAACATTTCGAATATCGTATCTTTATCAGCCGTCTGGTTCAGACAAATGTCTCCGACTTCTTTCAATAGCGTAAAGTTAATGACACCGGAGGTATTCTTCTTATCGTGCTTCATCAGTTCATAAAGTTGGTCGTACTGCTTACAGTTAAAGGCAAAACCACCGTAGTTCTCTTTTACGAACTGAATGGTTTGGCGCATTTTGTCTTTTGGAAAGCCTACTTTTATATAAGAAAGGTACAGTTCGCAAACAATTCCCCAGGCAACGGCATAGCCATGCAGCACAGGGCGTCCTTCGGCAAGGGCAAGGCTTTCGAAAGCATGCCCTACGGTATGTCCCAGGTTCAGGGCCTTGCGGATGCCGTGTTCCAGCGGATCTTGTTCCACGATGTTTTCTTTTACTTGTACGGAGCGACCTACCATTGACTTCAGGGCTGCGTAATCTATCTTGTCCGTATCAAAAGCCAATAATTCCGCCAGATGTTCCGGAGTGCTGATCAGTCCGTGCTTCAACATTTCGGCATAACCGGAGAAGAAGTTATGGGCATCGAGGCTGCGCAGAAATTCTGTTTCAAGGAGTACGCTGGCGGCAGGAGCGAAGACGCCGATTTCATTCTTCAGCCCGTTGAAGTTGATACCTGTCTTGCCTCCTACGGAAGCATCTACCATAGCCAGCAGGGTAGTAGGGATATTGATATAAGCAATGCCCCGCTTAAATGTAGAGGCGGCGAAACCACCCAGGTCGGTCACCATGCCACCTCCCAGATTGATAAGCAATGAATGGCGCGTTGCTCCTTTTTCACTCAGGGCTTGCCAGACGGAAGCCAGGGTTTCGAGGTTCTTGTGTATATCTTCGGCACCGATAATGATTTCCGTTGCTTCTTTCAATGTCGGAATGTTGCTGAGTTGTGGCAAGCAAAGGCGATGTGTATGCTCGTCAGTCAGGATAAAGAGCTTGTCATGGGGGCAGTTCCCAATGGCAGTTGTTAAGCTGCTTTCCAGTTCTTCGAAGAGGATTACTTCTTGTTTACTCATGATGTATTTGTCTTTTTTTGCTCTGCAAAGATAATGCAAATCAAGTGCAAAACTTCCATACCGACATGAAAAAGTTATGCTGAGATGCAGCTTATCTTCTTTAAAGATAGGATTTCTCTGCGAAAGAAGTATCTTTGCAAATCATAAAACTTACATCACTTGGATAAATATTTCAGACTTCATAACTTATAATTTATAAAAAAATGAAAGCATTATTACCGGTATATTGCCGTCCGTTAGGATATTTTGTGATAGCATTGGCATTGTTTCTCCCTTTCCTGATGTTGATGATAGGGAAAATGACGGATGGTAACCTTTTGTTTTATAAAGAGTGCTCCAAGCTACTGATGATGCTGGGCGCGATGATGATTCTGTTTGCTTTTACAAAGAATGAAAGCAAGGAAACCGAACAGATACGCAATAAGGCTACCCGTAATGCCATATTCCTGACGGTGTTATTTATCTTTGGCGGTATGCTCTACCGGGTATGGAAAGGTGACATCATGAGTGTGGATACTTCCTCCTTTTTGATCTTCCTTATACTGAATATTCTTTGCTTGGAATTTGGTATAAAAAAAGCGACGGTTGATCGGTTATTTAAGCGAGATCGTCGATAATTAGGATATTTTATTTAATCCTCATTAAACTTTTCCATTGAAAGCTTGTCAAATGAAACAGTGTAAAAACAGACATTTTGTTTCATAAAAAACAGGCGCATGAAAAAAGTAATCATCGGAACAGTGTTATTGCTGACAACCACACTTTCCGTTTTCTCACAGACTAAGAACATTACCGTAGCGGGGCGTGTCATCGAGGATGACACGAAAGAGCCCGCAGTACAAGCCACAGTACAGTTACTTTCGTTACCTGACAGTGCATTTGCGGCGGGTATCGCCACTACAGCACAGGGATATTTTACCCTGCCCAAAGTAAAGGCTGGGAAGTATGTATTGAAAGTTTCCTATATCGGCTTCCAACCGACAATGCTTCCTTTGCAACTGTCGGCTCAAAACCCCAATAAGAATGTAGGTACGCTGGCTCTGAAGACAGATGCCGTGATGCTGGCAGAAGCGGTGGTTACCGCAGAAGCTCCACAAGTCACTGTCAGTGAAGATACATTAATGTATAATTCGTCAGCTTATCGTACCCCCGAAGGAGCCATGCTGGAAGAATTGGTGAAGAAACTTCCCGGTGCCGAGATTGATGACGATGGTAACGTGAAAATTAATGGTAAGGACCTGAAGAAGATCATGGTAGACGGAAAGGAATTCTTCGGTGGAGACGTGAAGACGGGTTTGAAGAATTTACCGGTGGACATGATTGACCGGTTGAAGACTTATGATAAGAAATCGGACCTGGCACGTATCACAGGTATTGATGACGGTGAAGAAGAAACCGTGCTCGACCTGACTGTTAAGAAAGGTATGAATCAGGGTTGGTTCGGTAATGCCGATGCTGCCGTAGGTACTGAAGATCGTTATGCAGGACGTTTGATGTTGAACCGCTTTGTGGATAATACACAAGTTTCTCTTATTGCCTCTGCCAACAATGTGAATAATCAGGGCTTTTCCGGTGGTGGCGGTGGCCCGCGTTGGCGTCGTAACAATGGTTTGAATGCTCCTAAGGAACTGGGACTTAACTTTGCTACCGAAACTGCTAAATTGGAGTTAGGCGGTAGTGCCCGTTACAACTACAATGATGCTGACATTGCCAATGTCAACTCATCCGAGCGTTTCTTACAGAATGGTAATTCATATTCCAATTCAAACTCTCTCAACAGGAACAAGAATTCGACATTTAATGCTGATTTCCGTTTGGAGTGGAAGCCGGATTCAATGACGAATATCATCTTCCGTCCGAACTTCTCTTATGGAAAGACGGATAATTCTTCCAGTTCCTTGTCGGGAACCTTCAATGCGGATCCTTACAGTCTGGTTACTAACCCGAATGACTATCTTGATTTTGATGTGATAAATAATGAAGACCCGTTGAAGGATATTCGTGTGAATGCTACAAACACGGGTTCACTTTCCGATAGCAAGACCGTTTCAACGGATGCTACTTTGCAGATCAATCGCAAACTGAATGATAAGGGACGTAATGTTACATTCCGCGGACGCTTTGGTTATGGAGATAATGACAATAACCAGTATACGGAGTCGATGACACGTTATTATCAGATTCCTACAAACCCGGACTCTACGTTGATCCGTAACCAGTATATCACTACGCCGACGAATAATTATAGTTATAGTGCACAGGTTACGTATAGTGAACCGATTGCACGGGCTACTTTCTTGCAGTTCAGTTATCAGTTCCAGTATAAGTACAGTGAGAGTGACAAGACGACTTTCGACTTATACAAGATCAATCCAGAGTGGGGAATTGGCGACCCGTTGCCAGTGGGCTATCAGAATCATGCGGTAGATAGTTTAGGTAAGTATGCCGAGTACAGATACTACAACCATGATGCTTCTGTATCCTTGCGTTTCATCCGTGAGAAGTACCAGTTGAGTACCGGTATTTCTTTCCAACCGCAGAACTCAAAACTGTCTTATAAGAAAGGAGACTATATGATTGATACGACGCGTTCGGTATTCAACTTTGCTCCGAATATTGATTTCCGTTACCGTTTCTCGAAAGTAAGCCAGTTGCGCTTCAACTATCGTGGACGTACCGGCCAGCCCAGCATGGAGAACTTGTTGCCGATTGTAGACAACTCTAATCCGCTGAATATCCGTGTCGGTAATCCGGGTTTGAAACCTTCGTTCACGCACTCTATGCGTTTGTTCTACAATACGTATAATGCAGAACTCCAGCGGGGTATCATGACTCATGCCAGCTTCTCGGCTACGCAGAACAGCATCAGTAACAGTACCGAATACGATGATCAAACCGGTGCGCGTACTACTACACCGAAGAATATCAATGGTAACTGGAGTGCTTTCGGTATGTTTGGTTTCAATACCGCATTGAAGAATAAGAAGTACACTATCAACTCATTCACCAATGTCAATTACCAGAATAATGTGGCATTTTTATATAATCAGGATACCAAAGTGGATGATAAGAATAAGACAACAGGGTTGACGTTGAGTGAGCGTTTGAATGGTGCTTACCGTAACGACTGGTTCGAATTCGGCCTGAATGGTTCTATCTCTTATACTGCTGAGCGTAGTAAACTGCGTCCAGAGAATAATCAGGAACCTTACACGTTCTCTTATGGTGCCAATACTCAGTTGATGGCTCCCTGGAACATGACTTTCACTACTAATATTGCTAATCAGAGCCGTCGTGGTTATACAGATGCCAGTATGAACCGTAATGAATTGATCTGGAATGCACAGCTTTCGCAAACCTTCCTGAAAGGCGCGGCTACTATCAGCCTTGAACTCTATGACATTTTGAAACAGCAAAGTAACATTAGCCGTTCATTAACAGCAGATGGCCGTTCGGTTTCCGAATATAATGGTATCAATAGTTATTGCATGGTACACTTCATCTATCGTCTGAATATCTTCGGTAGCAAGGCTGCCCGTGAAAAGATGCAGGGTAGAGGTGGATTCGGTGGTCATGGAGGTCCCGGCGGACCTGGTGGTCGTCCCGGTGGTTTTGGTGGCGGACGTCGTTTCTAAAGTTTCCTAACCAGTTTTTGTGATAAGTTTCCCCTTCCATTCGCTTTCGCTGAAAGAGATGGAAGGGGATTCTGTTTTTTAGCGTTTCCCTACACTGAAACAAAAGCCTACATGAAATTCGATTCCTATGTTGCGAGGGGAGACAAGTGTCTGGTTTTCCTGGATGGAATATTTGAAAATGTCTTTAGGAAATTCTTTATCAATGGGAAGAAAACCGTATTCGGCACCGATACCGGCAAAAAGTTGTTTGTATTTGAAATCTACTCCGAGACTTAAACCGATGTCCAGGCGTTTCAGTCCATCGTTTTTATCGAATGTCTTATGCGTTGTTTTACCTTCCATCAATCTGTTATCTCCACCAGATGTGAGGTCGTCGGAGTCGATTTTTTCCTGGCTGGCAAGTATCCAGTTCACTTTGCTTTTTCCGCCAATTCCATAAGCGATGTATGGACCTCCGCTGAATTGAAATCCGCAGTTGTTATTCAAAGGCAGATATGCGGCAACTTTGATGGGAACTTGTAAATAGATTCCGTTTATTTTAGAATCAATCCCCAATACCATGTAGGTTTGTTTGCCTTCCTCATTAGTGCCAAGGGCTGTTATTCCTTCGTCAACAGAGTAGCTTCTGTTCAGGAACTGTAGCCCTGTTTGCATGGACCAAGTCTTGTCAATAGGTAGCTCAACACCTACTCCGAAACGATATCCAAAGTTAGCATTGTAATTTTCATTCTTGGTGATGCCGGTCAACCCAGTGCCGCCTTGTACGTTGATTTTTACTTGCGAATGACAGATAGTAGTTGACAAACCCAATAAGAGGGCGATTAAAAGCTGTTTTTTCATATTTCATAGTATTAGTGTGTAATTATGCAAATATATGTAAATACTTTAAATTCAATCTCTTTTTTCTTATAAAAAAACAGGAATTCTTTTATTTTCTCTATATTTGCTTTTGTGATTGACTGGAACTATATACTCAACCAAGTAGCTACCGTCGCCTTTGATATTATTTACTTTGGCGCTATCATCGGAACAATTGTTGTCATTATCCTCGACAATCGTAATCCGGTGAAGACGCTTGCATGGATACTGGTATTGATGTTCCTGCCTGTTGTGGGGTTAGTCTTCTATTTCTTTTTCGGACGAAGCCGCAGGCGGGAGCGCATCATAGGGCAGAAGATTTATAACCGTCTGCTGAATAAACCGATGGTGGAGTATCTGGCGCAGGATGCCACTACTTTGCCAATGGCTTACAGTCGGCTTATTTCCCTGTTCCGCAACACGACCCAGGCATTCCCTTTCGACGGTAACCGTATCGAAATCTATACCAATGGCGGCTCTATGCTGCAATCCTTGTTGAGGGAACTGCAGAATGCCCGGCAACATATCCATATTGAATTTTATATCTTTGAAGATGATGCTATCGGACGTATGGTACGCGATGTATTGGTGGAGAAAGCGCGGGCAGGCGTTGAAGTGCGTCTTATCTATGACGATGTAGGATGCTGGCATGTGCCCAACCGGTTCTATGATGAGATGCTTTCGGCAGGCATTGAAGTGCGTAGTTTCCTGAAAGTACGTTTTCCGCTGTTCACTAGTAAGGTGAACTACCGTAATCACCGTAAGATTGTGGTGATTGACGGGCGTGTGGGATTTGTAGGTGGAATGAATCTGGCAGAACGTTATATGCGTGGTTTCTCATGGGGTATCTGGCGTGATACCCATCTTTTACTGGAAGGTAAAGCCGTGCATGGTCTGCAGACTGCTTTCCTGCTCGACTGGTATTTTGTTGACCGTACTTTGATCAGTGCTTCCCGTTACTTTCCGAAGATGGAAGCGACCGGCACTTCTTTGGTGCAGATTGTGACGAGTGACCCCATTGGTCCCTGGAAAGAGATTATGCAAGGATTGAGTATGGCAATTTCCGGTGCAAAGAAATACTTCTATATACAGACTCCTTATTTTCTGCCTACGGAACAGATTTTGGCCGCTATGCAAACTGCGGCATTGGCAGGAGTGGATGTACGTCTGATGTTGCCAATGCGTGCGGATAATCGTCTGACGCATTTGGGTTCCTGTTCGTATCTGGCGGATATATTGCAAGCGGGTGTAAAAATCTATTTCTATAAAAAAGGCTTCTTGCATTCCAAGCTGATGGTATCAGATGATGAGCTTTCCACTGTTGGTTCTACCAATGTGGACTTTCGTAGCTTTGAGCATAATTTTGAAGTGAATGCTTTCATTTATGATACGGAAACGGCATTGCAAATGCGGGAGATCTTTCTTCAGGATCAGCGCGACTGTGTACAAGTCTTCCTTAAAAACTGGGTGAAGCGTCCTTGGTGGCGGAAAGCTGCCGAGAGTGTGGTGCGCTTGATGGCACCGCTTTTATAATGAAGAATGAAGAACGAAAAATGAAGAATTACCATGCGGCATCATTGCGCAGCTAATTCTTCATTTTTCGTTCTTCATTTAAATATCGAGAAGTTTACACTTCCATATACCCGCCGTTCCACAAAGTTCGGATGATTCTCGAAGTTGTCTTTCTTGCCGTGTTCCAATACAAACAGACCTCCTTCTTTCAGCAGGTTATTTTCAAAGATAAGATTGGGAAGGGTTTCCAGTCCTTGCAATTCATACGGAGGATCGGCAAAAATGAAATCGAACTGTTCGCGTCCCCCTTTGATGAACTTGAATACATCGCCACGGATGGGGATACAAGTATCATCCTTCACTTCCTGCATGATTTTGCAAATGAAAGCGTGGTGATCCCGGTCTTTTTCAACGCTGATTACACGATTGCAACCGCGTGATACCAGTTCTATACTGATGCTGCCTGTGCCTGCAAAGAGGTCGAGGGCAGATACACCATCTTCAAAATCCAGATAGTTGGCAAGTACATTAAACAGATTCTCTTTGGCAAAGTCTGTTGTGGGACGCGCCTTGAAGGTACGAGGTACGTCAAATCTTCTTCTTTTATATATTCCGCTGATTACTCGCATAGGGTTATGGCTTGTAGGTCGAGGTTAGTGGCAGGGTTCATGACGAATACCTGCCGGATGAATTTTCGTAGTTCACTGAGCAAAGTTTCTTTGTCGGACAACTCACCGGTGAGATGTAGTTCGTCGCGTTCTTGTTCGAAACCAAGCTGTTTCCATATATATAATAGGTAATAGATACGGTCTGCTGTCTGTTTGCACTCAAAAGAGTTGGCAAGGAGCAGGTGATTGCGGTCGTAGCAATATAGTTCGGCAGCATCTTTCCGCAGGTGCACATACATTTTCCGACTGTTTCCCAAGCGGCTTTTACTGGAGAAGTGTTCAATGAATGAACTTGCTTGTGAATAAAACCTCACATCAGGATATTGTTCGCAAAGAAATGAACGGGCACTTTTGTCCATACTGAACAGTACTACAGTATTATTTTTCCGCAGAATGTTGTATTGTATAACCTCATTCTCCCGTTTAGGATGGTTATGGTAAAAGAGCATTTCTGTTTGCTCGTCTTCGAAAAACTCCAACGGTACAAGGGTAAAGCGTTTACCTGCCATGAGTATATTTACCCGGCGGTAAGGATGTTTTAACCATTCTACTTCGCGGAAAGTCCGTTTCAGGTTGGCTGTGAGGGAGAGTGATTCTTCTACTTTACGGTCAAAGAAAAAGAGTTCACCCTCATTGAGAGGGTTGAATACAGAAAAAGAAAATCCATCCGCACTGAGGCGGATGGATAACGTATATTGTTCCGATTTACTAAAGTCAATCGTTTCTATCATACAGAGTTGAGGATAGGAATTATTCCCAGTTACCTGCGTTATTGTTAGCAGTTTCCAAGCTACCGATCATCAGACCACAATATTTACCCAACTTGGTTTGTACGTCTTTCATGTTAGCAATTTCTTGCTTGTCCAGACCGTTCAGGTAAGTTTCGTACGGAGTCTTAACTTCGAGCAGGCAGAAAGGAGCACCGGATTTAGCAGTATCATTTCTGATAGCCATCTCGAACTGTGCACCGTTACCGTAAGGTACATATCTCATGGAGTCGGGATTGAAACCTTTGGGGAATACAGTATCCAATACGGCAACCCACAGAGTATCACGTTTGAAGTTTTCCAGACCGGCTTTCTTTACTTCATCGTATTTACCTGTTTTCTTTGCTTTGTTGATGATAGCAATAGCTTTCTTTTCTGTCATGCCATCTTCCAACTGCTTGTCATTCAATTCACCTTCTTTGTAGATGAAAGGCAACTTCTGGTTTTTAACAAAGTTGATCAAAGTGTCGAAACTTGCTGTGTACTGTTGGTGATTCAAGTTACGGTACTCCTGCTGTGCTTTACGGATGTCCATTAAACGGGCAATAACTGCCTTCTCTCTGTGCTTTCTTGCCTTTTCGAAATTAATAGGACCCATAATGCTGGTATAGCAGATGTAGATCAGTACCACTGCACACAAGCCTAAAATGACATTAAATACTGTTTTCATGATAAATATGTTTTTTAGTTGTTATATTCGTACCGCAAAAATAAAATAAATAATTCTAATGGCGATAGTTCCTGTAACTTTTTTCTATTACAAAAATGATAAATAACTATTTAGAAACGCAAATTAAGGAAAATTTTCCTTATGAACCAACTTTTGAGCAAGAAATAGTACTAAAATCATTGGCTACCTTCTTGCTATCTCCTCGTAACGATGCGGTTTTTGTGCTGCGCGGATACGCTGGTACGGGAAAAACTTCACTGGTTGGAGCATTGGTACGGACATTGGATAAGTTGCAACAGAAGTCAATTCTGCTGGCTCCTACAGGGCGGGCGGCGAAAGTCTTTTCTGCTTATGCGGGGCATCCGGCGTTTACTATTCACAAAAAGATTTACCGTCAGCAATCTTTCTCCAACGAGGTGAGTAACTTCTCGGTGAATGATAATTTGACTACACATACCTTATATATAGTGGATGAGGCTTCGATGATTTCGAACGAGGGCTTATCCGGTGCTGTGTTCGGTACAGGGCGTTTGCTGGACGATCTGATACAGTTTGTTTACTCCGGTACAGGATGCCGTCTGGTGTTGATGGGCGATACAGCGCAGCTTCCTCCGGTGGGTGAGGAGCAGAGCCCTGCCTTATTTGCTGAAGCTTTGAAAGGATATGGACTGGAAGTGATAGAGGTCGATTTGACGCAAGTAGTGCGTCAGGTGCAGGACTCCGGTATTTTGTGGAATGCTACCCGGTTGCGCCAACTTATAGCCGAAGATGCCTGTGAAAGTTTGCCAAAGATAAAGGTGTCGGGGTTTGCTGATATAAAAATAGTTCCGGGCGACGAACTGATAGATACGCTGAGTACTTGCTACGACCGTGACGGGATGGATGAGACCATTGTCGTATGCCGTTCCAATAAGCGGGCGAATATCTACAATAATGGTATACGTGCGCAAATCCTTTGGCGGGAGGATGAATTGAATACAGGTGACTTGCTGATGGTGGCAAAGAATAATTACTACTGGACGGAGAAAAGTAAAGAAATGGATTTCATAGCCAATGGTGAAATAGCTGTTCTTCGCCGGATGCGCCGGACGCGTGAGTTGTATGGTTTCCGTTTTGCGGAAGTCCTACTCGCTTTTCCTGATTACGGGGACTTTGAACTGGAAGTTAATCTGCTGCTGGATACCTTGCATACTGATGCGCCAGCCTTGCCAAAGGCAGACAATGATCGGCTTTTCTATGCCGTACTCGAAGATTACGCTGATATTTCCATGAAGCGCGATAGGATGAAAAAGATGAAGGCGGACCCGCATTATAATGCCTTGCAAGTGAAGTATGCCTATGCCGTTACTTGCCACAAAGCGCAGGGGGGGCAATGGAAGAATGTATTTCTCGATCAGGGATATATGACGGATGAGTATCTGACACCGGATTATTTCCGCTGGTTATATACAGCTTTTACCCGTGCTACAGGTACTTTGTATCTGGTGAATTATCCGAAAGAGCAAATACTATAAATCGTTGGAACTAAAAAAATATCTGTTCTCATGCAGTAATTAACTATTTGCTGCATTTTCATTATACGAATCCGATATAAAAGCTAAAACAATGAGACACATCTATTCTATTTTAATGTTGATTTCACTCTTGTTTGTGGGCACCGCATGCGAGGATGATTATCGTGATATGGTGTTTTTTACGGGAGAGGCGCCTATTTATCAAGTTGGCACTTGCGGGAACATATTTAGTTCCGCGAATCTCTATCTGAATAAACCGGAAGGTATTATTGTCGGTGTGGATGGTGGAGACGGTAACTATTCCATAGTGAACGGTGACGATGCCATAGTAACTGCTGCTTTTGTAAAAAGTGAAAGTGGGTACCAACGTATACAGATTATTCCTAAAGCCGAAGGTGAGACGGGAATTACGGTAAGAGATGGTAGTGGTTCTTCAGCTTTACTGAGAGTGAAGGTAGATGAATGCCTGAAATTGGTTTGGTCTAAAGTGAAGGATGGTATCGTGGTTCCCGGAGCTACAGAAGAACAACAGAAGAATATAGCGGATGCATTCACTGACTTTTTTACCGTAAAGGTGGGAGGACGTTATGAGATGATACCGGACAATGAATCTGAAATGTTGGAAAAAGGAACCTTGCGTGTTCATCCGGATAATTCTACTATTGCTCCTTTCATAGGACGATATGAAAGAGTTCCGGTTGTTGAAGATGAAAAGGAACGCTTAGGTCTGCTATTTGAGTATAATGGCGAAAAGCATCTTTATACTTTCAATGGTCCTGATCTGACCAGAACGTCTGTAATGGAATATATGGACTTTTGGGAAAATGTTACCGAGATCTGTCCGGTAGAAGTCCCGGCTGGATGTAAAGTTTATCATGTGGAACGCTTGAAACCATATGATGAGAGTGGGGAATAATTGAAAAAGATATACTAATCTAACCTTTTTTGTCAAGAGAGAATTTATGTTTGTTTAACGGGACGGGAGGGCTTCGGCTTTCCCGTTTCTATTTTCTGCAAACAGATGATGTGTTTACCTTAAACGGATGATGTGTTTTACCCAAACAGATGGTTTGTTTGGGGTGATTACATCGTTTGTTTTACTCCATTACATGGTATGTTATCCTGTAAAACATACTATCTTAACTCATTTCACTTCTATAGATACAAAAAGAGAGGAGAAACCTTCGCTTCTCCTCTCTACTATATATCTTCCCGAAACTAAATCAGGATTACATTGACAAAGATACGATATTAGGATGTCAAAGTCAAGTCTTTTGCCGGTTATTTACTTGCACAGGCGAATAATAATCCGCCTGCTTTCACAAGTCAATTATTAAATTCCGGCCAGTTCCAGTACCTTTTCTATTGCTGCATTCAGTCCGTCAATGTTCTTTCCACCTGCTGTTGCAAAGTGAGGTTGGCCGCCGCCACCGCCTTGAATCAGTTTGGCAGCTTCTTTCACCAGGTTTCCGGCTTTCAATCCGCCGGCTACGAGGTTATCGCTCAACATTACCGTCAGCATCGGTTTTCCTTCATTGATCGTTCCGGCAACGAAACACAGGTTTTCTGTAATCTCGCCACGCAGTTGGAATGCAATATTCTTAATGCTTTCTGCAGGTATCGGAGCACAAATCTTAATTACCTTTATGCCGTGGATTTCCTGCATGTTTTTCAGCAATCTTTCCTTTATCTGTGCCTCTTTCTCCCTCATGAAGTCTTCCATCTGCTTCTTCAATCCGGCATTCTCTTCAATATACTTGCGGATGGTTCCGGCCAAGTCGGGGGCATTGTTGAAGAGCGCTTTCAGATCTTTCAGAGTATCTTCTATGGTGTCCATCAATTCCTCTACGCGTGCACCGGTGTAAGCTTCGATACGGCGTACGCCGGCAGCAACGGAACTTTCAGATACAATCTTTATCATACCTATGTTTCCGGTAGCAGCAACGTGTGTACCTCCACAGAACTCAACGGATGAACCGAACTGAATAACACGCACATGGTCGCCGTACTTTTCACCGAACAAGGCGATAGCACCCAGTTCTTTGGCATCTTCAATAGGAATATTGCGGTATTCCTTCAAAGGTATGTTGGCACGGATTTTTGCATTCACCAAATGTTCTACCTGGCGTATTTCTTCGTCCGTCACTTTCTGGAAGTGAGAGAAGTCGAAACGTAGTGAGTCGGGGGTTACTAAAGAACCCTTTTGCTCTACATGCTCGCCCAGTACTTCGCGGAGTGCAGAGTCCAGCAAGTGGGTAGCCGAGTGATTGGCTGCACAGGCAGCACGTTTTTCGGTATCTACGCAAGCCATCATCGGAGCTTCCGGATGTGCGGGCAATTTCTTGGTGATATGTATCGGAAGGTTATTTTCCTTCTTTGTATCAATTACTTCAATCGTTTCGAATTCGCTGACTAATACACCAGTATCACCTACCTGGCCACCGCTTTCGGCATAGAACGGGGTATAGTCCAGTACAATCTGATACAGTGTCTGGTTTTTCTGTTTTACTTGACGGTAACGAAGGATACTTGTTTCATATTCCGTATAGTCGTAACCTACAAATTCAGTAGTTCTTTCTTTCAGTGTAATCCAGTCACCAGTTTCTATGGCAGCGGCATTGCGGGCACGTTGCTTCTGCTGTTGCATCTCGGCATCGAATTCCTTGATGTCGGCAGTCATACCGTTTTCACGGAGAATCAGTTCCGTCAGGTCGAGCGGGAAACCGAAAGTATCATATAAGGTAAAGGCATCCTTACCGCTGATTTCTGTCTTTCCGGCAGCTTTGGCGTCAGCCATCGTCTTGTCCAGCAAGCGGATACCGGTTTCCAATGTGCGGAGGAAGGAGTCTTCTTCTTCTTTAATAACTTTGCTGATCAGTTCTCTCTGTGCTTCCAGTTCTGGATAAGCCTCACCCATGTTTTCAATCAGAACCGGGAGCAGTTTATACATGAATGCCTGTCTCTGTCCCAGGAATGTATAACCGTAACGAACTGCGCGGCGCAGGATACGGCGGATTACATAACCTGCCTTTGCATTCGAGGGCAACTGTCCGTCTGTAATAGAGAAAGCGATTGTACGGATATGGTCGGCAATCACACGCATGGCGATGTCTTGTTGGTTGTCTTTGCCATAGGCAGTGCCTGCCATATCAGCGATGGCTTTCAATATCGGCTGGAATACGTCCGTATCATAGTTTGAAGTCTTGCCTTGTAACGTGCGTACCAAGCGTTCAAAGCCCATACCCGTGTCGATAACTTTGGCGGGAAGTCCTTCCAGACTTCCATCGGCTTTACGGTTGAATTGCATGAACACGAGGTTCCAGATTTCAATAACCTGCGGATGATCCTTGTTCACCAATTGGCTACCCGGAACTTTGGCTTTCTCTTCTTCCGGACGTGAGTCTATATGTATCTCGGAACACGGACCACACGGACCTGTATCGCCCATCTCCCAGAAGTTATCATGCTTGTTACCGTTGAGGATATGATCTTTCGGAAGGTGTTGTTCCCAAAAGGCAGCAGCTTCATTGTCACGTTCCAATCCTTCTTCAGGGCTGCCCTCGAATACGGTGGCGTAAAGGTTCTTCGGATCTATCTTCAGAACCTCTACCAGATATTCCCATGCCCAGTCGATAGCCTCTTTCTTAAAGTAGTCGCCGAACGACCAGTTACCCAGCATCTCGAACATGGTGTGGTGGTACGTGTCGTGTCCCACTTCCTCCAGGTCATTATGTTTTCCGCTAACGCGCAGACATTTCTGCGAGTCCGCGACTCTTTTATATTTCGCAGGGTGGTTGCCCAAAATAATATCTTTAAACTGGTTCATCCCCGCATTGGTAAACATCAGTGTCGGGTCATCTTTAATTACCATCGGAGCCGAGGGCACTATCTGGTGGCCTTTGCTCTCGAAGAAACTCTTGAATGAGTTACGGATTTCATTTGCAGTCAACATATTCTTTTATTTATCTTAATCTGTTACTATCTTCTGTTCGCTATTATCTACTAACTACTTGCTACTTAGTATTAATATTCTTGAAAAAACTGTGCAAAGATAGCTTGTTTTTATTACTTTTGCCGTATTAATGAGCGAAATATTTCCAAAAGATGCGCAAAGTTTACTACATTTATAATCCACAGACGCAGACTTATGACCGTATTTACCCTACTGTCCGGCAACGGATGGTGAGTCTCCTGCGCCGTTTGTTTATCGGCATGGGCTTTGGGGCAGGTAGTTTTATAATTCTGCTGATTATTTTCGGTTCACCTTCGGAGAAAGAGTTGAGGAAGGAAAATAGCCAACTTTTAGCGCAGTATAATGTGCTTTCCCGTCGTCTGGATGAGGCAATGGGAGTGTTACAGGATGTGCAGCAGCGTGATGATAACCTGTATCGGGTTATATTTGCAGCTGACCCCATACCTTCGGCTATCCGCCAGGCTGGGTATGGCGGAACTAACCGTTATGAACACTTGATGGATATGGCAAACTCCGATCTGGTAGTGAATACAACTCAGAAGATGGATATGCTCAGCAAGCAACTTTATATCCAGTCGCGTTCCTTCGATGATGTGGTGGATATGTGTAAGAGCCATGACGAAATGTTGCGTTGTATCCCCGCCATCCAGCCTGTTTCCAATAAAGATCTTCGCAAAACAGCTTCCGGCTACGGAACGCGTATCGATCCTATCTACGGGACTACAAAATTCCATGCAGGTATGGATTTCTCGGCACCTTTGGGTACGGATGTTTATGCCACAGGAGATGGTACGGTGATACAGATGGGATGGCAAACCGGGTATGGTAACCGGATTGTGGTAGACCATGGATTTGGTTATCAGACCGTATACGCGCATTTGCGTGATTTCCGCACTAAAGTCGGAAAGAAGGTGGTACGCGGTGAAGTCATTGGCGGGGTAGGCAGTACAGGAAAGAGTACAGGTCCTCACTTGCATTATGAAGTTCATGTAAAAGGGCAGGTAGTCAATCCTGTCAACTATTACTTTATGGACTTGAGTGCTGAGGATTACGACCGGATGATACAGATTGCTGCCAACCACGGTAAAGTTCTCGATTAATAGCTATGGATAAAGACCTGAAATTATATTATTCCATCAGTGAGGTAGCCCAGATGTTCGATGTGAACGAGTCCTTGCTTCGTTTCTGGGAGAAAGAGTTTCCACAACTTTCTCCCAAAAAGGGAAGCCGTGGGGTGCGGCAATATCGCAAAGAGGATATTGAAACTGTGAAGCTGATCTATCATTTGGTGAAGGAACGGGGAATGACATTACCCGGTGCCCGCCAGCGAATGAAAGACAATAAAGAAAGCACTCTCCGTAACTTTGAAATTGTAGATCGCCTGAAAGCGATTCGTGAGGAGTTGATCAGTATGAAGAAAGCCCTTGACGGATTTACTTATGAACAGGTGGATGAACTGAAAAAAGATATTCAGCAGGGATAAGAAACTATTATAAATGAAAAGCGGATTGAAAACTACATGGCGTAGAATTCAATCCGCTTTTTAGTATAGAAACTGCTTTACCTAGAATTCGAAACCAAATTTGATTCCGATACCATTTATAGACTCACTATCATAGTAATAATAGCTGCCATAATAGTATTCGTAATCATATTCTTGATATGCGTATTCCAGTTTAAGATTCAGTGCCATCTTTTTAGCAAGAGCGAAGCGTACACCTACACCCAATGTAACAAAAGCCCCCTCTACATCACCAGCAGCGTAGCCACTTTTAATATCGGCAAACGGAGTAATCTTATTTTTGGTGAAATTGGCTCTGAAGCTGGCAAATATGGGAACAGAATACAAATCGGCATCTGTGTAACAATTCAATCCCATACCACCTCCAACAAACAGGTAATTATTAAACTGATAACCGTGTGTGGTTGATAAAGTAAATCTGTTAGCATCACAATCGCTCAGGTCGAAGATATAACCGGTTTCAACAAAACCCTTATAACCTCTCAAGGTACTGCTCTTTTTTCCGAAATCCTGGTGTCTATTCTTAGATGCACCTACCTCTTTTGTGATTTTCTCAACTTCATTCATTGGATAGGCAAAGATACTTCCGTCAGCAGTTTGTATTTTCAGCGAACTGTTGGGTATTTGCTCAATGATAATACCGCGGATAATACTTCCGTTTTTCAGATAAACAACTTCAGTGTAATTTTGTGCTGCACAGTGAAGGCTGATGCCTACCAATAAGGTAAATAATAATAGTAATTTTTTCATCGTCTTTTGTTTTTAGTATATTGTTGTTTTATAGATTGTTTATAACTTTATAAATAGAACCAGCCCAATAATTGCGTAATCCAAAACCTCTTGCTTTACCACCTGTAGCCCAATCTTGTATTATTTCTTTCGTATCCGTATTGAAGAATACTACCTGATAAGAGCCGTATGCCTCTGCTTTGTTCAATAATTTAGCAATGATAACCAGTCCAATACCCGGTTTGTTTTGTGTGGGAAGTGCTTTCACAATTTGTTTAATCTGCTCTTCGCTCAACGTATAGTTTGTATCAGTCGTCATCAATTTTTGTGGATTGATTGCTCCATTTACCTGATTGACAGCATCGAGTGAGATTTCATTAACTCTTACTTTTAACTTCTTGCTAACATCATATTTCTTGGTTTCAGTGATAAATAATTGGTTAATTCTATCAAATGCCACCTTAAATTCTGCCGGGGTTTCTGCTGCGCCAAATACTTTAGCTGCCGAATAGTCCACTCCATAGAAATTGAGACTTTCGGCTTCTTTAAGGAAGTTCTTGTTTTGTCCGAAACAAATCATGCTTGTTGCAAGGAACAGAAGGGTGAATAACTTTTTCATACAATTAATAATTTAGAATCAGTACTCAGTTTATTATTTTTGTCAAAATTAGAAATTAGTTACCGTAAATCAAAGAATTTAATGCTTTTTCTACTCATCGGAGGCATTTGTATCTGGGAGATATATTCTGCCGGTTCAAATCGGATAGTAGGGGCTACCCGTATTTTAGAGCGGAATAAATCTTTAATTTCTTTGGCAAAGCTTTCGCTGTTCTCGTCACTGCCAATCCGAATCAGTATCTCGTCTGTACCTAATTTGTTGGTGTACACCTCAACAACATAGTTTTTTACTCGGGGAATATCATCTAATATGTCGAATAATGCAGGTGGATACAGAGTTGTTCCTTTGTATTTTATCATTTGTCCTTTTCGTCCCAGCACAGAACTTAACCGGATGGTGTTTCTGCCACATACACAAGGTTCCGTATATTGGTAACAGATATCTCCGGTTTTGAAACGAAGCAGAGGCATACCTTCCACCCCTAATGTGGTAATGGTTACTTCTCCCGGTTCTCCTTCTTTCACCGGAAGGTTCTTGTCATCCAGAAACTCTACAATGATAAGCTCGGGTTGCAGGTGTCCGCCATGGAATTCAGAACATTCGGTGAAGGATGATTGCATTTCTGTAGAGGCATAAGTGGAATAGAGTTGGAGTGACGGCCACTTTTCGCTGATACGCTGTCCAAGGGTGTTCAATGTAAAGTCGGGGTTACGCAGTGCTTCACCGATACATACACACTTCTTCATAGAACAGGTGTTATGATCAATCTGATTTTTTTCGGCAAACTCTATCAATTTAATAAGGAATGAAGGAACGACCATGCCGCAGGTAGGATGAATACGATGAATGGTATCCCATTGCAGTTCCGGTATACCGTTGCCTACACGGGCTACTCCCATTCCGAGCTCTCTGGCTCCCAAGTAGTACGCCAGCCCTGCCATGAAGCGGCGGTCTATGGTGGTCATCAGTTGAAGTATATCGTGTCGGCTGCATCCGGCGGTGTTGAAGGACAGATACTCGTTGTATGCCAGACGGTCCAGGTCTTTGGAGGTCAGTACAAAAGTAACCGGATCTCCTAAAGTGCCGGAAGTGGTGACATAGTCGATAATACCATCCGGGTCTACACAGATGAATTCACTATTATGTAGTTGCAGGTCTGTTTTGGTGGTAACGGGAATTTGTTGGAGATCTTCTATCTTCTTGATTCGGGTGATGTCTATGGAATGTTCTTTGAACATTTGCTGATAGAAGCGGGAATGTGCCTGCAAGTAAGCCAAGGTTTCAGTGAGTCTGGCTTCCTGATACAATTTAATCTCTTCGGGAGAGCGAAACTGTATGTCTGAATTCTTTTCCATATTATTGGTTTTTATTGATTTTTTGTTGGATTCGTACTTTTTCAGCTTGTTTGGGTATGGGCATTGTTAGTGCTTTCTGCCAATAGGTTATGGCTGTATCAATTTGTTGTATTGCAGCATAATAATCTCCCAATACTTCGTAAACGTAATAGAGCGAAGGATTGGATGCCTCATAAAGATTCAGAACCTTTGTTTCTATTGTTTCTTTCCGCTGGGTCTTTTCCCGGATGAGCTTCGTTAGCTGTTTATAAGCCATAAACTGTTTATAGTTTGCTTGCTTGATAAAGTTGTCCTCCGGAATAGTCAGACTCAAAGTGGCGATTTCGTGATGGAAATCTACAGCATCGCTGAATATTTTGTTTAGATCGTATGCCATATACTTGCCGCATTGCCAGGGAGAAGTGGATACATACATGATCTGTTTCTCCGGTAGGAAAATAACAGAGTGATGGGCTATGAGTTGATTGATAGCCATTTCATTACCCATGCCCAAATCAATATTGTCCAATCCTTTTTGGTTGCGGAGTATGGAAGCAGCTTTCATTGGATCGATAGGCTTATTCTCTTTCAACAGTTCTTGCAGGCGGGCAAAACGATAGGGACTATCGGAAGTCGCAATGTTTTCCTGGTTGCATTCATCGTTGCGGAAAGTATCTGATTGATAATGGTTGGTACAAATAATCTGATTACCGCTACTTGTAAAAAGTGCCGTCTTCTCCGGTGACTTTTCAATGATAGCGGCTCTGCCATCCTGTGCAGAACCGATCAGTATGGATTCGGAAACAAATGTTTTTCGCTTCAAAGCGATGGCATAAGCTTCATCAATTGTTGAGGCATATTGCAGTATTTCTCTGGTCAGGATAGAGATGGGAGTGGCGGAAGCAGTCGGCATATCCGATTTTGCAGCATTGATAGTCACCGTGAGTCCGGTTTCATTCATACCCGAAAGTACACCGATCATACCCGGCCAACCCACGGATGCAAATTTATAGCCTTGCTCGGGCTGATAAAAAGATACCAGTTTGTTGTGTGCAAACTTATCCCCCATGTAAAAATCAAAATTGCGTCCGATGATGAGGGAGGAGTCGGCACTGTTTTCTCCCCAGGTGGCAAAGGAACTGCAACCTACCAACATGTAATCTTGCATGGCATGTCCCAGATCGTGAGCCGAATGATAATTGAGCTGGCGCTCGTAGGGAGTACCGATAAAGTCGTACTCATGGGTACAGGAGAGCGAAATGCCATAAATTTCATCTCTGAATTCTTCCGGGACATTCTCTCCTAAATTACGGTTAAAAAGTACGATGAAGAAGCGGAGAAACTTAAGATAATTGTCAGAAGGTACGATTTCGCGTATCTGGTCAACAAAGACTTTCTCCTGATAATATAGTAAATCAGAAGAAAGTTTGCCTATGACCTCACCGCGCTGGAATGCGTCACCACTCACCTTCAATTCCCACAGGCCACTGTTGCTTTGCCGCAGATAATTGCCCGCATATTCCCGAAGACTATCTGTCTGTACCAATTCTCCGTTGGCTTTTGGGGTGTAGTCGGGAGTCAGCATATCCGCAGAGAAATAGAGAATGCTAACAAAGAGGATGATGGCAAAGAGAAGTATTCCTATGCCACATGCCGTATATTTAATTGTTTTCTTTAATATCTTATGCATGGCCTATTCGTTTAGCTAAATATTCATGTCCGAGTAATTCGCCACAAGTGATGATGGAGGTTAATGTAACTCCTAAAGCACCGTGGACATTTAGATTCTGTCCCGTGAGAAATAAGTTTCCCAGTTTGGTTCGGGTGGAAACAAAACCTATTTGCGGACATTTGTAATCTTTGATAATTCCATAGGCAGAACCGTCGCAAGTACCTGTAAAGTCTCTGTAGCTAAGTGGAGTAGTGGTATACATAGTCTCGATGTGATCGGTAAAATCGATCCCGTGACTCTTGATGAACTCCAACAATTGCCTGGCTTTTTCCATTTTGAAGGTTTTATAGTCTTCACCTCGTTGTTCGGGAAGTGTATTTTGCCAGGCGGACAGTTCGTCTATATACATGGGAGTCAGAATGGAAATGACGTCCGCATAATCACTGTTGCGGGAAGATGCTTGTGTGGAGATCATGCAATTGGTGGTATATCCCATATTGACTTTCTTATCATACCATACATCATTGTCTCCATGCAGATAGAGATTCTGATTCAGATATGGATAACTTTTCTCTTTCATGATCAGATAGAGAGTGAAAATGCCGTATGTGTTTTCTAAAGAATTAATACGGGAGATATAGGCATTTTTGATACAGCGGGTTTTGTCCAGCAAGGTTAATGTTTGTTTGGGGTGTACGTTAGAGATGATGTATTTGCTTTCTATCCGTTCTGCACGGTTTATCTCTACCCCTGCTGCCTGGTTGTTCTCTACAATGATACGGGTGACTTCACTGTTGTTCAAAACTGTTCCGCCATGAGTGCGTATTACATTTATCATTTCAGAGGCCACTTGCATACTTCCGTCAATGAACCGATAGGCTCCTTGTATGTAGGAGTTGTTAATCATGGCGTGTTCATAGAAGTTGGAATGTTCTCTTAAACCACCATACAGAAGTGCCGAGCCGGCCAATACCGATTGCAAATCAGGATTAGTGGTAATCTTATCTATCATTCCTGCTGCTGAGGTATTGAAGAACTTCATTCCTTCAGTAGAAATAATACCTTTCTTCAGATTGTCCACACTGATCAGATTGCCTACTTCTTTCAGTAACGTTGTATATTGCCGGAGATTTTCTTTTTCGTGAGGAAATGATTGGCAAAGGGTATCGATAAAACGTTCGTATCCCATTGCGTAATCATATACACGATTCTTATAGAAAATCTTATCAAAAGCATTTTCATCCAGTTTCCGGACTTTGAGGTGATCCATGATTCCTACATACCGGAAAAACTGATTCATGACTTGTCCTTCGTCCAGACTACCTATATAATGAATTCCTGTATCCAACAAATGTCCTTTCCGGCGATAGGTCTGAAAGCATCCTCCAAACAGTTCGTTCTTTTCGAGCACACATACGTTATACCCTTCTTTACTAAGTATGGCTCCACATTCAAGGCCACCTAACCCGCTTCCAATGATGATGATGTCATACTTACTCATGGCAATTGTTTTTTAAGTATATAGATGGTATTTGATGTATATTTATCGTTGCGGATAGTCTTTACTTCCATTCCACACTCCTGGGCTATGCTCTGAATTTGAGCTTCGGAAGTGAAGCAGAGCTCATCCGTAGTGCGGTTGAACTTGACAACTTGGGTAGAGAGAACTTCCGTGAGGCGGGTTAGCCGATGTTTATGGGTCTCAGCGGAATTTCCATCACGTACGATAATCATTCCTTCAGGACGAAGAAGATTGGCACATTTCACTAACAAGTCATGTTGATGTTCATAATTCATGTAATGCAATACGTCATTCAGGATGAAGACGTCACTTTCCGGGAACTCATAAACCGATGCGTCAGCATGTTCAAAGCGAAGGTTTTCTCCACGAAGCCAACCGTGTTGAGCTATAGCTATTTTATCTTCGTCATAATCGATTCCTAATATTTGCCTTTCTTTGGATATCATAGACAGCATATAACACAGAGGACCCAGACCACAACCGATATCCGTAATCTGTCCTTTCATCGGAATCAGTTGATTGAATAATTGGTAATTGTGTTCCATCTTTACTTTGATACGGATGTACCACTCGATGACAGGACTTTTATAGATATAGTTCAGTACCAACGCCTCATAAAATGCCGGATTCGCCGGTGTATTCTTTTCCAGGCAAATACGTGCATATTCTTCTTTCATATAGGAAGAGATGCGCTTGGTACGTTCCTGATAGGTAGTTCCGAATGAATCATCGTTATAAAGTATGCGAGGCAATATTTTAGAGTAAATAATGCCTTTGCGGACATAGAAAGGTTGTGCCTTGGCTATAATCTCTCCATTGCCGTATAGCAGAATAGGAATAATATCCAATTGCAGAGTTTCTGATAAATAGAAAGCACCTTTATGAAAACGTTTCATCTTGCCGTCATAGGTTCGGGTACCTTCGGGGAAAATGGCAATGGAGTATCCTTCTCTTACTTTTTCCCGCATCCGTTCCACACAAAGTTCATATCCTTCGTCTACATGGAAGAAGCCTGCATATTGAATGATTTTTCCAAATACCGGAGAGTTCCATACCCAGTGATTGGTTATCATGATAATCTTCGGGGAAAAAGATAATAACTCCAGGATATCAATGAAAGACTGGTGATTGGCTATTATGATAGCCGGCTTTTTGAATGTCTCATTGGTTACGTTGATGTGTTCTTTACGTACAAATGTTGCCACTACCAATATACCTTTGCAAGTAATGTTGATAATCCGGCAAACAAGCTGCTGCTTATAACTGCGGCGTACCGGAATGAGGTATAATAAGAAAATGAAAATTCTCAGAATGATGCATCCTGTAACGAAGAGCATGAAAAGGATGATTGTGCGGAGTAAGCCTATCAAGGTATACGGGGGCAATCCCTTAGCAGCCGGTTTAGCAATAAAGAACTGGAAAATAATAGGTTGTATGGTATAGGCTACTAATACCACCGCAGCCATTCCAAGGATGGAAATCAGTGAAATGGATTGCAGGGCGGGATGTTTGGCAAATACTAAAGTTCCCATTCCCACAACGGCTGTGAATGCAGAGAAGAAAATAGCTGTCTTATGGGAATTCAGGATCGCTTTTCCTGTCCGGTATTTGTTTTGGAGTCCAGCCATGATGAAGATACTGAAGTCGTCTCCGATACCGAAAATGAAAGTAGAGAGGATAATATTGATAATGTTGAATTCGATACCCAGAATCCCCATCAGGCCCAAAATAATGGTCCAGCTGATAAGCATAGGCAGGAAACTGATCAGGGTTAATTCTATACGCCCGTACGAAATCAATAGAGCCAGGAATATAAGGAACGAAGAAATATAAAGTATCAGGTAAAAGTCGTTATGGATGGTAGAGACCCATTGATTAGTGAAATAACTCCGGTCGAAGACTACAACATCCGTATTATCCTTGAATTGTTGATAGACTTCTTCCTTATTATCATCAGTGATGCGTACCTGGGTAATGAGCATCGTGATGGAGTCAGCACTTGTTTGCCATTCGTTTAGTAGGGTAGTGGCGATACTATTTGTATCGTCCTGATAATTATAGGGCTGGAATGGATGTTCTAACCATTGGTAAAATGCATTGAAACTACCTTCCCGGAAGTGATAGGTACGGGCAGCGTCTTCTATGTATTTGCGAATAGTTGATATCTTTCCCGACTCTCCCCAATACTGGTTCCATTGTTCCAGACGCTTTTGCTGTTCTTCCGGTGAAATTAAGAATTGCTCGGCAGATGCATATGCTTTAATAAGCCCTTGCTCTTTAAAAGTGGATAAGTGCTGATTGGTATTTGCATAGCTTTCGAGTGCTTCCGTCATGTTCTTACCTACACTGACAAAAAGTACGGTTTTCTCTTGGGCATTGAAAAGCTGTTCCAGTCTAGCCTCTGCTTGTTTTAAGTGCTGAGGTTCATAGTTGAGGCTCATCATGTCTTCGTTAAACTTGACTTTCTGTGAAGTAAATAAGCCGATGAGGGTAATAATAACGATACCACCTACTAACCATTTGTTCTTTTCATAAGGATAGGCATTGATTTTTTCAATAAAGCGTAAGACCCTGCCTTGCTTCACATCTGCTTGTCCTTTTAGGAAGTGTGGAAGGTAAATAAGACAGAAAAGAGTAGTACCAATAAGTGCCAGAGAAGCAAACAAACCGAAATCGCGTAGCAATTCGGAAGTGGTAAAAGTAAGTCCGAAGAATGCACCTATTGTAGTAAAGCTGCCTACTGTAAGCGGATAAGTTATTTCTTTAATCAATTGCTGGACAGTAGAAACATGATTTTGATGGGCCAGCATGTGTATGGAGTAACTCAGCGCAATACCCAGAATAGCAGATCCGGCACCTACGGCAATTGCAGAAATATATCCCTGAATAAAGTAGATCAGGCATAAAGCGAACAATCCCCCGAATAAAACGGGAGTGACAATGAGAGGGATTGATTTCTTGTGCTTAAACACCAGCGAGATGAAAACAATGATAATCAGCAGTGCGATCGAAGAAGTAATAATGGTATCTTTTTTAATCTGTCGCGCATTATAGACACTGACAGAGGGACCTCCAAAGTAAGATACGTGAATGGAAGGATACTCGTTCTGAACCTGTTGCAACTCATTTTCAAGTATTCGGATCAGATTTTCATTCTCACCGGTACTTCCTGTTCCGAATACCGGAGTCATAAACATCAGCAATGTATTTCCGTCCTTCGAAAAGATGTGTCCGTTGTTGATTTCATAATTGGTTTCCAACTGAAAATCCTGCAAATGCTTTAAGACGTTGTTCCCAAGTCCTAACGGATCTCTTTGTATATAACCTCTCAATGCTATACCTGCGGGAGAAATAAGGTTGGTATAGTTCTTTCGCATCATGGCTTCTATTCCTTCCTGCGTTAAGAGTGAGTCGAAGTGCTGATAGTCTTTTTCCGTCAGGAACAGCGGAAGGTTTTCATAAACAAAATCTGTTGCTTTTTCAATGGTTGTTTCATCTACTTCCGAAAAGATATCTTTAATCCAGGTTTGGTTAGACTCTTCTAATAAGTTTTGTTTCAGTTGGTCTCCGGCCTCTATCATTAAATCCGGAGTTACTGTAGAGTCGGCAGGAGAGATTAAGATGATAATCTTATCCTTTATTTTTAGGTTATCAAATACTTTGGTGATGTTCTGGCTGTTTTTCGTATCAGGAAAGAAACGGGTCACATTCTCTTCAAACCTGACTTGCCAGGCGAAGTACCCCATAAAAAGGACACAAACACAGAGTGACAAATAGAAGAGAACTTTGTGTCTTTGAAAATAATTATATAGTCTGATAAAGAACTGAGTCATGTTGTTTTCGGCCTTCTGTATATAGTGAGCAGGCTGATCGTTATAATACCTGCCAATATACTACAAGCGGTTGCAAAGATAACACTTCCAATTAAATATTGCTCTAAAACCGATTTCACATTTTCCAATGAAATATTGGTAAGATGAAGTTCAACCGGTCTGTTCAGTACTTTACACCCTGTCAGGTAACTGCCATATAATAGGAAAGGAATCATGGGAGGAATACTGATATTAGCTGCTACAATGGCTATTACTTTGTTGAGTTTAAGCACATGAGCCAAAAATAAAGTGGCAAGCATCTGGTATCCCCAAATCGGGACTATTCCCATAAATACACCTAACATAATGGCATAGGTAATTTTCAGATTCGATTCTTCGGACTGTGTAATGTGAGTCCGGAAGAATTTCCGGCAATTACTCCAGGTTAGTTTCCGGAAGAAGTTACGCGGATAAATCCAGAGGAAAGTAATGAACACTAAGAAGGTATTCAATATACTGATGCGGGTGAAATCCCGGAAAGGACGGAAGTGTGAGACACGTTCTTCCTGGGGCGGATAATAGACATGTATGGGTATATTGCGGACTGTAGTTCCTCCCCATACTGCAAATACTAGTGCTTCAAGTTCAAATTCATATTTAGCGGTATAGTAGAATCTCTGCACATTGATTTTATGTAATGGATAGAGCCGGTAACCCGATTGGGTATCCTGAAGCTTTACTCCGGTTTCAAGTTTAAACCAGAAGTTGGAGAACTTATTGGCGAAAGTATTCTTGCCAGGCATATTGTCCGAAGTCAGATTGCGGGCACCTACCAACAACGTATCCGGTTCTTTTTCTATTTCTTCCATGAAAATAGGAATATCCGAAGCAAAATGCTGTCCATCGGAATCTATAGTGATGGCATATCGGTAGCCGGCTGCTTTGGCCTGTTTTAATCCGTTCTTTAAGGCAGTTCCTTTTCCTTTATTGGTAGGATGGGTGATGATATGCAGGTTCGGATAGTTTTCCAGAAGAGTAGGGGTGCTATCGGTAGAGCCGTCATTGACAACGATGATATTTTCTACATAAAAGAGTACATCTTCAATTACGGTAGTCAGCGTCTTTTCATTATTGTAGGTAGGTATAATAACTACAATACCAAGTTGCCTAGCTTTCTCATGCCATAGTTCCTCGCTACGTTCTTCCATGTTTATTTGCCGATTAGTTGTGCTTTTAATTTGATACAGATATCTTTTGAAGATGCTCCTTCAGCCAGAATATGGAATGTATCCGTTTCGTTATTCTTGATAGTTAATGAGAGCTTTAATTCCGGTGTTTCATTCGGATTTATAACAGAAAGAAACTTGCATGATGCTATCTGCTTGTATTGCAGGGGAGCTTGCTGTATTTTTTCTATGCACTCTTTTATTATTTGCAGCATACAAACGCCCGGAACTACGGGTTGTTGTGGAAAGTGTCCGTTATAAATAGCATGTTGTGGGTTGAGCATGACTTGCACTACCCAGTCTGTTTCATTGATATGCTCAGAGTGCGTGACTTTATAGAAATTGGGAAGAAGTTCAGCCATATTAGTTTGGGTTTTCTTTTAATTTGTCCAACTGTATACTTAGTCGCAACCAGGGATGTTTGATTTTTATCTGTTCGGGATGTCCAGAGTTGAACTCCGATAGATAGAATACTGTTCTTCCGAATCCCCTGCCTGTGACTCTTTTTTCAAAGGTACCGCTTTTCTTTTTGATGCGGATATTCTTTCCACTTAAAAATAGATTCTTGAAGTCTGTTTCCAGTAATAGCAGCATTTTCTTTTTCTTCATGGGCTCTATGCAACTGTTGACTTGAAATTCATTTTCCCGAAGTGAAAAATCAAAAAGACTGAGTCCAAAGTAAGTAGATGCCAATATTCTTATTTCATTATCCGGCAATTTCCGTACAATTAATAAACCGCTGAAGTGATGCTTCATGAAGTCTAACTGCATATTGTATTTTTGCGAATATTCTTCAGCGCAAATGATAGGTGTCACATGAGATGTGGCATCTCCTGCTATTGTTTTTGAGGAACCGCAGGAAGTGAATAGATACAGAATAAAGATCAGATTAGCGAATAGAAAACTTTGTTTCATCTTTCAAAGCATTAAATCTCTTGTTGTAGAACTCATATTCCGTATAATTGGTGGCTGTTTCGGAAAGACGCAATTTGTAAACCGACATATCTTTCTTATCCAGGTATATTTCAATTTCCGAAATGTAGGCTTGTATGGCTTTATTGACCGGCTTAATCTTCACTATATAATAGGAATCATTTTCAAAATATTCCAGTTTGTAGTCGGAAGACATTTTTGAGAGATCGCCTATCATGCAAGCTGTGAGCATATCTTGCATTTGATTCATCATCTTATTGGCGGTTAGGCTCATAACGCTCTTTTTACCGTCCGATACAATTTTAAGCCGGGAGTCGTTTATAACTATTAGGTAGTTGATGGGTTGGGCGTACTCCATACGTATTTTGCCGCTCTTTTGATAATAGAACTTTCCTTTGGAGGTTACTTTCTCATCCAGAATATCCAAATACTTCACTTGTGTAAAGTCACTTTCAATGGACTGCATGGTTTGTGCTTCCTTTGCCAGACGGTTTTCAAAATCCTGGGTATGGATTAGCTTCTTCATTGTCTGGGCATGGGTATAGGAAATGCCCAATATCATTGATAATGTTATTAGTATGGTTCTCATAATGCTTTTACAACATGCTGTCCAGACGGACAACTGTATATCCCTGTTCTTTAATTAAGTTAAGTATCTCTTTTAATAACAGGTCACTGTCCGGCATCCGATCGTGTAGAAGGATGATAGAACCGGGGCGTAACCTTTTCTGAATACGCTTCAAAACCTTCTCTTTGGAAGGTTGCAGTGTATCGAGTGTTCTGATATTCCAGCCAACAGGAGTGTATCCCAATATGCGGACAGCTTTTGCTATAGTAGGATTTGTGACTCCAAACGGTGAGCGGAATAACTTGATTTTCTGCGAAGTTACTCGTTCTAATGCAAACTGGCAAGCTTGCAAGTCTTTTTTCATCCGCGACAGACTGTACAAGGGAAAATGATTGGTATGGGTAAAGGAATGATTACCAATCAGATGTCCTTCGTTGATGATTTGTCGGATCAACTCTTCATTCTCTTGTACTTTGTGACCGATGCAGAAGAAACAAGCCGGTATTTGTTGTTCTTTGAGTACTTGTAATACTTTGGGGGTTTGTACCGGGTCCGGTCCATCATCAAAGGTGATAGCTACAATTTTATCTTCAGTCTGTTTCTTGCAAAATACCTTGAGATAGATGTTAGAACGGATGTTGCAAGATGCGTAGACGAGAAAGATAATCAGTAATGTGATCAGGATTTCTACTATCATTGTCTTTTCCGGATTAAAATAAGTGAATGGTTAATGGAGTGATAATGATTATATATCAGAACTGTCCGTCCCGGATTTAGATTCTCTTCAAAAGTTTTAGCCACTTTCCATAAAGCAAAGGAAGATGCCGTAGGATATTCACCACATTCATTCTTAAAGATGCTGCATGTTGCTGTGGGGAACAAGTCGTTTTCTAAATCAGTATACAGGGTATCTTCTTTTGAGTTTCCATTCTTACCGGTAACAAACCAATCGATTTGTCCGGCAGTTAATCGGTTGCTTTGCAAAAAGCAATGAACCTTTTCGGCTACTTCCTGCGTACTGTTCGCATGAATAAAAGTCGATATACCGGCAAGTTCTGCTAATGTGGATTCGGTGGCTTCTCGTCCCAGCAGGAAGAACTGGGCACCTTCGCCTGCTTGTATGCCTCTTAGTAGTCCCAGACGTTGTTGTATGGCGTGGCTGTTAGGGGTGATTTCATCAATAGCTCCTACAAGGACATTTTCATCACCTTCCCAGATTCTCATCATACCGTCCAATAGTGCACTTTCGAAACTCAATCCCCGGTGTACATACGTCATGTTGTAAGCATGTATCTGGCGGAGTAATGCTATTTGAGCTCCGATGGTATTGAAGGTTGACTGGATAAAGGGGGTTGGGTTCAGTAGTTGTTCTTTATTCTCAATGATTGTATTCAGAAACTTCTCTGTATCTGCCAGGCATCCGAGTCCGGTTGCAGTGATGATCGCATGTACTTTTTCGGAAGGTAGGGTACTGATACATTCCAATCCGCAGGCAACTCCCATTTTGATGATCCGGCTCATACGCCTCCGTAGTGCGGCATTTGTGATAATACTCTTGTAATCCGGTTCGTTGGCGGATAAATAAAGGGATTCTCCGGAAGCAGTATCCGCGTGAATAGTAGCAATATGATTGATATAGACAGGTAGCATCATCTCTCTTTTAATGTGGAAAACAGGATCGAAGAATCATTTCCACCGAATCCAAATGAATTCGATAGTACATTACGAATGGGTAGTCCCTCGCGGAATGAGGTTTCGGGCATCAACATGTTTTCTTCTATAGGTTCTTTGAAGTTCAGATTGGGATAGATGAAACCATGATATACGGAGAGAACAGAATAAACCGCTTCAATTCCTTCCGAAGCCCCTAATGTATGACCGATAAACGCTTTGACAGAACTGAACGGAGGAATTTTATCATCAAAAATCCGTCGGATAGCAAGTCCTTCTGAAAGATCATTACTTGGAGTTCCTGTGCCATGTACATTGATATAATCAATCTCTTCGGGAAAAATTTCACTTTTAGCTATGGCTTCTGTCATGGACCAGAATGGTCCGTTTCCTTCGGGTGAACTGCCGGTCTGATGAAAAGCTTCATTCACATTCGAATATCCGCTTAATAAGCAATAAGGCTCTTTCCGGAGTAATTTCTCTGATTGAAGGACAATATATCCGGCTCCTTCTCCTAAGTTGAGGCCTGCACGGGATGCGTCAAAAGGACGGCAGTGTTCCTTATCCAAAATCATAAGTGAATTGAAACCGTTGAGGGTAAACTTGCACAAGGCGTCCGTACCTCCTACAATGGCAGCGTCCAGTTGGCCATTCCTGATCATGCGGGCTCCTAACATGATAGCATTAGCTGCTGATGAACAGGCTGTACTGATAGTGGTTACAAAGTCATTTACTTTCAGATAATCCGCTATCATTTCAGTACTTGCACCGCAGTCATGAGAGATGACTTCCCGTAATCTTCCTTTTCTATTGTCCTTTTTAAAGGCATTGTAGAAATGTTCACTCAAATCCATACCACCTACAGAGGTGGAAGAAATGAGACCTACACGCAAAGTATTCAAATCTAACCGGGCGTCATCGACTGCTTCCCGGGCAGCTAACATGCCTAATAAGGCTGTTCGTGAAAACGTTTTTTGTATATCTAAAGAGAGTAACTGTTTTAGTTCTTCATTGCTGTATTTTACCTCTGATACGGGTACATCCAGTTCCGTAGGGAAAAGAGTGACTTTCCCCATACCATGCTGATGTTTCCTGAGTGAAGCTATATTTTCTGCAACACCCAGACCGATACCTGAAACAACACCTAAACCGGTTACATATATCTTCATTATTTCTGATTTTCAGAGATATAGTTAGCTAATGTACGTATTGAGTAGAAAATCTGTTTCCCTTCTGCAGGATTCTTTATTTTGATTCCATAGTTACGCTCTAAAATAAGAATAATTTCAAGTGCGTCAATAGAATCAAGTCCTAAACCACCGTCACCAAACAGAGGCTCATTGGGATTGATCTCTTCGGGTGTGACTTCTTCAAGATTCAGTTCTTCTATTAATTCTCTTTTTAGTTTTTCTATTAATTCTTCCATATCAATGTTGTACTTCTATTAGTTTGAAATCAGCTTTATACTCTTCCATTAAAAGGTTGCACCATCCGGTGATGCAAGCTTTTAAATTACCTTTCTTCATTACAATTTGTGCATATTCTTTCAATTTGTCCGCATCGAATTCTTTTTCTATAAAGAAAGTATTTTCTCCTTGTATTTTATGACGGATACATATCTCACCAGCTACAACGTTAGGCAGAGTGTATACAAATACCGTCGGACTGGCTGCATGGTCACCTTCCTGATTGATAATCATCTGATGACGAATATCCGTATTCAGTGAGGCGGCAGCATTAACCAGCAATATCCCTATTTCTTCCGGTTGAAAGTTTTTCTCCTTCAACAGATATTCAACAGCAGTATATCCCAGTTTGCAAAGGTCGTCCATTTTGTAGAATTTCATGTTACTTCCACCTGTATTTTTATATGCTTCGCGGATAAATTGTGCAAAGTTTGAGGCAGATGATGAAAAAACGGTTTCTCCATTCATACTTAAACAGCTATTCTCAATGGAAACAGTTGCGGTCGTATGAACTGTCACCGGTGATTGCACGCTTGAGGGCTGTTTCTGATATGCAGGAAGTGTCAATACGATAGCAGCATTACAACCTCCGAAACCGGATGCTGTTTTGATACAATGCTTCATGGGTATTTCCTGATGGTCAGCTTGCACCAGAATAGGCATGCTGACACCGGGCTTTTCATAGCCTAATGTACCGAATAGTACGTTTTCCTTTAGTTCGTGAATACAGATAATAGATTCAATCACTCCCGATGCCCCTAAAGTATGACCGAAATAAGATTTCAAACTATGAACCGGAACGGTTTCCAATCCGGCTAAATGAATAGCTTTCGATTCCATTTCATCGTTATAGACAGTAGCCGTTCCATGTGTGTTCATGAAACTAACGTCTTCGGCAAGGACTGCAGCTTCTTCCATAGCCTGCCGTATGGCGAGGTAAAGTCCGTCTCCTGTGCGTGACGGGCCTGAAATATGATTGGCATCGTTACTAATGGCTCCTCCGGACAGGATGATATCCGTATCGTTTCCTTCCGAACTCAGCAGGATAGCACCACAAGCCTCTCCTAAATTGAGTCCGTCTCTCCGGGCATCATAAGGGCAGCATCTTTCGGAACTGATGGATCTGAAAGATAGAAATCCGCTGGTAATGAAGTGGGAGAGGATATCACCTCCCGCTACTATGACTTTTTTGTATCTGCCGGATTCGATCCATCGCTTTGCCACAATCAGAGCGGATACTCCTGATATGCAGGCATTAGAAATGACTTCTACCCGGTTGTCGGCCTGAAAATATTCGCTTATTCTTCTTCCCATTTCCCATAGATGAACTCTGATATCAGGGGTGTCGGGATGATTGGCCAACAGGTCGATATTACCTTTAGTGGTGGATAGGATGAGGCCACAATCTTCATCCGCCAGATTCATTTCGGAATGGGACAGAATATCTTGAATGGCTAGTATGAATAGTTGTTCCAGGCGTGTGTACGTACCCAAATTCTTTGCTCTTTCCCATTGTTCCGGTTTAATAGTGGCAGCTAATATAGAAGTATCAGATATGATTCCTGCTTCATGCCTGGTGATCCCGCTCTGATATTCCCGGATTGCTTTTATATTCTCCCGGGTATTTGCTCCTAAAGAACTGATCAGAGTATCTGCTGTGATATATACAGTTATAGGATGTTCCATTTCTTTTTCCACTCCTGATAAAAGGCCGGAGTTGCTAACTCCAGCTCCCTGTTAGTATTTAGAAAAACCTGAGTTGTACTTCCGGTGGCAACGATATTATTGTCTGTAGCCCGATATAGTACATATTCGAATTTAATCTTGGCAGCTTCACAAGAAATGTATCGGGTTTCAATGATAACTTCTTCACCGAAGGATAAGGATTGCTTAAATTGGCAATTTAATTCAACGATGGGTACCATATATCCTTCACTGTAGATATCCATATATCCTAAGCCATAATGCTTTCCGAAAGACTCCCTTCCATCCTCAAAATAGCGTACATATTCACCATGCCATACGATTTGCATGGAGTCTATTTCACTGAAACGTACCTTTATTGTGGTGCGGTCAATGAGTGCAGGCGTATGTAGATTCGTTTTTTGCCTCATTTCTTATCTAAAAATATTTTCATCCGGCATTCTGCAATCACTCCTTCCGTAGTACTTACACAGGCAGATACTAAAGTAATATCGAATACCTCCTGAATAAGCGTAATTTCAGTGAATAATTCCTGCCCTGTCTCCGGCAAACGATGAAGGGTTAATTTATCTACCGAACCGATAAAGCCTAAGGGCACCGGTTCATTTTTCTGTAAATAGATATATCCGATCCGTGCCGCCGCCGATTGGGCTATGTGTTCAACAAGACCTGCTTCCTGCAATTTGCCTTCCTGGCAAAAGATATTATCGTCAGTGACTGTGAGACCTGAATAGGAACAATTATCTTCAATGCCACAGAATGAATCTACCATAACGATTGGCGGTCGTTGTGGTATCAGGTTCAGGATTCCTTCACCGGATATGATAGGAGCTCTTTTCATTTCAGCTTACATTTTACAATACTGTGTCCCAATCCCAGGTTATCATATATTTCCTCTATTTCCAACCCTGATTCTTGAATGCATCGTGCCATATCGTCGGAGTGATACATTTTGCTGTTACCATTTGCCATAGCAGTAAAGTATATACTGATCTGTGTCAGGCAGTAGGCAGCAGTTTCGAATTTTTGTCGGTCCCAGAATGTTTCCATAATGTAGAGTCGCCCTTCTGTAGACATGGACTGAGCAGCTCGTGAGAGTATACTGATAACTTCTTTCTCAGAAAAGCAATCTAGAAACTGACTCATCCAGATCGCATCAAAACCTTTCGGGAAAGGTACATTTTCATCGAGAAGATTTACACCATGTCCATGAATACGCTCGTGACCGGAAATATTTTCTGTCTTTTGTTTCATCATTTCCAGTTGTTGGGGTAAATCCATAATGGTAACTTCTACTTTCTCGTTGTATTGCACACATTTAGTAGCCCATCTACCTGTATTGCCTCCTACATCGAGCAGAGTCCGGGGAGAGTGGCTGAATACGATTTCGAGTGCCTGGTCGAAAGAATTGTCTGAATAAAAATGGTCGAAGCCGAACCAGCTTTTCTGCACTTGCTCGGGTAAACTGGATAATCCTTCGTAAATCGTGGGCCAGTTTCCCAATTCTTTCAAACCTTCGGGGCGACCATTTAGCAATGCTTCCTCCAGATGGAACAGACCTTTGTAGTTGACGTCCTGATTAAAATCCATGTTCACTTGTGCCATCTCATCATTCAACAGGAACCATCCGGCCTTTGCCAGTATATATTGATCGTCTTTTACCAATACAGTACCTATGGTGAGTGAGGCTTCCAGTAAAACTTGTGTGGCATACTTTGACAATCCGGTGTTCTGGCTGATCTGTTCCAGTGACAGACCTTCCCGGTTGTCGGAAAGCAAACGGAAAATACCGAATTTCAGCATCAGGCGTGAAACTTGGAATACAATGGGACCAAAAGCGATTTCTTGTGCCAACCTCTGTGCTTGCACAGCAGTGAATCGTTCTTTGGTATATCTCTTTTGTAGAGAAGGAAATAGTTTCATTTTGTTGATTTTAGTTTATTCAAGCGACTTCCAGAAAGGATAATAGTTGAACCATTGTTCGGGATACTGGCTGATTACTTTTTCCAGAGCGTTCACATATTGTTCTAATAGTAATTGCTCTGCCTTTTTCTCTTTTGAGCCGGATACCTTTTCTGCCAGTATAAAATGAAAATGATAGGTTTGCTTAGCCTCTCTCATTGCAAAATAGAAAACTACAGGAACTTTCATCCGTGATGCCAATAGGAAAGGGCCGATTGGAAAACAAGCTTCGTGTCCCATAAATTTACAGGTCAGCAGTTTGTCTGCATTCAGATAACGGTCTCCCTGAAAACAGACGTATTCTTTATGATCCAGTGCTTCTGTAATTTTGAATATATGTGCCAGATTATCTTTGTTGACTGGTATAATCTTGTAAGGTTGCTGCTGTCCGTTCTTCTTCAGTATTTCTTTAATCTTTTGATGTTCGGCATCGTACATCACCACATTCATCTTCTTACTGTAGTCATTGAAAAAAGGTGTTCCGATTTCCCAGTTGCCAACGTGTGCACCGATCATGATTACTCCCTGATCTCCATCCAATACATTTAGAAACTCCTGATAGTGGTTGAACTTGAAATGATACTTGTCGATCATTCCATTTCCAATGGCTACCTTGTCTATGAGTATCTGTCCCAAACGATAATAGTTATTCAGCAATAGCCCCATCGATTGTATGCGGTTCCGTCTTAAGATACGGCGGGCATATTGCCAGATACTCTTTGTTGCTTTAGGAGCGAAAGGGATAAAATAAAGAACGATCAGAGACAGAAAACCATAAGCAGTCTTTACTCCACAATATCTGATCATATAAATGAAAAACAGGTATCCGGATACGCCGCCACGGGTTTTACCTTTCCACATCTTGTCTATTCGTTTTTGTTTTCGGCCATACGTGTAATGACGAGATTATAGAAGTCCTGGAACGTTTTGATTCCGACAAAATCTTGTCCGGTTACGTTAAAACCGAAGTTCTTTTCAATCAACACTACCATATCTACCAAGTCCAGACTGTCTAACTCAAGGGTTTGCATGAGCGGAGCATCAGGCTGGATAAGATCGATATCTACTTCAAATTCCTCGGATAAGGTTTCTCTTATCTTTTCAATGATTTCTTCGTGGGTCATACTTATATTACTTTACTTTTTTAATAATTAATGTAGAATTGGTTCCTCCGAATCCGAATGAGTTCGACAGGAATGTATCAAATTCCATATTTACTCGTTGGGCGGGGATATTAAGTTGGGCAGAGGCTTCATCCGGTTCTTCGAAATTCAGGTTGGGAGCAATGAAGTTATTCTGCATCATTAAAGTAGAATAGATAACTTCGCTGGCACCCGCCATCCACATTTCGTGACCGGTCATAGACTTGGTGGAAGCCACATACGGGTGGTGTCCTTCAAATACTTCTGCTATGGCTTTTGCTTCATTCAAATCACCTATCGGAGTAGAAGTGGCGTGCGCATTGATGTATTTAATTTCATCCAATGCGATTCCGGCATTCCGGATGGCCATTTCCAATGAACGCTTTGGGCCGTCTATATTAGGAACAGATATATGATCTCCATTGGATGAAAAACCGTAGCCGATAATTTCTGCCAATATGGGTGCTCCTCGCTTAACAGCTGATTCATAACTTTCCAGTACTAGACTGGCGCCACCTCCGCTGGGCACAAGTCCGTCTCTGCTTTTATCAAAGGGTCTGGATGCTTGCTGAGGCTTATCTTCCCGGGTAGAGAATGCACTTAATCCGTCGAAACTACCTACTGAGAATGGATTTACTTCTTGCGCACCGCCACAAAGAATACACTCTTGCAATCCTGACTTGATTAGCAGATAACCCATGCCAATGGCGTGTGAACCGCTTGCACAAGCACCGGAGATTGTGAAGTTTACTCCTCTGAGCTTGAAGATGACCGACAGGTTCATAGATACAGTCGAATTCATCGACTGGAAAATAGAACCGGAACCTACCAGAACGGTATTCTTCTTTTCCCGGATAATATCTACAGCGTTAATAATCGGTGCAGTACTACTGTCATTTCCATACAGTATTCCTACTTCATTTGTTTCCAAGAATGCTTCATCAATACTTGCATTTTTGAAAGCTTCTACACTTGCCAGATAGGCATATTCTCCCTGTTCAGGCAGGCAGAGACGTTTCCGTCTGTCCAACATTTTTTTTAGATCAGGGCGTTCCAGCAGACCAGTCAGTGCAGAAATATACCCCATTTCTTTCCGGTGGGGATCGATGCCGATTCCCGATTTACCGTTATATAATGAGTCTGTTACTTCGCTCAGATTCTTGCCGATGCACGAGTAAATTCCCATTCCTGTAATGACAACTCTTCTCATGTATGCAGTCCTCCATTGATTGAAATAATCTCACCTGTGATATAAGAGGCGTTGGGGGAAACTAAGAAACTTACAAGATCAGCCACTTCTTCCGGTTCACCGAAGCGCCCGGTAGGGATGTGCTTTTTCCATTCGTTCTCATTGATGTCTTCGGTCATTTCCGTACGGATGAATCCGGGGGCCACAGCATTGACAGTTACATGCTTCTTTGCCACTTCCTGGGCTAATGCCTTGGTAGCGGCAATGACACCCCCTTTAGCTGCAGAATAATTTGTTTGTCCGGGCATACCTTTGATGCCTGATAGCGAAACTATATTGACAATGCGGCCGAAACGTTTGACTAACATGTTTTTAAGCAATGCCTGGGTGACATAAAAGAACCCATTCAAGCTGGTATTCAGTACTCCGTTCCATTCAGGTTCGGTCATCCAGAGCATTAAATTGTCTTTGCGAATTCCTGCATTGTTAATCAGTACTTCAATATATTCGTCCGGATGTTGGGCACTCCAGGTGTTTAACGCTTCGGATACTGCTGCCGGGCTGCTTACATCGAACTTTAGTAGTTCTCCATCTCCTCCTTGCTCTCGAACGAGTTGCAGGGTATTGGCTGCTTCCTTATCATTGCTTTGATAATTAATCAGCACGGTATATCCTTTTTCTGCCAGTTTGATGCTGACAGCACGTCCTATGCCCCGGCTTCCGCCTGTTATTAATGCGTATTTCATTTATAAATTGAATTTCTTATTTTTCAAGTATTCATTCATAGCCTCTATTTCCTTATATTTAGGAGTATCTTGGGAAAATACAGGAAAGAATGCCCGGATTTCATTGTACACATTGCGTGATTCCGTACTCAATTGATCTTGTATCTTTAAATAATCCACCGCCTGTACAATCCCCATAAACAGAATACTCATGACTTGATAAGAATTCTCAATAACTGTTTTGGCTATTAATGCAGAGTTCGTTCCCATACTCACAATGTCTTGATTGTCATTGTTGTTAGGGATACTATGCACATACATTGGGTTGGATAGTGTCTGACACTCTGCAGTAGTGGAAGTTGCTGTGAATTGCGAAGCTTGCAATCCATAGTTCAGTCCCAGTATTCCCAGATTGACAAATGGGGGAAGTATTCCGTTGATACGATCATGGAACAGATAGTTCAACTGGCGTTCACTTAGCATTGTCAGTTTGGTAATGGCAATTTTTAATTTATCCATTTCGAAAGAGATGTAATCACCATGAAAGTTTCCACCATGATATACATTTTGGGTTTCCGGATCAACAATCGGGTTGTCACAGGCTGAGTTGATTTCGTTGATTAATACCTCTTCCGTATTTATCAATGTGTCATAAATTGGTCCCAGTATCTGCGGAGTACATCTTAGCGAATAATAAGGCTGTACTTTATGTTCGAAGATCTTTTCCTCGTGTTTCTGTCCATACAGTTCGTTTTCTCTCTTGCGTGTGCATTGGCTGCCCGACATCCAGGCTCTCATAGCCTCAGCTATTTTCCGCTGTCCTTTATGAAGCTTAGCATCGTTTAGCGGCTGAGAAACAAAATCATCATAGGATGCAGCAATCTCATTCATCATTACTGAGGCGCATACGGACCAGTTTAGTAATTGACGCGCATAAATCAGATTAACAATGCCGATACCCGTCATGACGGAAGTACCGTTTGTTACTGAAAGTCCCTCACGAATGTGGATAGAGAAAGGTTTGAGATGATTCTTCTCAAGCACCTGGGCGGTAGGTTGTAGTTGTCCTTGATAGAACACTTCTCCTTCGCCGATCAAAGTCAATGCTATATGGGCCAATTGGACTAAATCGCCACTGGCACCTACACTGCCATGCTCCGGTATATATGGAAAAATATCCAGATTAATGAATTTAACAAGTAGTTCTACCAATTCTGTATGTATACCTGATTTTCCTTGTAAAAAGGTGAATAGCCGGGCAATCATTGCTGCTTTTACATAAAGAGGAGGTAATGGTTTACCTGCTCCGGTAGAGTGGCTTCTGATGATATTATATTGTAGTTCTGTTAATGATTTATCCTCAATTCTATATTGAGCCATAGGCCCGAATCCTGTATTTATTCCGTAAATAATTTTATCACTTGAAAAATCCTTCAAAAAACGGAAACCCTTATCTACCTCTTGAATGCATTCATCAGAAATAATCACCTTCTCACCATTAAACAGTAGTTCCTGGAGCGTTCCCAAATTTATATATTTGCCGACTATCATAGTATACTTCATTGATATATACTGCAAAAGTAGCTATTTTATATTAATAATGAACGCCTATATAAGATAAAACTTTTTTCAGCAAGATGGTTTTGTTAAACTGAATCTATTGTAAATAATGTTATTCAGTAACTGCTTCCAATAATTTTATCTCATTATTGGTATCATTCGTGTTACAGGTTCCATTGAATTTAGCTTGTGATTCTATCTCCAATTTACTGGTATAAATATTACCTTGCATCACGCAATTAGCTTTCAGGGTGAGTTCTTCCTTTATATAAGCATCACCGATGATAGTTCCATGTAGACAGGCATGTGTACAAGAAAGATTTCCGTGTATTCTTCCTTCGGGACCAATAACAATTTTACCCGTACATTGAATATTTCCTTCTACGATTCCGTCGATGCGCATATCTCCATCGATGGAACAATCACCTTTTATTAAACTTTGACAGGAAAGTGTAGTTAATTTATTACTTACCTTGTCGTCAATTCCTTTTTTCGAATTAAACATATGAAATGTACTTTTATAGTTTTATGCTTCTACTCTGGTTACTTGTTTGATGTTCTGTATTTGTTTCAAGTTAGTACTGATAGTCTTCACATCATCCACGTCATGTACATATAGCTGGATGTTTCCTTCAAAGATACCGTCCGTTGTTTCGATGGATAGTTTACGGATGTTTACGTTCAACTGGCGGGAGATGACTTGTGTTACTTCGTTCAGTAATCCCATGGCATCTATGCCTTTGATATAGATATTCACCAGGAAAGATAGCTCTTTGTGTGTATCCCATTGCGTGGCAAGGATACGGTTGCCGTAGCTGCTCTTCAGTCTTGCAGCGACAGGGCACTGGCGTTTATGGATAATAATCCGGTCGTTTTCGTCGATATATCCCAATACATCATCACCCGGAATAGGGTGACAACATTCTGCCATGATGTAATTTTTTTGGATATTCTCTTCCGTCAGTTTCAGAATTTGCTTAGTATTGATCTTCTCCTTTTCCTGCGGTATCTTTTCTTCAACAGGTTCTTTGCTGTCCTTATTGCTACCGAATGAAAATGTGAGGAACTTCTTCCAGTTGGTTCCTTGTTTTTCTTTTAAAGCATTTTTATCCAGATCACCTAAGACGATTTTTCCATTGCCGATAGCTATGAGCAGCTCATCCCTGTTCTTCATGTTATGAGCTTTCACAAGTTTGTCAACCAGCATGTCATCCAATCGGAGTTCTTCTTTTTTGAAGAATTCGTTTAGAAGGGTTTCACCTTCTTTCTGGTTTGTTCTTTGTTCTTTGCGCAGGATGGCAGCTATCTTTGCGCGGGCACGGGCTGTAGTGGCAAATACTTCCCATTCCGGCTGTACCCGTTGTGATTTGGATGTCAGAACTTCCACCTGGTCACCACTTTGCAATTTATGGCTGAGTGGTACAAGTTTATGGTTTACTTTTGCGCCGATACAATGGCTACCTATATCTGTATGCAGGGAAAATGCAAAATCCAGTGCGGTAGAGTTCTGTGGCATGGTCTTGATTTCACCTTTAGGGGTGAATACAAAAATTTCCGATGCAAACAGGTTCAATTTGATAGTGTCGAGGAAATCAATGGCATCCGGCTGCGGATCATCAAGAATTTCCTTGATGGTACGTAGCCATTTATCCAGCTCGCCCTCATCCTCGCTACCACCACCTTCTTTGTATTTCCAATGTGCGGCAAAACCCTGTTCGGCTACGTCATTCATGCGCTCGCTACGGATTTGTACTTCGATCCACTGTCCATTGTTGCCCATGAGGGTAACGTGTAGAGCTTGATAGCCGTTTGCTTTGGGGTGGCTCACCCAGTCGCGCAAGCGATCGGGGTGGGGCTTGTATATTTTAGAAATAGAGACGTAGATATCGAAACAGTCATTTAACTCTTCGTCCGCGTTACGTGGTTCAAAAATAATACGTACGGCAAGCAAGTCATAGATTTCTTCGAATGGTACATGCTTGGTCTGCATTTTGTTCCATATGGAATAAATGGATTTGACGCGTGCCAGGATGCGATACTTCAGTCCCATTTTGTCCATCTGTGCGCGTATCGGAGCAGTGAACTCTTTGAATACTTTATCGCGTTCGGTAGCCGTAGCTGCCAGCTTGTTTTCTATTTCTTGATATTCCTCAGGGTGTTCGTACCTGAAACTCAGGTTTTCCAGTTCGGTCTTTATCTTATAAAGTCCTAAGCGGTTGGCGAGGGGAGCATATATATATAAAGTTTCACCTGCAATTTTGAATTGCTTGTTGGGAAGCATGGAACCCAGCGTACGCATATTATGCAGACGGTCCGCTATCTTGATAAGGATCACACGTATATCATCGGACATCGTCAATAGCAACTTTTTGAAGTTCTCTGCCTGTGCCGAAGCCCGGTCACCGAAGATACCACCGGATATTTTGGTCAGTCCATCTACAATCTGGGCGATTTTCGGACCGAATATATTCTCTATATCCTCTACAGTATAGTCTGTATCTTCTACCACATCGTGTAGTAATGCTGCACAAATGGATGTAGACCCCAGACCTATTTCGGTGCAAACAATCTGTGCCACAGCCAGGGGATGCATAATGTAGGGCTCGCCTGAGCGGCGTTTGATACCTTTATGTGCCTGGTTGGCAAAGTTGAATGCCTTTGTTATAATTTCAATACGCTTACGGTGCTTGGTTGCCAAATAGTCGTTTAACAGTTGCTGGAAAGCCTGTTCAATCATTTCCTCTTCGACTTTTTCTTTATCTTTCTGGCTCACATTCTCTTCCATATCCCTGTCTCCTTTCTTCTATTGCTGCAAAAATAAGCAAATTTCAACACCGTGCAAGCGTTTGTGCTCTTATTTATATATCTTCAATTGCTTTCCGGCGGAAATCTTGGTGTTATGCAGCCCATTCCAACTTTGAAGTTGTTTTACGGTGACTCCATAGCGGCGTGCAATAGTACCCAATGTTTCGCCATTTCGTATTTTATGATAAGTCAGATTTCCACTGCCGGTTGTAGCGCGTCTTGCTGTAGAACGGGGTTCGGAGATGGCTACGGTTCTGCGGTTTTTGAATAATTCATTCGCACGGTGGGCGTAGATAGTATCCTGGCTGTCGATAAATGTACTGATGTAATTCATAGGCAGACGAAGAGTTTGCGTCTTGCTGTCACCGGGAATTATATTCTTCTTATACTGAGGATTAAGGCTTTTGATTTCTTCCATGCTAACGCCACAAATATCGGCAAGCTGTTCGAAATGTAAGTTTTTTGTTACTTGTATAGTATCTGTAGCATCGGGGATATTAGTTTCCATGGGACAGATGTTGTGCTTGCAATAGTAAGTCATCACATAATTGGCGGCAATGAACGCAGGCACATACCCGCGGGTCTCTTTGGGCAGGAAATTATAGATTTCCCAATAATCAGTTTTACCTCCGGCACGGCGGATTGCTTTGTTTATAGTGCCTGGTCCGCAATTGTAAGCAGCGATCACCAGATTCCAGTCTTGATAAATGGCGTACAGGTCTTTCAAGTAGCGGGCGGCTGCCCACGTGGCCTTGATAGGATCACAACGTTCGTCGATAAGACTGTTGCTTTCCAATCCGTACATCTTTCCGGTAGCCAGCATGAACTGCCACAAACCGGAAGCGCCTACACGGGATCTGGCAGAAGGGTTCAGCGCAGATTCAATGATAGGCAAGTATCTGAGTTCGAGCGGTAATCCATAGGCATCGAGTGCTTCTTCGAAGATGGGCATATAAAAGTTGCAGGCGCTCAACATGAATGATACGTTATTACGTAAACGTCCTGTGTACATGTCGATGAATTTACGTACAATCTCATTATAAGGCATTTCCATTACAGCAGGAATGCGGCTGAGGCGGTCGATATAAACAGAGTCACTAAAGAGTGGGTTCTCTGTGGAGGTACTGCAATCTTTACCTAAATCAATGTAATTTTTGGCTTTCCAGTCATTGAGCAGACTGTCCAGCGGATAAGTCATACTTTGGGGGAGTTCAATGCTTTCCTGACGTTCTGTTCCGTTGTCACGGATCACTACTTCTACACTTTCCTGAGCTTGCGCCTGGAAGGCGAAAAGTGATAGACAAAACAGAAACGGAGTAGCGATAAACTTCTTCATATTTACAGATTTATTCTTCATGTGTGATTATTCTTTGGTATAGCTTAATTCATTAAAAACGGAAACTACATTGCACTCCGACAGATTTGTTGGAGCTGCCTATACTGTATTGGCTGTTGATTACGGCAGGTTCTACCCGCATACTTAGGTCGGGGGTTATATCGAAATTAGACAGTTCCGCATCTACATAGGCATCAATAACTGATATCAGGTAAACGCCGATGAAAGCAAAAATACTCAGGTCACGATAGCGCCTGTACGTATCCTTTCGTTTTCGGAGGGTTTCTGTTATCTGTGTTTTGGGGGTTCTGTCCAAATATCCGGGTGGCAAAAGATCATGAATACTGTTGGCTTCCCAGTTGCCAAGAGCGGCATCTTTATAGGCTTGCATGTAGTCTTTATACATCTTGTTGTTCCAGGTTAGCGCATAAGCACATCCAGCAAATCCACCATATATAATAGGTAACTTCCAGTATTTACGGTTATAGATTTGTCCGCCACCGGGGATAACCAGGGCGAGCCATGTTGCCTTGGTCGGGTTGGGGATAAATACTTTCTTGTTAAGTGCCCCGTTTATACTGTCTGTTGGTGTAGGAGACACTTGTGGGGTAGTACTGGAAGTCATTTCCAGCAGACGCTTTTTGTTTTCGGCAGCAATGCTGTCGGCTATGGCAAGGCTGTCAGCAGCCGAAACCCGTTGCAGGGCAGATTCTGTTTGTACATTCAGGCTGTCCGGAGCTACTTGCGGCAGTCTTTTCAGTGAGTCTGCATGCTCCAATTGTTGCCGTTTGGCAGCGGCACGCGGACGGTTCTGCCCATACATAGCAATCCCTGCCGTCTGCACGAAGCAAAGCAGCAGGGCGATACACCATTGATATGTTCTTGTTCCTTTCGTCATTTATTTTTTAAGAGTATCGAGTATGCCGATAATACGTTCCAATTCTTCTTCGTTATTGAACGGGATACTGATTTTACCTTTTCCTTTTTCCGAACAGGTCAGCTGCACTTTGGTGCTGAAGAAGCCCGAAAGCTGTTGTTTCAGCATGTTGAATTCTTCCGGCAGTTTGGCACGTTTGGGAGCGATTTTGCGTCCACCGCTTTTCACGGCTTCGCCTTCACTCAGGGATTTTACTATTTCTTCCACCTTACGTACGGAATATCCGTGCTCGATGATTTCTTCGAATATCTTCACTTGCAACTTCGGATCACCCAATGTTACAAGCGCACGGGCATGTCCCATGTCTATCTGCTTGTTCTGCAACGCCATCTGAATGGGGGCGGGCAATTTCAATAAACGCAGGTAGTTGGCAATTGTTGTACGTTTTTTACCGACACGTTCGCTAAGGCGTTCTTGTGTGAGTCCGTATTGTTCCAACAGATGTTGGTAGGCAAGGGCTATTTCCACAGAGTTCAAGTCTTCACGTTGTATATTCTCGATAAGCGCCATTTCCATGACGTTCTCGTCATCGGCAGTACGGATATAGGCGGGAATACTTTTCAGTCCGGCGAGTTGTGAAGCACGGAAACGGCGTTCGCCTGCGATGATCTGATATTCATCGTCTGACAGCTTGCGTAGGGTGATGGGCTGAATGATACCTATCTCAGAGATTGAATCGGCAAGTTCCTGAAGGGCAGTCTCGTCAAATTCATGACGCGGCTGGTTCGGGTTGACGACAATCTTCGACAACTCTATTTCGTTGATGGAAGAAGAGCCTTCGGTCTGCACTTCGTCCATTGAGAGCAGGGCGTCCAGCCCGCGTCCTAATGCATTTCTTTTTTGTGCCATGGTTCTTCGTTTTTGGTTAATTGTTATGGCTTATCAGTTCTTTGGCAAGTGCCATGTGATTCTTGGCTCCGGTGGAGTCTGCGTCATACAGGATGGTGGGCAGACCGTAGCTTGGGGCTTCGCTCAATTTGACGTTGCGCTGTATGACGGTGTCGAACACCAATTCCTGGAAGTGGCGTTTCACTTCGTCATAAATCTGGTTGGCCTGACGCAGGCGCGAGTCGTACATCGTCAGCAGGAAACCTTCGATTTCGAGTGCCGGGTTCAGTTTCGACTTGATAATCTTGATGGTGTTCAACAGTTTGCTGATACCTTCCAGTGCAAAGTATTCCGCCTGTACGGGGATAATCACGGAGTCGGCTGCGGTGAGCGCGTTGATGGTAATCAGTCCCAGTGAAGGTGAACAGTCTATCAAGATATAATCAAACTCTTCCTTCAGTGGGGCAAGCACTTCTTTCAAAATCTTTTCCCTGTTTTTCAGGTTGAGCATCTCTATTTCGGCGCCTACCAAGTTTATGTGGGAGGATATCACTTTCAGTGTATCAATCTCCGTGTCGTGGATAGCTTCGCGGACATCGGCCCGGTCGATAATGCATTCGTAAATAGTGCATTCCGCCTGCTTGATGTCGACACCCAAACCGGAAGAGGCGTTTGCCTGCGGGTCTGCATCCACAACGAGCACTTTCTTTTCCAGGGTAGCGAGTGAAGCTGCGAGATTAATCGTAGTCGTAGTCTTTCCTACACCACCTTTTTGATTTGCCAAAGCAATTATTTTTCCCATAATCTTAGTGTTTATTGGCAGCGAAATAAGTGATAATTCCGTATTGCGCCTACTAAAAAAGAGAAAGATTGCAAAATCTGTTGATAAGTCGCCTATTTTGTTAATAACTCCAAGCCGTTTGATTTTCATTCCGGCTTCTTGCGGCACTTTTTCGTTCTCTTAATTTAGCTTGCAAATATACGTAATAATCTTGAATTGAAATATCTTTTTTGTCTCGCTTGCAGAAGATTAAGATTTGTTTTAAATGACTTCTTGCATTTTTAGGCGTGGTTTGTACGATAATCAGGTTGTTTTATGCTTTCATTTCTTTCATCAGCTTTCAGGCTGTTGTGTGTAAGGTGTTTACGCTGAAATGTCCGGTCGTGGGCTACTTTCAGTTCTTTCAGTCTGTTACCGTTCCGGTGTCCTTTGCTTCGTCTTCCGGCGTATTTGGGGTATGTACCCGTTCGCGTTCCAGCGTTTCGGGGCGCAGCATTTCGTGGGGGAAGTACTTGCTCAGCGGGTAACGGAAGAAATCCATGTTTTGGCGTAGCCTTCCCACCAACGAGCGGTCCGGTTTGAAGTAGATGCGTGAAACCTGCACCTTGCCCGGCATCACGTCGTCGGGATGTTCGAAGCCTTCGCTGGTTATGGCGAGGTTGAAGGAGCCGAGGCCTCTGATGGTGACGGACTCGCCTTCTCTGAGCGCTTCCTCTATGTATTTGGGCAGGTCCACCAGTACGCTTTGTACGTCGCCCTCACTCATGCCTTTACGGTGGGCCATGCGTTGTGCCAGCTTTTCGGTTGTCACTCCGCCGCGCGGTTGCAGAGTGCGCTGCACAGCGTAATACAGTTGTTTCATTCCTTCCTTGGAGCGGAAGAGTTTCTTTCTTACTAAATAAATCATTCCCATATCCTTGTTCCTGTTGATTGATGTTGTTGATGATAGCTATGCTTCTTAATGTCAGCTGCATAGGGACTTAACGCTTGAAACTCGTTTCCCTATGAACCATAACTCCCTTTGCTTTGCTGCTCAAGATGGCATCTTGTGTTGTTCAAGATAGTATCTCATACTGCACAAGATGCCATCTTGAGCGGCAAAGGTAATCATGCTTCAGTAGATATGCAAGCTTTTTGCAGGGGAAAGGTAAGGAGTTTGTGCGTGATGGGGAACGTGCCTCTTTATGCGGTGGGAAGTTTCTTCCGTTAGGGGGGAGGTACTGAAAGCAGGAGATGCATCGGATTTTTAGAAGGAATAAAACTTTTTGATGATAAATGTCGGGTGAAATTTTGTAATGTTATATGTATTATCTAACTTTGAAGCGATAAAAATACTTGTTTGATCAGTAAAACGGATTGCCTATGGAAGAAGACAAAACTATGATGTAAAAAGGAAATATCCTTTTTGGGAAGTAGCCCGACAGAATGCCGGACTACGTAATTTTTAATGATTTCTATTTATTAATAACAAACAAAGGAAAAGCGTTTCCGTTCTTTCTATACATATTAGAGCTTTAGCTCTTATTGCTTGGTCCTGAAAATCGCCAATTGGAAAGCCCAAGAGATATAAGATGTTGAAGTTCGCGCTCTATGGGCGTGAACTGTTTACACTTATTCTTTGGGCGCGATGTTTGGCGATACCTCAGGACCGGATAGGTTGAATGGTTCCGCCTTTTTTTGTATCATAATCCAATATAATATGATGCATTCTGATGTAAAAATATCGGGCACCAATTCCGGTATCTATAATATTCTGATAGCTGTTTCTGTTTTTTTAGTCTTTCTTTATGTCCCATTGGTTCAAACCGTAATAGATGGGAAAGTTGTTGAATCTTTCACTGTTGCGGAAAATATAGATAAAGGTTCCGGTGGCTTTTATTTATTCCTTATTTTTCTGATGGCTGCTGCCATATTGGTTATCGGAATCTTGAAGATAACGTTGTCTAAAATCTTTCAACATTTTGTTGTAAGTGTCGTGGACTTTTATTGTAGTCTTGGTCTCTGTGTTGGTTTTATTCTTATGACTGTTGTTCTTAGCTCCCAAGACACTGGGACGTCTTATTGGGGGCATGAAATAAAGCAGATGATAGGAATAGGACCGTATCTATTGATATTTTGTTCATTGACCTACTTTGTTGCAGCTTTAGGTCATCTTTGTTCATTCTATAAATGGTACCCGTTGCAAACTCTTTGTTGGGGGCTGCATCCGGTACTTAATATTCTTGTCACTTCGCTTCTGTCGCTTGTCGCTGCCAAGCTTATTCCTGATTCTGCCGGTGATACGGTGTTAAAGACTGTCGGTGTCATTATAAGTTGGGGAGTGCTATTTGCTGAAATTTGGCTGTTGGTTACTTATCGTAAAGAATGGAACCGCAAACTACGTGCAAGAGTGGATCATAATCCAGAAAATGCGGAAACGGATTCATCTGTATCGTTGGTGTCTATAGAGAAACAGCAATACTCTCCGCAGGATGTTTCTCCTTCTGCTGCAAATGCTTTTAATGATAAACCTCAGCCTGTAGCCCCACCGGTTCAGAAAACGGTGGAAGTCCCTGCTTCGCCTGGCTCACGCAAGAAATACTATATAATAGGGGGCGTGTCAGTGTTGGTGCTTCTGTCTGTTTTGTTCTTTTGTTTGAAGGGTGGAGAGACTGTGGAAGCGGTAAATGTGCCCGCCATTAAAGAAGCCCTTTATGAGGGAAAGGTTGGAAAATCAGAAGTGCAAATGTGTTTAAAGCAGGAAGGTGATTCTTTGTATGGCACCTATTTCTATAAACGGAACAAACAGGAAATTCAGTTGAGTGGGAAGATAGAGGATGGATTGCATTACGTTGTCAATGAGTTTGTCAACGGAAAGAATACCGGAACTTTTCAAATGGAGTTATGGGAGTATGATGGAAATTATTCTTTGACAGGTACATGGAGCAATGGAAAGAAGTCTTTTAAGGTCAATTTGGAAGACAAAATACACAGGATAATTCCTTCGACGGATCCGGAGCATCCGTTTGTAGGTGAATGGAACTCGAAAGATGGCGCAAAATTTGCAAACGCTGAATTAGGATTGTATAATAAGGATATAAAGGGATATGGATATGGTTTCTTCATGATTGAGATAGAGGAGGATTTCCGACAATATCGAGTGGATTCCATTTTGCAATTAAACGGAAATACGGCTGTATTGGCAATGGGGGAGGAGAAATTCACATTGACCTATAATCCTTCCGACCGAAGCTTGCAGGTAGAAACTGAAAAGTCAGGTTCTTTTCATCTGTTTTTAGACCAGCGAGACCTTGCTCAACGTCTGGCAGATTGGGAGGCGCTTATTGCTGCAATTCCGCCCGAAGCTCCGTCTGTACCCGAAAGTAAAAGCCAGAATACAGAGGAGGCTGAGTATGATTCTCAAACAGAGATTTCCGAAGTGCCGTATATAGCTCCTGTTGAAGAAACAAATGAGCGCGAGGAAGCGGAGAGAGCCAGGCTGCAAGCTGAATTGGCGGCTGAACTGCAAAAGGAAGCGGAGGCTGAAGATCCCAATAAGATATATGACAATGCAGAGGTGATGCCTGAGTATCCCGGCGGACAGGTGGCACTGATGCGCTATATCGCACAGAATGTGAAATATCCTAAGAGTGCGCAGGAAAACGGTACGCAGGGAAAAGTTGTTGTGCAGTTTGTGGTGGACACGGACGGAAGTATCATCAATGCATATGTGCTGACAAGCGTTGATCCTGATTTGGATACAGAAGCCCTTCGGGTTATTAAGTCAATGCCTCGATGGACACCGGGAAAGCAGAAGGGTAAAAACGTCAGAGTGAAATATGCGGTTTCTGTTAAATTTAGATTGCCATAAGAAGATGAAAAGATATTTGATAACAATATGTTTGGCAGTAGGCATGGTTTTGCCTGCCGCCGCCCAGTTTACTCCTATCAGGATAGGGGAGAATGCCAAAAAAGTAATATTAAACAAGTATGACACCAACTATGCCTTTCATGATGGTTTGCTTGCCGTGAAGAACGACGAGACCGGTTTGTGGGGATTTATAGACGAGCAGGGGAATAAAGTGATTGATTACCAATGGGATTATAAAAGTTTCGGTTATCCTCAATTTGGAGGTGGAGCTTGCCTGGTATGCAAGTCCGGTCGTGACATGTGGGGCCGCACTGAGACTTGGTACGTCATTAATAAGCAAGGGCGGGCTATAAAACTCAATGCGAGGATTATAGATTCTGCTCCTTTCAACAAAGATGGTTATGCCTTGATTGTAAAGACGGTGAATGACAGATACTCCAAGTGTACTTACATTGACAGGCAAGGCCGTGAGGTATTCCCGGCGCTTGTCCAGACGATGTTGACCGTGGGCGCGCAAAGCCCGGAAGAGGTGCGTCCTTTCTCTAATGGCTTGGCGGCCTTCTATGATATGGAGAAAAGGCGTTATGGATTTTTCGATAAGGCTGGCAAAATCATTTGTCCGGCCATCTACCTGAAAGTACAGGACTTCAGCGAAGGCCTGGCTGCTGTGAAAGTGACCGAGAATGGCGGGTGGTGGGGATTTATTGACGTATCGGGCAAGATGGTGATTCCTGCTAAATTCAGTAAAGAGCCCTATCCGTTCCGTGAAGGAAAAGCCTCTGTTGCAAAGAGAGAGGGCGGAGTGGTGATGATTGACAAGACCGGAACGGTGATAAGCCCGGAATTTGAGGATATTCGCAACTTCTATTTGGGATATGCCTATGCACAGTTCAAAGACAGACGATATATGGATATTGTCGACGAGAACTTTAATGTAGTCAGGGCACAGTTGGAAAATAAAATGTTGGATCCGACCAGGCGGAATGGTGAACCTATTGAGTTCATCAATGGCTATTCCACTTGGGCAGGTAGCCCGGGAGCCTCTTTGCCTTTCCTGCTGAGTCCTATAGGGAAAATGCTTCGCTTTAGCTCTGATTGGGGAGAAAGCATAGATGTGAAGCATCGCACGGAGAAAGTCATCCATGTGAAACTGAAGAAATACGATGGGTTCATTGATTATGACGGGAACATTGTGTTTTATTTTGCAGAAGACGAGTTTTAGGCATCCATAGTGTGCAGCTGTTTGTGTTGCGTATAGAAAACAAGCAAAGAAGTAATGCTGGCTATACCTACATATTGGTAAAACTACAAACGGTAACACATATTAAGTGTCGTAGTTTGCGTGTTCGGTTTGCGATGCATATCTTCGCGGCATATTCAGAAAATATCTGTAAGAGAAGTGAATAGTAGTAGGAAGAAGAGAGCCGTTGTGGCATGGGTGCTGATTTTGTCGCTCATGCCATTCTTCGTGGTGAAAGCTTTTCATCACCATGAGGAAGGTCATTCCACTTCCTGCTCCCATGCCGATCATCCGCGCCATTCGCCGGACGATTGTGCCATTTGTCACTTCTCTCTTTCTCTTTTCACGGAAGCACAGTCGGTTGACTTCCATTGTATCTTAATGCCCATCCTTTTTGAGCAAGTAGTTTATCAGGATAAGATTGTCTATGCACTGTCTTATTCACATTATTTGCGCGGTCCTCCCACTGCTTGATTACATAGTTCTTTATTTATGCGGAGGCAGGTTTTGAGAGCTTGTCCCCCTCATTGTTTTATTCTAAAAAGATTGTAATCAATGCGTATAGGAATTATTCCGGGCGTGTTAGGGGTGTTATGTACAACTCTTTCCGCCCATGCGCAAGAATCCGATTCAGTCCGTAATGTAGCTTTGCCTGAAGTAGTGGTGGCGGAAACCTACCAACAACTTCAGAATAAGAAGATTGCACTTACCCTTGAAGTGGCTGACCGGGATTTCTTGCGGAAACATTTTACAGGTAACTTTATGCAGGCGATGGAGAATATTCCGGGCGTGCAAGCTATGGATATCGGCTCGGGTTTTTCTAAACCGATGATCCGGGGAATGGGCTTTAACCGGGTTGCCGTATTGGAGAATGGTATCAAACAAGAAGGTCAGCAGTGGGGAGCAGATCATGGTCTGGAACTCGATGCTTTCAATGTAGATGCCGTGAGTGTGATGAAAGGACCTGCTTCGTTGCTTTATGGCAGCGATGCCATGGGCGGAGTGATTGACATTTCTCCCGTACAGGTTCCGGCAGAGAATATGTTGTTTGGTGATGTAACGCTTCTAGGAAAGTCTGTCAACGAGACTTTCGGCGCTTCGCTGATGTTGGGCATCAAAAAGAATGCCTGGTATACGAAGTTGCGTTATTCCGAACAGCGATTCGGGGATTATCGTATCCCGGTGGATACGATAATCTACCTGACTCAGAAGATGCCGGTCTATGGTCGTCGACTGAAGAATACGGCAGGTTGGGAGCGTAATATCAATTTCTTTACCCAATACCAAAAGAAAGGGTATAAGTCGGTTTATGCCGTGTCCAATGTATTTCAGAAGACAGGTTTCTTTCCCGGTGCACATGGAATTCCCGATGTGTCGCGTCTGGAAGATGACGGTGATAGCCGGAACATAGAGCTTCCCTATAGTAAAGTGAACCATCTGAAAGTGACTACTCATCAGCAATATGTTTGGGAGAAGTTTATCCTGTCGGGTGATATGGGTTATCAGAATAATCATCGTGAAGAATGGAGTGCATTCCATACCCATTACGGCAGTCAGCCTTTGCCACAAACAAATCCGGATAAGGAACTGGGTTTTAATCTGAATACTTTCAGCTTTTCTGCGATAGGGCGGCTTATCGGTTCTTCTTTCTGGGAACATCGGATGGGATGGGATTCTCAGTTTCAGAGAAACACAATTTCAGGCTATTCTTTTCTGCTGCCGGAATATGAGCGTTTCACTACCGGGGTATCCTGGCTTACAACGTATCGTCCGGACAATGTACTTGCTGTTAGTGGAGGTATACGGTATGATTATGGGCGTATATATGTTTTTGCCCACGATGATCCATATCTGGCAACTTATCTGCAAGAGCAGGGCTATAGTGATGAACAGGTGGAATCCTACCGTTGGAACAGCCGTCGTGTAAACAGAAGCTTCGGAGACTATTCTCTGTCGCTGGGAGTGGTATGGACACCTTCTGTACTGCATCAGCTGAAGGTAAACGTTGGGCGGAGTTTCCGTCTGCCGGGTGCGAATGAACTGGCTTCGAATGGGGTACATCATGGTACATTCCGCCACGAACAAGGGGATGCCACACTTTCTTCCGAGCAAGGCTGGCAAATGGATGCTTCTTATCAGTTGAAGTACGGACGATTGTCTCTGTATGTTTCTCCGTTCGTCAACTGGTTCAGCAATTATATCTTTCTGCGCCCTACGGGGGAATGGTCCGTATTACCCCATACAGGACAAATTTATCGATATACACAGACGGAGGCATTGTTTGCAGGAACGGAGGCAGGTGCAGAGGTTCGTATTTCTTCTGCTTTCAGTTATCGCATATCCGGTGAGTATGTCTATACCTATAATTGTGATGAACATATTCCTTTGAGCTTTTCTCCGCCTGCCACTTTGCATAATACGCTGACTTGGCAGAAGAAACGTTATATGCTGTATGCCGAATGGCAAAACATAGCCCGTCAAAATAGGGTGGACCGTAACGAAGATCGTACTCCGGGTACGAACCTTTTCCATATAGGTGGCTCTCTTGATTTACCTGTTGCCGGAAATAAGGTGGAGATTACTCTGACCGTTCGGAACATATTCAATACGCGTTATTACAATCATCTCAGTTTTTACCGCAAAGTGGAGATCCCTGAACCGGGACGAAACTTTCAATTATTAATTAAAGTACCTTTTAAAAAACGATTCAAATGAAAACAAGATTTTATTTCCCGATGATTTTTTCCCTTTTAGTGATGGTTATGTCGTTGTTTACGGCTTGTAGTGATAGTGATAATCCGCTTAGTGATACCACAAAGCCGGTAATTGATCTTAATTCACCCACCGAAGGTCAGGTGCTGGCAATAGGTAGTGAGCACGGTGTGCATTTTGAGATGGAGCTATCGGATGATGTTATGCTAAAATCGTATAAGATAGAGATTCATAATAATTTCGATCATCATTCGCACGATACCCGGGCTACGGGGACTACTGTGGATTTCACTTTTAACAGGTCGTATGATGTGTCGGAACAAAGAACGGCGCATATTCATCACCATGATATCGTGATACCCGCTAATGCTACTCCGGGAGATTATCACCTGATGGTTTATTGTACGGATGCTGCCGGGAATGAAGCTCATGTTGCACGCAACATAGTGTTAAGTACAACGGGAGGGGATGACAGACATCATTAAGAAGAGAATGATTAGGGGCTAATTACTTCATAACTCACAGGACCTTTTTGCTAAGCCTTCAGTGCTGCATAGTAACATGATGAATGAAGGAAGCATCCAAGAGGAATTAATAGATTAAGTGTATGGATTTAATATATTAAGTCTTCGAAGCTTGATATCCGGTTCTCTTTTGCTATTTTTGCACTGAAAATTAGGATAAATATGGAAAATCAGAGACCTTTGATATTAATATCCAATGACGATGGAGTCATTGCGAAAGGTATTAGTGAGTTGATAAAGTTTCTCCGTCCGTTGGGAGAAATCGTAGTAATGGCGCCGGATGCACCGCGTTCGGGCAATGCGAGCGCGCTGACAGTGACCGAACCTATTCATTATCAGTTGGTACGTAAAGATGTAGGACTTACGATTTACAAATGTTCCGGTTCTCCGGTAGACTGTGTGAAGCTTGCCTTCCATACAGTGCTCGACCGCAAACCGGATTTGGTAGTCGGCGGTATCAATCATGGAGATAATTCTGCTGTGAATGTACACTATTCCGGTACGATGGGAGTGGTAATTGAAGGTTGCCTCAAAGGAGTTCCCTCTATTGGTTACTCTCTTTGCTGTCATGATCCGAACCCTGATTTTGAACCTTCGGGACCTTATATCCGCGAGATTGCCCGTCAGGTTCTGGAAAAAGGACTGCCACCGTTGACTTGTCTCAATGTGAACTTCCCGAATGTAAAAGAGCTGAAAGGTGTTAAAGTGTGTGAGCAATCCAAAGGACAATGGACGAATGAATGGGAAAACTTTGCACATCGTGGCGATACTCATTATTATTGGCTGACCGGTGAATTCCAGAATACGGACCCTGATAATGAGAAGAACGACCATTGGGCACTCGATAACGGCTATGTAGCCATCACTCCAACTACGGTGGATGTTACGGCTTACAATCTTATTGATGAGTTACAATCTTGGTTTTAATTCAATTGACAATTGACAATTGATATGAAGTATTATTTGATTGTCGGTGAAGCTTCTGGTGACCTGCACGCGTCTCATCTGATGGCTGCTTTGAAGGTAGAAGACCCGCAGGCGGAATTCCGCTTCTTCGGGGGAGACTTGATGGCGGCGGTTGGCGGAACGATGGTGAAGCATTATAAGGAGTTGGCGTATATGGGATTTATCCCGGTGTTGCTGCACTTGCGTACCATCTTTGCCAATATGAGGCGCTGCAAGGAAGATATCGTTGCCTGGCAGCCCGATGTGGTGATATTGGTGGATTACCCCGGTTTCAACCTGAGTATAGCCAAGTTTTTGCGTGCGAAGACACATATCCCTGTCTATTACTATATCTCTCCGAAGATATGGGCCTGGAAAGAATACCGCATCAAGAATATCAAGCGGGATGTGGATGAATTGTTTTCTATTCTGCCGTTCGAGGTGGAATTCTTTGAAGACAAACATCACTACCCGATACATTATGTAGGTAATCCTACGGTAGATGAAGTGACCCTCTTCCGTGCAGAGCACCCTGAAACCTTTGATGACTTTGTTCGTGAAAACAACTTGAATTCTAAGCCGATCATTGCTTTGCTGGCAGGTAGCCGGAAGCAGGAAATAAAGGATAATCTGCCCGATATGCTTCGGGCAGCTTCTGCTTTTCCGGAATACCAGTTGGTTTTGGCTGGTGCACCCGGTATTTCTCCCGATTATTATCACGAATATATAGGTGATGCGAAGGTGAATATCCTTTTCAGTCAGACCTACCGCCTGCTACAACAAGCTGAGGCGGCGTTAGTGACTTCGGGGACTGCTACATTGGAGGCTGCTTTATTCCGGGTGCCGCAAGCTGTTTGTTATCATACGCCGATAGGGAAAGTCGTCTCTTTCCTGCGCCGCCATATACTGACGGTGAAGTACATTTCGCTGGTAAATCTGATTGCGAACCGTGAAGTAGTGAAGGAACTGGTAGCTGATACAATGACAGTTGAACAAGCACGTGCCGAACTGGAACGTATTCTATATGATAAAGATTATCGGCAGCGAATGCTTGATGGATATGAATACATGGCGGCACGCTTGGGTGATGCAGGTGCTCCGAAGCGGGCGGCACAAGAGATGGTACGCTTGCTACGAAAGTGATTCTTCTTACATAATGAAACCTCTTTGGCTTCAAAAGACCATAAAATTGTTAAAAGTGATAAAGCCGGTGCAGTAATAGCCCGGCTTTCGTATTTTATAGTCAGAACATGCGATATTTATGAACTAAACAATTATTACGGTAACAAACAAGAGGACTTTAATTATGAAGAAATTACATTGGTTATTTATGATGATGTGCCTGGCGGTGCTACCTGCCTTGCAATCGTGCGATGATCTCGACGGCGGATACTCAATCGGGGACTTTTCTTATCCGAACTGGGCTACTATACGTGTAAAGGGGAATGCTTTCTATATGGAGAGTGATACTTGGGGAACACTTTGGCCTATCAATACGGATATGGGCTGGTATCAGCCGGTAGACGGACAACGTGTGGTTACGGTGTTCAATCCTATTTATGATAATTATGAAGGATATGACCATGCTGTGAAGATCTTGCGTCTTGAGCATGCCCTGACGAAAGTAGTGGAACCGTTGACTGCTGAGAATGAGGAAGAATATGGTAATGATCCGGTACTGATTTATAAGGGAGACCTGACGGTCAGTGGTGGTTATATGAACATTGTCTTTATGCAGAACTTGCCGAAGGATCCTGATACGAAACATCGTATCAGTCTGGTGCAACCTGCTGAAGCTACAGCAGATGCTGTGAGTGAAGATGACGGATATCTCCATCTTGAACTTCGTTATAATAACTACGGTGATGTAAGTGGACGCCGTGCCGCCGGATTAGTTTCTTTCAATCTAAAAGAAGTATTGACTCCTGAGATGAAGGGTATCAAGCTGAAACTTAATTCGGAAGTGAATAAAGAAGTAGAAATAGTATTTGAAAAACAATCAAGTAATGCTGAAGAAGCTTCGAACTTAGATTTCTCAAAGATGCAATTGAAGTAGAGTAAAGTGTTTTGTGTGAAGCCGGGTGAATGTGAATTCCTCCGGCTTTTTTATTTTATAACAAGGTCAATACATAGAGGTAGACCACTGCCGCGGGGATTGCCAGCAAAGCGCTGTCGAAGCGGTCGAGCATTCCTCCGTGTCCGGGCAGGATATGTCCCGAGTCTTTAATACCTAACTGGCGTTTCATCAGTGATTCTGTTAGATCTCCCCATGTGCCGAATATAACAACGATCAATGCCAGTCCTGCCCATTGCCAAATAGGCATGAATGGGAAGTAATGTGCAAATACAAATGAAGAGGCTATAGAGAATACACCGCCACTGATGCTTCCTTCCCAGGATTTCTTAGGGGAAATGCGTTCGAACAGACGATGCTTGCCAATCAGGGAACCTACACAGTAAGCACCTGTATCGCTCAACCATATAAATACGAAGATGGAAAGCGGCAGGATAGGGTTATAGGTCACACTGCTTTCTGTAGGGCTATACTGGAAAGCTAATACATTGAGCAATGCAAACGGGAGTGCCACGTATAGCTGGCTCAGCGTAGAAAAAGCCCAATTGCCGATAGGATTCTTCTTTTTCAGATAAAGTTCTGTAATCATCAGATAGAGCAGTAAAGCCAGATAAGGCAGAAATACCTGCGCTCCGATGGTTGACTGGCAGAAACCCATTACGGCCAGGAAGAGATAAGCGCCTCCAAGGGCGGTGATCGTCTTATTGATTTGTACTTCACCGCTTTGGTTTATCAAGTGCCCAAATTCGTGTACGCTCAGTGCACCGATAATGGTGAACAGGATACCGAATGAAAGGGGGCTGTATAGGATACAGCCCACCAATACTACTACGAATAACACACCTGTGATGGCGCGTTGTAAGAAATTGCTTTTCACGGTAATTCCGTTTTTTAGTTCTTTATTCTTTTGCGGGTCCGGGTCGCTCTACAGAAACTTTGGTTCCTTCTGCGGAAACCTTGGTATTACCGGTTTCATTTCCGCTTTCAACATTGTTTTCCTCTTCCGCTTTTACTTCTTTTTCGCTCTTCGCGGCTTCTTTTGCAGCTGCTTCTTCCGCTTTCTTCAGGTCTTCTGAAATCTTATTGGCACTGATCTCCTCCGAACGGGAAGCCCAGGGACGTTTTCCAAAGATTTCTTCCACATCTTCTGCAAAGATCACTTCTCTGTCTATCAGTAACTGTGACAGTCTCTGGTGTCCGTCCTTATGATCGGAGAGTATCTTCTTCGCACGCTCGTATTGTTCGTTCACCATGTTCTTAACTTCCTCGTCAATCAGTTCGGCAGTCTTTTCACTGTACGGGCGATTGAAAGAATATTCTTCGTTATTGTAATAACAGAGGTTAGGCAGTTTCTCGCTCATACCGAGGTAGGCAATCATGCCGAAAGCCTGCTTCGTCACACGTTCCAAGTCGTTCATGGCACCGGTTGAGATACGTCCCAGGAATAAATCCTCGGCAGCACGACCACCCAGTGTGGCACACATTTCGTCAAGCATTTGCTCTTTGGTAGTGATCTGGCGCTCTTCGGGCAGATACCAGGCGGCACCCAGTGCACGGCCACGCGGAACGATGGTCACCTTGATCAGTGGGTTGGCATATTCCAATAACCAGGAGATGGAAGCATGTCCCGCCTCATGGATAGCAATGGAACGGCGTTCTGCCTCAGTAGTAATTTTCGTTTTCTTTTCCAAACCACCTACGATACGGTCTACGGCATCGAGGAAATCTTGCTTACCTACGAATTTCTTGCCATGACGGGCAGCGATAAGTGCTGCTTCGTTGCAGACATTGGCGATATCAGCACCGGAGAAGCCCGGAGTCTGGCGTGCCAACAAGTCTACGTCTACCGTATTATCTATTTTGATAGGACGCAAGTGTACACCGAATACTTCTTTACGTTCGTTGAGGTCGGGGAGGTCTACATGTATCTGACGGTCAAAACGTCCAGCACGCAGCAAAGCCTTGTCCAGTACGTCTACACGGTTGGTAGCAGCCAGGATGATTACACCACTGTTGGAACCGAAACCGTCCATTTCAGTTAATAACTGGTTCAAAGTGTTTTCGCGTTCGTCGTTACCACCCATTGCGGCAGCTTTGGCACGGGCACGTCCTACGGCATCAATTTCATCGATAAACACGATACAGGGCGCTTTTTCCTTTGCCTGGCGGAACAAGTCGCGCACACGGGACGCACCTACACCGACAAACATTTCTACGAAGTCGGAACCGGCCAGTGAGAAGAACGGTACATTGGCTTCACCTGCCACAGCTTTGGCAAGCAGGGTTTTACCTGTTCCCGGAGGGCCTACAAGCAGAGCGCCTTTGGGAATCTTACCACCCAGGTCTGTGTATTTCTGCGGTTCTTTCAGGAATTCTACAATTTCTTCCACCTCCTGTTTGGCTTCGGCAAGTCCTGCTACATCCTTGAAAGTGATTTTTATAGGAGTTCCTTTTTCAAACAGTTGGGCGCGTGACTTACCGACATTGAATATGCCGCCACCGCCGCCACTGCCACCACCACTCAGGCGGCGTGACATGAAAATCCAGAAACCAATAAGGAAAGCGATAGGCAGAATCTGCCACAGCACTACACCGAAGTAGTTCCGCTTCTTTTCGTAATTGATGGAACCGTCGAAATGCTGTTCGTCTCTTTCCTTTTGCAGAAAGTCTCCCAGACTCTCGCGAGAGGGGGCTTCGGTAGTAATCATAGGATTCCTACCTACCCGGCTGGAGTCTGCCTGGAATACATTCTTCACATATTGAGGCTTAATATACGCTTCTACCGAGTTATCATCGTAACCGATGATTTTGCTCATGTAACCATTGCGTACATATTGCTGGAATTCGTCATAAGATATGTTTTTCGTACCTGTACTATTCTCGTTGGTCAGGTACAAGCCCAGAAGCATCATGGCTATGATCATATACAGCCAGTTCAGGTTGAACTTGGGCATATTGACCTTATTGGGCTTTTTGTTAGCGTTATTATTATTGTCCATAGGGCTTATTAATCAATATCAGGTATTCGGGTTAATTTGGCGTCGGCCCAGAGATGTTCCAGGTTGTAGAAGTCTCTCGTTTCAGGCAGGAAAACGTGAACCAGTATGTCAGAGTAGTCCATTGCTACCCATTCGGCATTGCGCAACCCGTCTATCGCAAATGGCTTACTGTTGGCACCTTTGCGTGTAAATTCTCTTACGGATTCTACAATGGCGGTCACCTGGCTTGGGGAGTTTCCCTGGCAAATGACGAGATAATTGCAGATAGTATCGCCAATTTTAGAAAGATCTGCTATAACTATATTTTTTCCTTTTTTATCTTGTATACCTTCGGTTATTTGTTGAATGAGTTTCTTTGTTTCGTTCATTACTTATTATTAAAATTAAACAGTTGGCAAATATACGCTGAATTCTTGTATGAAACACCTAAAAGAGGAAAAGTCTTTTAATTTTTGATTTTTTTTAGGTATATATTTCTTTGGCATACGGCATCTTAGCAGAATTTAGAGAAAAAAAATACGCGAAATTGTTTTGGATTATCAAATTCTTTGTATCTTTGCAACCGCAAAACGGGAACGACCTGTTATTGGGCTATGGTGTAATGGTAACACTACAGATTCTGGTCCTGTCATTCCTGGTTCGAATCCAGGTAGCCCAACGAAGGAAAAGCTGTGAACATAATAAGTTCACAGCTTTTTTTATTTCTCTCCTCCTAAATACTAAAATAGCCCCAACTTATAAGAAGCTGAGGCTATCAATTTATCATCTAAAAAGTTTTTTTATTCCCATTCTATGGTAGCATTGGGTTTCGGAGACATATCATAGCAAACACGATTCACATGTTTCACTTCTTTCAGGATACGATCTGTAATTTTCATCAGGATAGGCCATTCTACTGGTTCAATAGTAGCGGTCATTGCATCAATCGTATTGACAGCGCGGATGATAACCGGCCATTCAAAAGAACGGGCATTATCACGTACGCCAACTGACTTGAAGTCAGGTACCACGGTAAAATATTGCCATACTTTCTTATCTAATCCGGCAATTCTGAACTCTTCACGCAGGATAGCGTCGGACTCGCGTACAGCTTCCAGACGATCGCGTGTGATAGCGCCCAGACAACGGACACCCAGACCGGGACCGGGGAACGGTTGGCGATAAACCATTTCATAAGGCAGGCCCAGTTCTACACCACAAGCACGTACTTCATCTTTGAAAAGCTGGCGAAGCGGTTCTACGAGTTCGAACTGAAGATCCTCCGGCAGGCCGCCTACATTGTGGTGAGATTTCACCATCTTGGCTGTTTTTGTTCCGCTTTCCACGATGTCGGGGTAGATAGTTCCCTGACCTAAGAAATCGATTCCGTCCAGTTTGCGCGCTTCCTCTTCGAATACGCGGATAAACTCTCCGCCGATAATCTTACGTTTCTGTTCGGGATCTTCCACACCTTCCAGTTTGGTAAGGAAACGCTCGGTAGCGTCTACATAAATGAGGTTTGCTTTCAGTTGATTGCCGAACATTTCTACTACATCTTCGGACTCGCCTTTACGCATCAGACCATGATTTACATGTACGCATACCAGGTTGTCGCCAATTGCTTTCAGTAACAGGGCTGCTACTACAGAACTGTCGACACCGCCGGAAAGAGCCAGCAATACTTTTCTGTTGCCGACCTGACGGCGTACCAATTCAACCTGGTCGTTCACAAAGTTAGTCATGTTCCAATTAGCTTCGGCCTTGCACGTTTCGAAAACGAAAGGCTTAACCGCTGCTTTGATGGCTTCGATATCATCCGTGAACTGTGGCAGTTTCACTGCACAAGTTGCTTTGTCGTGACCGGCAGCTATCACAGGGATTCCTGCCTCGTAGATGGACGGATTTACATCGATGGCAACACCGTCTACTACGTTGCACGGTCCACCATTAATAATAACACCCTTTACGTTGGGCAATTTTTTCAGTTCTTCAACGGTTATATCATGAGGATAGATCTCACTATATACACCTAACGCACGGATGGCACGAGCCAATACCGTATTTTCGTGACTACCCAAGTCAAGGATAACAATCATGTCCTGCTTCATCTGATTCTGGTTATTTTTAAGTTATTGTATCGTTAATTATTCACTTTTGTTTTCAAACGGTTTGCAAAGATAAAGATTTTCAGAGAGACTATAATGTATTGATTCTCTAAACTTTCAGAACAGAGCCGCATTTTTTGTAGGCAATGATAATAATTTATATCTTTATCCCTCAGATTTATTATTGATTCACGTCTGATACACTATGAAATTTATGAAGAGATTTATAATGATTGATTTTGCTTTATATTTAGTAATTTTGCGGCAATTCTATTCAAATAATAAGAACTATGGCAAAAGAGTTAGAACTCAAGTACGGCTGTAACCCTAATCAGAAGCCGGCTCGTATTTTTATGCAGGAGGGGGAACTGCCTATTGAAGTCCTGAATGGACGTCCGGGATATATTAATTTTATGGATGCCTTAAATGGATGGCAGTTAGTGAAAGAACTGAAAGAAGCTACCGGCATGCCGGCGGCGACTTCATTCAAACATGTGAGTCCTGCAGGTGCAGCTATTGGTCTGGAATTGGATGAGATCATGAAAAAAATCTATTTTGCGGATGATCTGCCTCTCTCTCCGTTGGCTAATGCGTATGTACGTGCCCGTGGTGCTGACCGTATGTCGTCTTATGGCGATTTCATCGCTTTAAGTGATGTTTGTGACGCAGCAACCGCTCGTTTTATTAACCGGGAAGTTTCAGACGGTGTTATTGCTCCGGGATATACGGATGAGGCGCTCGAAATCCTGAAAAATAAGCGTAAAGGTACTTATAATGTAATTAAAATCGATCCGGATTATAGACCGGCTCCGATTGAGCGCAAAGATGTGTTTGGAATAACTTTTGAACAGGGCCGTAATGAAATAAAGCTGAATGGCGATGAGCTGTTTGCTAATATTCCTACTCAAAACAAGAGTTTTCCGGATGCTGCAAAGCGTGATTTGATGATAGCTCTTATTACTTTAAAGTATACACAGTCCAACTCCGTATGTTATGTGAAGGATGGACAGGCAATCGGTATCGGGGCAGGGCAGCAAAGCCGTATCCACTGTACTCGTCTGGCCGGAAATAAGGCAGATATTTGGTATCTTCGTCAGCACCCGAAAGTTCTGAACTTACCTTGGGTAGAAAAAATCCGTCGTGCCGACCGTGATAATACAATTGATATTTATATTAGTGACGATCATGAAGATGTGTTGGCTGATGGCATTTGGCAACAGTTCTTTACAGAGAAGCCGGAAGTACTGACCCGCGAAGAAAAACGTGAATGGCTGGATACATTGAGAGGAGTATCTCTTGGTTCAGATGCCTTTTTCCCATTTGGCGATAATATTGAGCGTGCTCATAAGACTGGTGTGGAATATATAGCCCAGGCAGGTGGTTCGGTGCGTGATGACCATGTAATTGAAACCTGTGATAAATATGGCATTGCCATGGCATTCACCGGCATCCGTTTATTCCATCATTAATAGAACCTGAATACAGATAAACAAGAGAGGCTGTGTTAATTGCTAACACAGCCTCTCTTAGTATGCGGGCCTCATTTATTCGGCGCTACGGATAGAGTCGTCGATAACTTTAATTTTCTGTTTTACTAACTCGATATCTGCTTTCAGTTTTTCTACTTTGCGATTTAGCTCCGTCAGCAGGCTGTTGCCCTTCTTGGAAGAAGCCGTCAGGAAACCGAGATTGTTCTCGTAGGTCTGCAATTCGTTTCTCATGGCATCTGCTGCACGTACCAGTTTCTCACGTTCACGATAGAGCGACTGCGGACTACCTTCCTGGATGTTACTGATATTAGACTTGAAGTTACTCAGTTTCTTATTGGCAGCGCTGATATTGAAATGGTCGAACAACTTATCCACTTGTCCGTGGTATTGCTTGTACAAACGGTCTTTTTCCTTGAAAGGTACATGACCGATGCTGTTCCATTCCTTCATTAATTCACGTACCAACTGTGTGGCTTCATTCGTATCCATATTCTCATCAATAGCACCCAGCTTTTCGATGATCTCTTTCTTCTTGTTCAGGTTATCTACTTCAACGGAACGTTGAGAAGAAGTTGCCTTGTTTTTTTGCTCAAAGAAGTAGTCGCAAGCCGAAATAAAGCGCTTCCATATTGCATCGGAATATTTCTTGGCTACCGGACCGATCGTTTTCCATTCTTTCTGCAGTTTGGTTAGCTCGTCAGCAGTTGCTTTCCAGTCGGTACTGTCTTTCAGAGCTTCGGCTTTTTCGCAAAGGATGCGTTTCTTGTCCAGATTGATGTTCATGCCTTCTTTCAGAGATTTGAAGAAATCTCCTTTTTTGCGGAAGAACTCGTCGCATGCTTTACGGAAACGTTCGAATATCTTTATATTCATTTTTTGCGGTGCAAAACCGATGGTTTTCCATTTGTTCTGCAAAGCAATGATCTCCTGTGTCTTATTATCCCAGGCAGCAAAGTTGGTCAGTTCATTATAGTCTATCGCTTCAATGATTTCACAAATTACCGTTTTCTGATCGAGGTTATGTTGCTCTATCTCTTTCAACGCTTCGAAGTGTTGCTGGTGGCGACGATTTACGGCTGTGGAAGCTGCTTTGAAGCGGTTCCATACCTCGTCGCGCAGCTCTTTGGCAACGGGACCCGTATCACGGAATTCCTGATGCAGTTTCTGTAACTGATGGAATGCTGATACTACATCCGGCTCTTCTGCCAGTTTCTCGGCAGCTTCGCATAGATGTGTTTTTATTTCCAGGTTCTTCTTGAAATCATACTCGCGGAATTCATTGTTCAGCTTCAGCAGGTCATAGAACTTCTCTACATAGAGCTGGTAGCTCTTCCAGAGTTCGTTGACTTTGGCTTGCGGAATCAGTTTTACTTCATTCCACTGTTGTTGCAACTTCTTGAATTCCGTATAGGATTTGTTGGCATCATCGGGTGATTCTACCAGTTCTTTCAGTTCCTCTATTATGGAAAGTTTGATTTGCAGGTTCAGCTCTTTCTGTTTTTCCTGTTCGGCTGACAATGCACTTCTCTTCTCTTTAATGACGGACATGATGTTCTTGAACTCCTCTTCAACAGTATCTGCTGTCGGAATGAAATTCTCTGCTGTTCCCCCGTTTTCGATGAATAGTTTCTTTGCCGCTTCCAGTTCGGCATTATGCAACTTATAGAAAGCCTGTTTCAGACCATCTATTTCCTGTTTGCCGGCATTTTCCACATCTGCGGAAACCTCTTTGAGCTTAGCCAGGATTTCCTCCTTGTTTAGCTTCTGTATAGCTTCTACCGGCTTTTCTTCCTGCGTTGCTTCTTCAGCCGGAGTTTCGGTCAGAGCCGGTTCTGAAACCTCGGTTGCTTTCTTTTCTTCTTCTAATTCTGCCGCCTTTTCGGGGAGATTAGTGTCATGAGTGTCCATCATTGTACATACGTTTTAAGAAACGGTTTTACCCGTTCGGGTTACATTAGGTCACAAATTAATGAAATAAAACAATTACTTCATACTTTTTTCCTGAGTTTTTTTTCTTTTTTCTTGTTTTAGGAGAGAAGTACGGTAATTCCCATATATAACATCATGCCTATGATGTCATTGGTAATCGCAATAAACGGACCGGTAGCGATGGCTGGGTCTACCTTCAACTTTTCCAGAGTCATAGGAACCAGCGTGCCGAAGATAGATGCAAACATAACTACGGCAAACAGACTGATGGAAACGGAATAGGTGACGGTAGCGGTTGCACCGAACCGGGCGAAATTATATATATACACTAATAGAGAAATAATAGTGGCATTGATTAGTGCTACTACAGACTCTTTTGTTACTTGTTTGAAAATATCTTTGGCATCCAGTGAGTTGTTGGCAAGGCCTTGTACGATGATAGCCGAAGACTGGGTTCCCACGTTCCCACCCGTACCACCGATCAGTGGGATGTAGAGTGCCATTTCGGGATGGGCAGCAAAGGTTGAATCGAAGTTACCTAAAATCATGGAGTTACCAATACCACCGAGCATACCAATAATAAGCCATGGCAGGCGGGCACTCGTCTGACGCATTACGTTATCGTCCGTTTCTACATCCTGAGACAAACCGGATGCTAACTGGTAATCACGTTCCGATTGTTCACGCACTTCGTCCATGACGTCGTCTACGGTGATTTGTCCTACTAGCCGTCCGATACTATCTATAACGGGAACAGCTACTAAGTCGTACTTTTCGATAATCTGTACCACATCATCCACGGATGTGTCGACATGCACAGAAATCGGGTCTTTCCGCATCACGTGCTTCACCTTTGATACGGAAGGGGAGGTAATCATCTTTTTCAGCGGGAACACTCCTTGCAGGCGGTTTTCATCGTCAATGACGTAGACGTAGTAAATTTCATCCAACTGTTCAGCTTGCTGGCGCATCTCTTTCAGACATTCCGGCATACTCCAGTTCTCATTCACGACTACCATTTCCGTACCCATCAAACCACCGGCGGTGTCTTCATCGTACTTCAACAAGTCTACGATGTCTCCTGCCTGTTCAATGTCTTCAATGTGTGAGAGAATTTCTTCCTGTTTCTCTTCATCCAGCTCACGCATCAGGTCTACAGCGTCGTCCGTGTCCATGTAGTCCACGAAGCGCTTGGCAATGGTTTCAGAAGGAAGTATTTCAAGGAATTCCTTACGGACATCCTCATCCATTTCCATCAATACGTCTGCTGCGGTTTCATTATCCAGCAAACGGTATACGAACCGTGCTTCCTCCGGGCTCAGATCATTGCACAGTTCAGCAATGTCCGCAGGATGTAAGTCTATCAGGAGCGCTTTGACGTTTTCAGCGTCTTTTTGCTCTATGAGGTTTTTGACGTTGTCAATGTATTCTTCGTCCATTTCCATAATCTTCCTCCTCTTGCTTTAATGATAATTTATCAGCGTAGTGCTGGAACTCCGCCTGCTAAATATCATTCATTGGTTTCATTACTTTTTTCTCTAATCTCTTTCAAAGCCTGTTCAACCCGGTTGGTCAGATCTGTGAATTGTTGTACCGATAGTTGCTCCGGTCGTTTATTGAATAAAACATCTTCCGTCAGTGGGCAGTCTTTGCCAAGTATGGGTTTTATCGAATTTCTCAGGGTTTTGCGGCGTTGATTGAAAGTGGTCTTCACCACTTGCTTGAATAGTTTTTCATCGCAACCAAGGTCTTGAGTCTCGTTTCGTGTCATGCGGATGACAGCGCTTTTCACCTTAGGCGGTGGGTTGAATACATGCTCATGTACGGTGAAAAGATATTCCACACGATACCATGCCTGTATTAATATGCTCAGAATGCCGTATGTTTTGCTTCCGGGGCCGGCAGCAATACGTTCGGCTACTTCTTTCTGTATCATACCGGTGCAACAAGGTATCAGTTCCTTATTGTCCAGCATCTTGAAGAAAATCTGGCTCGAAATATTATAAGGATAGTTTCCTGTCAGTACAAAAGGCTGCCCGTTGAATAAGCGTTGCAGATTCATCTTCAGGAAGTCATCTTCGATGATATTATCTTCCAGGGACGGGTATTCTTCACGTAGATAGGCAACAGATTCATAATCCAGTTCTACTACTTTCACCGGACGTTCTTTTTTTACCAGGAACTGGGTTAATACCCCCATGCCCGGACCCACTTCCAATACAGGAAGCCCGGGACATACGTCTACGGTATCGGCTATGTCCTGCGCCACTTTCAAATCCTTCAGGAAATGTTGGCCGAGAAACTTTTTAGGCTTTACTAGTCTCATTTATCCACTAAATCATTACTGTTGCACTCTCTTTGCTCCGCGAATATAGTCCATACTTCAGTATTAAAAATAAGCAAGCTTCTTTTGTTCTGCTTCCTATTTGCACTATCTTTGCAGCTCGCAAAGGTAATCCTTTTCGACGAAGAATAACGAATTCTGCATGAATAAACTATTAAAAAAGACATTGAAGATCCTTTTGCCGGTCGCTTTGGGCGGTTTTATCCTGTATTGGGTGTATCGAGATTTTGATTTTGCACGCGCTAAAGAAGTACTTCTGCATGGAACGAACTGGGGATGGATGTTGTTTTCTTTATTTTTTGGTGTGATGAGTCATGTGTTTCGTGGCTGGCGGTGGAAGCAAACACTTGCCCCGCTTGGTGCTTATCCCAAGTCGGGTGATTGTGTAGATGCTATCTTTGTTTCTTATGCAGCCAATCTTATTCTTCCTCGGGTAGGAGAGGTTTCCCGTTGCGGAGTACTTGCCAAATATGATGATGTTTCTTTTGCCAAATCGCTTGGAACAGTGGTAACGGAGCGTTTGATAGATACGTTGACCATCATTGTGATTACCGGGATTACTTTTCTGATACAGATGCCTGTCTTCCTTCGTTTTTTTGAAGAGACGGGTACCAAAGTTCCTTCGCTGGTGCATCTGGTGACGTCTCCTTGGTTTTATGTTGTTCTTTTTAGTATCATTGGTGTATTGGTATTACTTTATTTTCTTCTGCGCATGCTTTCTTTCTTTGAGAAAGTAAAAGGCGTGGTGTTGAATGTATGGGAAGGGGTGATGTCGTTGAAGAGTGTAAAGAATATACCACTTTTTATTCTCTATACCTTATTTATATGGATATGCTATTTTTATCACTTCTATATCACTTTCTATTGCTTCTCTTTTACTGAGCATCTGAGCTTTCTGGCAGGCTTGGTGATGTTTGTGGGCGGCACTTTCGCAGTGATTGTTCCTACTCCCAATGGTGCAGGTTCCTGGCACTTTGCTGTTATTACTATGATGATGTTATATGGTGTCAATGCTACCGATGCAGGAGTTTTTGCGTTGATAGTGCATGGTATACAGACATTGCTGGTTATTGTACTGGGTATTTATGGATGGTTGCATCTGTCATTGGTCAATCGTTCAAAATAGATTCGTTAATGTAGGGGGCGCATCCGAACCCTACCAACTCCCTACCAAGTCCGTGTCAAGTCCGTACCAAATTCGGTTGTATATGTATGGAGATGGTACAGGTTTGGTAGGCACGGGGCGTTTCTTTGTGCTTATTGTAATGTTAGTTTTTCACAGGAAAAAGTTTAGGTTCTTGCATAGTTTGGGAATAAAAATGTATATTTGCGAAAACTAACTTTTAAAATGTTATGAGTACAATCTTGCAATTAGCTCCACAGAATGTGTGGAAGCATTTTTATTCGCTGACTCAAATTCCCCGTCCGTCCGGACACATGGAGAAGATAACCGAGTTCCTTGTTAATTTTGGAAAAGGCTTAGGCTTGGAATCATTTGTCGATGAAATAGGCAATGTTATCATTCGTAAAGCTGCTACTCCGGGGATGGAAAACCGCAAAGGCGTCATTCTTCAGGCGCACATGGATATGGTGCCCCAGAAGAACAATGATACTGTTCACGATTTTACAAAAGATCCTATTGAAACCTATATCGATGGCGATTGGGTGAAAGCTAAAGGTACTACATTGGGTGCAGACAATGGTCTGGGCGTTGCAGCTATTATGGCTGTGCTCGAAGATAGCAGTCTGAAACATGGCCCGTTGGAAGCCCTGATTACGAAAGATGAGGAAACAGGCATGTACGGTGCTTTCGGCTTGAAGCCAGGTACACTGAAAGGTGAAATCCTGTTGAATCTTGATTCTGAAGATGAAGGCGAATTATATATTGGCTGTGCCGGTGGTATCGATCTGACTGCTACATTGGAATATAAAGAAGAAGCACCTGCTGCCGATCTTGTAGCCCGTAAGGTTACTTTGAAAGGTCTGCGTGGTGGTCACTCCGGTCTGGAGATCAATCAGGGTCGTGGAAATGCTAATAAGCTCTTAGCTCGCATAGTGCATGATGTCTTGATTGAGTTTGATTCTCAGTTGGCAAGTTTTGAGGGTGGAAATATGCGTAATGCTATTCCTCGTGAAGCATGTGCTGTATTGGTGTTTAATCCTGAAGATACGGAAGGACTGGAAGATTATATTAAGGAATATGAAGCACAGATCAATGCGGAATACGCTCCGATTGAAAGCGGTATCACTCTGACTGTTGAATCTGTTGAGCTTCCTGCAACTATTGTTCCTACGGAAATTCAAGACAATATGATTAATGTATTGATGGCTTGTCAGGATGGCGTGATGCGTATGATTCCTACTGTGCCTGATACAGTGGAAACTTCTTCTAATCTGGCTATTGTTATTATTGGTGGTGGTAAAGCGGAAGTTCGTATCCTGGCACGTAGCTCTTGCGATACAATGAAAGAATTTCTGGCTGACAGCCTGACTGCTTGTTTTGCTATGGCTGGTATGAAGGTGGAATTAAGTGGAGGTTATTCGGGTTGGCAGCCTAATGTGGATTCTCCTATTCTGCACGCCATGAAGTTGTCTTATAAGCAACAATTCGGTGTAGAACCGGCAGTGAAAGTAATTCATGCAGGTTTGGAATGTGGTATTATTGGTGCTAACTGTCCGGGATTGGATATGATTTCCTTCGGACCAACGTTGCGCTCTCCGCACTCACCGGATGAACGTGCTTTGATTCCGACAGTTTCCAAGTTCTATGATTTCTTGGTAGCTACATTGGAACAGACACCGGAAAAGTAATTAGTATTCTATTATAAAGAAGGCGGTAAAAAAGCTTAAGCATTTTTACCGCCTTCTTCTTGTCCTCCATTTGTTTGTTATAGCGCTTTTTTTGAGTAGTTAGAGTGAATGGCTATAAAAAGAGTGAGGCTGTCTCCCACTGGGTACAGCCTCACACAACAACATTTTACTTTTCACGATGGTGAAAAAAAGGACTATTCTTCACAGAGTAGTTGTTTCATTTAAAAAAAGTATGCCCCGAAGGACATACTCTTTTTATTTAGTATCTAATCTTTATTTAGTTACCAGGAGTTCCTGAGTTAGGAGCTACAGTCACTTCATAAACATTGATCAGAGTCTTCCACTTGTAGCCATATTCAACCGGGATAAACAGCTTGTATGCCTTGTTAACCGGAGTACCGCTATAGTTGTAATAAGTCAGAACGTCTTTCAATTTACCATCAACAAGTTTCTGTTCGTACTTAATCTCAACGTTTGCAGGCAAGCTACCTTGAGTGTAACCTTCAACAGGTTCCAAGTTACCACCTTCAGGTTTCAAGTTAGTCTTGATCTTAGTTACATCCAAAGTGCTAGAACCAGCTACCAACGGCCAACCTGCTTCTCTTACTTGGTAGAACTCATACAGTTTTTCTGCTAAGTCACCCTTGCCAGTCTTAGCAACAACCTGGTTGTTGTCATTCCAAGAATAGTAAGTGAATGCGTCAGTTACATCAATTGTACTACCTTCGTTTTGAGCATCGATGAAGTTCTTAATTTCACCCTTCTTAACCTGTAACGGTTCGATGATGTTAGCTTCATATTGCTTAACTGTAGTTACATTCTTACCATTACCACAGATATCAGCTACCAAATTGATAGGAACAAGCTTACCAACCAATGCTTTAGCAGCTTCTGTCGGCTGATTAGTAAAGTCAGTAACAGGATGAGCAGGAACAGCTTCTTCCAACTTAATGTTGTAAGTTTGTTCAGCTGCGTTCAACAGGTTAGCTGCATGGTTCACAATAGTTGCAGCCAATTGACCGTTGATCCACAATTCAGTATCATTGTTCTTCAACGTAGCTGTGTATTCTTTACCGTCTTTCCAAGTATACTTGTAGTTAGCAATTCTTGCCTTGTCAAATACAAATCTTACACCCAGATCATTGTAATAGATACCATTAGAGTTAGCTCCCATAGTAGCGCCAGCTTGTGCAGGACCGAAAGAAGGATAGTAGAATTTCTTACCAGCTACATTCTTGTCAGTGTAATATACTACACCTGCAGCACCGTCAGTCGGTTTCTTATATCTGTCATCCAAGAAGCCATTCAACAGGTCAGTATAGATGTTACATGTTGGGTTGGTACCTGTAACTACGTTCCATGCCGGGTTAGATTCCTTAGTACCGTAAACGATCGGGTTGATGTTGAATACTTCATATACCTTGTCACCCTTCCAGTAAGTACCCATATGGCCCCAAACGTTCAGAGCAGGCATGTAGATAGTTCTTGTCATTACAACTGTAATGTCAGCATTGATACCCTTAGGATCTTTGTAAGTCACAGTCTTAGTGAATGTCTTTTCTTGCTGAGTAGGCCAGAATACGCCCAGATCAGTTTCAGACAATGTCCACAAGATATTGTGAGATTCAACACCTTCTTCAGGATTAGCGATATCTATAGCTGTACCAGCACCTGTACCATCTACGAACTGAGTATAGATAGAATGGAATTCATTCTTAGTCATACCACCAGTCTTAGCCTTGTCGTAGATCATTGTGTTCATCATTTCTGTATTAACACGGTTTTCAACAGTGCAATTGAACAGAGTAGGCTGGAATGGAACAGACAGAGTCTTACCTTCCATAGTCCATTTAATCTTGATATAACGTTGAGCGATCAAAGCGTTACCGTTTTGAGTATCGATCAAAGATACGCAAACGATAGGCTCACGACCTACAGCTGTAGCTGATTCAGGAATGTTATATACTTTAGATGTCATGATACCACTTTCAGGAGAATCGATTTGAGCAAACTTCTGCTGGTCAGTCTTGTTTGTATTATCGTTCTGCGGAATGTAAGCAGCATTAGCCAAACGGAAACGGAATGCCAAACCATAGTCAGCATAGTTATCCAAACCTTCATGTTTGCTATGATCGTTATTGATATCACTTACACAAACTTTCACCAATGTCTTCAGATCAAGAGCTTTGTCGTAGGGCTGGTAAACATCGATCAAAGAGTTTGCATCAGACTTATACAGGCAGATAGAGTCATGATAGTGAACATAGAATTTGCCGTTAGCATCAGTCTGAGTTTCATCAGCAAAGTTACCAGTAGTTGTCTTGCTATAATCAGTTCTCATGTTAGCAAGATAAGGTAACTTGATGAGTTCCTCGATACGGGCATATTCAGAGTTTACATAAACACCATCAATCTTACCAGCTGCAAGATCCTTAGCTTCGTCTTCTGTGTAGTTAGCTTCTGCAATAGGAGCTTTCAAAGAAGCCATATAGAATGATTCTTTAGTACCAGTCGTAGAAGTATTAAGCTGTGTATTCAAGAAGCTCTTTTCTTTCTTGAATGTTACTTCCAATACGCCCTTATCATTGATGTTATATCCAGTAACTTCGATAGGCTTATTGTTAGTAATTTCAACACCTGCTCTGGTTATGATGTTCTCAGACTTCAAACCATCGAATGAAGGCAATTTGATATCTTGAGTACGGATACCTATACTCGGACTTACATGGAAATAAGCTTTATTCTTTTCCGTAGAAATGTAATTAGCTTTAGTCGCAGCATTAACGTGGTCCAGAACCGGAGTTGTTGCATGTACTTCTGATTTGTGATCAGCTACTACCTGATACTTCTGCGGAGTATATTGCAAAGTAGTGAAAGTGATAGCAGCGATACCATTAATATGAGTAGTCGGTATTACAGCCAGACTAGTCAAACGGTGACCGATCAATTTAACTACTTCATCAGTCAAAGTTTGAACCTTTGTAGATAAAACTTGCAACTTCTCATCAGTAACAAAGTCTGCTTCGAGCTCTTTTTTCAAAGCAGCAACTTTTGCTGTTACATCATCCAAAGAAGCCAATTTGTCGATTTGCTTTTGCAAATCAGACTGTGCTTTTTCCAAAGCTGCTTTCAGAGCTTCGATTTCTGCAGATGAGCCCCCTTGTCCAGCTTTGTCCAATGCTTCTTGAGCTTTGGTCAGTGCTTCTTCTGCTTTAGTCTTAGCAGCAGTCGCATCAGTCTTAGCTCCATTGATGGCAGCCTCTAAAGCACTTACCTTAGAGTTCAATTCATCAAGTGAAGCTTTCTTGTCCAGTTGTCCCTGCAGGTCCTTGATGTCATCATCGTAGTCCTTACAAGACGTGAACGTTCCTGTAGAACCTACCATTAAAGCTCCGAACAGGATTGCACTTAGAAATTTTTTGTTCATAATAAAAAAACTTTAAATTTATAAATTTAAAAAAATAAAGAATAATAAAAAATCATTTGTAAATCCTCACCTTTTTAGAGCCGTTACTTTATAGGTAATAAAATCTCGTTAAATCCGTTAACATTCAAGGAATAATGGCCATAGAAAGGCTATTTGGTGGGAGATGAGAAAATGTATCAGTATGAATATGTGAGAGAAAAAAGCAGTTCCTAAAAGGAGACATTGAAAAAGGAGAAAAGAATATTTTAAAGAAGATAAGAAGACTGAAATAGGGTGTAATATATTGATTATTATATTATTATAAAAAATACAACCTTTTCTGTAAAGTCAAGTCTTTCCCTTCCTCAAAGCACTCCTTGAAGAATCTAAATATTATGTGACAATACTAAGCTATATTATAAAGAGGAATTACACCTTTTATACTAAATATCCGCCACTTTTTACAAAAGAAATTACTATCCGATTAGCTTCATCTATCTTCTTATTACTAAAAGGCTTCAGATAAGTTTCTGTAACTGCAATGGACGAATGTCCCATTGCTTCCGAGATGATTCCGGGATGAATTTCACAGTGATAAGCCATTGTAGCCCAGGTATGTCGGGCGGCATAAGTACTGAGAGCAGACTTCATTCCAATAGATTGTTTTAGAGTAGACAAGCGCCGGTTAAAGCCTCTCAAAGCAGACTGGTATTCCCGGTATGCAGCCTCTGAACCTTCCTCACTCTGTAGAATAGGAAACAGATAAGGTGAATCCATATTCCTATCAGCTACCAGACGCACCAACTGCATTACCTCAGGGGTAAGCATCACCGTCAAAGCCCGTCCGGTTTTACGACGACGGTAAGACAATACATTGCCCTGCAGATCTCTCTTGTGCAGGTAGGCCAGGTCGACAAACGGAATGCCACGCAGCATAAACATAAGAACGAAGAATACCTTTGTCTGCTGATTTTGAGATAAATAATTTGTTTCTTGTATGCTCATTTCCGTTTGACGAACCAGGTAGCTTATATCCGATGTTTCCAATGATTTCTTTCTATCCGCACGCGTACCCGTATAAACGTGTTCAAACAGTCTTGGTATATACCGGGCGCATTTCATATCAACAGCTCTGTGGTAGACAGAGCGTATTGTTTTTATGTAGGTAGAAACCGTATTCCAACTACAGTTCCGCTGCCTCAGATGGTTCTCAAACCGCTTCAGTATTGCGGAATTTAATTTACGTAAGGGCAGTTCTTGATTGTTTACAAATGCAGAAAAGGCATTTGACGTAGCCTGATAGATATGCGCTGTTCCCCATCGGCTGTTTTCGCGAAGTTCCTCAATTATTATTGAGAACATCTTCTGTAAAGTAACTTCATTTCTATTCATTCCTAAATAATTTATATAATTTCACCGTGCAATATATATAAAATGAACATGAATATGAAATTACACTCTTTATAGAAAAACGCAAAAAACGGCTTGTTTTTGGGAAAAAGAAAAAAGGAGGAAACTTTTTATTGTCCTATCCCATCTTATCCTGCAATTCTCTAATTACATCGTTTACGATATACAGGTCGCCCATTAGATATAGTCCCGTTTCCGGATCGTGCAGTCGTCCGCAAGTCTCGGACTCATAGAAGATGCCGAGGGCGCGTTCGGAAGAGATATTGAGGCGTTCACCCAATAATACGATGATACGTCCTATTTTGTTCCAGAGGAGAAGGTCGCTTATCATAACCTACCTCCTTTCTGTACGATACTTAAGGACAGACATTCTTTGAAGTGCAGGCATTCGTCGATGAGGTGCTGGTTGAGCAGGCACATCTGGTTATTGGGCTGATGTTGTGCTAGCTGTTCAAGAGCTATTTCAGCAGGCATAGTTCCCGCTATATAACTTTCCACTGTATCTACTACACGATCGTTTGCTACGCCTCCTTCTACAAAGTCGTATTCCTGCCAAGGTCTCAGCCCTTTGCGACTGTGTACGATGAAGTCGAGCCAGTCACGATTATAGGTTTCGAAATGCAGGCAGCGATAGGCCTGGTGGATACGTTCTATATCTATCTCATAGATGTTGAGACAGGGAGTACCTCGTAACAAACGTAAGTTGACAATTTGTGCCCAACGTTCGGCCTGACATCGGAGGGTGGTAACATAGAAACCCTGCCCAAAGTCAAGATCAGGACGTCCGTAGGATGCCAGTGGCTTTCTCACAGTGTCGGCTGCACCATGATAGACGAGGATGCTCATAGTCTACCTCCTTTCTTTGTTTTTCCGGCTGCTTCCCAGTTATGCAAGGTTTCAAGGGTGGTATCGGTTATATATTCACGGCTTTGAGTGTGTAGTAGATCATAATAGGGGAGAATGTACTCCTCTATCATGCCAACACGTGTCATACGGCGGTACATCTCAGTGGCAGATATACCTTTGCGACGGGCAGCTGCTTCGATACACGAAGCAGCGAATATCATTCGCAGTTGTTCGTCAGTCATTCGTTGCATACTTGTCATACTTCTTATCTCCTTTCTTAAATTGCAAATATAATGTTTACTAATTAGACTTATCCAATTCTGCTGAACAAAAAGTAATTTTCTTCGGCAATTTTCTCCGATAAACAAATAAAACTAAAAAATGCATTTGCTTCAAATAACTCATATAAAAAGAGTGAGGCTGTCTCCCACTGGATACAGCCTCACACAACAACATTTTACTTTTCACGATAGTGAAAAAGAAGGACTATTCTTCACAAAGTAGTTGTATTCAAATTAATGCTACTACTTAGTAACTGTTACAAGAATATCAGTACTACTTAAACTCTTACCCCACTCGTCAACTACGATAAGCTGTACTTTGCATGTCGGCGGAGTTACAATAGCAGTGCTTGAAGACTTCTTAGAAATCGTAATTATATCAGTTGTACTACTAAACTCAGTCTTATCAAGACTTAGATATTCCTGAGCATTTGCATCAGCCAGCTTAACTATATGTTTATTCACACGTGTGTCAGTTAATACGTTATAAGTCTTTCCAAATACATCTTTTGAAGAAATTTCAGACAATTTTAATGTAGCATTCGTACCACCGTTAACTTCTTTGGTCTTACCTGTATATTTAAGTTCACCTTCAAAGATTTCAGACTTGATAGTCAAGTTAAATGCAAACTTAATTGGTTCAACCTTAGAATTACCAAACGGAATATAAGATGCAGTGATCTCACGAGCATAGTATGCTCCACCAAATGTATGATTGGTTGTATTAACTCCTGCTTTATCAACAGTAATAGCAGAAACAGAAGCGTTACTCAGCCATGGATTAGCAGTATATTGAACACCACCTTCTGTATAAGCTGCCGGAACTTTCTCTGCGAACCGTACATTTACTTTATCTGCATTTCCAATATTGAACAGTTCAAACAGATCATAAGTAATGTTAGTGCCATTGGCTGTACCGTAAGCAGTTGCTTCAGTCTTAGCAGTATTGAAGTAAGCATCCAAAGGCTTGAAGTCGAATGTTGTAGCAGCATTTACCACGATCTTAACTGTTACATCTTTTTCAGGCCTAGTAGAACCGTTTCCATTGAAATGTATAGTTCCGATATAAGTAGTAGGGGCAACTAGCGTCTCATCAAATATGAAACTTGCTTTCCACTTAGTGTAACCAAACTCATCTATTTCACTGCTAAAGTTAGGTCCTGTAATACCTTCAATAACACCATACTTATCCGCATCACTATCAGTAGCATATTTAATACTAAATGAACGTGAAGCGCCTACTGTCAAATAATCAGCTAATGCAGTTGCATCCACAGAAACTGTCTTCTTGTTTGCAGCAGCTGTCATAGTCCAAATAACATCAGCCAAATCAGCTTCCGTACCAGCTGGTACAAATCCTACCCTAATGGTTTTATCAGACTTGTGTTCGCCTGTACTTGTTAAATAATGAACAGTAACATACAAATATCCAGCCTTCTTGCCACTGATAGTATTTCCATTCAGTTCAGCACCTGTAGCTTCTTTGTTGGCAGTTTGATCTTTTTCTATTGTGAAATAGTAATCGATTATATTATTCCCCCAAATATACTGATCTAAAGCTTCTGCTTTACCTATTTCAACTTGAGCAGTATTTGTATACAAGTTTGTAGTTCCTCTCGAGGTAGAAACTTTTACGTCATATTTAGAAAGTATTTCATTACCATAAGCGTCCTTAGTTGCAATTGCATAAGCAATACCTGAATTCGAGTTAGAGATATCATCATAGCTTACCCCTTCCTTGAATCCAACAGTCATATTATACAATCCCTTATTAGGAGTCGCATCAGCGCGCGTGATAGGATCTACACTCTGATTTGCTTCTACTGAAGAGATCACATAATTTGAATTTCCTTTAGAATCCGTCAAATAGAAATTGTATAAACTGGCATCAGCCATTGTAGGATTCACTTGAGCTATTACGATAGATTTAGCAGATGAAAGAAGGGCATCTTTTGCATAAGATTTTCCATTGAATTCAATGGCTTTGCCTTGCTCATTCTTACCATAAGAAAGTGTTATCGTTTTTGAAGAGTTATCATCCCAGCTAAACCAACTCTGAGCACCTACAGCTTCAACACTAGTAATTGCAGCTGTTCTTGGTAATACCAAAGTATCATAAGCAATGGTATCACCAGTCTTCTTCGGCATATAGATTTTCACCGTAACACCATCTTCCACGTAATAGATACCACTGATAGAGATTCCTAAATCTTTTTTAGTAGTGGTGTCATCACCGTATTGTACATACAGATGTCCATCGGAACCAACAGAGAAAGTTGGAGTGATTCCATCTTCACCTTTTTCACCTTGACCACCTTGTTCACCTTTCAATTCAGAAAGAGCGATTAAGTTGGTATAGGTTGTACCATTGTCATAGCTTACCTTAATATAACCATCTGCTACAGTTATTTTAGGACTGATGCCATTTTGTCCATCCGCACCGTTTGAGCCATTAGCGCCATCTTTACCATTAGTAATGGAGTATTCTTTACCATTACCTAACTTCACAATGATTCCGTCAGCAGTAGAAGTAACGCCTGCAACCCACTCACCACTATTAATTTGGCTTTGCAGCTCTGTAATAGCAGATTTATTGGCATCAATTTGTCCCTGCAAGTTACTAATGTCATCGTCGTAGTCCTTACAAGACGTAAACGTTCCTGTAGAGCCTATCATTAAAGCCCCGAACAGGATTGCACTTAGAAATTTTTTGTTCATAATAAAAAACTTTAAATTTATAAATTTAAAAAAATAAAGAATAATAAAAATTCATTTGTAAAACCTCACCTTCTTAAAACCGTTACTTTATAGGTAATAAAATCTCGTTAAATCCGTTAACATTCAAGGAATTATGGCCATAGGAAGGCTGTTTGGTGGGAGATGAGAAAATGTAGCAGTATGAATATATGAGAGAAAAAAGCAGTTCCTAAAAGGAGACATTGAAAAATGAAGGAAAGGAGAATTTGAAGAAGAAAAGAGGAGTCAATAAAAGTATAACATATTGATTATTATTACATTATAAAAATTAGGGTATTTTGTATAAAGTCAAGTCTTTCCCTTCCTCAAAGCACTCCTTGAAGAAACTAAATATTATGTGACAATACTAAGCTATATTATAAAGAGGAATTACACCTTTTATACTAAATATCCGCCACTTTTTACAAAAGAAATTACTATCCGATTAGCTTCATCTATCTTCTTATTACTAAAAGGCTTCAGATAAGTTTCTGTAACTGCAATGGACGAATGTCCCATTGCTTCCGAGATGATTCCGGGATGAATTTCACAGTGATAAGCCATTGTAGCCCAGGTATGTCGGGCGGCATAAGTACTGAGAGCAGACTTCATTCCAATAGATTGTTTTAGAGTAGACAAGCGCCGGTTAAAGCCTCTCAAAGCAGACTGGTATTCCCGGTATGCAGCCTCTGAACCTTCCTCACTCTGTAGAATAGGAAACAGATAAGGTGAATCCATATTCCTATCAGCTACCAGACGCACCAACTGCATTACCTCAGGGGTAAGCATCACCGTCAAAGCCCGTCCGGTTTTACGACGACGGTAAGACAATACATTGCCCTGCAGATCTCTCTTGTGCAGGTAGGCCAGGTCGACAAACGGAATGCCACGCAGCATAAACATAAGAACGAAGAATACCTTTGTCTGCTGATTTTGAGATAAATAATTTGTTTCTTGTATGCTCATTTCCGTTTGACGAACCAGGTAGCTTATATCCGATGTTTCCAATGATTTCTTTCTATCCGCACGCGTACCCGTATAAACGTGTTCAAACAGTCTTGGTATATACCGGGCGCATTTCATATCAACAGCTCTGTGGTAGACAGAGCGTATTGTTTTTATGTAGGTAGAAACCGTATTCCAACTACAGTTCCGCTGCCTCAGATGGTTCTCAAACCGCTTCAGTATTGCGGAATTTAATTTACGTAAGGGCAGTTCTTGATTGTTTACAAATGCAGAAAAGGCATTTGACGTAGCCTGATAGATATGCGCTGTTCCCCATCGGCTGTTTTCGCGAAGTTCCTCAATTATTATTGAGAACATCTTCTGTAAAGTAACTTCATTTCTATTCATTCCTAAATAATTTATATAATTTCATCGTGCAATATATATAAAATGAGCATGAATATGAAATTCTGCTCTTTATAGAGAAGGGAAAATGGCATTTAGAGTTAGGTGGATTTCAGCCCATTTAAGCAATCTTGCATTTTAAGCCTACAAGGTTTCATCCCCAAGAAGAAAAGCGAAAATACGAATGCGAGAAAAGCAAGGGAAATGTCTAAACAAAAAAGGAACGCTCCCATTGTTAGTGGAAGCGTTACCTTTTTAAAATTAAAATATTATAGCTGAACCTCAATGTTAAGTTTACCACCAAGTCCACGCTCTACAATATCAAACAATGTTTTGAGAGTAATATTCTCTCCATCATTTTCGACTTTTGATATGAATGTTCGTTTCTTGTCAATACGACTTGCAAGTTCCGCCTGTGTCAAATCCAACTTCTCTCTGGCACTTCGTATTTTGAAACCGATGCGCAAAGCCACAAGTTCTCGTTCGAGCCGATCCCGTTCCGGCATCCCGACTTCACCGTAATATTCATCTTTAATCTGATCTAATGTCTTTGTATTCATTTGAATGTCTCCTTTCCTTTTTCTTCGTAATAATCAGTCATCAGGCGTTCAGCTCTTTTTATTTCTTCGGAGGGTGTCTTTTGGGTCTTTTTTTGAAAGCCACTTAATAGAACTACCAACTTGTTACCATCGAAGAAACAAAAGATACGAAATATATTATTGCCAAGCTGTACACGAACCTCAAATAACCCATTAGTCCCCTCAATGTATTTTAGGTATGTCAAGGGTATTCGGTCTATCTGCTCGATAATATCTAATACTTTGATGATTTTATCACGAACCTTTTGCGGTTGTTGCTTGAAAAACTCATCAAAATAGCCTTTATATGTTACTACTTCTCTAACTTTCATAGAGCAAAGGTAATTTATAAGTTACATGTATGCAAGGAAAACAAGATACTTTTTTCAATATTGCATTGTGTTTAACATTCACGCAAAATAGGTAAATTGACAGTAAGGCAAGATTCCTTCCTCCAGTCACAGCAATACATCTGTGTCTTTTCTGCTTCATCTGGTTTTATTACATGGCTTTTAAGTTCTCTCACGTCATGTTGTATCTTTATAGAAAAGTCCTAAAAATGGTTTGCTTGGGGAAAAGAAAAAAGAGGCGATATTCATAAAATACCACCTCTTCCTATATTAAGTTATTCTGAACATATTATGGACAATCTCCGTCGAAGGGCTATCAGAACATTTTTTCGTGCAAAGTCATTTATATTTCTAAAAGTAGTTTTTTGCTTCAACTTATTAAACCCTAAAATAGGGATCAGTTTTGCGATACATTCATCTGCAAATGAATTGGAAACAACATTCACTCCTTCAAAGTCTAAAATCACACACTCAGAGGATTCGATAGTTGCTATCAAGTCCTGACGAACCTTTTCACCCAAAACCCGGGCTCCAAGGTTTTCACCGAATGATCTAAATTTGAATACTGTCGTTTTCATATTGCAAAGATAGTATTTATTTGATATGTAATCTACTACTTTATCTGGGTCTATACAGATGTCAGAGCGTAATTTAAGAATGATGACAGTACCCTGCTAATAAGGGCTATCTTCCACTTTCTTGCCTTCTTGTCCCCAATATAAATTCTTTCCGTCCGAGTATATGACAAGTTCGCTTTCACAATCCTTTCTCTTTATCTCCTCCGCAAAATCGACATTCAATTATAAAGTATATTTTCCGAAGGTTTGATTTCAAAACGATCTAAATAGCAGGAATTATGATAGTAAAGATATACTATACGCTTGAAATAAAAAACGAGTGTTCCTATATTCTATTCTATTATAAACGAATATATATCCACTTCCGATTATCTATATAAAAAAGAGTGAGACTGTCTCCCACTGGGTACAGCCTCACACAACAACATTTTACTTTTCACGATGGTGAAAAAAGGACTATTCTTCACAGAGTAGTTATGTTGTTTATAAGAAGAGGGTGTGTTTTGAACACCCTCTTCCACTCTTAAAGAATCAGTATGTTATTAATACTTTGTTCCATCCGTTACAATACCCGGAGTCGGCAATGTTGCCGGACGTTCCTTGTCTGCCGGATAAACCTGTACTGTAACATTGTGTTCAGTATAATCCGTAGGAGCCCAACCATAGTAAGCTTTAATGGTAACAACGATTGGTTGTGCACTGATAACTGCATCACCGGAGTTAACCCAAGTAAGGATACCAGGACCTTCACTCTCTACCTTACCATTCTGCAAAGACAGACCATCAACACGTACATTGGTCAATACACCGTCGTCAGCCAATACTTTATTCTTGGCGATGTCAACAACGTAAGTGATCTTCAATCCGTGCAAAGTACGCAGACCTACACCAACTTTATCCTTGTTTGAACCTTGTTCCCACCAGCCTTGTTGCTGAGTCGGTTCCCAAATGATACCGTTAGTTGTAGACTTGTGAGTATCATATATTCTAAACAGTCTGTACAACGGAACTTGATAACCGTATTCAGTCGTTGACGGAGCTTTGTCAATCAGATACCACTTGTCGTTAGTGTAATCAGCAAATGCAACCGGATTAACGAACTTAACATCAAAGATTGCGCTATTCGTAGCATTGTTTACACAGCCTGCTTTGTGTGCTTTCGCTGTACCACAAACAGGAGTAGTTGCATCATGGTTCGGGCAGTCAAGAATACCATTGAAGATAGAGTAAGCTCTAACCTTAATGTTCTTGTTTACCATCTTAGCATACTTGAAGTTACCATATTTACCGGCTGTAGCATCCCATGTATCATCCAATTTTATCTGATGCTTAACAGCACCTGTACCATCAGTTACTTCTGCGATTGTTACGCGCCAAGCACCATCAGCATAGAAGTTTGCCTTATTGTATTGACCTTCTGTACTATTATCTGTGATAATTTCGAAATGCAACGTAGAAGTAGCTTTCGGACAAGAAGAACCAGTGTACTTAGTGAAGCCATTTTCAAGGTAACCTTCCATTACAAGCGGGTTGTCATAGTCACTATTGTTCGTTGCATGACCGTAAACCAGCATGTTTTCAGTGCCGTTCCACATATTAGGATTGTAAGTCAATGAAGTTTCAGGATAATCAATCCTAAATTCATCTGTAATGACAACCTGTTTGTAAGCAGCTTCAGTAGACTTAGTTTCGTATGTGATTTCTACGGTATATAAACCCGGTAATGCATAAGGTTTAATATACAGTGGCAATCTGTTGTTTTGGTATGTACCATCTTCATACCATTCTACGTTTTGAATATTCATATAAACAGCATTAGCATGATCTGCATCAAGAATTTTGCCATCTTTCTTAATAACGAGTGTTCCTCGTTGATAATTCCACCAGTCAGTAGCTAAACGAATATAAGTATTAACAAACTGTTCCTTACTCATGTTCAAAGCATTGAATACCTTATCCATATCAATATATCCACCCAAAGTATTTTCCCCATCAAATGGCTGACACGGTAGTATCTGATCTTTTAAATGATCCAGTGCTATTGGTAACTTATCTTGCTGGATATTACGAACAACTTTCAATTTCAGCAACTTAGTCATAACCAATAATTTGTTATCACCTTCACCTGCATATAATGAAACCTTGATCATCGGTTCACGACCAATAGAAGCTGTATTTTCCTTATGGAATGAAATTTTGCTTCCGTCCAATACGAGATACTTCATCACTTCTTCTTTGTCGTATATTTCCGCACCTTCACTCTGGTCTACCTGAGCTTTTGTATAAGGTTCGATAGCATATTCCAAAGAAAGCTTGTCAAATCCAAGTTCTGTCAAAGTAGCTTGCCACTCAGAATTCTTGCCATCAAGTTCATTGATGCCTTTACCTTTATCATATCCAGTATTAGTATGAATACGGATAGCATATTCTTCAAGATATTCGCTCAAATCTGTAATACCATCGAAAGGAACGTTGATATTCACAGCAAGATCCGCCTTATAAGTATTCTTCTTATCTGCACTCCAAGCAAGCTGATACATACGGTGTAAGTCGCGGTTTAATGTCACGGCTTTGTCCAAATTGATATCTTTATTTAGACCAATCATAACATCTTCCTGTTCAACTACCATACGCTTCATTGTGATGTACTCAGAAGTAACAACACCGTCAGCAGCTGCACTTTCCTTGCTATTCTTTACCTGAAGAGCCAATTCATCAACTTGGTTTCCGAACTTATCTTTTTGCTCAATACCCTTACCACCATTCTTCACCAATGGATCATCAAAGAGGTTGCCATAGTGCATCATCTGCAAACCTTTGATAGGAACAGACAAGGTACCATCATTCAGCCCCCATGTGCCAATAGTTAACTCTTGAGCAATAGCTCTGGTTGTATAGGCCTTTCCATGATCGAATCCTAGAACAGTAAATGCATCTTTTGATATAGTGGCAGGATTAACCTTATAGTTCATGTTCAACCAACCTTCATACATCGTAATGTATTTAGCATCTTCCTTTGTATCTTTCTTGCTTGAATTATGCTCATAAATAGGACTGTTTTCCCAAGAAGCGTAGTCATAACCAATAACAGGGAAGAATGCAACTTTACCCAAATCTTCATTGATATTAGTTGTCATGTAGCTCAAGGAGCTCAAGAAACTATTGCTTCTTGCCAGTACAACTTTACCGCCATCTACACCACTCACATTGAACAATGTAATAGTATTGTCATCAGCAACAGCAGTTATAGTACCTGCAGGTAACCAAGTATTGCTTGTAGCCTCTCTTGTTTCGGTACCATCGGCTGCTACTGTAACCTTTACCCAAACCCCTTTTTCATCGCCTGATGTTCCTGGAACATAGTAAATGGTAGAAGCGCTAGTTCCGGCAGAACCTGATGCTCCTCTAGATGGTTTGCCAGTGTCAACATTGTCGATGAACCAGTTGCCATTTTCACCAATAGTGACAACAGAGCCAGGTTTTCCATCCTCTCCCTTATTACCATTAGTACCATTAGTCAATTCAAATTTGTTGCCATTACTCAGAGTAACAGTAACCCCTTTGTCTGTTTTATCAACGCCTGTAATAACAGAACCGCTATTGATCAAAGCATTGATTTGGTCAATTGCAGTCTTGTTGGCATCAATCTGCCCCTGCAAGTCCTTGATGTCGTCATCGTAGTCCTTACAAGACGTGAACGTTCCTGTAGAACCTATCATCAAAGCTCCAAACAGGATTGCACTTAGAAATTTTTTGTTCATAATAAAAAAACTTTAAATTTATAAATTTAAAAAAATAAAGAATAATAAAAATTCATTTGTAAAACCTCACTTATTTAAAACCGTTACTTTATAGGTAACAGAGTCTAAATCAAATAATTGATTTAACCTTTTCTAAGAAATGTAACTTCTCATAATTTTTAGCCATTAGCTATTGATATATTCTGTAAATTTTGAATACTGCGATAATGTTGACATTGGCAAAAAAAGAGAAAACAAAGAGGTTTTCAAGCTAAAATACTTGGATAGAATATGCAATTAATTAATATTGAGCAATATGACGCAAAAAGACATTGGAAGAGTAGGGACACAAAAATATGCCCGAAGAATATTATTCCCCGGGGTGAACGTAAAACCGATTATTATTCTGATAAATCTCTAAACAATACTTGCGTATTCTTTCACATAAGAGATAACTTGCGAATTAGCATTATCTATTTTCTCATTTTGGAACGGTTTTAAGTAAGTTTCCGTCACTTTGATAGACGAGTGCCCCATCGCTTCTGATATAATACCTGGATGTATTTCGCAATAATATGCCATTGTTGCCCATGTATGCCTAATAGTATAGGAACTTAGATGAGCAGCAGTTTTCATATATTTTTTTAATCGGGATAATCGATAATTAAACATCCTTAAGGATGATTGATACTCATGATAAGCAGCTTCTGTACCTTCTGGGCTTGATAAAAAGGGAAAAAGATAAGGAGATTCCGGCTTTGTTTTAGCTACTATACGTATAAGTTTTATAGCATCAGGTGTCAACATTACAGTCAATAAACGTCCAGTCTTTCGCCTACGGTATTTTAGAGTATTACCTTGAATATCTGCTTTACGCAAATATGCCAAATCTACAAACGGAATACCGCGTAGTAAGAACATGAGTGCGAATATGTTCTTCGTAGTTTGCAACTCTATAGGTAAAGAGCCACACGAGGATGCTTTTTCTGTCTCACAAAGCAGATTCCCTATATCAGAAACCTCTAAAGCCCTTCTTTGATCCGCACACACACTTGTATGCACATGCTTGAAAAGTCGCGGAACATATAAAGCATATCCATTGTCTACTGCTCGGTTATAAATAGCTCTTAATACTTTCATATAAGTAGAAACCGTATTCCAACTACATTTGCGTTGACGAAGATATATCTCAAAGCTTTTTAATAAGTTAGGATCCAATTTGTAAAATGGTATATCCTTATTATTATTAAATGTAGAAAAAGAATTGCGGGCACTTCGATAAACGTGAGCGGTGCCCCATTGACCATTAGCACGAAGCTCCTGAATGGTGGTGGATAGCATTTCCAATAATAACTTTTGTTTCATAATCGAATGTTTTTTGAATACTATTACTCTTTTTTTTAATGAATATCACAAAAAAAACAGCTTTATTTGCACAATTATATAAAATCAATTATATTTGCACGGTATTTTATGCCGTTACCTATAAAGTAACGGACGAGGAAAAGCCTCTTCGTAAAAGAAATATAATTTGTGTTTATGTATAAGGACATAGAATTGTCTTATTGAAACTGAGTGTTTAATAATATATTATTAATGTAAATTAAAAGCGATTATGAGAAAAAGATTTGTTAAAGTGGTGCTTTTTGGAGCATTGACATTCGCTGCCACGACGTCTTTCATCAGTTGTAAGGATTACGATGATGACATCAAACGTATTGACAACGAAATCGGTCAAATCAACCAAAGCCTTACTGACTTGAAAACTGCTATTGGAAACAATGGGGTAAAAAGTGTATCTTACGATGCAGCAACTGGAACATTGACTATCGTTGATAGTAACGATAAGAGTGTTTCTTGCAAAATAGCCCAAAACCTTCCAAACTACACTATCGAGATAAAGGATGGCAAAGTTATTTTGAAGAAAGATGGTACTGAGGTTTCATCTGCTACTCTTCCTACTGCTGAAGTTGGAGAAAGCTTTGATCCTACGAAGCTGACGATTAACGCTGCAGGAGAAATTTTGTATAATGGCGTTAAAACAAACGTTACTATTCCGAAAGCAACAAGCAGTATTGCTGCAATTAAGAAAGATGGTGTAATCATTGGTTATACTGTAACAGATAATGGTGAAAGCTCTAATTTCTATATTCAGGATGCACTGCCTTTGACAAGCTTGGTTTTTGTTCCCGAAGCATATCTGAGCGGTGTAGAAGCTATGAGAGCTACTAACCTGACTTATGACAAATGGACTGTTAAGAGCCAGACTGTAACAGAAAAGGGTGAAATCTGGAATGCTCCTCTTTCTCCTGCTTCTAATAGTCATATCACTCCGGATATGGTTGCTTACTATCACGTAAACCCGGTTGGTGTTACTATGAAACAAATCTCTAAATTAGTATTGTCTGCAGATGATAAAGAATTCGTTGGCACACGTGCTACTGGATTTAACATTGCTAATATCGATTTGGAAAAATGTTCTATTACTAATGGTATTTTGAAAGTTGTATTCAATGGTAATAGTGAAGCTATCCAGAAGATTGATGCTTCTAAGATTACTGTGATGAATCTGCAAGCTACTGTAGAAGTAAACGGTGGCACTAAAGTCGTTAATTCTGACTATGCTGCTATTTACAAATCAGTTTTGAAAGAATTTGTTCTAGCTAATGCTAAAGATGCTGGTGTACACAAAGCTCACTTGTATGGTGCTGATAATGCACGTAGCTTAGTTGGTAAGGCTGAAGACGCAATCAATGCAGAACCACTTTGTGAAGTTGCTTACAATAACAAGGAGGGTATTGATTTGTCTAAGTATGTGGAAACTCATTATACAGAATGGACTGACACTGATCCGATGAAGCAGATTGGCACAGGTGATAAGACTATTGCTAATGACAAGTTGGCTGACTATGGTTTGAAGTTGGTTTATAGTTTGTCAGACTATTATGTTGGTGATAACAAGACTCTTCAGAGTAGCTTCTTTGCAAACTTGAAGGGTAGTGTTTTGACAGCTAAGGTTGGTGATATCACTGAAGATCCTATTGCTGCTGTTGGTCGTATGCCTTTGGTACGTGTAGAGCTTCAGAATGCTGCTAACGGTGAAGTTGTTAATGTTGGCTGGATTAAAGTCAAGATTACAAGAGGTGATGTTGCTGGTACTGACTATCCGAAGGCATGTGGTGATCTTAAGTTGAAATGTACTCCTGAGACTTACAACTTGTTATTCGATGAAATGAATGTTAATATCTATCAGAAGTTAGGTTTGACTAAAGAAGATTTCCACGCAATCTATGAATTGAAGTCAAGTTCTACTAATGCTTCTGGTCAGAAGATTGCTACTTTGAAAACTGGTGAATATGGTGAAGTTGTTGAATTGAACGATGCTGATCCTAATGTTGAAACTGTTTGCTTGGCTTGGACAGTAACTTCTGCTGATCAGGTGAATGCTGTTAATAATAATAATGGTAAACTGATTGCAACTGCTACTTATGTTCCTAAGAATGATAAGTCACGTGCTGATGTAACTATTACATTTACTGCTACTGTTAAGACTCCGTCTGCAAGCTTCGATACTGGTAGCAAGAACTCTGAATACTGGTACAATAACATGAATAATATCAGAATGAATACAGTAGTTCCTGGTGTTACTCCGAACGATTGCTCATTCTCTGTAAATGTTGATAATGTATTCGAAGGAAACAAACCTTCATTCAAATTGAATAATGAGGTAAGTGATGACTTCAAGTTGGATAAGATTTCTTATCAATACATCTTCTCTGATAAAAACAATAATGTTAAGGTTCAGGGTAATGATGGTGCAACTTATACATTGACTGTAGCTGCTAACGGTAAAGAACTGTATGCTAATGGAACTTCTTTAGTTGCTAAGATCGTTGGTAACAATGTTGAATATCAACAAACAGCTGCTGCTAAGGCTATCCTGAATATCTCTGCTCATGATGTTGCTCCGTTCACTGCTATACTTGATATGGTATTGACTAATGAGTGTAGCATGCGTTTACCGATGACTGATGGTCAATTCAATGCTGAATTCTTGCGTCCGGTTAATGTATTTGCTAACACTGGTAAATACTTTGTAGATGCTACAGATGAAGGTTATACAGTGAAGATGCTTGATCTTGTTTACTTGACTGACTGGAGAGATTACAAGTTTGCTAAGGGAACAAGTGCAAGTGGTGTTGAATATGATGGTACTGGTTACTATACTTATTATGGAGTTGAGTCTATTGTAGCTGATATCGCTAACATTACAACTAACATGAATGGTAATAACATCGAAACGAAGAAGCTGTCTGAAGTTACTAACAAGATTGTTATTTCTCAGGCTAATTCTACTGTTGTTGGTGACTATGGTACAATTACTTACAAGAATAACGGAAATAACGTACAAGCATTTAAGGTTAAGATTCCTGTAATCGTAACTTATAAGTGGGGTACTGTGAAGACTGCAGTTTACATGGATGTTAAATCAACTGAAGGTAACTAAGTCTATGCTTTCCTAAGTAATTAATATAAGGTATGTCCTTCGGGGCATACCTTTTTAATAAAACAACTACTCTGTGAAGAATAGTCCTTTTTTTCACCATCGTGAAAAGTAAAATGTTGTTGTGTGAGGCTGTACCCAGTGGGAGACAGCCTCACTCTTTTTCTGTCATATTGTCCCATGCCTTGTTACTCTTTCCTTTTTCTGCCATTTTTTCCACTTCCCTCCTTGTTTGATCTTCTTATTTTTGATTTAGATCAAGAAATATGTTATAAAACATACTTTTCTGCCGAATATTGCTGTTTGTTCTAAACAAAGGTATTATTTTTGTGTTATAAAACATGTATTTAATAGGATAACAAGATTTTTTAAGGAGGATAACAAAATGAAAACGTTAAAGAAAATTTTTAAGCACATCAGCGAGGCTGATAAGCATGTTTGGGGTTATTCAACAATTTACTAAACCCCTCTTTTAGATTGTGTGTATTTGATTTTTAGGTATTAGTTTAATTTTTAAGGTTATGAAAAAAAAGATTTTTAAAACATGGAGAAACATTCTCGCCGAAGTAGGTCGGAATGAGATGTTGATGATGGGGTATACCCTGAAGAAATAAGAAAGCATTTTAACTAAACTTGATGAAGCGAGGAGTACGTCCGGAAAACGTATTCCTCGCTTCTTTTATATTCCCCTGAAAGCTTTTTTATATAAAAATCAGCTTTTGTTTAAACTTTATTCCCTTACTTTGTTGTTAGTACAAAGACTAATAGAATAATATCTATGAAAAGGATTCAAAGAATTTGTAGTTTAATACTGCTGGCAACCTTTTTTGGGGGGATACCTATGCTGCATGCGCAGTCGTTTGACAAGTTGTGGAAACAAGTGGAGCAGGCACAAAAGAAGAGCTTGCCGCAAACTGTGATAAAACTGACGGATGAGATATTCCGGAAAGGGGAACAGGAAAAGAATACCCCGCAGATGTTAAAAGCCTATATGTGTCGGAATACATTTCAGAATGTACTGACACCTGATAGCTTCTATGTCAACCTGAAAGGATTGGAACAATGGGCGGAGCGTGAACAAAATCCGGTCAGTCGTGCCGTGCTGAATTCGTTGGTGGCAAGTATCTATGCCAATTATGCAGATAATAACCGATGGGAGTTGCGGCAACGCACTTCGCTCGATCTGGAAGATGAAGCCTTGCCGGCAGATATTCGTGAATGGAGCGGCAACCTCTTCATGAAGCAGGTGATGAAGTATACAGGAGAAGCATTGAAGGATTCTGCTGAATTGCTGAAAACATCTTCGCGTACTTATATTCCTTTTGTAATTTTAGGGGATGCAAGTGAGTACTATCATCATGAAATGTATCATTTGTTGGCATCACGTGCCATTGATGCTTTACAGAAAGTTTCATGGTTCGAGATGGACTCATTGGTAAAGAAAGACATCATGGGCATTTATGGCCAGATGATAAACACCTATCGGAAGATGCCCGGCATGGAAGATGCTACCGTACTGACTATGCTGGATTATATGGAATGGCGTAATAGAGAAGGGAATGTTTTGCTTCGTCTGCGAGCTGTAAAAGAAGGCGGAAGTGAAGCTCCGAACCAATACTTACATGCTTTGGATCGCATTATTAAAGATTATGCCAAGCGTGATGTGTGTGCAGAGGCTTATTTAGCCAAAGCACGTTATTATCGCAATATACGTGAATATGAAAAGGCTTTGCAAACTTGTGATGAAGCCATCAACCTTTATCCCGACTATAAACGGATATCTGCATTGCGTGAGCTGAAAGAAAGCCTTTTGCAGCCGCAACTGAACTTTAGTGCAGACAAGGTTACCTATCCCGGTGATTCTCTGAAATTGAGGGTTACTCATTGTAACTTGGATGGATTTACGGTGAATGTCTTCCGTACTACTCTGTCGAAGGCTACAACGGATATGCCGGTGATTAATCCTGCTTTCTATAAGAAGTATGCCCGTAAAGTAAAAACGGAACACTTTTCTTTGTTGCGTCCGGCTAATTACCTTCCGGCAGATAGTACATATCGTATGTTGTTGCCGGACGAACCGGGTATTTATGTAGTACAGGTAGTGCCTGATGATAAGAAAGGACGAACTGCCGAGAACTACCTTTATCTCACTCGTTTCAAAGTATTGACTATACCTCTCTCAACTAAAGATTATGAGGTTGTGACCTTGGATGCTGAAACCGGAAAACCTGTAGCGGATGTTCAGATTACTTTCTATTCAAGTTATGGAACCAGGGAAAACAAGGTATTGGAGCAGAAAACTACGGATGCATCGGGTAAGGTGATACTACCGTGGAATAAGCAGTTCCGTTCGTTGGTTGCCACGAAAGGCACTGATACGGCAATGCCATTGCAGCGTATCTATAATAACTCTAATGGGACCTGGAATCATGTTGACAGAGAATCCGAAGCGGTGAAGCTATTGACAGACCGCTCTTTGTATCGTCCGGGACAAACTATTTATATAAAAGGTATCGCTTATACCCAAAGTGGCGATACGGCTATGGTTCTTGCCAATAAGGCTTATACTGTGGAGCTTACCGATGTGAATGATACTAATATTGGAAAGAAAGAAGTCCGCACCAATGAGTTTGGTTCGTTTACCACTGAGTTTGTGCTTCCTACTGCCTGCCTGAACGGCTCTTATTCTATTAGAACAGGAAAAGCAAACGGTTGGACATCTGTACAAGTGGAAGAATATAAGCGTCCTACATTCGACATCGTTTTCGATTCTCAGAAAGAGTCTTACCAGATAGGAGATAGTGTGCAGGTGAAAGGTACGGTAAGCTCCTTTAGTGGTGTGCCCTTGCAGGGGCTGGAATTGAATTATACTGTTACCCGTAGCCAGTTCTCGTGGTGGAGAGTTTCTGGAAATACTACATCTCTGGTTTCAGGTAGCGTAATGATAGGTGCTGATGGAATATTTTCCATTCCTGTCCGGTTGCAAGGTGGGAAAGGTGTTACTACCGGTTACTATACTTATCAGATAGAAGCCTCTGTAACCAATCAGGCCGGTGAAACACAGACTTCCGTAACTACCTTGTCTGCTGGAGACCGTTCATTGATTTTATCTGTTGATATACAAGACCGTATCTGTAAGGATGACAGTATCCGACTGACTTTTGTAGCCCGGAATCTGAATATGGAGCCGGTATCGGTGAAAGGTGATTGCCGTTTGGTACAAACTGTGAATGGAAAGCCTGAAGTTCGTTTCAACGGGCAGTTTACTTCCAATGTGGAAGTAGTATTGCCGGAATGGAAGAATCTGCCTTCCGGTGCTTATGAACTGCAACTGACAGCAAAGGATGATCAAGGTAGGGATGTTGACTACAAACAAAATATCGTGCTCTTTTCCTATGATGATAATCGTCCTCCTGTGGCATCACCTGTCTGGTTCTATTCGCGTAATACGCAGTTTGATGCCGGACGTCCTGCACAGTTCAGTCTGGGAACTTCCTTTAAAGATACTTATGTGATGTTGGATATATTCAGTGGTAAGCAGCGCCTGAGCAGTACAACGCTGCAATTATCCGATTCCATTGTCCGTTTTGATGTACCTTATAAAGAAGAATATGGAGACGGAATAGAATATCTGTTTGCTTTTGTCAAGGACGGAGAACTTTATTTTGAGAAAGTGGACTTGCAGAAGCGTAGACCGGATAAAGAACTGACTATGAAATGGGAGGTGTTCCGTGACAAGTTACGTCCCGGGCAAGAGGAAGAGTGGCGCCTGACTATCAAGACACCACAGGGTGTACCTGCCGATGCTGAGATGCTCGCCACTATGTACGATGCCTCTTTAGATAAGATATTCCCAAATCGTCAGAGTTTTTATGTGAACTATTCTCGGTTTGTGCCTCAGATTTATTGGTCGTATGGGTATACAGGTTCTGTTTATTACTCTTGTTATTTCCCAATGCGAGACTGGAAAGTACCTCCATTTGTTTATGATACTTTCTATTCGGAAGAAGGTGTACAGGAAGCATTGGTAGTGGGTTATGGTGTTATGAAAAACTCTACCATGACCGGAAGTGTGCAGGTACGGGGATTGGCGAGTCCACGGATGAAAGAGATGGTTGCTGAAGATTCTTCTGTCGATGATGCGGATGTGGTATTTGAAGAAGAAATGGTGTCAACTGAAGAAACCGGTGCTGCCGTAGAGCTTGGTGATGCTCCCGAATTGCGTAAGAACTTTGCAGAAACAGCTTTTTTCTATCCGCAACTTCGCACAAATGAGCAAGGGGAAATTTCCTTCTCCTTCACCATGCCGCAAAGCCTGACACGTTGGAACTTCCGCGGGTATTCTCATACGAAAGGAATGCTGATCGGGCAATTGGATGCTTCAACCGTCACGGTGAAAGAATTTATGCTGTCACCCAACATGCCACGTTTCGTGCGGGTGGGGGATAAAACGAGTATTGCCGCAACCGTAACTAACCTGACAGGAAAAGCCTTGAAAGGAACCACAAAATTCATCCTCTTCGACCCGATGACGGAGAAGGTGATTTCCACACAGAGTCAACCTTTCACTGTGGAAGCGGGAAAGACTGTTCCCGTAACCTTCCGCTTTACCGTGACGGATAAGTACGACTTCTTAGGTGTACGCATGATTGCCGATGGTGGTACATTCAGCGATGGCGAGCAACACCTGTTGCCTGTATTGAGTGATAAGGAATATATCACTGAAACTCTTGCTATGCCGATACGAGGTGAAGAAACCCGCACTTTCTCTCTGGACAGCCTGTTCAATAATAACAGCCGTACGACTACCGACCGTCGTCTGACAGTGGAGTTTACCGGAAATCCGGCCTGGTATGCCGTACAAGCATTGCCGGTATTGAGCCAACCTCGTACAGATAATGCTACTGCCTGGGCTGCCGCATATTATGCCAATTCCCTTGCTTCTTACATTGCCAATAGCCAGCCACGCATTAAAGCTGTATTCGATAGTTGGCGTATGCAAGGTGGTAAGAAAGAAACTTTCCTCAGCCAGCTGCAGAAGAATCAGGATGTGAAGAATATCCTTCTTGAAGAAAGTCCTTGGTTACTGGAGGCCACTACAGAAGCTGAGCAGCAAGCTCGTATTGCTACACTGTTCGATCTCAATAACCTGGCAAATAATAATATAACCACTCTTACCCGATTGAAAGAACTGCAAGATGCCGATGGCGCATGGAGCTGGTATAAAGGGATGCCGGGGAGTCGTAACATGACGGGATATATCACCGAACTTCTCGTTCGTCTGCCTTTACTTACCGGACAAAAGAATTCCGGTGATGCCCTTTCTATGCAGCAGGCAGCTTTTAAATATCTGCATCAACAAGCATTGGAGGAATACAAGAGTATTCGTAAAGCGGAGAGAGACGGAGCTAAAATAACTACCCTCTCACATTCGGCAATGACCTATCTCTATCTGATAGCTATTTCCGGTGAGAAAGTGCCTGCTGCCAATGAGGCTGCTTATAGTTACTTCCTTTCCAAAGTTGGCACGAACCTGAACACGGCTGAAATGGGAATGAAAGCGCAGTCGGCTATTATTCTACTAAAAGCCGGCCGTATGGCTGAAGCTAATGAGTTTATTGCTTCCATTAAGGAACATCTGGTGCAAACCAATGAACAAGGAGCTTATTTTGCTTTCAATGAAAAGCCCTTCCGTTGGAGAATGCAGCCTATTCCTGTTCATGTGGAAGTAATGGAAGCTTTACGTCTGGCAGGTGGCAATGACGCCTTGGTAGAAGAAATGAAGCTTTGGTTACTGAAACAAAAGCAGACTACAAGTTGGAACTCACCGGTTGCAACGGCGGATGCCGTTTATGCATTGCTTTGCCAAGGGACTGATTTGTTGGCTACCCGTGGTGATGTACGCATTGTTCTTGGTAATAAAGTATTGGAAACATATAGTCCTGCTAAGACTACCGTTCCCGGACTGGGATATATTAAAGAAAGCTTTGCACAAGGCAGTCCTGAATTGCGTGCCAAATCTATCACTGTAGAAAAACGGGATGCAGGTATTGCCTGGGGTGCAGTGTATGCTCAATACCTCTCACCGATTTCCGATGTGAAACAGCAGGGTGGTGAATTGGCAGTGGAAAAGAAACTTTATGTAGAACGCACTTTGGCTACCGGAAAGAAGGAACTGCAACCAGCCACTGCTGCTACACAGTTGGCTGTGGGTGATAAAGTGGTTTCCCGTCTGACGATACGCCTTGACCGTGCAATGGATTTCGTTCAGTTGAAAGACCAGCGTGGTGCTTGCTTCGAACCGGTGAATTCACTTTCCGGTTATCGCTGGAACAGTGGAATTGGATATTATGTAGAAATAGAGGATGCTTCTACTAATTTCTTCTTCGACAGTCTGAGCAAAGGTGTGTATGTGCTGGAATACAGCTATCGTGTGGATCGTAGCGGGCAATATGAGGCTGGATTAGCTACTATACAGTGTGCCTATGCACCCGAGTATGCTGCCCATTCGGCATCCATGAAAGTAGAGGTAGAGTAGTAATTTTAAAACACCCTTTTAGGAACTCTCATTTAAAACACCTACTTTTGTGCATCCTAAAATGAAAACGAATGAAACGAACCTTGATATGTATGTATGCGTTTGCTGCCGTAGCACTTACTGCTGCGGCGCAACCGCGTTTTTCATCTAATAAAGAAACCCACAACTTCGGACAGATTGAGTGGAAACATCCTGCCAGTGCACAATACGTTATTACCAATACCGGTGACCAACCTTTAGTGCTTACTGAGGTGGACCCTTCCTGTGCCTGTTCCGTAGTTCAGTGGACACAAACGCCTATTGCTCCCGGTGATAAAGGCATCATTACCGTGGAGTTTGATGCAAAAGCATTAGGGCACTTTGATAAATCAATAGCTATCTACTCTAATGCACAACCCGATTTGGCTTATTTGCACTTCACAGGCGAAGTAGTGCGCGAGATTAAAGACTTTACGAAAACTTATCCTTATCTGATTGGTCAGATACGGATAGATAAGAATGAAATTGATTTCCCTGATACCCATCGTGGCGCAAAGCCCGTTATACGGATTGGAGTAGTGAATCTGTCGGATCGTTCGTATGAACCGGTATTGATGCACCTGCCTTCCTACCTGGACATGAAAGTGGAGCCCAGTGTACTTCAGAAAGGTGAGAGAGGGCTGATTACATTAACCCTCAATACAGAGAAACTGACTGATTTGGGACTGACGCAAGCATCTGTTTACCTGTCCCGTTTCACTGGAGACAAAGTGAGTGATGAAAACGAAATACCGCTTTCAGCTATTCTCTTACCCGACTTTTCCGGTATGACAGATACGGATAGGGCAAATGCCCCGGTAATTCGTCTTTCGGAAACCGATATAGACCTGAGTGCTTTATTGGCAAAGAAGAATAAAGTGAAACATGATATACAGCTTACCAATACCGGACGCTCTCCGTTGCAGATTAGTAAACTGCAGGTATTCAATCCTGCCTTGGGAGTAAGTCTTAAAAAAAGTGTGTTGCAGCCGGGGGAAACCACCCGTTTGCGCGTGACGGTAGATAAGAAGAATATCGCAAAGAAGAAACGTCATTTGCGTATTTTGATGATAACCAATGACCCGATGCAACCTAAGGTTGAGATCAATATTAAGGCAAAGTAATAGGATTTATGATTTTAAACTATAAATCCTATCACAAATCTTCTCATAAATCATAAATTATAAATCTTATCATGGAACATCCTGAAAACAATGAAGCCTATAAAGGTCTGGTTGTCAATGCAGGCATTGAACAACCTTCATCTGTTAATCCCTATCGTCGTCCTAAACCCAGAAAGCGTCAGCTCTCCGTGGCGGAGTTTGTAGAAGGCATTGTAAAAGGGGATGTAACCATTCTAAGCCAGGCAGTGACTTTGGTGGAAAGCGTGAAAGTTGAACACCAGGCAGTGGCACAAGAAGTCATTGAGAAATGCCTGCCTTATTCCGGAAATTCTATCCGTGTAGGTATCAGTGGTGTACCGGGAGCGGGTAAAAGTACTTCCATTGATGTTTTCGGTCTGCATGTATTGGAGAAATATGCAGGTAAACTGGCAGTGCTGGCCATCGATCCCAGTAGTGAGCGTAGTAAAGGCAGTATTTTGGGTGATAAGACACGTATGGAGCAACTTTCAGTTCATCCTGCATCCTTTATTCGTCCCAGTCCATCGGCAGGGTCTCTGGGGGGAGTAGCCCGTAAGACGCGTGAGACGATTATTCTTTGTGAGGCTGCCGGTTTCGATAAGATATTTGTAGAGACAGTAGGTGTAGGACAGAGTGAAACAGCTGTACATTCTATGGTCGATTTCTTCCTGCTTATTCAGTTAGCCGGTACGGGCGATGAATTGCAAGGCATCAAACGGGGTATTATGGAAATGGCCGACGGTATTGTTATCAACAAAGCCGATGGTGATAATCTGGAGCGTGCTAAGCTGGCTGCAACTCAGTTCCGTAATGCTCTGCATTTGTTCCCTGCTCCTGAATCAGGATGGACGCCACAGGTAATGACCTATTCCGGCTTCTATAACTTGGGAGTGAAAGAAATCTGGGATATGATTTACGATTACGTTGCTTTTGTGAAGGACAACGGCTACTTTGATTACCGCCGTAATGAACAAAGTAAATACTGGATGTACGAAAGTATTAACGAGCGCCTGCGTGATAGTTTCTATCATAATCCGGTTATAGAAGCTATGCTGGGTGATAAGGAACAGCAAGTATTGCAAGGTAAGCTCACTTCATTTGTTGCTGCAAAAACTTTACTTGATACATACTTTAGTGAGATGAGAAAGGGGTAGAATAGCTCGTAACTTGTAGCTGTCTCACACTTCTTTCCCCTCCTTCTCAAAGTCTGCCTTCGACTTACTCTTCGTCACAATATATACGCCGAGGAACACTAAGGCAACGGCTATTCCCTTTTCCCAGCCGAATACTCCCAAGCCCATGATAATGGCAGCGATAGAAGCTACGATGGGTTGCATGTAGTTGTACATACTCACCACTGTGGGGCGCAACAGTCTTTGCGCAGTCATGATGAAGATATAAGCAAGAAAACTACCGCCTATTACCACATAACCTATTTGTACGTATGCAGCAGTGGATACCTCTGTCCACTGGATACCTGCCACATCCTGATAAGAGAATGGGATATAACACATGGATGCATATATAAACATCCACTTATTCAGCGTGATGGGAGAATATTTCTGCGATAACCCCTTGAATACAGTCAGATAAATAGAGAAACTGATTTGTGCTACCAGACAAAGTAAATCTCCGATGATGCTGCCGTTGCCACTGCCTGCAGTCTGACTACTTAAAATAAGTGTCAGTGCTCCCATAGCTCCCACGAAGATACCCAGTACTTTCAGATTCGTGATAGGCTCTTTCAGATAGATAGCGGCAATAATCATGGTCACGATGGGAAGTGTGGTTGTCACAATAGAGGCATCGATGGGTGAAGTCATTGAAAGACCGAAAATATATACCCCTTGATTGAATACCAGTGCAAAGAGCGAAGCAAAGAATATCTTCAGCATATCGCGGTGGTCCACATGCTCATACTTACAAAATGCGGACAACAGCCAGAAACAAGCTGCCGCACCCACCATTCGGAATGTGGTCACCGATAAAGCTGAGAACTCCATAAGTGCGGATTTGCCGATAGGAGCCATAAGACCCCATAAAATGTTGGCAGTCAGGGCGAATATATGCCCTTGTACATTCTTGTTCATACTCTTTTTGTTTTTGAGGCTGCAAAAGAACAACTATTTTGGGAAACTAAAAAATAATCCTGTATATTTGCTTTGATTAAAAGCAAAAACTATGGAAGAACAAGCCAATTATATCCAACGTATCGAGATACACAGGTTGTGGGATCGCTTTAACATAGCCTGGGATTTGCGTCCCGATGTGAATATCCTTTCCGGTATCAATGGAGTAGGGAAGACTACGATCCTTAACCGTTCTGTTCACTATCTGGAAGAGCTTTCGGGTGAGATAAAGAATGGTGAGATAGAAGGAGTACGTATTACGTTCGATCGTCCGGATGCCACGTATATCCCATACGACGTAATCCGCAGCTATGACCGTCCTTTGATAATGGGCGACTTTACCGCCCGCATGGCTGATCCGAACGTCAAATCCGAACTAGACTGGCAACTCTATCTTTTGCAACGCCGTTATCTTGACTATCAGGTTAACATTGGTAACAAGATGATCGAACTTCTTTCAGGCGATGAGGAACAGCGTTCGCAAGCTGCTTCCCTCTCTTTGCCCAAGCGAAAGTTTCAGGACCTGATGGACCAGTTGTTCAGTTATACCCGCAAAAGCATAGATCGCCGCAGCAATGAAATCATCTTCTATCAGGACGGTGAACGTCTGCTGCCCTATAAACTTTCTTCCGGTGAAAAGCAGATGCTGATTATCCTGCTTACCGTGCTGGTGCGTGACAACGCCCATTGTGTCCTCTTTATGGACGAGCCCGAGGCCTCCCTTCACATCGAGTGGCAGCAGAAACTTATCAGCATGATACGTGAACTGAATCCCAATGTGCAACTGATACTTACCACCCATTCTCCCGCCGTCATCATGGAAGGCTGGCTGGATGCAGTGACGGAAGTTGATGAAATATCTACGGTGATAAGATGATAAGATGATAGGGTGATAGGATGATAAGATGATAAAGTGGTAATGTAACCTCACCCTATCACCCCACCACCTTATCACCCCACCACCTTATCACCCCACCATCCTATCACCCTATCATCCTATCATCATTATCACTTATTATTATGGCTACTTCTTTAAAACATAATCTCACCTCCGCCTATTTCAATGCCGCTAACAAACTCTATCCCAAGAAGGCGCGTCGTCGTATTGTGGCATACGTGGAAAGTTACGATGATGTAGCTTTCTGGCGCACATTGTTGGCAGAGTTCGAGACAGATGATTACTATTTCCAGGTGATGCTGCCTTCAGCCACTTCTCTTGCCAAAGGTAAGAAGATGGTGCTGATGAATACGCTGAACACTACTGAATTGGGCAAGAGTCTGATAGCCTGTGTGGACAGTGACTACGACTTTCTGCTGCAAGGCAAAACTAACGTTTCACATAAGATAAACAGTAGCCCCTACATATTCCAGACGTACGCCTATGCCATCGAGAATTTCCATTGCTATGCTGAAAGCTTGCATGAAGTTTGTGTACAGGCTACGTTGAACGACCGTATGCTGATAGACTTTCCTGCTTTCCTGAAACGCTATTCGCAGATTATTTATCCGCTCTTTCTGTGGAACGTCTGGTTCTATTGTCAACGGGATACATATACTTTCCCGATGTACGATTTCAATGCCTGCACCCGCTTGCAGGAAGTTAATGTGCATCATCCCGAACGGACGTTAGATCCTGTGCAGCGTGCCGTTGATAAGAAACTTTCTGAGATGCGCAGGCGATTTTCGCGAAATATAAAGGCAGTGGAGGCTTTAGGCGTGGAGTTGGAGAGACTGGGATTGAATCCTGATACAACTTACCTATATATACAGGGACATCACCTCATGGACGGTGTTGTGATGAAACTTCTTATCCCCGTATGTACCGTATTGCGTCGTGAGCGTGAACAGGAAATCAAGCGTCTGGCTGCTCACAACGAGCAATTCCATAACGAACTGACCAGTTATGAGAATAGCCAGACCAATGTCAGCCTGATGTTGAAAAAGAACAGCGGATATAAGAACCTTTACTTGTATCAGTGGTTAAAAGAAGATATAGGAGACTTCCTGAACAGGGAGCGATAATTACTAACCATTAACCCCAAAATTAATTCTTAGTATCATGAGCATTGTACAACAAATTAACGAAGGACTTCAGACTTTAGGTTTCAGCCAGTCATTGGCCGACCAGTTAGATCAATTTATTGCATTTCTGGGAGTTCTCCTGGTGGCTTATCTGGCAGATTCCATTTGCCGGAAAGTCTTGCTGAAAGTCGTTTCGCGTTTGGTAAAACAAACAAAAGCTACCTGGGATGACATTGTTTTCGACCGGAAGGTGATGGTGCACCTTAGCCGCATGGTGGCACCTATTCTTATTTATATCCTGCTGCCCCTGGCTTTTTCCGATGCGGGATCGGCAACGTTGGCGCTTATTATGCGTTTCTGCCTCATCTTTATTATTATAATGTTTCTTAGCTTTATCAGCGCTTTGCTTACTGCGGTTTATACCGTATATAGCGAGAAGGAACAGTTTCGCGACCGCCCTCTGAAGGGACTTTTGCAGACTGTGCAGGTAATTCTTTATTTTGTCGGGGGCATCATCGTCGTCAGCATACTGATCGACCGCTCACCCGGTGTATTGCTCACCGGTCTGGGAGCTTCGGCTGCCGTGTTGATGTTAGTGTTCAAAGACAGTATCATGGGCTTTGTTTCCGGTGTGCAACTTTCTGCCAACAATATGCTGAAAGTGGGAGACTGGATTACCATGCCTAAGTATGGAGCGGATGGTGACGTAATAGAAGTATCATTGAACACGGTGAAGGTGCGCAATTTCGACAAGACCATCACTACCATTCCTCCTTACCTGCTTGTAAGCGACTCTTTCCAGAACTGGCGTGGTATGCAGGAGAGTGGCGGACGCCGCATCAAGCGTTCTATCAATATCGATATGAACAGTGTACGGTTCTGTACTCCCGAAATGTTGGCAAAGTATCGCAAGATACAGCTCTTGGCAAACTACGTTGAACAGACGGAACAAGTGATAAAGGAGTATAATGAAGAACATCATATCGATAACTCCATCCTTGTGAACGGGCGTCGCCAGACGAATCTCGGTGTCTTCCGTGCTTACCTGAATTGCTACTTGAAGAGCCATCCGGGTGTAAATCATGATATGACCTGTATGGTGCGTCAGCTTCAACCTACCGACCACGGTATACCGTTGGAACTGTATTTCTTTTCTGCAACCACATCCTGGATACCATACGAGGACTTGCAGTCCGACGTTTTCGACCATCTGCTGGCTATTATTTCAGAGTTTGATCTGCACGTATTCCAGTCACCGTCCGGTGAAGATTTCCGTGAAAGGCTTGGTTGAGATGAAAGGCTCTTGAACTCTCAGGTTATTCTCAATGCGATGGGAAGACCCCTTCAATGCGACGGGAAGACCCCTTCAATGCGATGAGGAAGCCCCTCAATACAATGGGAAGAAACCCTCAATACGATGAGGCGGGCGTTAAATTAACGCCGGACAAGTTCAAAAAGAACTGTCCGGCGTTGCTTTTGTAGAAGCTTAGCTTCGGCGTGTGTATTTCAATGAGTGATTAATATACTGTGTTTTGTGGGTCGAAGTTCGTCCAGCCTTCCAGCCAATTATCATTCGTGTCGCGGAAAGCACCGATATAGTTTCTGTCAGTTCCCATGATAGCCGTGGCGGGGCAGTAATTCTGACCGGTATTCATCGGGTCAGCCAATCCCAGTTCAGCCTCAGTCATTACTTTGTTCGAAGCCTCACTCTTGAAGAAAGTGTGTGAATAAGAAACCTGGCTTTCATCATACGTTCCGGTTTCTCTGTTGTAGAGATAATCTTCGTATTTCTTATTATTGTCCGAGCCAACTACACCCATACCGGCAAAGATGATATTCTTCAGATGGAAATCACCGTTTTTAGAATATTGAACCGTGTTTCCTTTTTCGCCATCCACAATCAGACCGATAGGATAACCTACTGCCAATGTATTTTCGCAGCTCAGCTTACTGCTGCGACGTATCTGTATGGCGGACTGGAACAGACCCAGCTTGGATTTATTATCCGGGTACATGTCACCGGCAGTGATGTATTCGGAAGTGTTCTGGAAATCAGTGTTCTTGGCAGCCATCGGGCCAATGAACGTTACATTCTTAAATGTTGCAGTTGTGAATGGAGCGATGTCTGCACCTGTTCCGTTGTTATCGCTTTCGAAACCATTGGATTGCGAGGTGTCGGCAATGCGCGGGTCACGGATAGACAGGCAGTATTGTACAGTTCCGCTGAAGCCGTTGTCCGTATCGAATTCATCGTCCCAGCCTTTATAAGCTACCAGATATTTGCAGTTCACTGCACCGCCGAACCATTCGAAAGAGTCGTCGTTAGAGTACGATACCTGTAAGTGGTCGATGGTGGTACCACTACCCACGGAGCCGAATGTAATGCCGTTGATCTCTTTGTCTGTTTCAAAGGGATAACCTGCAAACTCCACGCGGATATACTGGAAGATACCGGAATTGTCGGCATCATTGCTGCCTCCGTGTATGGTGCGCGGTCCGCCTTCTATTTGCTGTGTACCCTGGTTGTTTTTGGCTTTACCGCAAATGATTAAACCACCCCAGTCACCCGGTCTGCGCTGTCCGGGAGCTTCCTCGGAAGTCATGACAATAGGGGCTTCCTTGGTTCCTTTCATTTCTACATATCCACCCGGTTCTATAATAAGACTCGCCATTGTCTGTTTGTCACCCTTGATAATAGTGCCTGCGGGAATCCTCAGTTTAGCGCCATCGGCTACGTATACCCAGCCTTTCAGCAGATAGGTTCCTTTTTCCAGAGTTACATCGCCGGTGAATACGAAGTGTTGATCGCCATTGCCCAGTTCTGTTCCATTATTGAACAGTACACCTTTGCTGTAGGCTGTTGTGCCATCATAAGTCACTTCGGGGTCTGTACTTCCATTTCCTCCGTTCCCACCATTCTCTCCATTGGTGTCGTCAGAACAGGAAGACATCACATTTCCAATTGCAATGGCTGTACACATCATAATGATCCAGCCAAACTTCTTAATTTTCATTTTCATACTTTTCTTAATTTGGGAATTAAACTTCTTTATGTTCAGGTTTTGTTAGTACTTTATAAACTGAAAGGGTGGGATATCAGAAGCTATAGGCTATGGCCAGGTTGTAGCTTCTTCCCGGTTTGTAACTGCGGGTCACCTCTTCAATGGTGCGGGCTTGTCCGTTTACGGTGACGTCTTCAAACTGTTTGAAGTAGTAGCGTTCGGCCAGCAAGTCACGTATGGTAGCTTTAATTTCCAGTTTGCCAAACTTTTTGCTTGCCGAAAGGTCGATGCTGTTGCGCGGCATTTCGTAAGAGTTTGGTATGTTGCGTGCATCACCTTCGGAAGAACTGCCGTAGCGGTTGCCTACACCGATGATACGTTTTCCGATACGGTTGTAGAGTACGGCGGCGTTCCATCCCTTATCCGGATTGTTATAGAAGAGACCCGTGTTGATGAGGTAAGGCGATTGCCCCTGCATGGGACGGTCTATATTATTGCCACCTTCTTTAAACTGTACTTTGCTCTTGATCCATGCGCCATTGAATGAGAAACTGAAATTACGCATACCGATGAAGTCGAGATTCTTGCGGATATCTACTTCTATACCGTAGTTGTTGGCACCTTTGGCGTTGACGTAAGAGTAGACCGGATCAGTTCCTCCCGACATGGTGTAGGTCCATTCAATAGGATTTTTGAAGTGTTTGTAGAACAGGGCAATGGAAACTTGCTCACCATTGCTGGGATACCATTCGTAGCGTAAGTCTACGTTCTGTATGTAAGCTGCCTGCAGGGATGAATTACCCATGACACTGCTTCCCAGGTCGAAATCATAATAGACGGAAGTGGACAGTTCACGAAATTCAGGACGGTTTACCGATTTACCGTAAGCCAGGCGGAACTGATGCTTTTCACTCAGTTTGTAAGTGGCATTGACGGAAGGGAACAGGTCTTTATAGTCATAGAAAGTACTTTGCAGGCTTTCTTCATACGAGCGGGTATTCATGATCAGTTCCTGACGGGCATATTCATAGCGTGCTCCGGCGTAGAAGTTGAAGGAACCTATCGGAACGTTGATGCCGACATAACCGGACAATTGCGTGTTTTTGCCCTCATAGTTATTCATGTAGTTCACTTCTTCCTGCATGTAGAGTTTGTCAATTCCATAGTTGGAGTCTATCAATATATTGTTTGCCACATCATTGTCAAACTGGAATCCCTTAGGCAGGCTGTTATTCGGTTGCCAGCCGTACTGGAACTGGCGGGTGTTGTAGGTACGTGTACGGTACTCGCCATAAGCACCGGCTTTCAAAGTAGGGGCGATGTCACCGAACTGGAAATCCTGGCGATAATTTATATTTGCTGAGCCGATGTGTTCGTCCAGTTTGGTGAATTCACGGCTGATACGGTAAATACCCATGGTTTCATTGGTGCGGTCGGTACGTTCAATGAGGCGACGGTCCGGCAGGTTACGGTTGGCGTAAGCATAACCCACACTCCAGTCGAAACGACTGTCGTCAAAGTTGTGCCTGCCTGTGAACTGGGTGTTGTAAGTGGTACGGCTGGAGTAGTAATACTCCATGTTGTTGATGTTGTCCGGTTGTGCGTTGAAACCTGTACGTTCCGAGTAGCGGTCTTTGGATATCTGGTTGAAGATATTCTTGAATTCATAGCGATGGTTGCTGTTGCGCGGCTGGAAGGTGAGGTTCAGCAGGGCACCGAGGCGGACATCATTGCTGTACTGGTTGTCCGTTGCTTTCCGCAGATAGACGTATTTGTCATTGTTGGTATCATAAGGACCATAGAGAGAGTTTTCCATATCGAGATAGGTCTTATAGGAGTTGCTGTAATTCACAGCAGCCAGCATACCGATGGTACGTCCACTTTCGGTTTCCCACTTGCGGTTGTATGCCATATTCAATTTTAAGTCCCCTACGGGTTTGATGGTTTTCAGTGTCCAGTCGTTGTTGAAACCATTGTTCAATACATCTATGCGAGCTGTATTTCCGGTTTCATATCCGGGATACATGTTCAGTGTGCCTTTCATACCGGCATCCAGACTACGGAAACCGTTTCCGAAGCCGAGCCGGTCCATGCCGCTACCCTTGGCTTTACGAAAGTCTTTGAAGTGCGTCTGGTCATTGACAGCTCCTCCTACTGATATGTTGAAGCTGTTTTCGCCGGGCATATCTTTGGTATTTATCAGGATGAATCCACCCGTGAAGTCTGCGGGATATTCCGGAGCGGGGCTTTTTACGATTACCATATTATCCAGTTGTGAACTGGGGATGATGTCGAATGAAAAGGCGCGTGAATCGGCTTCCGAACTGGGCACGGCACTCCCGTTCATCCATACATTATTGTACCGCTGCGACAGGCCGCGCACCATTACAAACTTTTCGTCGATGATGCTGATGCCGGGTACGCGACGGATGACTTCCGAGGCATTGCTGTCCTGGGTTTTAGCTATTTGTTGGGCGGAAACCCCGCTCTGTACTACGAGGCTGCGGCGTTGTTCCTGTATGAGTGCCACCTCGTTATTCCGTTTGGCTTGTGCAGTGACGGAGACTTCGCCTAACGTTTGTGCATCACTCTCCATTTCAAAGTTCAGCACAGTTTCGGCCTTAACTTTTACACTGTTGAGCAGGATGTCTTTGTATCCTATATATCTCACGGCTATGGTGTATGTACCGTCTTTTACATTCAGCGTATAGTTACCGTCGATGTCGGCTACTGCCCCCTGCGCTGTCCCGGTTATCTGTATGGTAGCTCCGGTCAACGGCTCTTTCGTCTGCTTGTCGAGGACGGTCCCTTTGATGTTTCCAGCCAGGGCGGTCATGGTGGAAAGTACCAGTAATAAAATGAAGAAAAATACTTTTCCTAAATCCAGTTTCATGCTCATCTTTTATTGTTTCTTGTTTCCGGTGCAAAGATGCGGCAACGGAATTACAACCGTAATACACATGTCATACAATTGATTCTCAATTAAGTTACAATTTGGTGACACCACGGATAAAGCGGACCTATTCAGTTCATAGCCTATAACGTTCTAAACTTTCTTTTTTTGTTAGTAGGAATAGGACAGAAATTAATAAGTAAGCATTATCTTTGCGCTATTCAGAATATTAAAAGCACAAATCGTATGAGTGGCAATCGATCACATGAGGCAAAACGTTTTCAGCTCCTTTCGTCTGTTGGACAAATAGGCTGGTGGGAAGCAGATTTCACTACTGGGGAATATCTTTGTTCCGAGTATGTTTGTAATTTGTTAGGCTTGAAGGGAGACACGCTGACTTTCCGCCAGTTTGGTCAATTGATTCGTGAAGATTACCGTTGCCGCATTACACGTGAATTCCTTTCGATAGAAGAAATCGAGGTATATGAGCAAACTTTTCCTATCTACTCTTCACAAGGCATTGTGTGGGTTCGTTCCCGTCTGGGTGAAAAGTGGCTGACAGAAGATGGACATCCAAAGGCATTTGGTATCCTTCAATTGGTTGATATCCCTGCGGACGAACAATCCGGTGGTATTCTGAAACAGTTTAATGAATTGTTGTTTCGACAGCATTCTGTGTCCCAGTCCTTACGTAATTTTCTGAAGGACAAGAATCTGAGTGAGGTTATTTCGGGAGTATTGAAAGATGTCCTTGAACTCTTTCATGGAGGACGTGTCTATATAGTAGAATATGATGCCGGTTATCGTACCCAGAGTTGTACTTACGAGGTAGTGGCTGACGGGGTCAGCCCTGAAATAGATATGTTGCAACAGATTCCGACCAATGGTATGGAGTGGTGGCTTAAACAAATGTTGGCGGGCAAGCCTATCCTGTTGAATACTTTATCGGATTTGCCCCGGGTGGCCCGTCAGGAATCTGAGATACTTGCTGTGCAGAATATAAAGTCACTCATGGTGGTTCCTCTTCGGAATACCGAACGGGTGTGGGGATATATCGGCATTGATTTGGTAGACAGATACTATAAATGGACGAATGAAGATTATCAATGGTTTTCCTCTTTGGCTGACATCATTAATATTTGTATCAGTCTGCGCCTTGCCAGAGATGAGGCCGACCGTGAACGTAATTTCCTGAGCAATCTTTATAAGCATATGCCTATGGGATATGTACGCCTTTCCATTCTTTGCGACGAAGAAGGAGAACCTTATGACTATCTTATCACAGATGCTAATCAGTTTAGTGCGGATTTGTGCGGTTCACCTTTAGAGAGATACAAAGGGCGTTTTGCTTCGGAAATCTATTCCTCAGACAAACTGTCAACCAAACTTCTGATTCTTGCAGATATACACAAGCATGGCTTGTACAGGGAATTGGACGAATATTTTGAAGAGTCAAAGAGGACTTGTCATTGCATTATTTATTCTCCCGAACCGGATGAGTTGGTTTGTCTCTATATGGATGTCACTGAGATGCGCCGTACGTATATGGCTTTGGATCACAGTGAGAAACTATTGCGAAATCTCTTTTCTAACATCCCTGTCGGTGTGGAGATTTATAATAAGGATGGGATACTGATAGATCTTAATAATAAAGATATGGAGATATTCGGGGTCAAAGATAAATCAAGTACGCTTGGAGTGAATTTCTATGAGAATCCGAATGTGCCGTCTGATATCCGCGAAAGAGTGAAGATAGAAGATGAATTTGACTTTTCGCAGGACTATGAATTTTCTAATGTGAGCGATTATTATGAATCGGAAAAGAAAGGTGGAATAGAACTTTATACCAAAGTAAGTAAGATATACGATAACCAAGGCGATAACAATGGCTTTGTGCTTATCAATATAGATAATACGGAACGTATCAGTTCCATCAACCGGATACGTGATTTTGAGAACTTCTTCCTGCTGATTTCAGAATATGCCAAGGTAGGTTATGCCAAACTGAATCTGCTTACCCGTAATGGATATGCCATCAAGCAATGGTATAAGAATATGGGTGAAGATGAAGATACGCCATTGGCTGAAGTGGTAGGAATTTATAATAAAATGCACCCGCAAGACAGGGTACGTGTATTGGCTTTCTTCGAGAAGGCTAAACGAGGGGAAGCTACGAGTTTCAAAAGTGAGATGCGTGTGCTCAAACCCGGAACATTGAATCAATGGAACTGGGTACGCATGAATGTGGTACTCAACCGCTATGACCCAGCAAATGGACTGATTGAATTAATCGGTGTCAACTATGATATCACCGAGTTGAAGGAAACGGAACAAAAGCTGATTGAAGCCAAAGAGAAAGCTGAAGAGGCAGACCGCCTGAAGAGTGCTTTCCTGGCAAATATGAGTCATGAGATACGTACACCGTTGAATGCCATTGTCGGTTTCTCAAGCTTATTAGTGGAGACGGAAGATCCGGAAGAAAAGCTGGAATACGCCAAAATGGTGGAAGAGAATAATGAATTGTTGCTCCAACTGATTTCAGATATTCTGGATCTGTCGAAGATAGAGGCGGGAACTTTTGATTTTAAGTTCAGAGATTTCGACATTAATACTTTGTGCGGAGATCTTGTACGCTCCATGCAGTTGAGAGTGAAACCGGGAGTGGAACTTATTTTTGAGTCAACCTTGCCGCAATGCGTCATCGTCAGCGATCCTAACCGCTTGCACCAGGTGGTTTCCAACTTTATAAATAATGCCATTAAATTCACTACCACGGGCAGCATTCGGATCGGATACGATAAGCCGGACGACAAGCATTTGCGGGTATATGTGACAGACACTGGCATTGGTATTGCTCCCGAAGCTTGTCGTAAGATATTCGACCGCTTCATTAAGCTGAACTCTTTTGTACAGGGCACAGGACTGGGGCTTTCTATCAGTAAAAGCATCATCGAACAGTTAGGAGGTACCATTGGAGTAAACAGTGAGTTAGGCAAAGGTTCGACATTCTGGTTTATCCTGCCGCTGGAATAATATCAGTTACGAGCTACAAAAGTTACGAGCTACAAGCTACGAGTGGCTGCGCTATCACACCGCAAGCCACTCGTAGCTTGTAGCTCGTAACTAATTCAGTCCGAACGAGAACTTGTCGATGGATTGATAAACCACGCTTGCAAGGCTCAATACAATAATACCGAGCGTACAGATGATAAGGCTTGCACGCGTATAATTATCGCTACGGAAAGTGGCGATAGGCTCATCACTCTTGTTGATATACATAGATTTTACAATCTTCAGATAGTAATAGAGTGAGATAATTGTGTTTACCAGTGCAATAAATACCAGCAAATGGAAACCACCCTGGAAAGCTGCTGCAAAGATAAAGAACTTCGAGAAGAAGCCTGCAAACGGAGGAATACCTGCCAGTGAGAACAGAGCGAGCGTCATAAGGAACGTCAGCTTGGGATTGGTACTGTACAGTCCGTTATACTCTTCGAGTGTGAATCGGTGGGCACGCAAAGCGATAATCGTGATTACTGCAAATACAGAGAGGTTGGCAAACATATAAATAAGTACGTAATATACCAATGATGCCATACCTTGTTGTGTACCGGCAATGACACCCAACATAATGTAACCTGCTTGCGAGATACTGGAGAATGCCATCAGGCGTTTCAGGTTTTCCTGGCGCAGTGCAAAGAGGTTGGCAAGGGTGATAGAGGCTATGATAACCCAGTAAAGTACTTCCTGCCACTGATCTATCATCGGAGCAAACGTCTTGATCAGAATTGTCAGCAGCACGAAAGCTGCTGATCCTTTGGAGATTACACTCAGGTAAGCAGTTACCACACTCGGAGCACCTTCATATACGTCGGCTGTCCAGAGGTGGAAGGGAACGAGCGAGAGCTTGAATCCCATACCGGAGAAGAAGAATACGAATGCCATTATCTGCAAGGCGTTACCGTTTAGATGAGCCGGAACATCATCAAAGTAAAGGGTACCCACCGTACCGTAAATAAGCGAAATACCATATAGCAACAGTCCGCTTGAGAAGAGTGCGGTAAGAATGTATTTGGCACCGGCTTCAGCAGAGTGGTGGCGATACTTATCAAAAGCAACCAGCGCAGCCATTGGGATACTTGCTGTTTCCAATCCGATGAAGAACATCAGGAAGTGTCCTGCAGAAATCATGAAATACATACCCAACAGTGTGCAGAGTGTCAACATATAGAATTCACCTTGTTTGATTACTGTATCCGGAAGTTTCAGCCATTCGTGTGCCATCAGGAAGACGATAAGCGTACCAACACTGAGTATAGACTTCACAATACTTTGTATTGGCGCATTATGGTACATACCACCGAAAGCATCGGCAGCCGGACCGGGTATGATCGTAATCAGCGTGTGTATCGTGAGCAACACGACGGGCAACATGGTGTTGAGTCGTGGGTTACCATCCTTTTTATGTGCATCAGGGCTCATAAAAAGGTCGGCTACGAAGAGGATAACGATGACCGCTATCAGCGAAAGCTCTTCTTTGAGAATGAGGAATTGGGAATAATCCATATCTATTAAATTAATAATTAAGAATTAAGAATGAAGAATTTGGCTGTGCTATGATGCCGTGCGGTAATTCTTCATTCTTCATTATTAGTTCTTCATTAAAATGCGCTGACTACCGGTAGCACACTGTCTCCAATCATATTGCTGATCCATAACGGAGCAAGACCGAGACCTGCAACGCAAACGATGAGTATGATAACGGCGGTGCGTTCATCCCAGGTAGCGTCGGTTAATGTCAGGTGATGCTTGTTAGTACAAGTGCCATAGAGAATCTTGCCAACGAGCCTAAGGATATAGACTGCAGTGATTACGATACTGGTGCAGGCAATAATCGTCCACGTACGGTGGAAGACATCCACATGCTGGAATGCACCGTTGAAGATGGTCATTTCGGCAACGAAACCGCTGAGTCCCGGAAGTCCGAGGTTAGCAAGTCCGGCAATTACATAGCAGACAGCCAGGAAAGGCATAATCTTCATCAAACCGGAGAGCTCGCGTACGTCACGGGTATGAGTGCGGCCGTATATCATACCGATAAGGGCAAAGAACAGGGCAGTCATCAATCCGTGGCTGAGCATTTGCAGGACAGCACCGGTACAAGCAGTCTGGTTCATCATCAGGATGGCGAAGAGTACGAGACCGCAGTGAGATACGGAAGAATATGCGTTGATATACTTCAAGTCGGTCTGTACACAAGCAGAGAAAGCACCGTAAACTACAGATATACCAGTCAGGATCAGGAAGATCCAGCCAAGTTCCTGGGCAGCTTCAGGCATCAGATACATGGCGATACGGAAGCAACCATAACCTCCAAGTTTCATCAACACACCTGCATGGAGCATACTTACAGCCGTAGGCGCAGAGGCGTGACCGTCGGGGCTCCATGTATGGAACGGGAATAATGCACCGAGTACACCGAAACCGAGGAAGGTGAGCGGGAACCAGATGCGTTGTTGTTCAATTGGAATATTGCGCAGTTGTGCAATCTCCAGCAAGTTCATACTGGTGGCACCGGAACCGAAGTAGATCCCCAGGATACCAATCAGCAAGAATGCAGAACCACCCATTAACATCAATGTCAGTTTCATGGCAGAGTATTCCTTTCGTCCACTGCCCCATACACCGATGAGCAGGTACATAGGAATGAGCGCTACCTCATAGAACATGAACATGGTGAACAAGTCTGTAGAAATGAAGAAGCCGAACACACCCAGGGAAAGCAGGGTGAACCAGAGGAAATACTCTTTTGTCAGCGGTTGCAGACGCCAGGAGGCGAAAGTACCAGTGAAGACAATGATGGCAGAAAGCAGCAACATGGCTACTGAAATGCCGTCTACTCCCACGGAGTAATGTATATTGAGTGCCGGATACCAAGGTACATCTGCACGGAACAGCATTTCGGCTGTGTCTCCGGCGGCACGGGCTTGCAAGTAAGCAATGGTCAGGCCTACGGCAGCCAGCACCAATGCTGATGCACCTACGACCATCACCGTGCGTATCTGCTTGATGTTACGGCTTAGCCAGAGACCAAGCAACATCAACAGAGGGATGAGAACAAAAATACTTAATATGTTCATCTTTATATTACGTTTTACTATTTACGAATTACGATTAACATTTCTCTACTATAGCAGCAATAGCAATATCAGCGCCAGCGTGCCCAACAGGAATACGTAAGTGTATTGCTGAATCTGTCCGCTTTGCAAACCGCGTATCTCATCACTGGTGGCATTGGCACTCCAGGCAAGGAAGTTGAAGAAGCCATCTATTACATGGCGATCGAACCAAGCAATGGGACGGGAGATGCAACCGAAAATAATCTTGTGAGTGATAAACTGATATGCTTCATCGATATAGAATCGGTGATAAGCAGCTGTCCATAATCCGCGGAAGCGGCGGGCAAGAGCGTTGGCAACGGGTTGTTTGGCCCGTGCATACATGGCTGTAGCAATCGCAATGGAGATAACGGCTATGGCGATGCTGGTACCTGCTACTGTCCAATCGAGATGTATTTCGTAAGCTGTACCGTTGGAGCTGATGAACTTACCGAAGGGGATGAAACCTGCCACAATGGTTACAACAGCAAGGAACATCAACGGAATAGTCATAGCCAGCGGGCTTTCGTGAGGGTGAGGCACCCCAGCCAAGTTTCCATGCGGCGTGTGGCTTTCATCGCTCGGCGACTCTTGCCGGGGCGCTACGCCCCCCCAGAAGATACCATAGTAGAGGCGGAACATATAGAATGCCGTCATAGCAGCAATTGCTGTCATAATCCAACCCATAGCAGGACTGAACTGGAAGCATGCAGTCAGTATTTCGTCTTTAGAGAAGAATCCGGAGAACGGAGGGATACCTGCGATGGCAAGACATGCAATCAGGAATGTGATATGTGTTACAGGCATATATTTGCGTAACCCACCCATAGCAGACATTTCATTGCTGTGTACTGCATGGATGATGCTACCTGCACCGAGGAAGAGCAATGCCTTGAACATGGCGTGTGTAAACAGATGGAACATTCCTGCCATGTAACCCAGGCCACCGTGATGTGGATCGGCAGAAGTACAAACTCCCAGTGCCACCATCATAAAACCAATTTGTGAAATAGTAGAGAATGCTAATACACGCTTGATATCACTCTGCACACAAGCTACCGAAGCGGCGTAGAATGCAGTGAATGCTCCGACGTAAGCTACCAGGTGCAGCACATCCGGTGCATAACCGATGAACAACGGGAACATTCGTGCCACAAGATAAACTCCGGCTACTACCATCGTTGCTGCATGGATCAATGCACTGACAGGTGTCGGGCCTTCCATAGCATCCGGCAGCCAGATATGCAATGGGAACATTGCACTCTTACCGGCGCCACCGATAAACATAAGTCCCAGTGCCAGAGGTATCATTGTTGCACCGCCTTTCAGTAATGCCATTTCACTGGGCTGGAAAGTATAGGTTCCGGCATAATAACCGTAAACGAGGATACCGATCAGGAAACCCAGGTCGGCAAAACGGGTGACAATAAACGCCTTTTTGCTTGCAGCAACAGCAGATGGCTTCGTATAATAGAAACCGATAAGCAGATAAGACGAAACACCCACCAACTCCCAGAACAGATACATCTGGAAGATATTGGTAGCCACTACCAAGCCCAGCATGGACATGGTGAAGAGGCTGAGGAATGCATAATAACGTTGGAATCCACGTTCACCTTTCATGTAGCCGAAGGAGTAGACATGTACCATCAGCGACACGGTAGAGATAACGATGAGCATCATTACTGAAATAGGATCGAGCAGGATACCCAAGTCGATACTCAGCGTTGGGGTGAAAGGCAGCCACGTCACATTATAAGGCATAAGTGTGGCGAAGGTACCATCCGCCAGACGTGGAGCGGAGAAATATTGCCAGGCAGTGGCATAACTCAGTAGGGCTACCACAGCCAATACCGTGGTACCGATGATGCCTGCCGTCCGGTGCGTCATCCATTTGCCGCCAATCCCCAACGTGAGGAAGGAGAGCAAGGGGAGGAGCAGGATTAGAATTGTATATTCCATATTTATCTAATTATTAGGTTTTAGATATTAAATATTAATTCTATGCAGCATCACAGCGCAGCTAATTAATACCTAATATTTAATATTTAATTGTTACCACTTCATTTCGTCCAGCTTGCCGACCTGGATGCTTCGTATATTACGATAGATATTGATCATAATCGCGATAGCTACTGCCGTTTCGGCTGCCGAGATGGCAATGGAGAACAGGGCAAAGAAATACCCTTCCAGTCCGTCGGGGAATAGGAAACGGTTGAATACTGCGAAGTTGATATCCGTAGCGTTCAGTATCAACTCGATGCTGATAAGTATGGCCAGTGTGTTGCGGCGGGTGAAGAACCCGTAGATACCGGCGAAAAACATGATAGCTGAAACTATCAGATAATATTCCATGTGTATCATAATCAATTGTTTTTATCGTTTACGTGCAATTACTAGGCCACCTACGATACATGCCAGCAACAAGATGCTGACTGCCTCGAAAGGAAGCAGATAACCATATTTGTCACTGCTCAACATAGAATGGCCGATAGTCTTGATGTTGATTTCCAACGGTGCAAGATCCGTGGTTACTATAAACTTATGTTTCAGTGTGATGAACAATACGATGATGGCGCCACCTACGGTTGCGCCCAGACCGGCCATCAGTTTGCTACGTTTTAATTTGTCGATAGTACGGTCTCCTTCACCACTGGTTAGCAGGATGGAGAAGACATAGAGCACTACAATACCACCGGCATAAACCATGATTTGTACTGATCCCAGGAAGGTGTAACCTAGCAGGAAGTAGATACCTGCCGTGCCGAAAAGCGTAAACAGCAGATACGTTGCCGAGCGTACCATGCGGCGTGTGGTCACTGTAAGAATAGAACAAACGGTGATGAACACTGCCAGAAAGTAGAATACTACGGTTTCAAGGGTTATTTCCATATTCTTGAATTCAAATTACTTAGTTTCAAATTACTTTGTTGCTTCACTTTGGGGAGCAGCGGGTTTCTTTTTCTCTTCTACGTGACTGCCCGGATGGTTAAGCGTCTTCACCAGCTTTGTACGGTCGAATACTGCATGTTCAAAGTCGGTAGCAAACGTAATTGCACCGTGCGGACAAGCTGTAACGCAAAGTTGGCAAAACATGCATGAACCGAGATCGTATTCATACTTCGCCAAAATCTTCTTTTTCTTGCCGTCCTCAGTCTCTATCATTTCACTGGTTACTTTGATAGTGTCGTTAGGGCATGCTATCTGACATAGTCCACATGCTATACAGTGATGTTCGTTCCGCTCATTGTGGGGCATGGTCAGCGTTCCGCGGAAACGGTCGAACATTTCCAGGGTCGCACGGTTTTCCGGATATTGTTCCGTTACTTTCCGGCGGCAAAAAACAGTCATGGTAGTTTTCATACCTGTCAGCAAAGAACCGATGCCATGCATCAATCCGCCTAAATAACTGTATGTTTCGTTCTTATCTTTCATTATCTCTTTATATTTAATTTACCCAAAGGGAAACTTTGCTCCGACGCTACGCCGGCTAGAAGTGCAGTTTAAATACAACAATCAGTACCATGATGATCAGGTTCAGCATTGAAATCGGTACCAGGTACTTCCATTCCAGTGCCAATATCTGGTCGATACGCAAGCGGGGAAATGTCCACTTAATCCACATCAGCAGGAATACTACAAAGAAAGCTTTACCAAAGAACCAGATGAAGCCCGGAATATAATCCATTATAGCATTGAAGCCGTCCAGTCCTACGATATGGAATGGCATCCAGCCGCCCAGGAAGATGGTGGCAGCTACGCTGGCTACAATAAACAGGTTCAGATATTCGGCCAGGTAGAAGAAACCGAAGTGCATACCGCTATATTCGGTGTGGTATCCTGCTGTCAATTCACTTTCTGCTTCCGGTAAGTCGAACGGACCGCGGTTACATTCTGCGTTTCCAGCTATCAGATAGATAACGAATGCAATTACTGCAGGGATGTGTCCCTTGAAGATGAACCATCCATCTGCTTGGCCTTCTACAATTTCAGAGAACTGCATGGTTCCCATCAGTACTACCATGGTCAGTATGCTTAGTCCCACAGACAACTCATACGAGATAATCTGTGCTCCGCTTCGCATCGCGCCGATGAGCGAGAACTTATTGTTCGAACCCCATCCTGCCAATAGAATACCTAATACGCCTATACTGGAAGCAGCCAGCAGGAAGAATACACCTACATTGAAGTTCAGTACTTCCATACCTTTATTAATAGGCAGGCATGCAAAGGTCAGGAACGAAGCAATGATCACCATGAACGGTGCCAGATTATAGAGAAAGCGGTCGGCATCCTTGGGGGTGAATATCTCTTTGGTCAGCATCTTCAATACGTCACAAATGACTTGAATGCTACCCCATTTACCCACACGGTTCGGACCGAGGCGGCATTGGAAGAAAGCGCATATCTTGCGCTCCATATAAATAAGAATGATGGCGAGCACGGCATACATCAGGATGATGCACACGCCTATCACTACACATTCGAGGAATATTGCCAGACCTTCCGGCATGACGGAAGTCAGCGTCTGGTGTATCCAGTTGGTTACTATACTAAAGTCAAACATATTATGAATGTTATAAGGTTGTAAGGTGATAAGGTGACAGGGGAATGCAACTTTGCGTAATCACTCTATTACTTTATCACTCTATCGCTTTAATTACCTGTCAATATCCGGCACTACGTAATCCAGTGTTCCCCCGATAGCTATCAGGTCGGCAATCTTCGATCCGCGGCAGATGGTGTCTACGGTACTTACCAATGGTAATCCTGTTGAACGGAAATGCAAGCGGTACGGAGTTTTGTCACCATGGCTCTCCAGAAAGACACCAAACTCACCACGGCTTCCCTCTACAGCAGCATAATACTGCCCTTCCGGTACGCGGATAATAGGTTTCATCTTTTCCTGATACGGACCTTCGGGAATGTTGTCGATGAGTTGCTCAAGGATATTCATACTTTCCATGATTTCATCCATACGAACCATGTAGCGTGCCCAGGAGTCTCCTTCGGTATAGACGATTTCTTTGAAATCTACTTTATCGTATACTCCATAAGGTTGGCGCTTGCGCACATCACAAGCCCAGCCGCTGGCACGTCCTGTGCCGCCTGTGGCTCCGAAGGCGATAGCATCTTCACGGCTCAGCACTCCTACGCCTTTCAGACGTTGTTGTGCGATAATGTTGCCGGTGAATACCTGGTGATATTCGTGGATGATTCCACGCAGATAGGGGATAAACTCTTTCACCCGCTTCTGGAAGTTAGGATGCAGGTCAGCCTGTACGCCACCGATGGTGTTGTAGTTCATGATGAGGCGTCCACCACAAGTTTCCTCAAAGATGTCGAGTATTTTTTCACGATCACGGAAGCCGTAGAAGAAAGCGGTAAGGGCACCGAGGTCCATTGCCAGACAAGAATAGAACAACAAGTGAGAGTCGATACGTTGTAATTCATCCATAATGGTGCGGATGTACTTCACACGGTCACTCACTTCTATACCCATTGCCTGTTCAATACACATACACAGGGCATGGCGATTCTGGTGTGCGCCCAGATAATCCAAGCGGTCGGTCAATGCCAAGGTTTGAGGATAAGTAAGGCTTTCGCACATCTTTTCAATACCCCGGTGGATGTAACCACAGTTAGCATCTATCTTATCGATCGTTTCACCTTCCAGTGATACACGGAAACGCATTACGCCATGTGTAGCTGGGTGTTGGGGGCCGATGTTCACAACGTATTCCTCGTCACCAAAGAGCACCAGCTCTTTATTTCTCACGGTACCATCCGGGTTCAGTTTCAACTCGATAGTGGTATCGATAGTTTCTTCATTGTCCATGCGCAATGGGTTGTCCTTTTCCGGATCGTTATCTTTACGCATCGGGTAACCTACCCAGTCATTACGCAGGTAGAGACGACGCATATCAGGGTGTCCTATGAAGACAATGCCATAGAAGTCATATACTTCACGTTCATTGAAGTCCGCTGCTTTCCAAATGTCGCTGACACTGGGTAATTCAGGATTCTTGCGGTCCAAGGTAGCAGTACGTACTGCTGCTTGCTTACCGGTAGCGGTGGATTCCAGCAGGTAGACAACACCCAGTCCGCGTGGAGCATCCGGTGCATCTCCATCGGCGGGTTCTCCCCAGTCCATACCGCTAAGGCACTTTAGGAAGTCCATCTGCTCTTCGCGGTACAGACGGAGCATTTCAGCATGTAAGTCCGTAGGTTTTATAAATCGTATATTATCCATATTCTGATTATTTTTCTGTCTCCTCTTTCGGTTTGGGTTCTTTTCTGTTTACTCCACCGAAGAATTTTTCAATTTTCACTTTGCGTTGCAATTGCATCATACCATAGTAGAATGCTTCCGGGCGGGGAGGGCATCCGGGAATGTACACATCCACCGGTAGAATTTTATCTACCCCATTGACTACGTGGTATGACTTCTTAAACGGTCCCCCACTAACAGCACATCCACCTACAGCAACCACATATTTAGGATCCGGCATCTGGTCGTACAAGCGTTTTAGTACAGGCGCCATCTTATTGGTAATGGTTCCGCATACCATGATCATATCTGCCTGTCGCGGACTGGCACGGGCTACTTCAAATCCGAAACGCGCCATGTCATAGCGCGCGGCACCCAGTGCCATGAACTCGATACCGCAACAACTTGTTGCAAACGTAAGCGGCCACAGCGAATTACTACGTCCCCAGTTGATGAAATCGTCCAATACTCCGAGGGCGACGTTTGCACCTCCGGCATTAAGTTCGCGAACGAGTTTCTCCAATGTTTCATTATCCGTAAATTCTTCATACGGGATAGATTTTATTTTGGGCTTTTTCTTTATTTCCATTCCAATGCTCCTTTCCGCCATGCGTAGGCAAGTCCCAATACAAGGATAAGTAAGAAAAATAAGATACTGAGTAATCCTGCTATTCCCAGGTCACGGGCAATAACTGCCCATGGGAACAGGAATACTGTTTCCACATCAAACATCAGGAACAGGATGGCAAACAGATAGTAACCTACCCGGAATTGCATCCATGATTTACCACGGGTAGGGATACCACACTCGTACGCTTCCATCTTCTGTGGATTGTACGAACGGGGTGATATCGCTTTTGACAATGCGATAACAATACCCACGAAAGCAATTGCCGTCAGCAAGACGACTACTAACAAAGTAAAGTTCATAAATCTAATTAACTTTTAGATGTATATAATAGGATAGTTGGTCGAAATAGGCAATACCTCTGAATTGCCTTCGACGGACTTTGGTAAGCGATAGGGCCTACCTGACTTTTTATCAAATGATAATCTTTCTCAGCCCGAATACATAGTAAGAAAGCGGGTCGGGTACAGGATAGAAAGAAGTATGTAGAGGCGAATCACCGATTGAAGAATCGGATAGCCAGCACATTCGAAAATAATTCAGCAATAGCAAGACACTCTTGTTACCGGGTACTTGCGTACTGTCCACATTGTCCATATATAAAGGTATAGACGAGAAGTGGTCATATAATATGCTACGGATATCTTGTTTGTGGGCAGTAGTAGGAGCCTGGGATAGGATGCAGCGTTCTTCATCATTGCGTATGAAAGTGCATGATATACCTGCCGCCTGTGCGACGCTGTCGTATAATAATACGCCGAGCAAGACTATCATGAAGTATTTTATGCACTGTCTCATACAACTACTTTTTTCATTCGGCTGCAAATGTATAACAAATATTGGCTATTTTGTTATATAGAGTTGGCAAAGTACTTTGTTTTTAGCACTTTTTTGCCTTATATCAACTTCTTCTCCAGAATTCCGGGGTAAAAAGCAGTAATACGGTGAATAATTCCAGACGCCCCAGAAGCATGAGGAAAGCTAATAACCATTTTGCTATATCGGGCAATGCATTCCATGAGAAGGCAGGACCTGTCTCACCCAATCCGGGACCCATATTACCGATACTGGATACTACGCAACCCACAGATTCTACAAAACCGATACCCAGTCCCATCATGATCAGTACACTGATGATAATAATAACTGCATATATAAAGCAGAATGCCAGTACGGTAGATTGTACGGAAGGTGAAATAACCTGTTTGTTAATCCTGACCGGTAACACTGCATTCGGATGGAGAATATGTTTGAATTCATTACGCGCTACTTTGCCGAGAATAACCATGCGGATACATTTGAGACCACCTGTCGTGCTTCCTGCACAGGCTCCCATCAGCATAACAATGGTTAGTAATCCCCATGTTACAGCGGGCCATAACATGTAGTCATCTGTAGCAAAACCGGTAGAGGTGTGCAGCGAGATAACCTGGAACAGTGATTTACGGAAGGCATCTTCCATTCCCATGGGCTTGGAATAGAAGAGTATGACAGCGATTAAGCCGGTGAACAGTATTACCGACCAGAAATACCATTTCAACTCAGCATCATGAATAACTTTCTTGAATTTCCGGTTGACGAAAAATAACAATAACGTAAAGTTGATGCCGGATATAAACATGAAGATGGATATTACATATTCAATGTAGGGAGACTGATAATAAGCCACACTGGCTTGTTTTGTGGAGAAACCACCTGTGCCGGTAGTGGCAAATGCGTGGCAAACACTGTCGAACCAATCCATTCCGCCCAGCATCAGTAAGGCGACAAGAATACACGTAATGCCTGCATAGATACTCCAAATCCATTTGGCGGTAATGCCTATACGCGGATGTACTTTATCGTGTGTCGGTCCGCTGGCTTCGGCTGCAAAGACCTGCAAACCACTGACACCGAATATCGGAAGGATGGCAATGGTAAACATGATAATTCCCAAACCGCCTATCCACTGGGTCATACTGCGCCAGAAGAGAAGTCCATGGGGCAGTGATTCTATGTCATCCAATATGGTGGCGCCCGTACTGCTGAAGCCGGACATTGTTTCAAAGAAAGCGTTGGTGATGCTCGGTATATATCCGCTGATATAAAATGGCAGCATGCCGAAAAGTGAGAATGCTATCCACGCAAAGCTGACGAGTACATATCCGTCCCTGCGTGTTAGTTGGCGATCTCCTCCCTTGCCCATGGCTGCCAGAAGCAATCCCGCGCCTGCTGTGATACCTGCCGATACCCAGAAATCTACCAATGCTTCGTCCTGATAATAGAACGAAACGCCGGAACAGGCTAACAGCATCACTGTTTCAAGCAACAGGAGAATACCGATAATCCGTATTACTATCTTAAAGTTAATCACGTAATTAAATTATGAATTATAGATTATGAATTATGAACGGACTTTGTAGCAAAGCGTGTGGCGCAGCTAATTCATCATTCATAATTAATTAAAGAATTTCTCAATCTTTTTAATCATCATATTCAGGCAGAACACTACTACGTGGTCGCCCGGTATTATCTGGGTATTACCGGTTACTACCACACCTTCACCTTGGCGGATTAATCCACCGATGGTAGCTCCCTTTGGTAAACCGAGGTCTTTAACTTGATGTTTGGTGATTTTAGAATCGGCCTTCACGGTAAATTCTGCAACGTCGGCATTGGCAAAAGTAAGACATTTTACATTGCTGACATCAGCATCCAGCATCATTTGATAAATGTGACTGGCAGTAATCATCTTCTTATTGATCACTGTACCGATATCGAGGCTTTCCGCCATGCCTATATAATCTATATTTTCTACTTCTGCCACTGTTTTGCTGACGCCCATACGTTTGGCTGCAAGGCAGGAGAGAATATTCGTTTCCGAATTGTCCGTCAGTGCTACGAAAGCTTCCGTATTCTTCAGACCTTCTTCAATCAGTAGGTCCATATCACGACCATCACCATTGATAATCATAACTTTATCATCGAGAATCTCCGTCAGACGGTTGCAACGGTTCAGGTCGTTGTCTATGATCTTTACCTGCATATAGTCGGGTACATATTGTGCGGTTCGTACGGCAATGCGGCTTCCACCCATGATCATTACGTTACGTACATCGGCATAATCTTCCTTACCGGCTATCTTGCGTATATAGGGTACATATTTACGGGTGGTGGTGAAATAAACAATATCATGTAGTTTAATTACATCGTCACCACGCGGAATAAGTGTCTCGTTGCCACGTTTGATGGCTACTACGTGATAGGGTTTATCCGTCCCGGCGAGTTGGTGGAGAGGAATATCCAGTATTTCCGCTTTCTCACGCATTTTGGTACCGATCAGTATCAAAGACCCGCCACAAAACTCCCACCATTGGCGTACCCAACTCATACGTATGGAAGATACGATTTCTTTTGCTGCAAGCATTTCCGGGTAAATCAATGAATCTACACCCAGTTTCTTGAAGAATTCTTTATTTTTGGGCAGAAGGTATTCGTAATTGTCAATGCGGGCAACGGTCTTTTTCGCACCAAGGTTGGTAGCCAACATACATGCGGTCATGTTACGGCTCTCGTCGGGAGTGACGGCTATAAAGAGATCTGCCTCTTTAGCCCCCACTTCTTTCAACCCTTGAATGGAAGTAGGTGAAGCCGTGACCGTCATTAAGTCAAAGTTAGAACTGAGAGTGCTCAACCTTTCCTCATTGTCGTCCATCAATATGATGTCCTGCTTTTCGCGGGACAGCAATTTTGCCAAGTGTGTGCCTACTGCGCCGGCACCGGCAATAATAATTTTCATCGCTCCTTTATTATGCTTTCTAATATCCCTTTTTCATCCATACCACACAAGTGATACAACTCCTGTACTGTTCCATGTTCTATAAACGTATCAGGCACACCTATGCGTTGTACGTGTGGGGTATATCCATTGTCGGCCATAAATTCCAGGACGGCACTACCCATGCCGCCTTTCCGTATGCCATCTTCAATGGTGATGATGCGGGAAAATGAGTGTCCTATTTCATGCAGCATTTCCTCGTCCAGCGGCTTAAGGAAACGCAGGTCATAATGTGCTATTGATATATCTTTTTCTTTTTCTGCCCGTTCGATGGCTTTTGCGGCAATATTACCTATCGGACCAAGTGTGAGTATAGCGAGGTCTTTGCCATCTTTTAGTTTGCGTCCTTTGCCGACGGGTATTTCTTCCAATGGGCATTTCCAATCTATCAGCGCACCACGTCCGCGAGGATAGCGGATGACGAACGGTCCTTTATCCGGCAACTGTGCCGTGTACATGAGGCGGCGCAGTTCATGCTCGTTCATGGGTGATGATATAGTTAGATTGGGAATGGGACGGAAATAAGCTAAGTCGAACACACCGTGGTGCGTTGGTCCGTCTTCGCCTACCAGTCCGGCACGATCCAGACAAAGTACGACGGGCAATTTGAGTATGGCTATGTCGTGGATGACGTTATCATAGGCACGTTGCATGAATGAGGAATAGATATTACAGAACGGTTGCATTCCCTCTTTTGCCATACCTCCTGAGAAGGTTGCGGCATGTCCTTCAGCAATTCCTACATCAAAGGCACGGTCGGGCATTGCCTTCATCAGCATGTTCATAGAGCATCCTGTAGGCATGGCGGGAGTGACACCGACAATGCGTGGGTTCTGTTCGGCAAGTTCCACAAGGGTTTCACCGAACACATCCTGATAGAGTGGGGGCAGGTTGTGAGTGTCTGCCGTAAAGCGTTCGCCGGTTTCAGGATCAAACTTACCCGGTGCGTGCCAGATACCCGGTGCCTTTTCTGCCGGTTCAAATCCTTTTCCTTTGACCGTATGTAAATGTAGGATTTTCGGTCCTTTCATGTCTTTGATATCCCGCAGGATGCGGGCGATATTCTTTACATCATGCCCGTTGATGGGACCGAAATAACGGATATTCATTCCCTCGAAGATGTTCTGTTGTTGGGCAGCCATCGATTTCAGACTATTGCCGAAACGAATGAGTGCTTTACGGCGGTCTTCATTAAGAATGCCCACTTTGAATAACATCTTGGATATTTTGAAACGCAGTTGGTTATAACGGTTCGAAGTTGTCAGGTTGAATAAGTATTGCTTCATACCACCTACGCTGCGGTCGATGGCCATGTCATTATCATTGAGGATAATGAGAAGATTGTTGGAGCTTGCAGAGGCGTTATTCAATCCTTCAAAAGCCAGTCCTCCACTCATGCTGCCGTCGCCTATTACAGCAACCACATGGCGATCTTTTTCTCCTTTTTCTTCTGCTGCTACGGCCATGCCGAGTGCTGCAGAGATGGAATTAGACGCATGTCCGCAGGTGAAAGTATCATAATCGCTTTCATCGGGAGAAGGGAAAGGACGAATGCCTTTGAATTTCCTGTTTGTGGAGAATGTTTCCCGGCGTCCGGTTAGTATCTTATGACCATACGCCTGATGGCCTACGTCCCACACAATACGGTCGTAGGGGGTATTGAACACATAATGCAGGGCGACGGTCAATTCTACCGTCCCCAGACTGGCTGCAAAGTGTCCCGGGTTACACGAAACTTCTTTTATAATGTCCTGCCGCAATTCTTTGCAGACTTCCGGGAGTTGCTCAACACTCAGCTTGCGCAGGTCTTCCGGGTCAGAAATAGAATTTAGCAAGTTATATGATGCTGTCTCTGTCTTCATCTCTGTTCTGAGGATTACAAATTGCAAAATTAGTAAAAGAAAACGGAAGGGCATTTCCTTTTCGGGGAAAAAATGCGAATCCTTGCTTCTTTAACCTTCGTACATCTGTATTTTACCTTATCACACTTTGTTCATAATCCGAAAGGTATGAATTAACTGCAATAGCTAACTTCTTTCTTAGGCATTCTTATGTTTTTTCCCTTCCAACGGTTAGCTTTTTCCATCCGAATGCTTATTCTTTCCACCATGGAGGTTTTTTCTTTCCACCATGGTGGAAAGAAAGTTTCCCCGTGATGGAAAGCAACTTTCTCCATGGTGGAAAGAATAAGTGCCTACTACGATTTTCCTTAACCGTCGCAGAGAAAAGAGATAAAAGTGGTGATGCGGCGGCTTAACTCCCATAATTCTTTGATTGGCGGATGAGTTATCCTTGCTTTTGTTTGTCCTCTTAAAACAATTTGATTACTTTTGTTGCTGCAATGCATTGCTTGGTTTTCGTATAGAAAACAATCAGCCTTAGCTTTAGCATTTTACGAAATGCAGAAGTGTGCATCTACGAACAAGAAATGCATTGGAACTTAATTAGCACAAATCAAATGGAGAAAGAAAAAAATTCCTTATTTAGCGTAGCGGACATAGTGAAGCGCGCCAAGCGTGTACTGAACTTTAAGACTGATGCTGATCTGGCCGCTTACCTGGGCGTTTCGCGTTCCACACTTAGTAACTGGATTGCGCGTAACAGTACTGACTTTCCGTTGCTGCTGAGCAAGATGAAAGACGTAGACTACAACTGGTTATTGTTGGGAAAAGGAAGTCCTGTATATCAGGCAAAATTATGCAATAGCGAGTACGCGAGGGGAGAAGTAGAGATCGTCCACAATCCCAAAACTCCTGATCTGGTGGGTGATCGTAGTGTAGCGCTTTATGATATCACTGCTGCTGCCAATCTAAAAACGCTGCTTGCCAACAAACATCAATATGTAGTAGGTAAGATACAGATTCCCAGCATTCCCTTGTGTGATGGCGCCCTCTATATCAGTGGAGATAGTATGTATCCCATTCTGAAATCAGGAGATATCGTAGGCTTTAAAGAAATCAGTAGCTTTAGCAATGTCATTTATGGTGAGATGTACTTGGTTTCATTCAATATTGATGGAGATGAATATTTGGCAGTGAAGTATGTGAACCGTTCGGAAATAGACGGTTGCATTAAGCTGGTGAGCTATAATCCGCATCATGAACCGATGGATGTGCCGTTTGCAGCTATCCAGGCAATGGCAATTGTGAAGTTTTCGATCCGGAAGAATATGATGATGTAGAATACTAATTTTCATAATCTATGGATTTCTTTACTCCCGTTGGGTTGCCTTCCGGTTTGCCACCTCTTGTACAGGCAGATAACCTCCTGTTGATGGGGTCTTGTTTTGCTACCAACATGGGGAGCTTACTCGTGGATGCTAAATTCCATCCGGATATAAATCCATTTGGGGTTCTTTATAATCCCTTGTCCATTTCGGCTGCCTTGCGTGAGGTGGTGGCAGGTAAGGTATATAAGGAAGAAGATTTGTTTTTCTTCCGCGAATGCTGGCACAGCCCCATGCATCATGGAGATTTTTCTTCACCCTTAATGGAGGAAACTTTACAGCGCATCAATGCCCGCTTGTTGGCGGCACACGAATGCATTCATCAACTGGATTGTCTGATGTTGACTTTTGGTACATCCTGGGTGTACGAACAGAAGATTACGGGGCATGTGGTTGCAAACTGCCACAAGCAACCGGAATCTGTCTTTATTCGTCGCCGACTCAGTGTGCAGGAGATTGTATCCGACTATACTTCCCTTTTCTCCGGTCTGATTGCCCGGAACCCGAAGCTGAAAGTGATTCTTACCGTTAGTCCTATACGACACATACGCGATGGAATGCATGCCAATCAATTGAGTAAAGCCACGCTTTTGCTTGCCATCGACCAGTTGCAGGCTTCTTTTCCCGAACATGTCTCTTATTTTCCGGCTTACGAACTCTTGCTTGACGAGCTTCGCGACTATCGTTTTTATGCTGACGATATGGTGCATCCGTCCTCCCAGGCGGTACGCTATGTATGGGAGAAGTTTGTGCAGACTTGCTTCTCGGAAGATGCGTTAGAGATTATGCAGGAAAGTGAAAATATCAATAAAGCGCTATCTCATAAGCCCTTTCATCCGGAGTCAGAGGAGTATAAGCGTTTTTTAGGACAAATTGTGTTAAAAATAGATCGACTTAACCAAAAATACCCGTACTTAGATTTCCAAAACGAGAAAGAAATATGTCATATACGATTGAAACAATAGCCGAACGCATTGGTGCACGACGTGTGGGGGACACGCCGGCAACTATAGACTGGTTACTTACCGATAGCCGTTCCTTGAGTTTCCCCGAAGAAACTTTGTTCTTTGCCTTAACTACCAAACGCAATGATGGTGCCCGCTATATCCCTGATTTATATTCACGTGGCGTCCGTAACTTTGTAGTTAGCAAAGAAACTTATAAGGCAATTGAAAATGGACAATTGATTATAGATGATTCTATACAACGTGATGATGCGCAGTCAAGTCTCATACCCCAACTCAACTTTTTAGTAGTTGCTAATCCGTTGAAAGCTTTGCAGAAATTGGCGGAGCAACATCGTGAGCAATTCCAGATTCCTGTGATTGGCATTACAGGCAGTAATGGAAAGACTATTGTGAAAGAGTGGCTTCATCAGTTGCTTAGTCCCGAACGGGTAATTGTCCGTTCGCCTCGCAGTTATAATTCTCAGATCGGGGTGCCTCTGTCTGTCTGGCAGATGAACGAACAGTCTGAGCTTGCTATTTTCGAGGCTGGTATTTCTGAGATGGGAGAAATGCGTGCCTTACAGAATATTATCAAGCCAACCATTGGCATACTGACTAATATTGGTGGTGCTCATCAGGAAAACTTCTTTTCTCTGCAAGAGAAATGCATGGAGAAGCTGACTCTGTTTAAGAACTGCGATGTGGTGATTTATAACGGCGATGATGAGTTTATCAGCAATTGCGTGGCCAAGTCCATGCTCAGTGCCCGTGAAATAGCATGGAGCCGGAAAGATATGGAGCGTCCTCTGTTTATAAGTAAGGTGGAGAAGAAGGAGGATTGTACCGTCATCTCTTACCGTTATCTGGAAATGGATAATACTTTTATGCTGCCTTTTATTGACGATGCTTCTATTGAGAATTCGCTGAACTGCCTGGCTGCCTGTCTTTACCTAATGCTTCCTGCTGAAAAAATTACGGAGCGCATGACGACACTGGAACCGGTGGCTATGCGTTTGGAAGTGAAGGAGGGCAAAAACGGTTGCTTATTGATTAATGATAGTTATAACAGTGATCTCGCTTCATTGGACATTGCGCTTGATTTCCTCTACCGTCGCTCGCAAAGCAATGGGTTGAAGCGTACACTCATTCTTTCTGATATACTGGAAACGGGCCAGAATGCACCGACGCTTTACCGGAAGGTATCGCAGTTGATCAACAGTCGTGGTATTGAGCGCATCATCGGTGTTGGAAATGAGATTGCTTCGTGTGCTGCACGGTTTGATATTGAAAAGGCTTTCTATCCTAATACGGAAGCATTGTTGCGTGCTATTTCCCGTGGTGAGCTACGGTTGGAAAATGAAATTATATTGATAAAAGGTGCCCGTCAGTTTGGCTTTGATGCTTTGACGGAAGAACTGGAGAAGAAGGTACACGAAACGATTCTTGAAGTGAATCTCGGAGCCATGATAGCCAACCTGAATTATTATCGTAGTAAACTGAAGCCGGAAACCAAGATGGTCTGCATGGTGAAAGCGTCTGCGTATGGTGCAGGCTCGTATGAGATTGCCAAGACACTACAGGAACATCATGTCGACTATCTGGCTGTGGCTGTGGCCGACGAAGGTTCCGAACTGCGCAAAGCAGGCATTACGGCGAGCATTATCATTATGAATCCGGAGATGACGGCATTCAAGACTATGTTCGATTATAAGCTGGAGCCGGAAGTGTACAGCTTCCATTTGCTGGATGCACTGATTAAGGAGGCGGAAAAAGAAGGTATCACCAACTTCCCTATTCATATAAAACTGGATACGGGTATGCACCGTCTGGGCTTTGCCCCCGAGGATATGCCACGACTTATAGAACGGTTGAAGAGCCAGAATGCTGTCATTGCACGGTCTGTATTCTCTCACCTTGTAGGCAGTGATGCATCTCAGTTTGATGCGTTTACGCGTGGACAGATAGAAATGTTTGAAGCAGCCTCTATGCAGTTGCAAGCAGCATTTCCGCATAAGATACTCCGTCACATCTGCAACTCGGCAGGTATTGAGCGTTTCCCCGGAGCACAGTTCGATATGGTACGTTTGGGCATCGGTTTGTATGGTATCAGTCCGATCGATAATACTATTATAAATAATGTAAGTACACTGAAAACTACCATCCTGCAAATACGGGAGGTACCCGAAGAAGATACGGTTGGATATAGTCGCAAAGGGCATCTGAAACGTGATTCACGTATTGCTGCACTGCCTATCGGATATGCCGACGGACTAAACCGTCACTTAGGCAATGGTCATGCATATTGTTTGGTGAATGGGCAACGTGCACCTTATGTCGGTAATATCTGCATGGATGTCTGCATGATAGACGTTACGGATATTGAATGTAAAGAGGGGGATATCGTAGAGATATTTGGCGATCATCTGCCCATTACGGTGCTTTCCGATGTACTTGAAACCATTCCTTACGAAGTATTGACAAGCGTTTCTACACGGGTGAAGAGGGTTTACTATCAGGACTGAGATTCGGTTTTACCCTTATTCTTTTCGTTTTAATCCGTGTAAAAGTGTGTAATCTGTAGTGAAACTATTATATTTGCAACAAATTTAAAAAACTATGAATATGACAAACTTACTTTTATTAGGCTTTCTGCCCAGCGGTTCCGAATGGGTCATTATCGCTTTGCTTATCCTGTTGTTGTTTGGTGGTAAGAAGATACCTGAATTGATGAAGGGATTAGGTAAAGGCGTGAAGAGCTTCAAGGACGGTGTGAATGAGGCGAAAGAAGAAATAAATAAGGCAAAGGAGGATATAGAAGAGCCGGCTTCTAAAAAATAATAAGCTACGGGTTACAAGCTACGAGCTACAAGTACCTGCGCTATCATGCCGAAGGTACTTGTAGTTCGTGGCTTGTAACTATTTCACTAGTATGGCAGATAAAGAACTAACCTTTTGGGATCATTTGGACGAACTGCGTCGGGTACTGTTTCGCGTTCTCGGCGTGTGGTTTGTATTTGCAGTCGGTTATTTTATTGCAATGCCGTGGTTATTTGATAATGTGGTGTTGGCACCCTGCCACAATGATTTCATCTTTTACGACGTGCTGCGATACGTAGGAAAAACATTCAATCTTAACGATGAATTCTTTACGCAGCAGTTTCACGTCAAACTGATCAATATAAATCTGGCGGCTCCGTTCTTTGTTCATATGTCCACCGCATTCTGGATGTCGGTGGTGACGGCTACGCCTTATATCTTTTTCGAAATCTGGAGGTTTATCAGTCCTGCTCTTTACCCTAACGAGCGTCGTGGGGTGAAGAAAGCTTTATGCATTGGTACGGTGATGTTTTTCCTCGGTGTACTGTTGGGGTATTTTATGGTCTATCCATTGACGTTGCGCTTTCTCTCAACCTACGAACTGAGTGCAGCCATCGAGAATCAGATTTCTTTAAATTCTTACATAGATAACTTCATGATGCTGGTGCTCTGTATGGGACTGGCTTTTGAATTGCCGTTGGTGACCTGGTTACTTTCACTTTTAGGATTGGTGCACAAATCTTTCCTGCGCAAATACCGTCGTCATGCACTGGTGATTATTGTGATAGTCGCAGCTATTATTACGCCAACCGGCGACCCTTTCACTCTGACAGTGGTTTCCATTCCGCTTTATCTGCTCTATGAGTTGAGTATCCTGATGATTAAGGATAAGAAAACTGACACGGACGAGGCGGATGAAGATAAGGAGGAATAATGCAGGAAGAGGTACGGGAATACTATCACTTCTTACTTACTGTCTGCCGGGATGAAAATATTCCATTAACAACGGCTTACCGTCAACTTCGTGAATTTCTGGAACGTCTTTGTCGTACACAGATGCCGGACGGTAGTCTGCAAATGACTGACTTGTCTGCACGCATCAGCTTTGTAGCCTCGAAAGCCGGACTGTCTGTTGTGGAACAAAATCGCTTACATACTTTTCGCCTGACCTCCAATGCTGTTCTGAACCGTTTGGCTGAACCCTCACGGGAGAATCTGTTGAGAGACATCAAGACATTGACTTTCTTTGTGAAGAAGCTTACGGGAGAGGAGATACCGGCGGAACTTTACCGCTTGCTTCCCCGTGCGGATGCTACTTATATCGTTTCTCCACTTGCTAAAGAACGGGTACGCCGGATGCGTGTTTGTTTTCAATATGCCGATGATACGTATTTATATGTATTGCCTGTAGATACCGTTGCTGATGAACCGTTACGGGTGCGATATAATGTACCGCAGGTGAATGAGGAATTTGCAGAAACCTGTCAATTGTTATGGCGCCATGCGCAGGTCAATCTATTGAATGTAGCTGTAGATGAGGCAGGTGTATTGACACCCTCTTTTATTATTTTAGAACCGGATTATCTGTTGGATATCAGTGCTCTGGCAGAGTGTTTTAAAGATTACGGGCATCATCCGGCCAATTATCTGCTGGCACGTTTGCAATCTCCCGATAATACACGTCCTCTTTTGCTCGGTAATATTGCCAATCTTTTCCTGGACGAATGGATCTATGCGAAAGAGGAGCCGGACTATTTATCCTGCATGAAAAAGGCTTTCCGCACTTATTCCATAGAGTTGGCTGCATGTGCCGATTTACTGGACAAGGAGAAAGAAAAGGAATTCTTTGCCGATTGTAAACGACACTTCGAACATATCCGTCAAACGGTGACTGAAACTTTCCGGACTCCCGGTTATGAACTGGATAAAACAGATGCAGTATTGGAACCTACCTATATATGTGAAGCACTGGGGTTGCAAGGACGTCTGGACTATATGCAGCGCGATATGTCTTCCTTTATAGAAATGAAGTCGGGCAAAGCCGATGAGTATTCTATCCGGGACAAGGTGGAACCGAAAGAGAATAATAAGGTACAGATGTTATTGTATCAGGCAGTGCTGGAATATTCTATGGGAATGGACCACCGCAGAGTAAAGGCATATTTGCTGTATACACGTTACCCGTTGCTATATCCTGCCCGTCCATCGTGGGCGATGGTACGGCGTGTGATGGATGTTCGCAACCGGATTGTGGCGAATGAATATGGCATGCAATTACGTAACAGTCCTCATTATACAGCGGAATGCCTGAAAGCTATCAATCCAGAGACACTGAATGAGCGTCATCTGAATAACACGTTATGGAAACGCTATCTTTATCCGTCCATCGATGCAGTGGCACAACGTATCCGGATGCTTACTGCATTGGAACAATGTTACTTCTATACACTCTACAATTTTATAACCAAGGAATTGTACACTTCAAAATCAGGTGATATTGATTATGAAGGGCGTGCAGGAGCTGCTGCTTTGTGGCTTTCCACACTTGAAGAAAAGCGTGAGGCGGGGGAGATACTATATGATCTGACGATCACAGAGAATCATGCGGCAGATATACATAAGGCATATCTTGTATTGGCACGTCCGGTCAATGATTTATCTCTGCAAGTTTTACCGAATTTCCGTGAGGGTGACGCCATTGTCCTCTATCAACGCAATCAAGATACGGACAATGTAACCAATAAGATGGTATTCAAAGGGAATATAGAGCGAATCACCGACCGGGATATCCGTATCCGTCTTCGTGCTTCGCAACAAAATACTTCTGTGCTTCCTCTGGATAGTTGCTATGCCATAGAGCACGATTATATGGATACTTCTTTCCGCAGCATGTATCTGGGACTTTCCGCTTTCCTTTCCGCCAACAAGGATCGCCGGGATTTATTGCTGTCTCAGCGTGAACCGGATTTTGATACTTCTTTTGATGCCCGTATTGCAGCTGCTTCCGATGATTTTTCCCGCATTACCCTGAAGGCACAGGCAGCCAGGGATTATTTTCTTTTGATAGGTCCTCCGGGTACTGGAAAGACTTCCCGTGCTTTGCGTGGTATGGTAGAAGCTTTCTATCGTGAAGGGAAACAGATATTGTTACTTTCATATACAAATCGTGCAGTGGATGAGATCTGCAAAACCCTTTCTGTAATAACGCCTGAGATTGATTTTATTCGTATCGGAAGTGAGCTCTCTTGCGATCCTTCTTTCCGTTCCCGATTAATAGAGAATGTGCTGGAAGCCTGTTCTACACGTCGTGAAGTACACGCATGCATAGAAGGTTGTCGTGTTTTCGTTGGTACTGTTGCTACCTTCTCATCTAAAACGGATATGTTTCGTCTGAAGACTTTTGATGTGGCTATTGTGGATGAGGCTACCCAGATATTGGAGCCACAACTGTTAGGACTTCTTTGTGCACGAAATGTAGCTGGTAACAATACCATCGGTAAGTTTATTCTTATCGGCGATCATAAACAACTGCCTGCCGTTGTTCTTCAATCCGAATCGCAATCTGAAGTGTGTGAAGAATGCCTACAGAGTATCGGTTTGTACAACCTGAAAGATTCTCTGTTCGAACGTCTCTATCGTACAGTCTCCGCCAATCACTCGTCACCAACCACTCAGCGTTTCTACGATATGCTTTGCCGACAGGGACGTATGAATGTGGAAGTAGCCCGGTTCCCTAATCATGCTTTTTATGGCGGATTACTGGAAGCGGTCGGTTTGCCGCATCAGCAAGGTGAACTTGTACTTGCTCCGGGACTGGAGAGTGATGAATTTGCTGATGTATTGGTGAGTCGGGTAGCTTTTCTTCCCTCGGTGCCGGAGACTCCTTTACAATCAGCGAAGATAAACCATTCCGAAGCACAGCTTACAGCGCGGTTGGCTGCTGCCGTTTACCGACAGTATGAGGCAAGCGGTTCCGGCTTTCATTCTGCTTTGACTTTAGGCGTTATCACTCCTTATCGTAGCCAGATAGCCCTTATAAAGAGAGAAATAGCTGCTTTGGGTATTCCTGTTTTGAATGATATCCTAGTGGACACCGTAGAACGTTTCCAGGGAAGTGAGAGGGATGTGATTATTTATTCTTTCTGTGTGAACCGTACTTATCAACTGAAATTTCTTGCCAACCTTACGGAAGAAAGAGGAGTATGGATTGACCGGAAACTAAACGTTGCGCTCACCCGTGCCCGCAAGCAGCTATTTATGACAGGGGTGCCTTACTTGTTACGACAAAATCCTATCTACGCCGATCTGCTCGATACGGTTTTATAAAGCTTTACCAATTCCATTTAGTAAATCTTAAATGTTCCTCAAATCTTTATATCTTTTATTAATATCTCCGAATGGAATAAACGGCTATCTTTGCCGAACGTTTTTTTCATAGAGATTTAGATTTAAGGTTAGAAGAATTGTGGAAGTCGTGAGACTTCCCTTTTTTTCATCTTAAAATTTTGCGCTCCTGTATTTCTCATGAACCGTTTGGAGGTGTAATTTGCTAAAGTGGGCACTGAGGTTTGTGTGGTTTTAGCAGGAGAGTGCAGAAGAGAGTCGCTTCGTGAGAAGGGGCTTTTTTTGTGCCCATACTTTTTATATTATACTAAAAAAGGTGCCCATCGCTGAGCACCTTTTTCATTGTTTATTCTATTATAAACTTATAATATTATTATTCCAGTACGATAGGTTTGTATTTAGGTACCAAAGCCTTCATTACAATCCAACCGATTAGGTAAGCCACCGCACATACACAGAAAATAATGAAGTATCCTGCAGGTTTACCGGAGAAGCCCATAAATTCCATGGCAGGACGTACAAACTGTGCACCTTGTTCCAGCAAATCATGAGTCATTTCTACTTCTTTTCCATCTACTATTGTACTTCCTGATGAATATACGAAGAGATTACCTGCTACTTTCTGCAGAATCATTGAACCGAAACCACCGGCCATACCACCAATACCCGTGATACTTGCAATAGCTGCTCTTGGGAACATATCACTTACAGTAGAGAAGATATTAGCAGACCAGGATTGGTGAGCTGCACCACCGATACCGATCATGATAACCGGCAACCATGGAGAGATAGTGCCCAGAGGTTGTGCCAACAGTACTACCAGCGGGAAGAATGCGAAAATCAACATAGCACGCATACGTGCTGCATATGGGTTCAAACCGGTTCTGTTGATGATGATAGTAGGTAATTTACCACCATAGATTGAAAGCATCGTAATGGCATATAGGGTAAAGATCAGTGCAATACCCAATCCCTCGGAAGTTTTGATGCCAAATTGAGTATTCAGATAGGAAGGAGTCCAGAACAGGAAGAACCACCATACACCGTCAGTCATAAATTTACCGAAAGCGAATGCCCAGGTTTGTTTATAGCTGAAGCATTGCCAGAATTTCATCTTCTTTTCGTCTTTTTCTTCTACTACCGGAGCAGCACCTTCTTCATGCTTGTCCTGTTCGATATATTCCAGTTCGGCTTTGTTTACGTGTTTGCTTTCTGAAGGTTTAGAGTACATGAATACCCAGAAGCCCATCCAGATAAAGCCGAGACCACCAATTACAATGAAAGCCATTTCCCAACCCCATGCTTTAGCCAGCAAAGGAATAGTCAACGGAGCAACCAAAGCACCGATAGAAGCACCGGCATTAAAGATTGAAGTAGCATACGCACGGTCTTTCTTAGGGAAATACTCGGCAGTTACTTTGATAGCCGCAGGGAAGTTACCGGCCTCACCGAGTGCCAATACGCAACGGGCTGCAAGGAAGCAGTACATACTAATTGTAGCAATGGTTACCACAACATCACCGGTAGCACCCATTAATTCGGCTGCACTGTGCAGACCTACGAAGTGCTCGGTTACGATACCACAGAAAGCGTGGAGACAGGCACCTGCCGACCATACACCGATAGCCCAAAGAAATCCTTTCTTAGTTCCCATCCAGTCGATGAAGCGACCTGCAAACAACATGCAGACTGCATAAACAATAGAGAAAACAGAAGTGATTGTTCCATAGTGTGATTCGTCCCAATGGAATTCGGGTTTGATAAATTCATCCCACGTCAATGACAGCACTTGGCGGTCAAGGTAGTTTACTGTTGTCGCAAAAAATAACATGGCACAGATGGTCCACCTGTAGTTGGTCATCTTTCCCACTGCATTTTGATTTAAACTCATGATACGTTGATTTAAAATTATTAATTCTTATTTCTGGGGCCAAAAATACACATTATTTGATGTATATCAATACTTTTTTCGTCTAATTTCCTGCAATTTTTGTTCGAAATGCAAATAAATGGCAAAAAACTCGTTATCGCGCACGAAATTGCTCGTTCTCGTACACGAAAAAATAAGATTGTAGAGGACGAAAATAAATAATGCACCATTTCGGTCGAAAAGTACACAACGTTTTAGGTGAGAACCGCTATCTTTGTCACATTACTTAATATAATCTATATACCTAAAAACAAGAATAGAATGATGAATAATCTACTTTGTAAAACTTTTGTAATGGGAGCGCTAATTTGCTCTACCCAGTTGTCCGCCCAGAAAGTTAGTGATAAGCAACCCTGGTCGGTGCGTATGGTAGAGTCAGAGATGATTCGTTGCCCAGAATCCTGGCAGTTGGATTTCCAACCCAAATTGAAATGGGACTATTGTCATGGACTGGAATTGCAGGCTATGTTGGATGTGTATGATACTTATGGAGATAAAAAGATATTCGACTATGCGTTGGCTTACGCAGACACAATGATACACAATGATGGAAGCATCGAGACTTATAAATTGCATGAATATAACATTGACCGTCTGAACTCTGGTAAATTCCTGTTTCGTATTTATGAACAGACGAAAGATGAGAAATATAAGAAAGCTATAGACCTGTTGCGTAGCCAGCTCAATACCCATCCGCGCAATGAGGATGGAGGTTTCTGGCATAAGAAAGTTTATCCCAATCAGATGTGGCTGGATGGCATTTATATGGGAGCACCTTTCTATGCCGAATATGCTTTTCGTAACAACCGTGTACAGGATTATCAGGATATTGTCAATCAGTTTATTACAGTAGCCCGCCATACTTATGACCCCAAGAACGGTCTTTACCGTCATGCCTGTGACGTCAGTCGCAAGGAACGTTGGGCAGATCCTGTCACCGGACAGTCTCAGCATAGCTGGGGACGTGCTATGGGCTGGTATGCAATGGCATTTGTAGATGCGTTGGATTTTATTCCGAAACATGAAGCTGGTCGTGATTCCATGCTGGTTATCTTGAACAATATTGCTGCACAGGTGAAGCGTATACAGGATCCAAAGACAGGACTGTGGTATCAGGTACTGGATAAAAGCGGTGAGAAGGGAAACTATTTGGAGTCTTCTTGTTCTACTATGTTTGTTTATGCTTTGTTTAAGGCGGTTCGTAAAGGATATATTGATAAGTCATATCTAAAAGTAGCTCTCAAAGGCTACCAGGGCATTCTCGATAACTTCATTGAAGTAGATAAAGATGGTGTGGTAACTATTACGAAAGCTTGTGCAGTTGCCGGATTAGGCGGTAAGAATTACCGTATGGGCGATTACACCTATTATATAAATGAGACAATCCGTAGCAATGATCCCAAAGCAGTAGGTCCATTTATCATGGCAAGTTTGGAATGGGAACGTTTGCAGCAAGTAAAAGAAATCGTTAATCAAAAATAGGACAATGAAACGACTGGCTTATTATTTATGCGGTATAGTTCTTCTCTTGGTGGGGATCATCCCATTGTCGGCACAGACGCAATGGAAGGATACGATTGTTGTATCCCGCGATGGTTCGGGAGACTATCGTACTTTGACAGAAGCTATGGAAGGTATCCGGGCTTTTATGGATTATAAAGTGACGGTACTGGTAAAGAATGGTACTTATAAAGAAAAAGTGGTTATCCCTTCCTGGTTGCAGAATGTAGAATTCATTGGTGAAAGCGTGGAAAACACGATTATCACGTATGATGATCACGCTAATATTAATAAAATGGGTACTTTTCGCACCTACACAGTGAAAGTGGAGGGGAATAGCATAACTTTCAAGAACCTGACTATAGAAAATAATGCTGCCAGACTGGGACAAGCTGTGGCACTCCATACGGAAGGTGATAAACTGGTATTCATAAACTGCCGTATTTTGGGTAATCAGGATACTATTTATACAGGTGCTGCTGGTACACGACTCTATTTTGCAGATTGCTATATTGATGGCACTACTGATTTTATATTTGGTCCTTCTACCGCATTGTTTGAGAATTGCGAGATACGGAGTAAAACCAATTCATACGTAACGGCAGCTTCTACACCCAAAGATATTGCGGTGGGATATGTTTTCAAGAACTGCCGGCTGACTGCCGATCCCGGTGTGGATAAGGTATATCTGGGACGTCCCTGGCGTCCGTATGCCGCTACCGTATTTATCAATTGCGAAATGGGCAAACATATCCGTCCCGAAGGTTGGCATAACTGGGGAAATGTAGAAAATGAGAAGACCGCCCGTTATGCTGAATATGGAAGTACGGGAGAAGGTGCTCCGGCAGCCGATCGTGTGAAGTGGGCGAAACAATTGACGAAAAAGGAAGCTGCACAATATGATGATTTGAGTTACATCTATAAAATGTGTAGTGATTGGAAACCTGCAAAATAACAACTTAACTTCCTGCCTGCAAGAACTTAATTCCTTGTCGACAGGAAGTTAACTTTTTGTTCGCAAGAAGTTAATTTCTTGCAGACAGGATTTAGCACTTTAGAAAATCTGCTCTCATGGGGCTGAAACAGTCTATCAGGATACCAGCTTCAAGGCATACACAGCCATGTACTGCATTCGGTTCGATGTAAACACCGTCTCCGGTTTCTACAATTTGTTTTTCACCATTTACGGTAAATTCAAATTTACCGCTTGCCACATAAGTGGTTTGTGTATGATAGTGAGTATGTGGTGTACCGACAGCTCCTTGCTCGAATTTCACTTTTACAAGCATCACTTGTCCATCGTAACCCATGATTTGGCGTACCACTCCTTCACCTGCAGGTTCCCATACTATTTCTTTTTCAAGAATGAAGGTGTTACTTCTTGTCTTTTCCATTTTGCCAGTCAGATTAATTATTTTACCGGCAAATATACGATTAATATTAATTTTTCTACCGATTGCGACTTTTTTTACCCTTAAAATCTTCTGTTTTTAGGTAATATTGCAGCCGGAAACTAAGAATACTATTTATATATAATGAACAATGAAACATAAGTTGACATTATTACTGGGGTTGTTTTTTTTGCTTTCTGCTTTCAAGGCTGACAAACCAGTGATTACGATTTTTATGATCGGAGACTCCACTATGGCTAATAAGTCATTGACGGGTGAAAACCCGGAACGGGGGTGGGGGCAAATGTTGCCCGGTTATCTCTCCGAGGAAATACGTGTGGATAATCATGCCGTGAACGGACGGAGTTCCAAGAGCTTTATTGATGAAGGGCGTTGGGAGAAGGTAATCTCACAAGTGAAGAAAGGTGATTATGTATTTATCCAATTCGGACACAATGATGAGAAATCCGACCCAAAGCGGCATACAGTCCCGGGAAGTACTTTTGATGAAAATCTGAAACGTTTTGTAAATGAAACACGTGCTAAGGGAGGCATCCCTGTTTTGTTTAACTCCATTGTGCGCCGGAACTTCGGCACAGCAGACGGGAATGCAGTTGCTCAGGCTATCTGTCAGGATGATATTCAGAAAGGCGTGAATCCGGATGCAAAGCGGGAAGCTTCGGAACAGCCGGCTGTTGCTGAAGGTGACAAGCTGATTGATACGCATGGAGCCTATCTGGACTCTCCTCGAAATGTAGCGAAAGAACTGGGTGTTGCATTTGTGGATATGAATAAGATTACGCACGACCTGGTAGAAGGTATGGGACCAGTAGACTCTAAAAAGCTGTTCATGTGGGTACCTGCCAATCAGGTTGCCGCTATACCTAAAGGACGCGAAGATAATACCCACTTGAATGTACACGGTGGCCGCATTGTAGCCGGTCTGGCTATGGATGCCATTGCTAAAGAAGTACCGGAATTGGCTAAGTATGTCCGTCATTATGATTTCGTAGTGGCACAGGATGGTAGCGGAGACTTTTTCACTGTACAGGAAGCCATTGATGCTGTTCCTGATTTCCGCAAGAATATCCGTACTACGATATTGGTGCGTAAAGGTGTGTATAAAGAGAAAATTGTAGTACCCGAAAGCAAAATTAACATTTCCTTGATAGGTCAGGAGGGTGCTATACTTTCGTATGATGATTATGCGCAGAAGAAGAATTGCTTTGGTGGAGAAAAAGGAACTTCCGGTTCTTCTTCCTGCTATATTTATGCTCCGGACTTTTATGCCGAGAATATTACGTTTGAGAATTCCTCGGGGCCGGTAGGACAGGCTGTAGCCTGTTTTGTAAGTGCTGATCGTGCTTTTTTCAAAAACTGTCGTTTCCTTGGTTTCCAAGATACGCTCTATACCTATGGAAAAGGTTGTCGCCAGTACTATGAAGATTGCTATATAGAAGGTACGGTCGATTTTATCTTTGGCTGGTCTACGGCTGTATTCAATCGTTGTCACATTCATAGTAAAGGTGGGGGCTATGTGACAGCACCTTCTACGGATCAAGGGCAGAAATATGGTTATGTATTTTATGATTGCCGACTGACGGCTGCTGAGGGTGTACAGGATGTTTATTTGTCGCGTCCCTGGCGTTCGTATGCGCAGGCTGTATTTATTCGTTGCAATTTAGGCAAGCATATTGCTCCTGCCGGTTGGAATAACTGGGGTAAAAAGGAAGCGGAAAAGACCGCATTCTATGCAGAATATGAAAGTACGGGTGAAGGTGCCAATCCAAAAGCACGTGTACCTTTCTCACATCAACTGAAGAATCTTAAAGGTTATGAAATAGATTCCATACTTACTGGAGAGGATGGTTGGAATCCGGTAAAAAATGGGAATGAATTATTAAGCATAAAGCGCTGACCGGCATTTGTCAAAACCGTATCATCTCCGTGTTCATAACTACGGCCTTGACACGGCCTTGACACGGAGTTGATACGGACTTGGTAGGAAGATGTTCTTTGCGTGTGGTAAAATAATGTGATAATACTGAAAATATAATGATGAAAAAGAGTTTGTTTATATGGCTGTTCGCCCTGATCTTTCCGCTGTCATTTGTATATGCGGAAAACTACCCGTACCGGAGTGATGTACTTTGGGTGACCGTGCCCAATCATGCTGGCTGGATTTATAAGACCGGAGAGAAAGCTACGGTTGAGGTGCAATTCTATAAATACGGCATTCCGCAGGATGGCGTAACCGTTTCTTATGAAATAGGTGGTGACATGATGCCGGCGGATACTTCCGGTTCCGTTACTTTGAAGCAAGGAAAGGCGGTAATACCTGTGGGGACAATGAGAGAACCCGGTTTCCGTGATTGCCGTCTGACAGCGACTGTGGATGGAACAAGCTATAAACATCATGTGAAGGTAGGCTTTTCACCGGAAAAGATTCAACCTTACACACAGATGCCGAAAGATTTTAAAGAATTCTGGGAAAATAATAAAGCGGAAGCTGCCAAATATCCGTTGACTTATACTAAAAAGCTTGCAGAGGAGTATTGTACGGATAAGGTTGATTGTTATCTCATTAAATTAATGCTGAATAACCGTGGACAGTGCATTTATGGTTATCTTTTCTATCCTAAGAATGCAGTGAAAGGTTCTTGTCCGGTTGTACTTTGCCCTCCGGGAGCTGGAATTAAAACTATTAAGGAGCCTCTGCGCCATAAATATTATGCCGAAGAAGGATGTATCCGTTTCGAAATCGAGATACATGGCCTGAATCCGGAGATGAGTGCGGAAGAATTTAAGGAAATCAGCAATGCGTTTAATGGCAGAGAGAACGGTTATTTAAATAACGGGTTGGAGAACCGCGATAATTATTATATGAAACGTGTCTATCTGGGTTGTGTACGCAGCATCGATCTCCTGACTTCTCTGCCCGAATGGGATGGTAAAAATGTAATTGTCCAGGGCGGCAGCCAGGGAGGAGCTTTGGCACTGATTACTACCGGACTGGATAGCCGTGTAACAGCTTGCGTAGCCAATCATCCGGCATTGAGTGATATGGCAGGCTACAAGGCAGGACGTGCAGGCGGCTATCCTCATTTTTTCAGAGTAGAGGGTATGGATACTCCGGATAAGCTGAAAACGATGGCATATTATGATGTTGTGAACTTCGCCCGTATGATTAAAGTTCCTACTTATATCACTTGGGGATATAATGATGATACCTGTCCGCCTACTACCAGTTATGCTGTTTATAATGTGTTGGATTGCCCCAAGGAAGCACTGATAACTCCGATTAATGAGCACTGGACTTCTGATGCGACGGAATACGGACAGTTGAAGTGGATATTGAGACATTTGTTATAAATAATAGTTATGGTAAAAGGATTGCTATTTGGTATGATAGGGCTGGTTGTTTCGACGACCGCCCTTTCTCAACATTTACCTGCCTATGAATTAGAACGGGAAATGCCGGTCTTTTTAGATCAATTGAAAAAGGAGTTGACATATCCTATGGCTTGGGGGAATAGTCCGGTGAAGAATTTTAAGAAATGGCGTAAGCAGGCACGTGCTACAGTGCTGGATGCTATGCTTGCCCCGCCACCTTATACTACCAAGTATGAAACTGAAATATTGGCAGAAGAACAGCGTGAAGGATATCGGGCGAAGAAATTGTGTTTCAATCTGACTGGGTATTCTCGTGTGAATGCTTATGTATTGATACCTGATGGTGAAGGTCCTTTTCCGGCTGTGGTACTTCTGCACGACCATGGTGGGCATTACACAATTGGTAAAGAGAAAATGATTCGACCTTTTGGAGTAGATAAAGCTGTGCTGGATGATGCAGACGCTTGGGCAGCAAACTGTTATGGTGGGCAATATGCCGGTGATTATTTGGCTGCCCATGGTTATGTGGTTATTTCTGTTGATGCTCTTTATTGGGGTGAACGCGGGCGTAAAGAAGGGGCTGATGGTAGTAAGTATGCCGATAATGCGGGGAATTTTATGATGTTAGGACGTAGTTTGAGTGCGTTTATGAATTATGAAGATATGTATACTACAGACTATCTCGCTACCCTGCCTGAGGTAGACCCCAAGCGTATTGCCTGTATGGGATTCTCTATGGGAGGATATCGTGCCTGGATGCTTTCGGCTCTATCAGATAAAATACAGGTTGGAGCTGCAATCTGTTGGATGACCACCACTGATTGCCAGTTTTCATGGGAATATGGTCGCGAGCGAGGAGGCTTTGCTAATATGTTGCCTGGTATTCGTCGTTATTTGGATTATCCGCATATTGCTTCTATTGCTTGCCCTAAGCCTATGCTTTTTTTGAATGGAGAACATGATAAACTGTTCCCTCCGATAGGAGTCAGAGCTGCCTTTGCGGAGATGCATGAAGTGTGGGAGAGTCGTTCGGCAGGAGATAAATTAGTAACAGAATTATGGGATATGCCGCATGACTGCGGTAAGAAGGTACAGGCAAAGATTTTGGACTTCTTAAATAAGTGGTTATAATTTCTATCACTTAATATTATAGGATTATCAGTCTTGAAACATTAGCTGAAATGATGAGAGTTTATTTCAGCCATTTATCGAAAAATTCCAATGTCTCTTTCTGCATTTCCTTGTTGAAGAAGTGCTTTTCTTCCCATATTTTAGTAACCAGGCGGTCGGATGCTTTCTGACTTTGCCAAACTGTCTGCATGATGTTATATGCATCTTTCACGCCTTCTACCGGGAATAGCTTGTCCTGGCTTCCGTTGAAAAATAAAGTTGGTTTCGGGCACGCAATGCTTGCCGTATGCGGGTAGTCCAGATAGCGGCGTAGGTTGGGGATCAACATGGAATAGGCTGATCCCCCTTTGTTCTGATTGTTGGTTAGTGTCATCAGATACTCAGTAGTGTTCATCCAGCAGATGGATGCGGAGGCTTTTATGCAGTCGGTGATTGCAGCGAGCATCCATGAACGATAGGCTCCCATCGAAAAACCTACGCAACCTACTTTATTCTTATTCACACATGGGAGTGAAGCCAGAAATTCTGCACTTCGTACATCATCTATATGGATGAATGCTCCCCATGAACTCCCCATTTGCAGAAAATTGGAAGCTAATGCCTGTTGTCCGTCATAGCTCACTCCTTCTTTCCGTCCGCGATCTCCCCAGAATAAGGCATCAATGGAAAGTACTACATAACCGTGTTCGGCAAAATAGTCCCCTGTATATTGTCCGTCGTAGCAACGGGATGCCCAGTCGTCTGCATCTGCCATGATTTCAGTACTTACTCCGAATGGACGAACCATTTTTTCTTTACCGATGGAAAAGTGTGCACCATGATCGTGCAACATAACGACTGCCGGGAAAGGACCTTCACCGTCAGGTATTAGCAGATAGGCGGGGATGCGGCACCATTTCGATACATTAAATAGTATTTTTTGAGCTTTATATCCATTGCGTTGTTCGGTAGCGATTACTTCCATGGCATAATCAGCGGGAGCAGGGGGGAAATTCTGCATACAGTCCAATAAGGTTTCCCGTGCCAGGGTACGCCATGTCTCAAATTTACGGACGGGGGAATTGCCCCATGCCATTGGAAAGGTAAGTTGCTGTTTCAGTTGCTCATAGAAGACAGGCATGTTTTTTACAACACCATAGGCGGTGGTGTCAGTTTGTGCAATTATGCCAAGATGTCCGAAGAGAACTATTAGGAAAATGGTTGTAATGCGTTTCATGGTCAGTGGTTGTTAAAAACTAAACAAAGATACATGATTTTTCTATGAAATACGTATCTTTACCGCATAGAATAAGCCTGTTATGATGAAAAAAATCTTATATCTGATAGTTGGGTTGGTGTGTGTATTATCAGTAAAAGCACAACCGGATTGTTTCTTTACCCATTATTCGTCTGAAGACGGACTTTCTCAAAATACAGTAATGAGCATCCTGCAAGATCGCAAAGGGAATATGTGGTTTGCTACTTGGGATGGTATTAATAAGTTTAACGGTTATTCGTTTAAAACATATAAGGCACGTCTTGATAACCGTATTGTGTTGAGCCATAATCGTGTAGATTATATGGTGGAGGATAAGTATGGCTTTCTTTGGTTACAGACTTATGATAATCATGCCTATCGTTTTGATCCACGTACGGAAGCATTTGAGCGTGTTCCGGCTGAAGGTGAAGGGGGCAGTGCAGTCAATGTCACGAAGATAGAAGCCCTTTCGGGTGGCGCGGTTTGGTTGCTGACTGAAACAGAAGGCGCCATTCGCATAGATACGAATCCGGAAGATTATAGTTTAACTTCACAATGGTATTCTGCTCAATCAGGTCAATTCTCTGCCACTCGTGTTTTTGGGGTATATGAAGACCTTTTGGGTAATGAATGGATATTGTCTGATAACGGATTAGGAATGTTGACAGCGGGACAGACTACTCCGACATCTTATTTTGTAGATGCTGCTGAACGGGAAAAGAAAGGAGGACAAGCTTTTTACTCTTGTCTGGAATATAATTCGGAAATCTATTTTGGTTCGGATAACGGACGGGTGTGGTGCTATCAAAAGGAAAATGGACAATTTCAGTTGCAGAATTTGCCTGCATCTTCCCGTATTGTTTCTATCAATAGCGTGGAGGGTAATGAACTGATATTTACTACTGCGAAAGATGGTTTTTTCTCATATCAACCTAAGACGAAAGCGATAGAACATTTTCCGGCTTCCCGCTTTCCAAATGCATCTATTCACTCGGTTTATGTAGATAAGGCGTCCGAGGTCTGGTTTGAACAGCATATTCCGGGTACAGTGGTGCACTTCAATCCGCGTACACGTATCCTGAAACAAGAGAAAGTACCGGTGGAGCCTACCAGTACCGACCGATCACGTCCGGCTTTTCATATTCATGAGGATATTAATGGTGTACTGTGGGTACATCCTTATGGGGGTGGATTTTCATATTTTGATCGGAAAAGCAATAGTTTACATCCATTCTATAATAGTCTGTCAGGAAGTGACTGGCGTTTCTCTAATAAAATTCATGCAGCTTTTTCTGACCGGCAGGGTGATTTGTGGATGTGTACGCATTCTAAAGGACTGGAAAAAGTGACCTTCCGGCCATCCCAGTTTCGTGTAATGACTCCCATGCCACATGATTATGAGTCTTTGAGTAATGAAGTTCGTGCCCTTTGTGAAGATATGGACCAGAATTTATGGGTGGGTCTGAAAGATGGAAAATTACGAGTATATGATAAGAATCGTGTAGATAAAGGTTATTTGACTGAAAATGGTACAGTGTCGCACGGTGGTACACCATTGCGTGGTAATGTATATTTCATTTTGCAGGATAGCAAACAAAATCTTTGGATTGCAACGAAAGGGGATGGTCTGGTGAAAGCCGAGAAGCAAAAAGATGGATCTCACTATAAATTGACTCGTTATCAGCATCAGGAAGAGGATATTTATAGTTTGAGTGACGACAATGTTTACTGTGTGTATGAAGATAGCCACGGACGTATCTGGATAGCTACTTTTGCCGGTGGAATAAACTATATGACACGTGATCAGGGTGGAAAGGTAATTTTTGTGAACCACCGTAATAATCTGAAAGGATATCCCATTGACTATTGCTACAAAGCCCGTTTTATTACAGGAGACCATAAAGGACATATATGGATAGGGACTACCATTGGTGCACTGATGATAGATGCCGACTTCAAGAATCCCGAAGATGTGAAGTTTCATCATTTTCTGCGTGTTCCGGATAATGAACATAGTTTGAGCAATAATGATGTACATTGGATTGCATCGACTCGTGATCAGGAACTTTTCATTGCAACTTTTGGTGGCGGACTGAATAAACTGGTGTCATTGGACGGCAATGGTAATGCTACTTTCAAATCGTATACAGTACAAGATGGACTCCCTTCGGATGTGCTGCTTTCCATACAGGAAGATAAGAACGGTAATTTGTGGTTGAGTTCTGAGAATGGCATAAGCAAATTTATTCCCTCTGAAGAGACGTTTGAAAACTATGCAGATCAAGAGATTTTCTTCCGTGTACGTTTCAGTGAGGCAGCTTCGGAATATACGGCCTCGGGGAATATACTTTTCGGGGCTAATACAGGTATCTTTTACTTTAATCCGGATTCTATTTGTAAAAGTAACTATGTACCGCCGATTGTATTATCCAAATTATTGATAGCCAATGAGGACGTGCAGCCGGGACAAGGTTCGGTTCTGAAACTAGGTTTGGATGATACGAGTGAACTGGTATTATCCCATCGGGAGAATATTTTCACAATTCAGTTCGCTGCACTTGATTATTCTGCACCTTCTGAAATTCAGTATGCTTATATTCTGGAAGGTTTTGAAAAAGCCTGGAATTTTGTTGGTAAGCAGCGTGCTGCCACTTATACCAACTTACCGAAAGGACACTATATTTTTAAAGTTCGTTCGACTAATGGGGATGGGGTGTGGACAGAAAATACGCGCATACTGAATATTGAGATTCTTCCTTCTTTCTGGGAAACTCCATTTGCCTACTTCCTGTATGTGCTGTTCGTTATACTGATTATTGTGACGGCTGTTTATATTCTGTTCACTATTTATCGTCTGAAACATGAAGTATCTGTAGAGCAACAAATGACAGATATGAAGCTGCGCTTTTTTACTGATATCTCCCACGAACTGCGTACTCCGTTGACTTTGATCTCGGGGCCTGTGGAATACGTTCTGGCAAATACGAAACTTCCGGCTGATGCACGTGAGCAATTACAGGTGGTGGAACGGAATACAAATCGGATGTTGAGGCTTATCAATCAGATCTTGGACTTCCGGAAGATACAGAACCGGAAGATGAAGATGCAGGTGCAACGCATAAATGTAGTTGCTTTTACCCGTAAAATCATGGAAAACTTTGAGTCGGTTGCCGAAGAACATCAGATAGACTTCCTGTTTGAAACAGAGAAGGAGGAATTATATTTGTGGGTGGATGTTGATAAGTTTGAGAAAATAGTATTCAATCTGCTTTCTAATGCCTTTAAGTACACTCCAAACGGGAAGATGATTACTGTTTTAGTGCGTGAAGATGAAGAAACGGTTTCCGTAGGTGTGGAAGATCAGGGAATAGGCATTGCGGATAATAAGAAAAAATCCTTGTTTGTCCGTTTTGAGAATTTGGTAGACCGTAACTTGTTTAATCAATCCAGCACAGGCATTGGTTTGTCATTAGTAAAAGAGTTGGTGGAGATGCACAAGGCAGTTATTACTGTTGACAGTAAACTGGGTGAGGGTAGTTGCTTTAAAGTCGATTTTCTGAAAGGAAAAGAGCATTATGATGAAACAGTGGAATTCTTACAGGATGATACTACTGTGGGTATGGGAGTTGCAGAACAAGTGACGGACGTACTTAGCTCCAATGAGTCGAAGGAGGAAACTCTTCCGGATGAGGCCGGAGAAGATACAGATGCTAAAGGGACGATGCTGCTTGTGGAAGATAATTCAGAACTCCGTCTGTTCTTGCGCAGTATCTTTGCTTCCGAATATAGGATTGTGGAAGCGGTAGATGGTATGCAGGGGTGGAGTAAAGCCTTGAAATTCTTACCGGATATTATCATCAGTGATGTGATGATGCCCGAAAAGGATGGTATAGCTATGACTCGTGAATTGCGTGCAGACATGACGACCAGCCATATTCCTATTGTATTGTTGACAGCTAAGACTTCTATTGAGAGCAAACTGGAAGGCTTGGAGTATGGAGCTGATGACTATATTACCAAACCGTTCAGTGCCACTTATCTGAAAGCGCGTGTAAAGAATCTGCTGACTCAACGTCAGAAGCTGCAGGGCATCTATCGCAATAACTTAATGACTGGAACTCTTGCTACTACTTCCGAAGAAGAAACAGTGGAAGAAAAAGGCCCTGAAATGTCTCCTAACGACCGTAAGTTTATGGATAAACTGGTAGATCTGATGGAAAAGAATATGGATAATGGTGAATTGGTGGTAGATGATCTGGTACAAGAGTTGGCTGTCAGCCGTTCTGTATTCTTCAAAAAGCTGAAGACACTGACCGGATTGGCTCCTATTGAGTTTATCAAAGAAATGCGTATTAAACGCGCTGTCCAGCTTATTGAGACGGGAGAGTATTCCATGACTCAGATTGCTTATATGGTGGGCATTAATGATCCGCGTTATTTCAGTAAGTGCTTTAAACAGAAGATGGGAATGACACCTACTGAGTATAGAGATAAGGGGAAAAAATAAACAACAGAGAGGGCGTAAAGCCCCCTCTTCCTTGCAAAGAATGTCTACTTTAAAATCTCCCGATCTTACTCATAGACTCGTTTCTTTGTATGGATAATCTATGAGAATCTCATTTACTTATTTAATATCCCGGATTTTGATCGTCGGAAGTCAAATCGTCATTTGCATCAATAGCTGCTTGTGGGATAGGCCATAATGTTTTTTGACCGATGATTGATGCTGCGTTGCCCTTCAAATGGGGATTATGTAGGTTATTATATTCAATAAGTTTGCCGGTGCGGCGGAGATCCATACGGCGATAACCGTTTCCGTACATTTCACAAGCTGATTCTTTCAGAATAACATCAATATCAATACTTGTTGCGTCAGCAAGACCTGCACGTTTGCGTACAGTATTCAAGCGTTTGAGGGCTGTTCCATCATTGCCTGCCTTGAAATAAGCTTCAGCGGCAACAAAGAAGATTTCCGGCAATGTAATGACATGTAGGTCACGGAAACTTCTTCCGGCACTGTATTGTGCAGTCTTACTGTCGTCGAACTTGCGGCAAGGATGCACTGCCCAACTCTTCTTTTGTGATTCTTCAAAGTCATACTTTGTAATGATACCGTTGGGATATTCTTTGAGATCTTCCATATAGGTTGACATGGGTTCCATTTGGGCTGTCATTTCATTTTGCGGAATAATGAATGTTTCGGCACGGTTTGCCGGATCTTTGGCACGCCATGCGGCAACTGATGCTGCGTCACATTCCCAATATGCAGGATAATATACACCAACCATTTTTCCTTGTGCGGTATTTCCGTTACTATAAAAAGAGAAGTAGTCTCCCAATGGTGATCCGTTTTCTTTAAATCCTTGAGCTGGATCCCATGCCTTTTTCACTAATAATGTTTTCAGGAAAGTTGCATCATAGCGTTTATCACCTTTTTCAAAACATCTCAGTGTATGCATGAGGGGAATGCATAGTGAGGAACCATTCTTCATTCCTTCTTCGGCACCACCGTAGTAATTGGAGTAGAATGATTGCCAGCGGTTACCTGCATTTTGATCGTGGGTACTGTTATAATCGTATTCTATGTCGAAGATAAATTCGGCATCATCGTCACCTGAACTGTCGGCTGCCCATAAATCGGCAAATTCAGTAGTTAATGAGCGCCCATTGATAACCTCGTCGGCATATTTGGCAGCTTCGGTGAAGTAAGATTGGTTATTTAAATCCCATGCAGCAGAAAGATAAGTCTTTGCCAGCAATGCTTTAGCAGCTTCAATACTGGCTTCACCCCCGCCTTTTGTAGCACTGGAACTTGTCAGTCTGTTGTTGGAAATGATACTTTTCAACTCATCTATAATATAAGTATATACTTGTTCAGCTGTTGCACGCGGATAACCTTTGATAGCTGTGCTGGCATACTCTGTGACTAACGGTACACCACCATAATTATTAACCAACAGATAATAGAACAAGGCCTGTACAAAGCGACCTTCGTCAATGGCTTTTTGCTTTACAGCATCGCTGACGTTCGCTGCCGGTGCATAGTATTGGATGGAAAGGCAAGAACGGATACCATCATAACAATCGGTATAAAAAGTCTTAACCTTACCATGTTCTGGTGTAAAGTTTGACCAACGGTGAAGTGCGGCATCAATATCATTACGTCCATCTTGATAGAGGTCGGTACCGGCATTGAAATATACCGGTGCATCTGCACTGTTATATATATCAATCAGTTGGGCGTATGCATCATAAACGAGAGATTGGAACCCTGACGCTGTACTGAAATAGTCGGTATCCGTCACAGAACTCTTATTATCCGGTGTGAGAAAGTCATCGCAACCAGTCAATGTCATGGAACCAATCATGAACATTGCATATAGTAATTTTTTATAAATCTTCATAGCTCTTATAAATTTATATTGTTAGAATTTAATGTTCGCACCAATCTGGTAAGTAACAGACGCAGGTCCGCCGTTTGTCAGGTTTGCGCTGGCCCATTCAGGATCGAAACCTTCATAGTCGGTGAAACAGAAAGGATTGATTACATTTACATAGAGGCGCAGATGTTTTACGGCAATTTTGCTTAGCCATGCTTTCGGGAAAGTGTAACCTAATGTGATATTTTTCACTTTCACAAAGGATGTTTTGTGATAACGCACTGCTGCACTACTGCTGCTGAAGTAACCGCCTCCTGTTTTTTCTGTATTGTTTGGATAAGGATATTTGCCTATGTGTGCTTCTGACAGATAGGTTACATCTCCTGTGTTTTTGTCCAGAACAGGGGTTCCTGCAGGGATGTAATAATCAAAATTCACTTTTTGACGTCCGCGATCACCATAGTTCATATATTGTTCGTGGAAATAACTGCGTGACCATTGTCCTTGTTTCGTGTAGAGCATAAAGGAGAAGTCGAATCCCTTGTAAGTCATAGTAGAGCTTAAACTACCTGTCCACTTAGGATCTGTACAGCCGAAGATTTGTTTATCTTCATCATTAATCTTGCCGTCATTATTCCAATCGTTTACAGCCATCTGACCTTCATACCATTTTAATCCTTGTCCGCCAGGACCAAAGGTATCGTATACTTCTTGAAGGGTATAATGACGGTCTCCATCTTTTGTGCGCATGGTGATACCATCGGTAGTGATGATTCCAGCACTTGTGTAATCGCGCAAAACGTTCAGACGTTCGCCGATGAACCAATTGTTGCTGACATCGTCTCCATTAGGAAGCTCGGTAATTTTACTCCAGTTACGAGCGAATGCAAGATTTACGTCCCATGTGAAATTTTTGTTACGGATAACTCCAAGATTCAATCCTAATTCGATACCGGTATTACGTACAGCACCAATGTTGGTTGTAATAGAACCTTCACCTGTTTCCAAAGGAACAGTGGCCTTCATGATTTGTCCGTCGGATAAACGGCGATAAGTATCTGCAGTTAAGTTAATGCGATTTTGAAGAACAGAGAAGTCAACACCGAAATTGAATTCTTTAATCTTTTCCCAAATTAGGTTTCTGTCAATTAACCCGTTGGCATAATAGCCTTGATATTCCTGTCCGCCAATAACGGAATAATTAGGACCTGAAGCAGAAGATGCAGTAGCATAGTCACCCACATTGTTGTTACCCGTGATACCGTAAGATACACGCAGTTTCAAGTTGTCCAGCCATTCTACGTCTTTCAGGAAATCTTCTTCCGAAGCGCGCCATGCTACAGCAGCAGAGGGGAACCATCCCCAACGATTGTCTTTGGCAAAGCGTGAAGAACCATCGGTACGCATGGTAACGGTAGCCATGTAGCGTTCTTTGTAGGCATAGTTTAAACGGGCAGCTACAGACACCAAAGAGGATTCTGTATAAGTGGATTTAATAGTTTTCGTACCCGAACCTTTCTCCATGGAATGGTATGAGAGTTTATCATCTGAAATATCAGTTACAGTCTGAGTATAGGTTTCCCTATTGCTGGCATACATGGAGAATAATCCCATTGCATTTAATCTATGTTGTCCCCATGTTTTGCTGAAGTCAATTTGGTTGTCCCATGTCCAGTCTAAGCGTTCTGTATTGATTACGGAAGCCTGATTGTGTTTCTGGTTCTGATAATAAGCTGTTCCCAAAGGATACTTTTCGGAAACGCCGGTACCCATAAAGATACCTTGACGGCCATGATAATAATTAGGGGATAGGGTGGTTGTGAATTTCAAACCATCCATAATGTTAAAACGCATATAAACGTTACCGAAGACGTGGAATTTACGAGTTTCATTCTCGTAAGCGTCAAGTTCGAAGTCTACCAACGGAGAAGGTGTAGAAGTTAAGGACATATTGCCTACTTTTGCCGGGATAGCCAGCAAATTACCGTCTTCATCCCACGGTGAAACCACCGGAGCAAACCAGAATGCATTGTTGTAAGGAGAATAAGCATTCGAAGTATCGGTAATCCAGTCGTTCTGCACATCGTGCACTAAGTTGACAGCTATACCTGCTTCTACAACCTTTGACAGTTTGCTGTCGAATGATCCTTTGATATTGATACGATTATAATCATTCTTTTTAAATACATTTTCTTCACCTTGATAACCGATACCTAAACGATAATTTGTTTTTTCAGTTGCACCGCTTGCACTGATAAAGTGGTTTTGTTGAGATGCCGTTCGCAGTACCATGTCCGCCCAATCATAGCCTTCATTGTTTAGCCAGCTATTATATAAAGGAGAACCTTTCCATTCAGTACCATTTTGAAATACGGATTGCAGGTCGCTATCAGTAATCTTGTATGCACCACGTCCTGTTTCGTCGGAACTTCCCGTTGTGTAGCGTGCAAAACGATAGTTCATCCATTCAGTTGCATCCATGAAATCCGGCATGCGTGCTACTTTACGGATGCCGTAGTAGCCGTCATAAGTAATTTCCACTGGTTGGGCCTTATTTTGTCCTGCTCCGGTTCCTTTTGTAGAAATAATAACTACTCCTTCTGAGGCGCGTGAACCATAAATTGCTGTAGAGGAAGCATCTTTCAGAACGTCAATACGTTCAATGTCTTCGGGATTCAGGAAGTCAATAGAAGATACGACCATGCCATCTACTACATAAAGCGGACCGCTTGTATTATTGATGGAGGCTTGACCACGGATTTGAATATTGAAACTACCGTTGGCACGGCTGTTTGACTGAGTAATGTTGACACCTGGTACTGAGCCTTGCAATGCATCTTCTATACGGAGAGCACCGCGTGCAGCCAATTTATCAGCAGATACTGAGGATAAAGAACCTGTCACGTCATTTTTCTTCATAGAACCGTAACCTACAACAACCACCTCGTCGAGTGCCTGTGCATCATCTTTTAAAGTTACTTTAATGTTGTTCTGGTTACCTACCGTAATGACTTGTGTAATATAACCGATAAAAGAAATTTGGAGTTTTGCATTGGGCTGCACCATCAGGCGGAAATTACCGTCAATGTCAGTTATTACTCCGTTGGTAGTACCAACTTCCAATACATTTGCGCCTATCACGGGGTCGCCTGTACTATCTATAATAGTACCTGTAACTTGGCGACCTTGTGCAAGAGCGACTAAACACAACATACTCAATGATAGAGTAGCTAATGCCCTTTTGGCAAGTCTTTTTAAATCCATAATGATGTTTTTTATAGTTATTAAAAAATGAGGTCAACAATGTGCCTTATCTTTCCGTTATCGAACACAAAAGTATAGGTTAACAAAATTAAGCATGGGTAAAAATTTGTTGTTTTATGGGAAATATTGTGTTTTTTGTAGATTTGAAGGCTATAAATAGGGGAAAAGATGATAAAAGAGGCTATCTCAAATTTTATTTTGGGATAGCCTCTTTATTTAAATTTAATTCTGATATTCTGTTTGCGAAGGTATTATTATTTCATGTACCATTTTGGGTCACCACAGTTTGTTTTACCTGCAAAACTTCCATCGATAATGGTAAAGTCATATTGACTGGGATCTTTGAAAAGGTCAGTCTCACCACCGTCATAAGTAATCAAGTCGTTTATTTTGTTACCTGTGATTTTCATGTCATTCGTAATATAACTATTGGTAACTTCTACAGGTTTATCATTAGCACGAATTCCCTTGCCTTCAGCCAGTGTACTACCAAAGATACAATTGGTGATTGTTACTCCCTGTGACGGACCGTTACCATTTTTGTCACAATCCAATAGATAGTCACCGCTACCTAAAAGTTTACTGAATGTACAATCAGACAATATTAAGGACGTAAAGTCTGTGTTTCTACTGTACACTAAACATTTTCCGCTATAGACAATGGTTGTTTTACTGAATTCGATATTTTCAATCTTTCCTTTGCCTTTACTTGCGTCTACATGTATAAGACTGTAAGTTCTTGCATCTGCTCCATATACTATACAGTTTTCAAATTTTACGAGATTGATAATTTTCTCATCAGACCCCTGCAATCTTACTGGAGTGTTTTTGAAGCCATGGATGAAACTATTGCTGAATTCAATAGCCCCAACAGTAGCAGCTTTTGACTGGTTGAAGAGATAATCATTGGTTGTATTATTACCGTCTGCTTTTCTACCGGAACCTGTAATTTCTACATTCTCAAATTTGATGAAGCTGTGAGTTCCTGCAATATCAATACCCTTGACACCAATGATGGCTTGTGTTTCTCCTGGTAAACCGAAGAATGTTACAGACATGCCGTCAGGGATGTTTATATTGTTTTCGTTGTAATAAGAACTTCCGGCAGGCAATGCAATGTTTACAGTCTGGTAGCCTGCTTCAGCCATTGTAGTGAACAGGTCATTGTTCAGGGAATCACCTGCTTGCAAGAAAGCTGTATGGTCAGCATCAGGTACTTTGGCTGTTGTTGTAAAATCTATGACACCGCGTTTTGATTCCTTATTATAAAGAATTGCAGTATAAGATGTAAGAGGGGTCAGACCATCTATAACAATGGTGCCATCTTCCAGATTAGCAGAAGTCAAAATAATACTCTTTACTACAGTTCCGTTAGTGTCTATAATTTCGATGCGGTCAGCAGTGGAATTTGCAGGCCAGTATAGCGTTATCTTGTCATGGCTAACTGAGAATTTCTCAAAGATTTGCTCGGTACGAGTCTTGAATGAGAAATCGCTCATATATCCCCATTTAGATTCCGGAGTATTGGAAGAAAATGCCTTCATACGAATAAAATACTTGCTGTCACTGTATAAACCTTCCAAAGTGTAGGGAGATTTAGTGATAGATTTGTCTTCGCCGTATATAATTGATCCTTTGCCAGTTCCCATAGCTACATCATCGTATAAACTATCCAAACTGATTTCAATAATATAATATTCAGTTCCTGGAGTGGTAGACCATGTGAGTTCAGCATCTGTAGCATTAGCTGATACACTCATTTTGGGTACACTGAACAGTCTGTTATAAGATGAATCAGTAGTCCAGTCGTTTGCATCGTCACAAGATATAGTGGCGAATGCTGTCAGGAGCATGAATGCTCCTGATAAGGCTATATATTTTAGTTTATTTGCTTTCATAACCGTTGTTTTTATGATGTTAGAATCCATAAGAGTTCTGTAACGTTCCATTAGAGTCGGATATTGTAGTGGCTCCGATCGGGAATACGTGTCTGTTGATAACCGGAGTGTTCAAACCTGCACTGATGTATGGCAGATTATCCACAACATTGCTACCGGTTTCTTCGTTCTCAGAGCCCCAGAAGTTTACGCTTTTATAGTCAGTAGTGACTTGTGGCTCTTCGTACCAGCAGATACTTTCGGGATCAATTTCTCCCGGTTTGTCAGCTTTCATTTTATAGTATAACTTTTTAGGGGCTACCTTGATGAGTTCTTTATAAGCAGCTTTAGCCTCTTCTATTTTTTGTGAGAGTAATCCCCAACGTATCAAGTCCCATTTACGGATAGCTTCACCTGCAAATTCCCAGGCACGTTCGTCAACGAGTGCATTGAAAAATTCATCACCACTACTTAAACTATTGACATAGCTGATTGCTTCAGCTTTGTGTGTTTCGGCAAATGCGCGGCTGCGTACTTCTTCAAAAGCTTTTCTTGCGCTTAAGCCACATGTAGGTCCAACAGCATCAGCACCTTGAAGCTCATTCAGTGCTTCTGCATATAGTAATAATACGTCAGAATATCTCATGATAACATTGTTGATACCTGTAGCTACTTTGTCAGCGGATGCTCTTGCTGCATTCAGCCATTTGTCTGTCATCTTGCGGGGATCCCATTTTGCTAAGTATATACCAAATGGAGAATTTCCCTGCATTGTTTCAATAGTATTGCCATTATCTCCTTCTCTGATATCGAAATTGGCAAAAGTTAAATCACGGCGTTGGTCATTTTTATTAAAGCTCCAGAAGAAGGGAGCTGTAACTTTTACTTTACCACTTGAGTTACCTTTTGCTCCGTAGTAAGTTGTTTTTCCGTTGATGCGGACACCGATGGTATATCCCATTTCTCCGGAGAAACTTACGCCATGTGCTACTTCATATAAATTCTCCTGATAAGTCTGATCTAAAGTTAGCTGGTTCAGTAGATACCATTCGTTTTCATAAGAAGGGTTAAGCTTGTGATAACCGCTGGCAATAATGGCATCTAAGTGTTTCACAGCAAGAGTATAGAGCTCTCTACGTTTTTCTGTGCCCGGACGTTGTGTTGGATAAGTTGCATCGCAATCAGGCATATTTTCATAACCGGATTTAGAACTTTCGCGGATAGAATATCCGGCGTATGTCATGGCGATGCGGGCTAACAAGCCATGGGCAAATCCTTTAGTCATTTTCTCTGTAGTATAGCCGGAAGTTCCTGCCCAAGGCAGATATCCGATTGCTTCTTCCAGATCCGTAATTAGGCGTTCCATGATAACATCACGGTCTGTTTTGCCTAAATAGATGTTAGAGCCGTCGGTATTGGTGGTTTCAAACTTCATAGGTACATCTCCGTAAGTACGGATTAAATCCAGATAAAGCATGGCACGCAATGTCAGTGCTTCTCCTTTGAACATCAACATCTTGCTTCTGGAAGCATTGCCTTCGGCAATCAGTGCACTACCTTCTATACCTTCAACTACAATGTTGGCATTTTCAATGGCTTCGTACATACCTTTCCAGTTATTATTGAGTTTTGACCAACTCAACTGCGGATTGTAGTTGCATGTACCTCGTTCATTATTAGAATTAGAGTTGGTTGCACCCAATCCGTCTACCAATTCAATATCTGAGTTCATTCCGAAATGGATAGGTACTGACTGTACATAGGTTTCATCTTTGGTGAGACCGGCATATACCTTATTTAAGGCTTGTTGGGTGTAGGTGGTTGAATTGAATACAGCATCTCCGGTCATTTCAGAAGGAGAGGTTTGATCTAGGAAGTCGGAACAAGAAGTGAGAATTATCGCACCTATTCCTACTATTGCAAATGATTTAAATATTTTTTTCATAATTCTTCTCTGTCTTTAAAATTAGAATGTAACATTGATACCTCCTACGAATGAACGGCTCTTAGGATATGCAGCATAATCGATACCCGGGGTCATAGGGGTGCTTGTACAACAATCTACTTCAGGATCGGTGCCTGAGTACTTGGTAAAGCAATGTAGATTGTATCCTGTAACATAAATACGGATATTTTGTATATTCAGTTTGCTTACAAACAGTTTAGGTAATGTATAACCGATTGTAATGTTATTGACGCGCAGGAAAGAACCATCTTCTACAGCCCAGTCAACGAGTGGCATAACCGTAGCGGCAGCAGGATTCCAAATGCTTGATCCTGTATTTACTTCGTTCAGACGGTTGATAGTCCATGCTTCACCATTTGCTTTGATAGAAGCGCTGCTCAGCAAGTTGGTACCTGTTGAAGGATCAATCCAGGAATAGCGATTGGCTGAAGTAAAATGATCATTGATATTCCAGTTCTTGGATGAACCACTATAAAAACTTGATCCCAGTTTGGTTGCATTCACAATCTTGTTTCCGAGTGAGTAGTTAAAGAAAGCTGTAAAGTCAAAACCTTTCCAACGGGCATTCAGACCAAAACCTCCGGATACGGTAGGTACGGTATTTCCTAAACGTTCTTTCTTATATTCACCATCCTCATTCGCTTTCAGCTTAATGGAACCGGGATATACTTTGCCACCAATAAGAGAGCTACAGTCGTTAACTCCTGCTTTCAGGGCGTAGGTTCCTTTTTCTGCGTCGAAGGTAAAATCATCAGCGGTATAGAAACCATCTGTCTTGTAACCGTATACTTCGCCTAAACGTCCGCCTTCTTCCACTAAGAAGTCCTCGATACCTGCTGCGGCTGTTCCTGCCCAGCTACTGCTTTGCCAGAATGAACTGCCATTTAATTTGTCAATCTTGCCGCGGTTGTATGAGATGTTGAAATTGAAATTCAAGCCGAAATCTTTGGCATCCACTAATACAGCATCCAATTGGAGTTCTACACCTTTGTTAGATGTCTGACCCATGTTCTTGTATTGGTAAGAATAACCGGAACTGGAAGCAATAGTCGTTTTCATCAACAAGTCTTTCGTTGTATTCCAATATACATCAATAGCACCGGACAGGCGATTATTGAAGAAGCCAAAGTCAATACCAGCATTGCGTGAGACGGTTGTTTCCCACTTTAATCCGGGATTGGAGAGTACATTACCGTGTTTCAATACGACTGCTGTTGTTTCATCAAAATAGATACCTTTTTCGGAAGTTCCGGCAACCGAATAAGTGGTGTACATAGAACCACTTGGGATACGATTGTTACCTGCTGTACCATAACTTACGCGAACCTTCAGATTGGATAACCATTCTTTGGCATTATTCATGAAAGCCTCATCGTAGATGCGCCATGCGATAGCTCCTGAGGGGAAATAGCCCCATTGGCTGCCTTTGGCAAATTTACTGGAACCATCGGCACGCATTGTGAATGTGAACAAATATTTATCCATCAGTGTGTAGTTGGCACGTCCGAAGAATGAAAGCAAGTTATCTTTAATGCCAATATAAGTGCTGGTAGGGAGCGCTGTTCCGTTACCGAGAGCAGCAAGAATTTCTTTAGTTGTTGCATCTTTACTGAAATCTACGGAGGTTACATATTTTTTTGTATCCTGAGAAGTAGAGACTTCATGTCCGATCATGACATTGAGCCGGTCACGTCCATTAAATAACTTCTTGTTTTCGTATGTCAATGTATTGGCATTTCTCCAGTTTTTATTGTCTGAATTTGTCAGATATGCTTGTGGAAGACCACCATGACCGAATTTGGAGTTTGCTGTCGCTTTATATCCCCATACTTGGTCTGTATCATCAAATTTCCAGCCATATCCGAATTCACTTCTGAACTTTAATCCTTTCAACGGTTCCCAGTTTATACCTACGTTGTAGTCCTGACGGAATCTTCTTTGCTGTTTATAGGTTGCATCTACGCGCTCCAATGGGGTGTAACGCGCATTCGTACTGTTTTCATCATCCTCGGAATCTTCATTTAATGCCTTTACCGGTGCATGAGTGATGGCACGGGCTACTAATGAGTATGCTTTACTGCTTTCATTATCGGCACCCCCGCTCAGACCGTCTATTTTCTGTTGTATCAGACGGGCATTGAAATCAAGGCTTAACCATTTGTTGATTTCCGTATTGATTTTAGCATTGATGTTGTTTTTGGAGTATCCGGAGCCTCTCATGATACTCTTTTCATCATTACGTGCGTAGCTGATGTTGAATTTGGTAGATTTAGTACCGCCGCTTACGCTGATGTTGTATTGCTGTTGATTACCTGTACGACCAAATAATTGATCTTGCCAATTTGAACCTTCTTTGGATTTGTAGATTTCCAGATCTTTATATGCACCGTAAGATGTACCTGACTGATCCAATTCGTATTGATAAAGGCTGAATTCATACGGGTCCAATACACCTACTTGTTTGATTACGTTGCGGAAGCCATAAGATGCACCGAAGTTAACTTGTGTTTTTCCTTCTGCACCGGATTTAGTAGTTATAATAATAACACCGTTGGCACCACGTGCACCGTAGATTGCTGTGGAAGAAGCATCTTTTAGTACGTCTACAGATTGGATATCTGTGGGAGCAATATCACTGATACTGGACACCGGAAAACCATCTACGATATAAAGAGGCGAGTTATCTTGTGAAAGAGAACCACCACCGCGTACACGGATTTTGATATCTGCATCAGGTGAACCTTCAGTTGTTGTAATCTGAACACCGGCCATCTTACCTTGTAATGCTTCTGATGCGCTTGATACAGGTATAGATTCCAATTGTTTGGCACTGACAGAGGCGACCGATCCGGTCAAGTCTTTCTTTTGTACTGTACCATAGCCGATAACCACAACCTCTTCCAAAGCTTGTGCATCATCTTCCATAACAATGTCAACTTTAGTTTTACCTTTTAAGGCTATTTCCTGAGATTTCATTCCCACATAAGAAAATACTAATGTGGCATTGGCGGGAACATTAAGGGAAAAATTACCATCAATATCGGTAATAGTACCATTACCGGCATTTCCTTTCTCTACTACGGAAGCACCGATAACGGTTTCTCCCGTCTTGTCTGTCACAGTACCTGTTACGGCTACATTTTGCGCTGATACGCTAAGCGATATCACGGCTACTAAAAAGAATAGTAACGCGGCGCGCATGTTTTTCATCTTGTTAGACATTCTTTGCATGTTATTAATTTAGTATGATTTTTTTCGTTAGTGTGTTCGTGCACACTGTTAATTCTTTGCTGCAAATGTATAGGGATGTAAAAAGATAAATGTGTAATATCTGTTTTTAGGGTAGTATTTTTTGTTATTTGCTGTCTAATATGCTTTTGTGAATAACCTATATGATGTTATATAACAGAAAAGAGGGGAATTTATTGTTCCCCTCTTGACACTTTAACATATGAACGGCTCACTTAAGTCGTTGTCTCTATGTTTTTAATAACTATTTATTTTGTTGCTCTTTTGATGTTAGGATGTACTCTTTGCCTGCACTTGTTTCAATATCATAGACGTAAGTCTGTGCATATTCCGGTATGCAAATTGGAGCATTAGCGGCAATTAATGGCTTGCGGATGCCCTGTGGTTGCAAAAGCGGGTTGTCGGACACTTTTTGCGTAGTTGGGCTCAATTTTTTCCCATTCAAATACAAGGGAGTCTGAGTGCGGATACGGAGTGTACCACCAATATTGGAGGCTATAACGGCGGTTTGTAACTTACCGTTTTCCCACTTCATTTCATTCACAGTAAATCCACCACGGCAACGGATACCTTTCAGAGTTCCTTCTTTCCATACGTCGGGCAAAGCAGGAAGAAGATGGATGGCACCGTCATGGCTCTGAACTAACATTTCGGCAATACCGGCAGCACAGCCAAAGTTACCATCAATTTGGAAAGGCGGGTGGGCATCGAACAGGTTTGGATAGGTGCCTCCATTTTGCCCCTTTTCGTCAGTGGTGGGGTGAAGTTGGTCTGTAATCAGTTTATAAGCATGGTTACCATCCAGCAGACGAGCCCATAAGCAAACTTTCCATCCCATCGACCAGCCCGTAGAATGGTCACCACGTCCAATCAAAGACTTCTTGGCAGCTTCAAACAGGACAGGGGAATGGTAGGCGCTGATCTGGCGTCCTGGATACAGTCCCCAGAGGTGAGAAATATGACGGTGACGATCTTTGGGGTTATCCCAGTCGTGCATCCACTCCTGTAACTGCCCCCAACGGCCTACTTGCATCGGTGCTAAATTGTTGACAACAGTTTGCAGGCTGTCGGTGAAAGCGGTTGTTTCGTTCATTAGTTTGGCTGCGGAAATGGTGTTGTAGAAAAGATCGTAAACCATTTGGTTGTCCATAGTGGTGCCGGCAACAACGACAAATGTGCGTTGTCCATTTACTGCAGGACTATTTTCAGGAGAATAGGAGGGAGCAACTACTAACCAATTGTTCTCCGGTTCACGTACCAAAAAGTCGAGATAGAACTCACAGGCACCACGCATCAAAGGATATGCTTCGGAGAGGTAGTTCTTATCACCGGAGAATAGATACCGATCCCAAAGATGCTGGCAGAACCAGGCATTGCAGGTAGGCCATACGCCATAACTGGATCCATCGACAGCACCTGTACTACGCCAAATGTCTGTGTTGTGATGTAATGTCCAGCCGCGACAGCCGTACATGGCTGCGCTTTCACGTCCTTGTATGGCTACTTCTTTCACTAATTGCAGGAAAGGTTCGTGCATTTCGGGCAGAGAAGTGCTTTCGGCTGGCCAATAGTTCATTTCAACGTTGATGTCAGTGGTATACTTGCCATCCCAAGGAGCACGCAGTTGGTAGTTCCAGATACCTTGCAGATTGGCAGCCTGTCCACCCGGTTGAGAACTGCATATTAAGAGGTAACGTCCGAATTGGAAGTACAAGACAGCCATCTGTGGGTCGAAACTACTACTGAACTCTTTTACACGTACATCCGTCGGCTTATTGATCTGAGCATTACTTCCCAAATTCAGAGATACACGGTTGAAGTATTTCTGATATGCATTGATATGTGAAGCCTTACTCTTTGGGTAGTTCTTATTAACCAGTTTCAGGTACTGTTGTGCGCTATTGAGGGCATCACCCGAAACGTCTTTATAATTCACGAAGTTGGTTCCGATGGAAACATACAGTATAACACTGTTTGCGTCCTTTACCTGTAGAGTGCTGTCTGATAGTATTTCCAACTTTCCACCATTATTTTCTATACGGGTAAGTGCGGTAAATTCTACTTTTCCTTCAATACCTTCATGGTCGTTGGCTTTTCCATTCAATTGCAATTCCTTGCGGGGGGAGATGCAACGTATCACGCTACTTTTATAAGGAGTACTATATTTGGCTGTGAATGAGATGCTTTTCTTTTGTGAAGCCGTCAGCCGGATCACTAATACCTGATCGGGGAAGGAGGTGTAGGCTTCTCGAGTATAAGTCACACCATTGGCTGTGAAGCGAGTGGTAGCAATTGCCTTTTCTATATCCAGATCGCGGTAATAGTCATTGTATTCATTGATACCGTCGAAGTCCAGATGCAGTGATCCTACGGTCTGATAAGGCATTCCATTGGCTGATTGCGAGCAAATGGTAGGGCCGCAAAGCTCCTGTGCTTCTTTGTTCTTACCTTCGAAGATGAGCTGGCGGATACGAGGCAGGGCATCTTTGGCTTTGGGGTTGGTATTGTTGTGGGGAGAACCGCCCCATACGGTTTCTTCGTTCAACTGGAACTGTTCGTGTACCGGGTCGCCGAAAACCATGGTGCCTATACGTCCGTTACCTAATGGCAGAGCTTCCACCCATTGCGTGGCGGGTTTGTCGTACCATAATTTGAGGGTTTGATCTTCCTGTTGTGCTTGTAGATTAGTTCCAGCACAAACAACTGTGAAGCATGCTAATAACCATTTCTTTATCATTGTTTTTCATTTTTGGTATTTCGATTGCAATGTTAGGCAGTTTAAGGCATTCTGAGGGGTAATAATTGGCTAAAAAGGAGTAAAAATGACGCAATACCGAAAAGAAAGGAATCAAATGATAATTTATCGTCTGCAGGCTGAAAGCCTGACATTATATAGCGTAGGGCATCGCCCTACGTATTGATTACGCTCTCTATCTTAAGCCCTGAAAGGGCGCAATAAAGGTGTTATACTCGGTTTCGCCCTTTCAGGGCTCCTGTAGAGATATGCTATTACGTAGGGCGATGCCCTACGCTATATAATATCAGGCTTTCAGCCTGCACATGATAAATCCCTATTTCATTCATAACCCGTCCGAAAGGAATATAGCTCCCCTCTTATCTAAAAACTATTTCCAAAACCTCTTCAGCCTTATCTATAATATAATTCGGGTGGAAAGTTTCCAGTTCGGCACGCGGGCGGAATCCCCAGGTTACACCGCAGGAAGTCACTTCCGCATGAATGGCAGTCTGCATATCCACACCGGAATCTCCTACGTAGAGAACAGCTTCTTTGGAAATCTGTGCTATCTTTAGGATATCATATACCACGGTAGGGTCAGGTTTCACATTGACACCTTCACGTTGGCCGAATACAGCGGTAAAGCGGATATTGGGGAAATAGTGGGCAATAAGTTTTTCGGTAGCCGCTTGGTACTTGTTTGAAGCAACGGCCACTTGCAAACCTTTGGCTTGCAGTTCGTCCAAAAGTTCCGTAATGCCGGGGTAAGGACAACTCTTGTCGGCATTATGCTGGTCGTAATAAGGGACAAATTCTTTCCGTACACGCAAAACATTCTCTTCCGTTTTCTCACCTTCGGGCAAAGCGCGTTCAAACAGCTTATTGATGCCGTTTCCAACCATAAAGTTGTACTCTTCTTCTTTGTGGGTGGGATATCCTAATGCTGCTAATGCATGGTTTGTACTTTGTGCCAAATCGGCGATGGTGTTTAGTAGGGTTCCGTCTAAATCGAATATTACTAATTTCTTCATACTTCTTTTTCTTTAATGAACACAAAGATACGACATTTCGTTCAAACTTTTTTTACCCCACATCGTAATTCCATTTACGTGTCGTGGTAAAAGTCGTTACATGCCGTGGTAAAGGTCGTTACAGTAGGCGGTAAAGGTCGTTACATCCAGCGGTAAATGCTTTTACATTGTATAAAAAATAATCGGTAAATGTAACGTGGTGATAATTAGAAGTATAATGCGTGTTTTATAGATTGCGGTGAATGTAAAACAGAGTGGGAATGAAAATTCCTCCTTATAGAAAACAGAGTTTCAATAAGGAGGAATAGATTGATTAGCTAAAGAGCCGATTATTATTTCTTTGTGATACGGAACCAGTCTACATCCGACCAGCCGCCATCATTGGTCGTAATTGCCGGACGTGTACAGAATGTACCTACCTTAACACCGATCCATTTGCCTTCTCTTGCCTGGAACGGTTTGCCAAGTGACTGATATTTCTTACCGTCGAGGCTGTAACTGAAGTCGCACATTACCAACAGGTCGTGTCCACCTTCGCTCTTGGAAATCTTTTTGCCGTCGCTGGTGAATTTTACTTTCAGGTAAATTGTGTTATCAGTCAGGTCTACCGTACCGTTTACTTCTTCCGGTGTGCCCTTGTCAGCCTTCAGGCAGGATACTTGTGAGAGTACCAGACCTTTATCCGTATTCTCAAGGATCAATCCGGCGTAATCCATACCCATTACTACCAGTCCGGTACGTTCACCTTTATATTTCTCTACCGGTTTGAAGGTCAGCTTCATAGTAGCGGTGAAATTAGGTGCAGGAGCTTTTTGTAATAGCAGATTGGCTACATCAAACAGGTTCTTGTATTCCTTTACAACGGGGTAAGAATAAAGACGGACCATGCTTTGATCACCGGCATAATATGCCCATTTCTCATTGACATTGGCATGCCATTGCCACTGTGGTGATAAAGTGTATCCATCAAATTCGTCACTTTCCTGCGGAGTACAGATAGGATATGTCTTACCTACATTCGGCTTCTTGTAAGTCATTACAGGTTCACCACAACCGTCACCGTCTTTATCAATGCCGATTACAGGCCAGTCATTTACCCATTTCATCGGTTGCAGATGTACCAAGCGGCCATAAGCACCTACATCCTGGAAGTGCAGGAACCAGTCTTCTCCGGTCGGAGTATCTACCCATGCACCCTGGTGAGGACCGTTGACAGGGCTATCACCTTGTGCCAGCACTGTTTTCCATTCGTACGGGCCGTATACGTTTTTGGAACGCAGTACTACCTGCCAACCTGTGGGTACGCCGCCTGCCGGATGGAAGATATAATAATATCCGTTACGTTTGTAGAACTTTGGACCTTCGCAAGTCTGGTGTGCTTCATGACCGTCGAATACAATGCGCGACGGGGTAATGGCTTTAGTTGCTTCGGCATTCAGTTCGCAGATGGTGATCACGCTTTTCAATTCGGCGCGGCTACCTGCATAAGCGTGTACCATGTATACTTTACCGTCCTCGTCCCAGAGTGGGCAAGTGTCGATGATACCTTTTCCCGGCTTTACCAGCACAGGCTCGGTCCACGGACCTTTCGGGTCTTTGGCTTTCACCATGAAAGCACCCTGATCGGGGTCTCCCCAGAAGATGTAAAACTCCCCGTTGTGATGACGGATAGCGGGCGCCCATACGCGGTTACCGTGTTCGGGACGCTCGGGAGTTTCAATAGGTGGCAGTGCATAGGGTACGGCAGCACCAATGATACTCCAGTTCACCAAATCTTTGGAGTGAAGTATCTGAAGTCCGGGTAGACAGTTGAAACTGGAAGATGTCATGTAGAAATCATCTCCTACACGGCAGGCATCCGGGTCAGAATAGTCTGCATAGAGTACCGGGTTCTTGTACTTACCGTTTCCTTGGTCGGCTACCCATACTTCGGAAACATAGTTCTTTTGCTGTGCCGCCAATGGCAAGGCGAGCAACAGACAGAGACTCATTAGGGTCTTTCTTGCTTTCATGATACGTTTTTAGTTATTAGTTGTTTATCACCTTCACCACTGCCGGATGTTCCAGTTCTTCTTTCCATTCGCGGATATAGGCGAACCATGCTTCGGGAGTTTTATAACCGAAGGTTTCTTTCATGGAAGTGAATGTGATATTGTGGGTGAAGTATTTGTTGCCTTTGGCACCGATGGTGTACAGATAATTAACTTTATCTTTCACTTCATCTTTTACATATTTCTGAGGGATGTATGTGGCCAGGCCTACGGTTTCTTTGGCATACTTTACGGTGTCATTCACTGGCCAGTCAGTTCCCCAGCAACCTATCAGACCTTTGTGGTCGGAGTAAGATACGGAGCCTTTGATATCTATCACACCTGTACAGAAGACTTCGTCCTTCAATGGTTCTTCGAAGAATGTTTCTACAAATACATCGCGGTGTCCGCCGTAAAGGGTATAACGGTTCGTCATATTCAGTTCCGACCCCTGATACTGCCAGTCGGCTACTTCGATTTCGGAGATCGTGCGCACCGGACCATAGGCGATGATACGCTCAGTGAGTGTGGCAACGGGGGTGATATGGGTAGCTTTTTTGCCGTCCCAACCTTTTAGTGCACCTACACCACAACTGCCTCCTACCATGAGAACATCATCACCAAAGCCGCGTGCCAGTTGTTCGTCGGTTGGGTAGAATTGTGATTCTTTGATTTCAAAACCTTTGTTGAATTTACCATAGATGTCAACAGTCTGTTTGTGGTCGAAATACAGACGGTATGCCACCAGTTCGGATTCGAAAGCCGGACCGTGGTGGTGCATCTGGTTGTAAATGTTGCTGGTGCCCGGAATGGTTACCGACTGCACAGGTACATGTTTCCCTTTTTTGTCGCTGACCAGCATTTCTGCATATACGCGGGCCGGATAAGTCTTGTCGCTTTTGGCGGAAGACAAGGTAATGGTCAGCGTCTTTTTACCTTTGGCAGGCAGGTCGACGAGGAATGCCAGTTCATCCGGACGGCGGTCGCCGTTCAGGTCATCCAGTTGCGAGGGGATTTCTTCATTACCGTTCATGACAACAGCCGAGCGTACACGAAATTGAGGATTGATTTCACTCAGTTTGATTACTACCGGTTCGTCTGCTTTTGCCTTGTTCCAGGTGTTGCTTACTTCCACTGTAGAACTCTTTTTTGTCTCTTGTGCCTCTGCAGCTACCAAGAGAACACACAATAATAGCAATGCTGTAAAGATTTTCTTCTTCATGGTTTTTAAGTATATAACTAATTTGCTACAAAATTAGTGCAAACCTCGCGTAATTCCTTTTTTATTTTGATATAAATACTGCTGGCTTTGGGGGAATGATTGGTTTTGTATAATTCCTCTATATACCAAGGGCAAGGAAATGGTGATTGTATTACTATTTATCCGTTGGCGAAATTAGTTTATATCTGAAAAGCATGTCTATTTATAAATTTATATTCAGAGCTTTAGCCGCAGAGTGATTGTATGTCTTTCCGTTTACTTTCAGGCCTTTGGCTTTCTGTACCTGCAAGGGTGTACCTTTAGTTTCTATCTTTACATTTTCAATAGATACGTTTTCTGCCTGACTGATGACGATACCTTGTTTGGCATCTGTAACTACAATGTCTTTCACATATACATTGCGGATAGGCATTTCAGGCAGACCATTGAAGAACATGGCACGTCCGGTACCTTTACAGGTAACATTCGTAATGTGAATATCACGGAAAGCGGGAGTCTCTTCTGTTACAGCTGGAATAGATGATTTCATTCTTCCTTCCAGTTCTTCTTCTGATTCTTCGCCCGCACCTTTACCACCATAGAAAAGATCGAACAGCAATGCTTCGTGAGGAATGTCAATCATATTGATATTGTGGATGTAAATGCCTTCCACTACACCGCCGCGTCCACGAGTACTCTTGAAGCGCAAACCTACGTCTGTGCCGAGAAATGTACAGTCAGTTACATAGACATTCTTTACACCACCGGACATTTCACTTCCTACGACGAAACCGCCATGACCATGTAATACGGTATTGTTTTTAACAATCACGTTCTGGCAAGGCTCGCCACGTTTACGACCGTCTTCGTCTTTTCCTGACTTGATACAAATAGCATCGTCACCGGCATCAAAGATATTGTTGATAATCAATGCATTCTTGCATGATTCCAAGTCCAATGCATCTCCGTTCTGGGAATACCAGGGATTGAAGACCTTCACATTATGGATTGTGATATGTTCGCAGGATAGTGGATGCAGACACCAGCTGGGGGAGTTTTTGAAAGTAACACCTTCCAATAATACCCTTTTGCTCTTAACTATATTCAATAATACCGGACGCAACCATGGACGAATCTCATTCCATTCTTCATCCGTTTCAATGCCTTCGGGATTATTGAAGTCCTTGGTAGCCATAGCGCCTTTCAGTGCACCTGCAGTAGGGTACCAGATACTACCTGCTTCATCGACTACTCCACCCGAATTAACCAAGCTATTCCATTGACTGGAAGTTAGTTTACCCTTCTTTACCGGGCGCCAGCTATCACCAGAACCATCGAATACACCATTTCCTGTAATGGCTATGTTTTCTGCATTCCAGGCGGAAATAGGAGATTGACAACGACGTGTATTTAATCCTTCGAAAGAAGTTTCAATAATAGGATAGGCTTCAAAATCATCAGTAAATAGTATCAGAGCATTCATTTCCGTATACAGATTGACATTGCTCAACAGTTCGATAGGACCGGTCAGCCATAAACCTCCGGGGATGACTACCTTACCACCGCCTTTTGCATTTACCGCTTTGATAGCATCGTTGATGGCCTTGGTATTCAATACGATACCATCTCCTTTCGCTCCAAAGTCTATAATGTTGACTGTATAATCCGGAAAAGCGGGTTGTTCCACTTTCGGCATATCGAAAGGTAAATTCTCATAGATACTTTCATCTATATAATTTCCGTTTTGGGCGTTTACCGTATTCTGTACAGGTAATAACGGAAAGGATAGCGCTGTTAGCACCAATAGTTTTTTGACAAATGTGTTCATCTGTGATACTATATTTTAGTTATAAGTTATTCTTTATAAGTTATTCATTGCGGATTAACAGGTTTCTTCAACTTCCAACTTTTCATTTTTATTATCCTCCCGCAAACGGCTCTCCCGAGTGGTTTGCGAAAGAAATAATAAGTTAACCTAATTCTAACCTTAAATAAATATTATGAAAAAACCTCTTAATTACCGTTTGCAAATGTATCGGGCTTTAGCTGAAACCATGTGCACAATTTGTTGGTTTAGGTGGATTTTTTGTGGTTTTGGCTTTTTCTTTGTACACTTTCGGGGTTTTTATGCAGAAAGTTCATATCTTTAAATAAGATAGGCGGCATTTCAGCATAGCAAAAATAAGCAAGCTTATTTTGCTATGCGTTCAATTTGCACTATCTTTGCGGCCTCAAAAACAGTAAACGAGGTGATAAGATACAAGTCGACGGGGAAAGGTACATAGAAGTAATACCTTGTTGACTTGCTTGCTGAAACCTCGCAAACTTTAATATTATAGGTATGAGTTACAATTTGTTGAAAGGAAAAAGAGGCATTATTTTCGGTGCTCTGAATGAGCAGTCCATTGCCTGGAAAGTAGCTGAAAAAGCTGTAGAAGAGGGTGCAATAATCACCTTGTCAAACACTCCGGTAGCAGTTCGCATGGGCGAAGTTTCTGCACTGGCAGATAAATTGCAATGTGAAGTTATCCCTGCTGACGCAACCAGCGTAGAAGATTTGGAAAATGTATTCAAACGCTCCATGGAAGTATTGGGCGGTCCAATTGATTTTGTACTTCACTCTATCGGTATGTCTCCGAACGTTCGTAAGAAACGCACATATGATGACCTGGATTATGATATGCTGGGTAAGACTCTTGATATTTCTGCCGTATCTTTCCATAAGATGATACAGGCGGCTAAAAAACTGAATGCAATTGCCGATTATGGTTCAATCCTTGCATTGAGTTATGTGGCTGCACAACGTACTTTCTACGGATACAACGATATGGCTGATGCAAAAGCATTGTTAGAGTCTATTGCGCGTAGTTTTGGTTATATCTATGGTCGTGAACATAATGTACGTGTCAATACCATTTCACAGTCTCCTACGATGACAACTGCCGGTTCCGGTGTGAAAGGTATGGATAAGTTGTTTGACTTTGCCAACCGTATGTCCCCACTGGGTAATGCATCGGCAGACGAATGTGCAGACTATTGTATCGTGATGTTCTCCGACTTGACTCGTAAGGTAACCATGCAGAACCTATTCCACGATGGTGGCTTTTCCAGCGTGGGCATGAGTTTGCGTGCTATGGCTACTTATGAAAAAGGGCTGGATGAATATATGGATGAGAATGGGAATATTATATACGGTTAATATATAATGATTAACGGTTAGTGATGAGTGATTAGTGACTATACAGCATGATGTTGTAGGGAAGTTAATCACTCATCATTCGTTTTTATCATTTATCACTAATAATTAATCATTTATCAACGTGGAAACTGCTCTTTATCTTTTACCTGTTACTTTAGGTGATACGCCGATTGAAACGGTATTGCCTTCTTATAATAAGGAAATTATTTTAGGTATTCGTCATTTCATAGTGGAGGATGTGCGCTCTGCGCGTCGTTTTCTGAAGAAAGTGGATCGGGAAATAGATATTGATGCGTTAACTTTTTATCCGTTGAATAAATATACTTCGCCTGAAGATATTTCCGGTTACTTGAAACCATTGGTAGCAGGGCAGTCCATGGGAGTGATTTCTGAGGCTGGTTGTCCGGCTGTGGCTGATCCGGGAGCGGATGTAGTAGCGATTGCACAGCGAAAGAATTTAAAGGTGGTTCCTTTGGTGGGCCCTTCTTCCATAATCATGTCTGTGATGGGGTCAGGCTTTAATGGACAAAGTTTTGCTTTCCATGGTTACCTTCCTATTGAACCGGGCGAACGTGCTAAAAAACTAAAGACTCTGGAACAACGGGTCTATGCTGAACAGCAAACCCAACTTTTTATTGAAACTCCTTATCGCAATAATAAAATGGTGGAAGATATCCTGAGTAACTGTCGACCGCAAACCAAACTCTGTATTGCTGCAAATATTACGTGTGAGGGAGAGTATATCAAAACCAAGACTGTAAAAGAGTGGCAAGGTAAAGTACCTGATCTTTCTAAAATTCCTTGTATTTTTCTCTTGTATAAATAACATCTTTCAGGTGTTCGTATTCGTTCTCAAAGCAACAACTGAAAAAGTTCTTGTCTAAATTGTGTTCTATTTGCTGGAAGGTCCATAGCTTTCCATCTCTGGTTTGTTTGTCCCGCAAAAGATTCTCGTCTTCTATTTCAATAAGGAAAAGATAGATCAGACGATTGGTTACTTTATTCTCAAAATGATACATGATATTAAACTGCAAATCCTGTATAGGGGCTTGCGGAAACGATTGTTTAACGAGCCGCACAATGGCTTGCTCCAAAGTTTCTCCATATAAAAGATAACATTCCAACGGTATATCTACTTTCCCGGCATCCAGCATACAACGCTGAGATCTTGGACGGAGATACAACATACCATTGTGGGAAACGGCGATACGGATCACCGGGTTGATATATTCATTCTTTTGGTTAATGGCATCCACTGCCAGACTTCTGCCGATTACATCTCCTTTGGTATTCACAATAGGAACAAAGGCTGTATGCTCCATCATAATGTTGAAATACAGAATACCGAACTGGTTGAACAATATGCTTAGCAGGAATACAGCAGGTGGGCAATAGCGGAACAAGACATCACGGGATGTTTCGCTCAAGGGACCTGGTAGTAAAATTGCGATGAAAATGGCAAAGAAATGGAGGAAAGCAATGATTATTGTTACCCTTGTAGAAACGATAGCAGATTCTGCCCCTTGTGCAAAAAGTTGTTTGCAGCATTTCTTTGATTGGGAAATCTGGTGGGCGAGAAATCTTTTTCTATTCAGGAAGATGACAACTATCGGTATCAGAGCACTGATTTCCAATGTCAGTGGTAGCATTTCATGCGAACTGCAATCGCCAAATAATAGGGTCGTAAAAGTTAATAGCAGGAGCATTCCTGTAGTACAGTAAAGCAGAAAGTTTGGAATCTTGGCCCCTTTTCCCCACATTGTATATAGGCTATAGAGGACTCCAACACCTGCACCGATGTAGATGGAAATGTCCTGGGTCGTAAATTCGCATAATACAATGGATACGATAACAGGAATAAATCCCAAAGACATATTAAATTTAGATGATAGAACTCCTTTTTTAGACATTGCTAACTTTATTTTGCCGTTACTTCATACATAACAAATAAGTAGAGCAATTGGTTTTTATTCTGTTCCTTTTTTATAGAACCGAATTTGTCTCTCGGCATGATAAGAAGAACGCACCAGCGGTGCACTCTCCACCTGGTCGAAACCTTTAGCGAGTCCTTGCTCTTTATACGAAACGAATTGTGTAGGAGTAACGTATTCTGCCACAGGATAATGCTTATGCGAGGGTTGCAGGTATTGGCCGATAGTCAGTATCTGGCAGCCTGCCTGGCGCAAGTCATCCATCAACTCTTCCACTTCTTCCGGTGTCTCTCCCAGTCCTACCATAATACCCGATTTGGTAGTTGTTCCGCTTGCAGCTACCTGGCGTATAACTTCCAGACTTGTTTCATAATGGGCAGCACTGCGAACCAGGGGACTGATACGTTTTACAGTCTCCATGTTGTGGGAGATGATTTCCGGACGGGCTTCAATAACTTGAGCTACCAATTCTTTTCTTCCTTGGAAATCGGGGATCAGTACTTCTACTGTCGTCTCTGGGTTGAGGCGTTTGATTTCCTGAATGGTACGTGCCCAATGTGCGGCTCCGAGATCAGGTAAATCGTCCCGGTCTACGGAAGTGATTACTGCATGAGATAATTTCATCAATGCTATGGATTCAGCCACATGAGTAGGCTCATTCGGATCCAATGGCAAAGGTCTGCCTGTTTGTGTGTTACAAAATTTACAGCAACGGGTACAGATATCACCTCCTATCATGAAGGTGGCGGTTCCTTTTCCCCAGCATTCGCCCATATTGGGGCAACGTCCGCTGCTGCAAATGGTGTGCAGGCAGTGGGAGTCAACGATACGTTTGGTTTCCGTATAACGTTCGTTGGCTCCAATGCTTATCTTGAGCCATTCGGGCTTACGTACTCTATCTTTCATTTCAGCTCTCTTTCAAAGAAATTCGTCAGCTTCGTATACAGATGATAGCGGGTGTTTCCACCATAGATACCATGGTTACGGTTGGTATACACCTGCATGTCGAACTGTTTGTTCAGTTGTACCAGATGTTCTGCGTATTCTGCACAGTTCTGGAAATGAACATTGTCATCAGCCATACCATGTACCAGCAAGAGGTTTCCGTTCAACTGATTGGCACGAGTGAAAGCGGAGGAACTTTTATAACCTTCGGCATTCTCTTTGGGAGTACGCATGAAACGTTCTCCGTATATCGTATCGTAATAATTCCAATCGGTAACAGCTGCTACGGCAACTCCGGCTTTGAATACGGGAGTACCTTCACTCATACTCATGATGGTCATGTATCCACCATAGCTCCATCCCCAGATGCCGATGCGGCTCTTGTCTACATAGGATTGGCTACCCATATACTGGGCTGTTGCCACCTGGTCTTTTGCTTCCTTCACGCCCAGGTTCAGGTAAGTGCATTTTTCGAAGTCTGCACCACGTCCGCCTGTACCGCGTCCGTCTACACAGACCACGATAAAGCCGCGGCTTGCCATATAGGTTTCCCAACTGATACTCCATGTGTCGAGCACTTGTTGTGAACCGGGACCACTGTATTGATACAGCAATACGGGATATTTCTTGGATGCGGAGAAATCCGTAGGTTTCATCATCCAGCCATTCAAAGTTACTCCGTCCTGAGTCTGGAAGGTAAAAAATTCCTTTTGAGGTACGTTGTATTGTGTCAGGGTCTTTTTCAGATTATCATTGGTAACAAGTGTACTCAGCACCTTACCGGCATTGTCGTTTAGGGTAATGACAGTAGGAGTACTCAGATTAGAGTAACGATTCATATAGTACTTCATGTTCGTACTGAACTGGGCAGTATTGATACCGGGTTGTGTAGACAATTTGGTCTTTTTCCCTTTACGGTCTATCTTGTATACAGCTTTCCGCAGGGGACTTTCTTCATTACTGGTGAAGTAGAAGCTGTTATCGTCGGCATCCCAGCCTAAGAAATCTTTCACTTCATAGTTTCCGGCAGTAACTTGCTTAAGCAGGTTGCCCCCCATGCTATACCAATATAGATGATTGTAACCACTCTTTTCGCTCACAAAACTGAAATTCTCCGGATAGAAGATAATATTATCAAATACGGCTTCCTTTATATAAGCATCGCTTTCATCGCGCAGCACTTGTTTGCAAACAGTGGAACGTGGGTCACCAAAGTACATGTCAAGGCGATTCTGGTGGCGGTTCAGCGTTATAATAGCCAATTTGTTAGGATCATGTGTAAAGCGGATGCGCGGAATATATCCATCGGCATCCATCGGTACCTGCATTTTACGTGTCACTTTCGATTTAATATCAAACGTATGTACAGACACTTTAGAGTTAGCTTCTCCGGTCTTTGGATATTTATAGGTGTAATCTCCCGGATACTTTTCGAAAGCTGTGATGTGAGGATTGCTTCCTGCAAAGACGGGAAAACTGTAAGAGGGCACCTCTGTCTCATCAAAACGAATATAAGCAATCATCTTGTTGTCGGCACTGAATTCCAGTGCACGGTTGAAGGAGAACTCTTCTTCATATACCCAATCGGGAATACCATTCAGTATGGCATTACGTTTTCCATCCTCTGTCACCTGACTTTCGCTGTTACCATACAGGAATTTGACCAGATAAATGTTGTTATCCCGCACGAAGGCAACCATAGTTCCATCCGGTGAGAATACCGGCACCTGCTGTGGACCACCGTCTGAGAGCTTTTCTACAATGTTATTGATTTCTCCATTGATATTTCGTTTCAGACTGTATATATAATGTACAGCCGTATAAGAATGGCGGTAGATTGGTGTCGTTTCTGTTGCGATAAGTAATTTGGTGCCATCCGGTGAGAAACTATAACTATCGAATGTCTTGAACGTACATTCACGGGCAGTGGCAGCATCAAATAGCACTTCCACCGGTTTGCCTGTTTTGAAAGAGTATTTGATGATCTGTGTTCCTTCCGGATTCATCTGTGAATAATGTTCTCCATCTCCGGGAATGGGAATGACTCCGTAAATGTTTTCTGCGCGGAATTTCCCCGATACAATGTCTTTTAAATCAAGTGCCTGGCCGTCTTGTGCGAAACTTGCCAACGTGCAGAGGCAAAGAAGAATTGCAATACTTATCTGTTTCATAATTCTGATTGGTTTCTTTAGGGGAGCAAATATAGGGATAAAAACCGAAAATATATAGATAAATAATGTTTCCTGATGTGTAAGGCAGAAAAAAGCCCGTCCAGCTTTGTGGGGGCAAAGCTGAAACGGGCTACCGTCACTCATAGATAATGATTGAATTTTCTATTGGTTAGAGGATTTTTACTTTCTTCTGATATTCGGCAATAGCAGCATCCAATCGTTCGTGGGCTGTCGTGTCTCCCGGAACGTTGTGAGACGGATGGATATACAGATGCACACCGCGATCTGCCAGAATCTCGGCAACTGTGGTGATAGTCATCCATACCATGGTAACGAAACTCAGGGTTGACAACGGACCTACTTTATCGAAATGATTCTTCAGAGGCACGGAAGCGTCTACTAAGGGCACACAGGAATCTACTACAATATCAGCAAGTTGGAACAGGTTCTTACCGCTGGAATGGCGGCTTGCTTTGTCACCTGTTTCTCCTGCCGAGCCGTAAACAATTACTTTCATGCCACGTTTCTTGGCTTCCAATGCGATGTCGATATTTACTGCGTTGATACCTGTGTGAGAAAATATCCAAATGCAATCTTTAGCGTCGAAATCATAGTTCTTCATAATTTCCTGTCCGTATCCTTCAGCTCTTTCCAAGAACAGGAATTGGTGGATACCCATCTGGCCGATGATTTGTGTAAAGAATGTCAGCGGGAGTTCGCACAGCGGGTGGAAACCGACGAAACTACCGATACGCGGATACATTTCCTCAACAGGGATAGTGGCATGGCCACATCCGAACGTGTGTACCCAACGACCGGCTTCGATAGAATCTGCCATAACGGTGGCTGCCTTTTTGATATTCTCCAATTGCGTGGCTTCCAGTTTTTCCATGATGCCATGCGCGTTTTTTAACCATTCAAGTGCTAACATAATTTTCTGTTTTTTTAGGGGGTAAATAATTTCTTTTATTTGAGTGAACGTTTAAACAATAGAAGCATAATCAGCAGTGAAACTATCATCATATACGGGTATACAACGATGCTGTATCCCTGTGAGATAATTCCGGTGAGGCTGTTCAGCAGTGTCTGTCCGATAAGGGCGATAACAAGGGCTACACTGAATGCCGTTCCTGATAAGGAGGCATAACGACTGCCGATAATGCTGAGTATGACCGGGAAAGTGGATGCCAATCCTGCCCCGATAAGTACCATACCTATGGCAGCGCGTGCAAAACCGGGTGCGAATGTCAAGAGTGTAAAGCCTACCACAGCAGTAATCAAGCTGGTTCGCAAAACCGTCTCTTGCTTAATCTTCTTGAAAAGGACTACCAGTAACAGGCGGGCAACGGTCAATCCGGCTACCATACAAGTCAGTGCTATAAGTGCCCGGTTTTCGGGGATGCTGGTGGTTTGTCCCAAATAAAGGGTAGTCCAGTTGTTACAAACTCCTTCGATGCCACTTTGGAAAAAGAGGATGAAGCTAAGCAATAATAAACTGCTTTCCTTTAATAGTCCCAATCCTTCCTTAATGGGAAATCCTTGCGGTTGTTTCGGGGCAGGGAAACGTATGCCAAGACAGAATAAAATGCCAATCAGCATGACCATACCTGTACCTTGCAGGATGATTTCAAAAGAATAGTATTCAGACAGGAAGCTTAACAGTACAGGAATCCCCAATGCGCCGATGCCATAGAATGCCCCGAGCAGACTGAGCCGTGAGCCTTTTTCTGCTTCGTTGGAGATGTCTGCTACCAAAGCATTGGTTTCACCATTCAGGATACCACCTCCCAATCCGATTCCTATAATAGAGACCTGTAATAGCGGAATACTTGTGAAGAAAGCGATTCCTTCCAGTCCGAGGAGTACAACCAGACAACTGAGTAGCAGTAGCGCTTTATGGCCGAAGCGGTCTACAATAGGACCGAAAAGCAGGGAACCTCCCAGTAAGCCGAGAGGCAGGAACGTCACCAGTGCAGTTGCCTGGAGGTTATCCAGAGCCAGTTTAGTGGTGAGGGATGGTAGTACCGCCCCCAGGGTGATCATCGAAATGCCAAAGAAACACATGCCGATGCACGCAGCCGTGAATACCAGATTCTTGTTGTAACTACTCATATCAATAAAGATGATAAGGTGATAAAATGATAAGGTGATAAGGCGATGAGATTACTCATACAGGTGCTTTTTGATAGCGAGAAAAGCAGCTCCTATCAGTCCGGCATTACCGGACAATTGAGAGGCAACAAATTCCACCTGTTTGATGCTGAGCGGTTGTGCCCATTTGCAGGCTTCTTTGTAGATATCGTCTATGAAGATGGAGGCAGGACCGAATACACCGCCTCCCCAGATTATTTTCTGCGGGTTTAGTAAGCTGACCAGGTTAGCCGAAGCCATTCCCCACATTTCTATGGCCTTGTGCAAGACAGAAACAGCAATCGGGTCGCTCTCATTGTATGCATTGAATACATCGTAAGCCGAAATCCGACAGATCGGTTTCTGACGCAAGCGCCCTTTGTAGGCTTTGTTTGCACGGACTGCATCCCGCACTCTGGCTCCGATTCCATTTCCTGAGGCGTAATATTCAAAACAGCCGCAGGCATCATATGCTTCTTTATAAGGTGGTTGCAGTGCCATCCAGCCGGTGGCGCCGATGATATCGTTTGCCCCGTGCAACACGTGCCCGTCAATGATGATTCCTGCACCTATACCTGTGCCTACAGCAATGAACACTGCGCTGTGACACTCTTTGGCTGCTCCCTGCCACATTTCTCCATACATATAGCAAGTGCGGTCACTGTCGATGTAAATTTCAATATCCGGTGCAGTCACGGTACGCAGCACTTCCTGTAGCGGATAGTTTTCCCAACCGGGAATATTTGGAGCCCATACACGTCCTGTTTGTGAATAAACAATGCCGGGTACACATACGCCGACACCATCAATTTGAGTACGGCTTCTGCGGGCAATGGTCAGGAGTTTGGCAAGAATTTCTGCAGCAAGCTTGCCTACTTCATGTCCTGTTCTTCCTTTCAGCAGGCGCTTCCGGTTGAACAACATACTTCCGTCGGGGAGGAAAATAGCACTGGCTATTTTGGTGCCGCCTATATCGAGAGCGATAGTAGCCATGGTAATTATAGTATTAATAGGTTGATTGATCGAGGTTTTAGGCAAAGCTATGAATTTATTTCGTTTTCCATGCTTGTAAATGGAGGAAAATGTGTGTAAAATACGTCACCGATCATTAAATTATATTTAATGAAGATGCTCTCCTACGTATGTTCTATAAGGTAGAATACTGATAATCTGTATGGATAACATTTTTTAGTACAGGTGAAAAAGAATCGTTTTGTGTTCGTTAACAAATAGGTGGTGCGCGTTCTATGAGATTATGATAGGGTGGTGTCTGAGCTATAAAATCTATTTCTTACTTGTTTCCTATATACTTTCTCCCTACTTACTCCTTACCTAACCTACTCCCTACCTACTCCTTATTTGCTCCTTCTTTATAGGAAGGAGAAGGTAGGGGATAAGTCAGACTTAAACGCAGTTTAAATCTGAGGAAGGTATATCGCTGTGAACACTTCTGAATTATTCCTCTATTTGTAAACACAAAATAGCCTACTATTCGAAGAAAAGCCTTATTTTTGTCATTAAATAACAGGGGTATGGACACCGCACCTATATTATATAATGAATTTCCACTCTTTCTGAAGCGTTATTTTCCGTATAAGGTACAGAAGATATCGCTCAATGCCGGTTTTACCTGTCCCAATAGAGACGGTTCAAAGGGATATGGTGGTTGTACTTACTGCAACAACCAAACTTTCAATCCTGAGTATTGCCGTACGGAAAAGTCCGTTACTCAGCAACTGGAAGAAGGAAAAATATTCTTTGCCCATAAGTATCCTGAGATGAAGTACCTTGCTTACTTCCAGGCGTATACTAATACTTACGGTGAGTTGGAAGCCTTGAAGCGGAAATACGAAGAAGCGCTCACTGTTCCCGATGTAGTCGGTCTGGTCATCGGTACCCGGCCGGATTGTATGTCGGATGCCCTGCTTCATTATCTGGAAGAGGTTAAGAAACATACTTTCCTGCTGGTGGAGTATGGTATTGAGAGTACGAATGATGCTACACTTCGTCGTATCAATCGAGGACATACTTATCAGGATACGGTTGATGCAGTGGAACGCACTGCCGGCTGTGGTATTCTTACAGGTGGGCACGTCATACTGGGACTTCCCGGAGAAAGGCATGAAGATTTGGTGGCACAAGCTTCCACTCTGTCACGTATCCCCCTTACCACCTTGAAAATGCATCAGTTACAACTGATACGCGGCACCCGGATGGCACATGAATATGAACAACATCCCGAGGATTTCCATCTGTTTGACGTAGAAGAATATATTGACTTGGTAGTGGACTACATAGAGCATTTACGCCCGGATTTGGTATTAGAACGCTTTGTCTCACAGTCTCCTAAAGAATTGTTAATAGCACCCGACTGGGGACTGAAAAATTATGAATTTAACCACCGTATACAAAAAAAAATGCGCCAGCTTGGAGCTTATCAGGGAAAGAAATATGAAATGTGAGAAAAAAGCCTTATTTTTGCGGCTGTTTGAATATAGAATCAATCTAAATAAAGAAGTTTTATGAACCAGAAGACTATGATAAAAGGAAAAATACACTATGTAGGAGTAAATGACCGTAACAAACACCTCTTTGAAGGTTTGTGGCCATTACCTTATGGAGTGTCTTATAACTCTTACCTGATAGACGACGAAACAGTGGCTCTGATTGATACGGTGGATGCTTGTTATTTTGAGGTATATCTCCGTAAAATAAAAAGCATCATAGGCGAACGCCCTATCCAATACCTTATCATCAACCATATGGAGCCCGATCATTCCGGTTCTATCCGCCTCATTAAGCAGCATTATCCCGATATTGTTATTGTAGGTAACAAGCAAACTTTCGGTATGATCGAAGGTTATTATGGAGTGACAGGTGAACAATACATTGTGAAAGATGAAGACTTCCTGGCATTAGGACATCATAAACTACGTTTTTATCTGACTCCCATGGTGCACTGGCCCGAAACCATGATGACTTTCGACGAAACGGAAGGTGTACTATTCTCCGGCGACGGTTTCGGCTGTTTCGGTACATTGGATGGCGGCTTCCTCGATACTCGCATCAATACCGATCGTTATTGGGACGAAATGGTGCGTTACTACTCTAATATTGTAGGCAAATACGGTTCTCCGGTACAGAAGGCTTTGCAAAAGCTGGGCGGTTTGCACATTACGACTATTTGTTCTACTCATGGTCCTGTTTGGACAGATAATATTAGTAAAGTAATAGGCATTTATGATAAACTGAGCCGTTATGCTGCCGATGAAGGTGTGGTAATTGCCTATGGCTCCATGTATGGCCATACAGAACAGATGGCGGAAGCTATTGCTGCTGAACTTTCAGCACAAGGCATCAAGAACATTGTGATGCATAATGTAAGCAAGAGTAATCCTTCTTATATTATTGCAGACATTTTTAAATATCGTGGCTTAATTATTGGTAGCCCTACTTACAGTAACCAGATTTATCCGGATATAGAATCTTTACTCTCTAAGATATTGATTCGTGAGATAAAAGGTCGTTATCTGGGCTATTTCGGTTCGTTCACTTGGGCAGGTGCTGCGGTGAAACGTATGGCTGAATTTGCTGAAAAGAGCAAATTTGAAATTATAGCCGATCCTGTAGAGATGAAACAGGCAATGAAGGACATTACTTACGAACAATGCGAACACCTGGCACGTTTTATGGCAGACCGCCTGAAGAAGGACAGGGAATAATTGACTGAAAATACCCCTAATTTATTAACCTGATAAAAAACAATTGCAATGAGATTAATCATTCAACCGGATTATCAATCCGTATCTAAGTGGGCTGCCCACTATGTAGCCGCTAAAATTAAGGCCGCTAATCCGACGCCTGAAAAACCGTTTGTCCTGGGTTGCCCTACCGGTTCATCACCGCTTGGCATGTACAAGGAGTTAATCGACCTGAACAAGAAAGGAATTGTTTCCTTCCGGAATGTAGTTACTTTTAATATGGATGAGTATGTCGGCTTGCCGAAAGAACATCCCGAAAGCTACTATTCTTTCATGTGGAATAATTTCTTCAACCATATCGATATCAATCCGGAGAATACTAATATCTTGGACGGTAATGCTGCCGATCTGGATGCTGAGTGTGCCCGTTACGAAGAGAAAATTAAATCCTATGGTGGCATCGACCTCTTCATGGGTGGTATTGGTCCCGACGGACATATTGCTTTCAACGAACCGGGTTCTTCTCTGTCTTCTCGCACACGCCAGAAGACGCTGACGACAGATACTATCATCGCCAATTCCCGTTTCTTCGATAACGATGTAAATAAAGTGCCTAAAACAGCCTTGACAGTAGGTGTAGGTACAGTACTTTCAGCTAAGGAAGTGATGATTATTGTAAACGGACATAATAAAGCTCTTGCACTCTATCATGCTGTAGAAGGTGCCATCACACAGATGTGGACCATCAGTGCATTGCAAATGCATGAGAAAGGTATCATTGTTGCTGATGATGCAGCTACTTTTGAATTGAAAGTAGGCACCTATCGCTACTTTAAGGATATTGAAGCAGACCACTTGGATCCGGCTTCTTTGCTGAAGTAATTTTTCATATAAAAGTAAATTGTGCAATTCGTTTTCCGCTGATAAGTGTGAAGCGGGTTGCGCATTTCTTTTCTGAATTGTCCACCTTTCATTAGAAAAATCTCTTTTTTAATGAGGTAATGTGCTGAAAATTAATTGTCTTTTGGATGTTAATTTTGTCCACTCTCTTTTGCTTGTTATTATCTTTATCATTCCTATCTTTATAGCTTCGAAATGAATGAATCGTTTGAATATGAATGATGCGGATTGCTCCTTTGATGACTTGCTGTGCCAATCTCTCTCATTATTCCACCAGTTCCGGTTGTATGACGACCGTATGGAAGAGGATAATGCTTTTAAATTCTTGAGAGAAGCGGAAAAAGTAGTCGCTGATAATAAAGATGGAGTCTGTGTGGCTAAATTGGGATGTGTAATAGAATGCCTTGCACACAGGTTTTATATAAATGATAATACAGACGGCATATTGGAAGAAGTGGATACTTTCCTGATTAAATTCTGGAAAGGGATAAAACAGCCTTTTTCCGAGGCATTCATTGCTTCTTTATGGGTTGGAGAATATTTTCTGTTACGTTTGAAAAATCCGGAATCCCGTTTCCGTAGCCGTAGTAAAAAGATGGTATCTAAAATTCTGTCGTTTATGGCAGATATGCTTCGCAAACCGGAAAAGCAAAAGGCACTCACCCTCTCTTCTGTCGTTGTTCTTGAAGAAACAGTGGACTGGATTAAAGAAATATGTGATATGCATATTTGTGAAAAGCAGCTTGTCGTTCTGCTGGAGAGGCTTTATCATCTTCAGGAAATAGGGATGTTACAGCAAGAGGAAGATGAAACAAAAAACACTTTGAGGCGGCAAATGTGGGATTTTTATTATTGAATGTTATCTTTGTAACTTCTAACATTCTTATTAACTTTATCTATACTATGAAGAAGCCGATATTTTTGCTTTTTATACTTTTCTGTTTATTGTGTGTCATCCCGGTGGTCCGGGCTGCAGATACAATTTTTATCCGTGAGACACAAGTTCCGGTTTTGATAGAAAGAGTGGATAATGTATTGTTCTATTTGCGTTTGGATGCAAAGGAAAGTACGATGTTGAACAGAGTCATTCTGAATTTTGGAGAAGATACTAATCTTTCTGATATCCAGTCGGTAAAGCTTTACTATAGTGGTACTGAAGCCCTGCAGGACAGAGAAAAAGGACGCTTTGCTCCCGTAGAATACATATCAAGTCATGCTGTCGGAAAGACTTTGGCGGCAAACCCTTCCTATTCCATTAAAAAGGCGGAAGTGATTGCCCCAAAAAAACACTTTATTCTCGATGCTAACCAGAAGTTGTTTCCGGGGATTAACTTCTTTTGGGTCAGTTTACAGATGAAACCGGAAACTTCGTTGAATACTAAGGTCAGGGCAGCCATTGCTTCGGTTACTCTGGATGGTAAGGAAGCTCCTCTGAATGTTATTTCTCCGCAAAGTATTGAGCATCGGATGGGTGTAGGGGTACGTCATGCAGGCGATGATCTTTCGGCAGCGTATCGTATTCCGGGATTGGTGACTACTAATAACGGAACTTTATTAGGCGTTTATGATGTACGCTATAACAGCAGTGTCGATCTTCAGGAACATGTAGACGTCGGTTTAAGTCGTAGTACGGATGGGGGAAAGACGTGGGAAAAGATGCGTCTGCCTTTGGCTTTTGGTGAAACGGGTGGACTGCCTTCGGCACAGAATGGAGTGGGTGATCCGTCTATATTGGTAGATACGAAGACTAATAATGTATGGATAGTTGCTGCTTGGACACATGGTATGGGGAATCAACGTGCTTGGTGGAGTTCACATCCGGGGTTGGACCTGAATCATACGGCACAACTCGTCCTGGCAAAGAGTGCGGATGATGGTAAAAGCTGGTCAACTCCTATAAACATTACTGAACAAGTGAAAGATCCTGCCTGGTATTTCTTGTTGCAAGGACCCGGACGTGGGATCACAATGGAAGATGGCACATTGGTGTTTCCCATTCAGTTTATAGATGCTACCCGTGTGCCGAATGCGGGTATCATGTATAGCAAGGATCAAGGTGAAACTTGGAAAATACATAATCATGCACGTACCAATACCACAGAAGCGCAGGTTGCTGAGATGGAACCGGGAGTCTTGATGTTGAATATGCGCGATAATCGGGGTGGAAGTCGTGCTGTAGCAATTACGAAAGATCTGGGCGAAACATGGATTGAACATGAATCTTCGCGCAAAGCTTTACAAGAACCTGTTTGTATGGCAAGTCTGATTCATGTAAAAGCCGGTGACAATGTTTTAAACCGGGATTTACTCATATTCTCTAATCCCAATACAACGAAGGGACGCCATCACACTACTATTAAGATTAGTTTGGATGGAGGCGTAACCTGGCTGCCGGAACATCAGTTATTGTTGGATGAGGACAACAATTGGGGATATACTTGTCTTACCATGGTCGATAAAGAGACGATTGGTATCCTCTATGAAAGTAGCGTGGCTCATATTACGTTTCAAGCCATAAAATTGAAAGATATTGTTAGAGACTGATTCGCATAAATAGCTAAAATCACTATCTTTGGCACTGTTATAAAACAAGAAGACTTGAAACATGCGAAAGCACCTATATCTGATACCTGTATTATCATGTCTATTAGGACTTCTCTGGGCTTGTACTCCTTCTGCCGATAAAGCAGATGTTCTTCTGGTGCATGCCGGAGAGTGTATGGAGGCATATCCGGACAGTGCACTATATCTTTTGCAACAAATACCTCATCCGGATAAACTGCATGGTCGTCAACAAGCAGATTATGCCTTCTTGCTGACACAAGCGCGAGACAAGAACTATCTGGATAGTTTGCAATCTGATTCTCTGATAAAAATTGCAATAGATTATTATGAAGACCATAATGACAAGGTAAAGGCCGGAAAGGCTTCTTTTTATTATGGAACTATGCTTTCGTATCAGGATAAAAGTACGGAAGCAATGAATGCTTATCTGAACGCACAGATTTTACTGGAGGGAACTCAGGAGTATAAATTGCAAGGGCTGCTGGAGGAAAATATCGGAATGTTGAATTACAACCAAAGAATGTATGATGCTTCTATCCTGAACTTCAGGAAAACAGTTGATTACTATAAATTGGCAGGGGATACTTTAGGCGTCGTATATGGATACCGGAATCTGGCCCGTGGATATATGATGAAGGCCAGTAATGACACTGCCAGACGCTATGTGGATGAAGGATTGAAACTTTTGCCGGATACTACTCACCGGGTACGTTCCTCTCTTTTTCAGATACTTGGAATCATGGCTGAAAAAGAGAAAGATTATGAAGCAGCTATTGGTTTCTTCTGGAAAGCTCTTTCGAGTGATTCTAATACTTTTAGTCAATATCATTATTATATATCCTTAGGTAAGGCTTATCTGTCTATGGGAAATTTAGATGAGGCCGAACGATGCTTCAAGAAAGTGGTGAAGAGTAGTAAGAGGTATACACAAGCTGGAGCATATAATTATTTGTCTGGGTTAGAAAAAGCAAGGAAAAACTACAAGGATGCTCTTTTTTATAAAGAACAATCCGATTCTTTGTTGGAGATTGTACATAATGAAGACTTGCGGAAACAGATATTAATCCTGCAAAAAAAATATGATAATGAGAAGTTAAGAATGGAGAATGAACAGATTAAGTTGGAAAAAGAGAGTCAGTTCTACTTAATTTTGTTAATTACTATTCTAATGGTGATTGTTATCGTAATAATCAGGACTAAATATAGAAGACGCTTTCAGCGGAACATCGATATAATCAGGAAAAATCAAGAGGAAATAGAAGAATATGCATTCCGCATAGGTGAGTATAAACAGAAGAGTGAAGAAGAGCAGTTAGCAAAAAAGAAGAAGATTGCCGATCTGAACGGAAAAATAATATTATTAACTGCAGAAAATAAAGAGCTACGCGAAAATACATGCATAAAAGCTTCTTGCGTATTAGAACAGCTGAATAAAGGAGAACTGATCGTTCAGAGAATGACTTTGGAAGAGAAGCGGAACCTCTTTGATTTTATGGACTTGATCTTCGCAAATTTTATATCCCGTTTAAATTCAAACTATACTCTGACAAAAACAGATCTTATCTTGGCGACCTTACTGAAGGTAGGATTTACGACTAATCAGTTGATGTTTGTTTTCGATTGTGAGCGGAATTCTGTTTACCGGATGAAGCTAAGACTAAAGGAACATTTGTGTATAGACAAAGAAAAGTCATTGGAAGAGTTTATTTTATTCTTTTAATGGGGGCGTTTTTTGTCCATACTTTCTTGAGTGTTTTTATTCTATTGCTTTGATTAATAGTGAATTATCTTCCCGTTTTTTGTCCATATTCAATTTTAGGTTATGTGGCTTTAGAGCTTTATCTTTGAGCCAAAATTAAACAATAAAAGCAATGAAACTAAAGTCTGTTTTATGTCTGGTAGGATTTTTCTTCCTGTTTACAGTTAATGCCCATTCATCCATGATTGGTGATTTGGAAATAGTAGGTGAGATTACTTTATCTGGTAATGATATTCCTTTTGAAACAAATTCTGATGATGGAAATAGGCACCGTTCAATAACCCCTGATATTCCTATTATTGCAACGTTGTGCGGGAATAATTTGGTAGAAATCAATTTCTTTGCTGCTGTAGGCGAAGTTGAAATAACCATTACTCAAGATGGTGTTCCGGTGTATACTTCTTCTGAGAATATCACTACTTCTATTTTGAAGAATATTCAATTGTCATCTGATGTGACTGGAGCATTCTTGATAGAAATAAAAGGAGATAACGGGGCTTATGCTTATGGATGGTTCAATCTATAAGTCCCGGCATCACAGACACTGTTACTATATTTTCATTATAACTACTGGTTAGGGTGTTGGATACTCAACTATCTAAATACTCTACAGGCGGAAGTTCCTCTGTTGATAGAGGGATTTTCCGCCTTTGTTTTTTTATCTATTTCGACTTATCCAGATACTCTCTTTTAAACATATCTACGAACAAGAAGAATAATGAGAGTAATAGCGGTCCGAATATGACTCCCATAAATCCGAATAGAGACAATCCGATAACTACCCCGAAGATAGTGATTAGCGGGTGTATATCAGCCATTCTTTTTTGCAGGATAAAGCGTATCAGGTTATCGAGCTGAGAAATAATCAGAGTTCCGAATATAGCCAGGCCGATGCCATTGAAGAGATCGCCGGATAATGCCATATAGACAGCAATCGGGAACCAGACCAAGGCTGTACCTACCATAGGGATGACTGTTGCAAGGCAGGTGAGAAATCCCGTTAACAGAATATCCGGAACATCAAAGAACCAGTAACCTATCATGGCCACTCCACCTTGTATGATTGCCAGTAAGGGAATGCCAACCGCATTGGAGTGTACAATCATTTTTATTTCTCTTACTACATGATCTGTATTCGACTTATTAAAGGGAAGTATGTCACTGATGTATTGCTCCATCTTTTGTCCGCCTATCAGCATGAAGTATAGAACAAATACCAATACAAAGAGATTGACGGCGAAGCTACTGATACTACCCATTACGAATTGTCCTATGGCAGGCAGTGCAGAGATAATAAAAGAAGTGGTATCTTTACCCAGAACATCATAGCCAGTCCTGTCTTTTATGATATTTGCCATATCTTCAATGGGGGCAATAATGCTTTCAGGATCCAAATTGATATCTTGTAGCTTGCTGACTAATAGCCATACAGCCAATGCCAAAGGTACTAAGAAGAAGAGAATGGCTTCAGTGGTAATGAGGGTAGCAGCAATGCTTCGTTTCATGTTCCGCTTGTCGGTCAGATGTATCATCTGCTTTCTGACTAGTATGTAGATAGTCAGTGCACCTAATAGACCACCCAGAAAGGGAGTAATCTGTAAAAACAGGATTATCCCCAGTCCGATGATAATAGTAATTAGTGAATATTTCCAGTATTGTTCTTTTGTACTCATATCCTTTTTGACTGTTTTCTTAAGAAACAAACAAAATGGGTATTTGGTTGGTTACCCTTCATTCAACCAGCCTTTTCCTTGTCGCACAATTTCTGTCTCTCCATTGGTACAGTCCACAATGGTAGAAGATTCTGTGCCACCGATTCCACCGTCGATAACCAGATCGACAAGGTCACCGAACTTTTCATCGATTAATTCCGGGTCGGTACAGTACTCCATGTCTTCATGTTCTTCGTGAGGCAGGGTAGTAGTCATAATAGGGGCATCCAGAACACGGGCTATCTCCTGGATAATGGCATTATCAGGCATACGGATACCAACCTCCTTCCGGTTACGGAATATTTTAGGCAAACGGGTAGTGCCGTTCAGGATGAAAGTGAAAGCACCGGGCAGGTTCCTTTTCATCAACTTGAATGTATTGTTATCTACTTTGGCATATTCACTGATGCTACTCAGGTCATAGCAAATAATAGAAAGGTTGTTTTTGCGCGGATCAATTTCTTTGATACGACAAATACGTTCGATAGCACGCTCTTTCAGCCCATGGCAACCAATGGCATACATGGTGTCGGTGGGATAGATGATAAGTCCACCGTCATTCAGAATATCCACTATCTGTTGCAGGTCTTGTGGATTGTTGTTTTTTTCGTACAGTTTTAGAAGCATAGGACTGGTTGTTAGTCTATATATAATAACACAAAAGTAGAGAATAAGTTTCTTATTATCAAATAAGTGTGGCTTATTTCTTGGATGATTTTTTTCGAAGTTCTTCTGCCAGCCTCCACTGTAATGCAGCTTCTACTTCTTTTCCTGCCTGCATCAGGGCATCGCCAAAGAGTTCGTGTGCTCCGGCATGGTCGGGTTTCAGGGTGGTAGCCTTGTCCAGATCGGCAATAGCGCCTTCTGTTTCCTGTTGTTTCAGTCGCAGTTTTCCCCGGTTATAGACAGCTTTAAATTCTGCCGGACGTAGTTTTACTGCCCGTGTGAGGCACTCTTCCGCTTCAAGATATCTTCCGTCATTGAAGAGGGTGATTCCTTTGCGTATCCACGCATCCGCATATTCGGGATAGAGTTCCAGCGCCTTGTCATAGTTGGCAATGGCGGCACGGGAGTCATGGGCAAGAGTGATAGATTCATTGCCCATAAGGTAATACTCTCGTGCATAGGCTTGCAGTCGTTTTTGCTGTTCGGCCATCTGGGCTTTTAGTTGATCGTTGTTGTCACGTAGCTTGTTGATAACACCTAACTTGCGACGGATGAGGCGTTGTATAACAGGCTTTTCTATGTCGTATCGGGAGTGTATAGCCTTGAAGAAATGATTGAGAAAGACTTCGAAATCTCCTTGGTCAAAAGCTTTGGTCGCAGCAACATATTCCACGTCGGCCTGTGCTTGTTTCAGGGCGCGGTCTATGGCTTGCCGGTTGTTAAAGCGTTCGGCAAAGTTTACTATTTCCGGGCGGACAAAGATATCAGCGCGGTTGACAGGTTTCTTTAGCTGGATGCCTTCCAATGAAGTGCAACGACTGAGGGCAACATAGGCTTGCCCACCGGCGAACACGCCACCGGTGAAGTCGATAACCACACGGCTGAAAGTCAGTCCCTGACTTTTATGAACAGTGATTGCCCATGCCAGCCGTACGGGGAACTGAGAGAAAGTACCCAGGACTTCTTCTTCAATCTCTTTTTTCTTTTCGTTGTATTTATAGCGGATATTTTTCCAGTGTTCCGGCTTGACGTCACATTCTTTTCCATCATCGGTGATGACGTAGAGAGTTTCTTCTATTTCATCGAAGCCGCTGACTATGCCAATAGTACCATTTACCCAGCGGCGGTCGAAGTCATTTTTGATAAAGATAACCTGAGCTCCCGGTTTCAGCACCAGCTCGCGCGATGTGGGCAGGCTACTTTCCGGGAAATCTCCCGTGACTTCACCCCGGAAGGTAACAGAGTCACCGGGTAGTTCTGCCAGTTTCCGGTCGTTGATGTAGTCTACATTATCGCGGCGTGTAGCGAGGGTGATGTACATATCTTCCTCATTCTCCTCAATATCAGTGCTATAGCGTGTATTGAGTAATTGCAAGTCGGCTGCACCGGCAGTGTTACTGCGGATATGGTCCAGAACACTGACAAATACTTTATCCGTTTGACGATACACCTTTTGGAGTTCGATGGAAACAAGGTCTATCTGGCTGAAAACTCTTGCTGAGAAAAAGTAGGGAGTAGGATAGAAGCGGTTTAGTATTTCCCGCTCATCCCCTTTAACGACAGGCTCGAGTTGGAAAACATCACCTACTAACAGAAGCTGTTTTCCACCGAAGGGCTCACGCAGGTTACGTGAATAGACTCGCAGGATGCGGTCTACGGCATCGATAATATCCGCCCGTACCATGGAAATCTCGTCGATAATGATAAGTTCCAGTTCTTCCAGTAACTTTCGCTGCGGCTTGGTATACCTGAAGAATTCGTGGATGCGCCCGCGTTGCAGGCTCAGGTTCGGATCATCGGGTAGCAGAGGATGAAACGGTAATTTGAAGAAACTGTGCAAGGTGCTGCCACCGGCATTGATGGCGGCAATACCGGTAGGAGCCAATACTACATGTTTCTTTTTTATATTCTCGCAGATGTATCGCAGAAAGGTAGACTTACCCGTACCTGCCTTCCCGGTTAGAAATACGGACTGGCGAGTATATTGTATAAGGCTCAGGGCATCCTGAAACTCTTTATTGTTGGTATCTATTGACTGCGTCAAAATTAAAAATTAATAATTAAAAATTAAAGGAGGCTATATGACGGAGAAATGTTTGAGCGCATTGGCTATTCCGTCTTCGTCCACTGAAGTGGTGATGTAGTTGGCATGTTCTTTCACTTCATCCACTGCATTACCCATAGCCACACCAATGGCTGCATGGCGTAACATGCTTACATCGTTGCCGCCATCTCCGAATGCCATCGTCTCTTCCAGACGAATGCCGAAATGACGAATAATTTCGTCGATTCCTTTTTGCTTGGTATTTCCTTTTGCGGTAATGTCGGCAAAAGCGGGGAACCAGCGTCCAGCTTCACAACCGGGAAGTTGTGGGAGAATGACTTTCTCTTGTTCCAGTGTGATGAATGGAGTCATCTGGAAGATTTCCCGATGAATAGCCTCTTCAGGAGTCTTAACAGGGAGTATATCTACTTTCAGGTAATCATTGAATATCTTTTTCACCATCTCATCCGGCTGGCAAACACAGATATCATGCTCGCCTACAAAGATACAGGGGAAATTCTGTTCAGAAGAGATGCGCGCCATTGTCTGTACGTCAGTGGCAGGAATTGCACTCTTGTAAATCACTTCTTCGCCTACGAAACAATATCCGCCGTTCATGGTTATATAACCATCTATAAGTCCACGGTCTTGCAAGGCAGAAAGGTTGTTGATAATAACAGCAGGACGTCCCGTAGCGATAAATATCCGAATACCTTTGGCTTTGGCAGCGGCGATGGCTTCGATGGTGGTTTCGGGGATAGCATGTGTATCAAAACTCACTAAAGTGCCGTCGATGTCAAAAAACAGGGCTTTAATCATATATTTTTTTATTTTACTTGGATGCAAAAGTACTCAAAAGTGAGGATATTTTGTACTTTTGTCTCCTAAAGAAATCGTAAATAGTGACTATACATTAATAAAATAGCAAAAGCTGTTTTGAACGTAGTTAAATCGTAGATGAAAAAGCATTCTTTCAAAGATTGGTTGATCGCTGTACGCCCTTGGTCATTCCCGGCGTCGGCAATGCCGGTGATTGTGACGCTGGCATATTTGTATTGGGCATACGGGGTAATAGAGTGGGCGAACGGACTGCTGGCGTTGGTCGGTATTGTTATTTTCCATGCTTCGGGAAATGCATGGAGTGATTATTTCGATTTTGAACGAGGAGTAGACCGCGTAGATACTTTCGGTGTGAAGACTCTGACGAGTGGGCAATTCATGCCATTGGAAATACGCAACCTGGCTATAGGATTAATGGTACCGGCAGTGGTTATCGGCCTTTGGCTGGTTACACGTACCGGACTTCCCTTGTTATGGATAGGAGTTTGCGGTGCCATGTGTTCGTTGCTCTATCCGTGTCTGAAGTACCGGGCTTTCGGTGATTTTGTTATTTTCGTGGCTTATGCCATTCTGCCTACTTTGGGAATAACTTATATAACAATGGGGAGATTCCTGCCTGATGTATGGTTGATCATTGTTCCGGTAGGATTGATAACAGTAGCCATCCTGCATGCTAATAATACGCGTGATATCGGTACGGATGTACGGGCAAAGATCAGTACGCTTGCTATGAAGTTGGGAGTGAAGACTGATATTTACCTCTATATGTTTGAAGTACTGTTCCCTTTCTTGTGGATTGCGATTTGTGTACTACTGGGCAACTTCCCATGGTGGTCTCTGTTGACTATAATAGGAATTCTGCCGGCTATAGCCAATGCACGTACCATGCTGCGGTTACCGAAAGAAGGGATTAGTGCAATCTCTAATCTGGATGAAAAGACGGCGAAACTGCAACTTTTGTTCAGCTTACTGTTTACGGTTACATTTTTAATATAGTATGAAACGAATTATCATCCCTTTGCTGATAGCTGCTTTCTTGTGGTTTTTCATGTTCTCTCCCTGGACAAGCGGCATATTCAACTTCTGGACAGCAATGAGCTTTTCGGCAGTTATACTGATGAATATGTCTTTTGCACTTCGTCCGCAGTGGTGGGTAGAAGATGTGAAGTTCGATTGGAAGAATATTGCCGGAGGTGTGGCTTTGTCCGTTGTATTATGGGGAATATTCTGGGTAGGGGATAAAGCTTCTGCCTGGCTTTTTGACTTTGCCCGCCCGCAGGTAGAACTTATTTATGGTATGAAGACCGGGGAAAATCCCTGGCTACTCTCTATACTGTTACTCATATTGATAGGCCCTGCAGAAGAAATCTTTTGGCGTGGCTATGTACAGAATGCACTATCAAAACGTTGGAACCCGAATACAGGTTTCATTGTGACAACGCTGGTTTATGCCTTGGTGCACATTTGGTCGTTTAACTTTATGTTGGTGATGGCAGCATTGGTAGTTGGAGCTATTTGGGGACTGGCTTACAGGCTGTATCCGCAGAAGTTAGGGGCACTGATCGTGTCGCATGCGGTGTGGGATGTGGCGGTGTTTGTACTCTTTCCGATATGAGAATGGGTACTATGATTTGTGTGACTTACGTAAATAGAAATAGAACGATGAAATACAATTTTGATGAAATCATTGAACGCCGTGGTACCAACTCCGTGAAGTGGGATGGCGTAAAAAATATCTGGGGACGTGATGATTTACTCCCTATGTGGGTAGCTGATATGGATTTCCGCACTCCGCCTTTTGTAATGGACGCTTTGAAAAAGCGCTTGGAACATGAGGTGTTGGGATATACTTTTGCCTGTGAAGAATGGTATACTTCCATTTGTGCATGGTTGCGCCATCGTCACGGATGGGATATATCCCGTGAGATGTTGACATTTGTCCCGGGGATTGTCCGTGGACAGGCTTTTGCCTTGCAGTGTTTCACTAATCCGGGTGATAAAGTGATGGTGATGACTCCTGTCTATCATCCTTTCTTTCTGGTGACCGAACGCATGGGGCGTGAAGTGGTATATTCGCCTCTGGAACTATGTGACGGACAGTATCAGATTGACTTTGAACGTTTCCGCAAAGATATACAAGATTGTAAAGTGCTCATTCTGTGTAATCCTCATAATCCCGGTGGGCGTGTCTGGACAGCGGATGAACTGAGAGAAATAGCTGTCATTTGTTATGACAGCGGTACTTTTGTGATCTCTGATGAGATACATGCTGACTTGACTCTACCACCTTATAAGCATCATCCGTTTGCCACGGTTTCTGAAAAAGCAGCTGCAAATTCTCTTGTTTTTATGGCTCCCAGTAAAGCATTCAATATGCCGGGGTTGGGCAGTTCGTATGCAATCACTGTTGATAAAGGTATTCGTGAGCGCTTCCAGACTTTTATGGAAGCTGGTGAGTTTTCCGAAGGACATTTGCTTGCTTATATCGGTGCGGCAGCAGCTTATATGCATGGTGCGGAATGGCTGGAACAGATGCTCGACTATATAAAAGGAAATATAGACTTTACTGAGAACTACCTGAAAGAATATATTCCGGGCATCAGTATGATACGTCCGCAGGCTTCTTACCTTGTTTTTCTGGATTGTCGTGCTTTAGGGCTGGCACAAGAGGCATTGACTCGTCTTTTTGCAGAGAAAGCACACTTGGCTCTGAATGATGGAACCATGTTCGGTGTGCCGGGAGAAGGTTTTATGCGATTGAATATCGGTTGTCCCCGTTCGATGCTGGAGCAGGCTTTGAAGCAATTACGTGATGCGGTTGTACAGTGATTTAGAAAGGAGACTATACCTTTGTTGCCTGTGAAGGGCTATACTATATGAAGAAACTCTTATATCTTTTCATCATAAGTAGTATTCTGCTGTGTGCTTGCAGGCATACGGACAATACTACTTTGCTTCGCCAGGCGGATGCAGTGATTTATGGAAATTCGGATAGTGCTATGAAGCTTCTGTCATCAATCAAGAATCCGGAGCGGTTGCCGTTTGAGGAAAAGATGCTGTATGGTTGGCTGCGTACATTTGTGCATAACGTACGGGGAAATTCCATGACGGAGGACTCTCTGATTCTTCCGGCATTCGATTACTTTGTTGCCGGTCCGGACACGGTGAAAATGCTTAATTCATTTGTGTTGAAATCCAAGTATTTATATTGGCAGAAAAGACATGAAGAAGCTATGTCTGTACTTGATAGTGGTATCGCAGCAGCTACAGCCTGTAGAGATACTTATCTGATGGTCAGCATGCTTGCTGAGAAAGCTAACAGGTATGTATATGTTGATAAGGACTATAAAAAGGCAATAGAAGCACATCTCCGGGCGATTGCTATTCGTGAAGATGAAGGATTGTGCTATTCTTTGGGTATTGCCATGGGACTGCAGGGGAATGATTCTGCTTCTTACTATATGGACCGGAGCATTGCCTTGGTGGAGCAGAAGAAGGATACGGCTCGCTTGGTACATTATCTGCGAAACTATGCACAAATGTTGTCTTATATCGGCAATGATTACGAAAAGGCAGCAGTTGTTTCGAAACGCTTGCGAAGCCTGACGCTGGACGGAGGGCAGATTGCAATGACTGATCTGGTGCTGACAGAATGTTTTCTAAAGATGGGAAAACTGGATTCTGCCCAATATTATCTCGATCAGGGCAGATCGCTGCTTGCTTGTCAGGAGAAGTTTCTGACTACAGAAAATATGATGAGTTATTATCAGGGATTGATAGATTATACTCGTCATCGTACGTTTGACTTCCTGAAAGTGATGCGATATAATGACTCTGTTCACAATGCCCTTTATGCCTTGCAAAGTACTATCCGGCGAAAGGACGAAAGCAAAGAGTCACTTTCGAATGCTAACTTGATGCTGACGGTGGAACGGCAAGAGGCACAGCTGACATTATTAGGCTGTTTGCTGTTGTTGGTTGTAGTAGGTGGCGGGGCCTTTTTTTATATCCGGAGGCGTCGTCATCGCTTGATTAAGGCGGAAGAACGTATTGAAACACTAAATCGCTTGCTGGCAGATGCTACAAAAGGAGATGATGAACAGAGAGTTGCCGGAAGTACTGATAAAGAAGTGGAAGATGGACAGTTTTTCCGAAAGATACTTTTGCAACAGTTGGGCATTATACGCTTGGTTGCTACACAACCTACATCTCAAAATCAGGAGTTGCTTCGTCGTATATCCGGTATCACGAACCGCGAGTTGCCGGTAGAAAGCCTTTTAGTGTGGGAGGATCTGTATCCCGTAATCGACCGTATATATAATGGGTTCTATACCCAAATGAACCGGCGTTTCGGTTCTGTGCTTATTGATAAGGAACAGCAGCTTTGTTGTCTGCTTTGCGCAGAATTCTCGACGAAAGAGATTAGTGTTGTGACACAACAAAGCATTCCAACCATTTATCAGCGGAAGACAAATATCCGAAAGAAACTTGGAATGGGAGAGAAGGAGGACATTGTCGGGTTCATTTTAGAGAAATAAGGCTTGTTTTCTCGTCAACTAATTCATATCCGGAAAGAAATGAACTAAATGCAATAGCTAATTCCTTTCTTAGGCATTCCTATGCTTTTTCCCTTCCAACGGTTAGGCTTTTCCATCCGAACGCTTATTCTTTCTACCGTGGAGTTTCTTTCTTTCCACCATGGTGGAAAGAAAGTTTCCCCGTAATGGAAAGCAACTTTCTCCATGGTGGAAAGAATAAGTACCTACTACAATTTTCCTTAACCGTCGCAGCGAAAAGGGATAAAAGTGGCGATGCGGCGGCTTAACCTCTGAAACTTAATATTATTTATGCGGATCAGGAGTTGGATTGTGTTCATAACCCAGCAAAAATGAACCCTTTCTTCAATGCATATAGATAGTATATAGACCTTAAAAAGGTAAATATAGAGAAAGAAGAGTGTAATTTATTGATAATGAGGTGTGATGGTGCTGCTGATATAGAACTTTTATATCCTGATATAGACCGTTTGAGATACGTTTCACCCTTAAATTTGCATCAGGTAAAAACGAAAAGTGAAACATTAAAATCAATCAAACGATGAAAGCAAATTCAATGAAGTCTATTGGGAGAAGACTTACGTTCTTATTCCTTATGTTATGTGTAGCGGTTTCTATTTCTGCTCAAAGCTATCAACTCTCCGGTTGCGTACAAGATGAAAACAATCAGCCGATGGAAGTAGCAAACATCCTTTTAAAGCAAGCTAAAGACAGTACATACATTACAGGTATGCTGACGGACGCACAAGGTTGTTTTACTTTTACTCAACCTAAAGGGAAATATCTGTTGCATATCACTCTAATCGGTTGTGAAGACATCTACCTGCCTGTCTCTTTACAGGAAAATAAGAATGTAGGTATGCTCACCCTGAAATCCTCTTCTACCTTTTTAAATGAAGTGACTGTCACAGCCGCCCGTCCGGTAATTAAACGTCTGGTGGACAGAGTGGTTTTTGATACTCACAACTCCATTGCCTCTGCCGGTGGAAATGCACTCGACCTTTTGCGCGAAGTACCTGGTTTGCGTGTAGGACAGAATAGCATTGATATTATAGGTAAAGGAGGCGTGAAAGTGTATATCAACGACCGTGAAACGAAACTTTCCGGCGACGAACTGATCGACTATCTCCGGTCTTATGACGCTTCGCAGATACAGAAAGTAGAAGTGATCACCACTCCACCGTCCAAGTATGATGCAGCAGGTAATGCAGGTATCATCAACATACGCCTGAAATCGCGTCCTAAAGATTACTTGGGAGGTACGGTATCCACTTCGTATAATGTCGGTGAGAAGGATAATTACGGTTATGGCGGAGTAAACCTGAATATCAGTAAAGGCCGTGTATCCTCATTCGTCAATGCAGGTACCACACAAGGTAACTATGAAACGCGTGAAGCAAACCGCCGCTATTTCGCCAAGAATACCTGGGACGGACGTACGGATTACAAGAAGTATATGCAGAGTTATTATGGTCAGGCAGGTGTGGACGTTGCTTTGGAGCATAACTGGACTGTAGGTCTGCAAGCTGTTTATAATTATGGTAATCCTAAAGATGCCAAAGCCGTTTCCGTTACGGAAGTTTATGATGTAGCTACTACCCGTTTGGATTCTCTTCTGTTCTCAGATAGCAAAGAAGGAGGCAAGTCCGATCGTCTTAACTTGAATTTCCATACAGATAAGACTTGGGGTGATAAAGGCAAAAAGATGACTTGGGATGTGGACTACCTGCGTGATAACCGGGATAGTCATATGGGCTTCCTGTCCGAAACTCAGACTCCTGACGGTGTAGCAATACCTGGAACCAATTTTGATTATAGCTATCTGCAAGACCGTAAGGTAGACGTATTCTCTTCTGCACTCGACTTTACACTTCCGTTTGAAAAGTATAAGGTAACTGCAGGAGCCAAGGTCTCTTTCACAGATACCCGCAATCGCATCAATTATGATACTTCGGACCCGACACTGGTGCAGGATGATTACTTCCACTATAAGGAACAGATTTATGCCCTTTATGCCGATTACAATCGTGCGTTCTCCAAACAGTTTTCTATGCAGTTGGGCGTACGTATGGAGCACACCCGTACTACCGGTATTTCCGAGTCGGCGAATAAGACAGACAAGCATGATTATACCCGTCTGTTTCCTACGCTCTACTTCTTGTACTCACCTAATGAACTGAATGCATTGAATCTTAGCTTATCCAACCGTATTTCACGCCCCTCGCAGAATATGGTGAATCCGTTCCCTTTCTATCAGAATAAGTACACTTATGCTTGTGGAAAGGAAGATTTGAAACCGAGTTATACGTATAATGCCGAATTGGGATATACATTTAAGAACAATCTTAATTTTTCCGCTTTCTATTCTTATTCGGACGATGTATTCTTCCAGGTGGTAGGTTTGGATCCGGAAACAAATGTCAGCTCTTTCCTGTGGGATAACTTTATGGAAACGCACTCTTTTGGATTGAATAATTCATATACATTCCGTACAGGATGGATGCAGGCTTATGTACAGCATGGGGTAAACTATAGCCGTACGACTTCCAGCGCCGCTTCCACATCTGCCGAAGAGAAAGGATGGGCCTATAATGCCAGTTTGCGCAATACGTTCTTCTTCAATTCGAAGAAGACATTCATTGGAACGCTTTCCGGTTGGTTCACTTCGCGTCAATATAGTGGGGTTTATCTGATAAAGCCTAATTACGGTATCAGTGCAGGTTTGCTTTATCGTATGCTGGATAATAAACTCAGTCTTAGCCTGAATGTGAATAATATCCTGATCAGTCATTCCAAACTTGAGACGGTATCCAACGGTGTCCGGATGACGACAGATAATCAGTTTGCCTTTACCGGTTTCCGCATCGGCGTTTCCTACACATTTGGTGGAGATATCCGCAGTAAAGGGCAACGTAATAGTAACTCAGATATCCAGAATAGATTATAAATATTGCTTTCATCGTTTTTACCTATTTGAAAGCACTCCTGTAACGGGAGACGGGCGGCTTGTCGATATGAAACGGAGGTTTCAATCGGGAAGCCGTCTTTTGGTGTGAATGTGGTTTGATAGGTGGTTTTCGCCGTTTTATAGCATCAGTCCCCCTTTTCTATCAGTTTTTCCCCCTCTTTTTACTATGGATTCCTCACTTTTGCATCACATGAACCAATCTTAGAAGAGAGTATATATGAAAAACGAAATGAAAAACAGAATGAACGGGGCGTACATTATACGTTTCTTATGTCTGGCCTTATTCCTGCTTCCAATCATACCGGCAGGAGCGAGTGTCCTGCCTGATGACGAACAAACGGAAACAACAAAGGAACTGATAGCCTTTCCCGGCGCTGAAGGCTTCGGGCGGAATACAACAGGTGGCCGTGGAGGCAAAGTCTATCATGTAACGACTTTGGAAGATGGTCTGCAGGAAGGGACGTTACGCTACGCCCTATCACAGGAGGGAGCACGTACGGTTGTCTTTGATGTAGCTGGAACGATCTTCCTGGATAAACGCCTTGATATCACTAATGGGGATTTAACCATTGCCGGGCAGAGTGCGCCGGGACAAGGTGTCTGTATAGCCCGTTATCCGGTAACTATCAATGCTGATAATGTAATAGTCCGCTATCTGCGTTTTCGTGTAGGCAACGAAGGAGGTGGAGAGCCTGACGGACTTGGAAGTACAGATTGCAGGAATCTGATCATTGACCATTGCTCTATTAGTTGGTCGGTAGATGAATGTTGTTCTATATATGGTGGTGAGAATCTGACTGTTCAATGGTGCCTGGTTTCCGAAAGTCTTCGCACAGCAGGTCATGCTAAAGGCAAACATGGATATGGAGCGATCTGGGGAGGAGCAAAAGCTTCTTTTCATCATAATCTGCTGGCACATCACGAAAGTCGTGTACCCCGTCTGGGGCCTCGTCCATTTACTCAGGAACGCGAACACATGGATATGAGGAATAACGTATTCTACAACTGGGCCGGAAACGGTTGCTATGGCGGAGAAGGCATGTGTGTCAATATTGTGAACAATTATTATAAACCAGGACCGGCTACACCGAAAAACAGCCCTGTCCGCTACCGTATTGCCGCCATAGGAGTACGCATAAAGAAGTATTGCATGAATGCAGACGGCACTCCCAATGCCTGGAAACCAATGGAACACGTATGGGGGAAATTTTATGTAGACGGCAATATCATCGAAGGAAATGAGGAAGTAACCCAAGATAACTGGACCAAAGGTATTTACGGGCAAATCAATAATGCTTCTTGTGACAATACATTCACAAAGAAAGTGAAAAAGGAAATGCGTCTGTCCGAACCTCTGGATGCAGGCATTATCACTACTCATAGTGCAAAACAAGCTTATGAACTCGTATTGGATCAAGCGGGATGTTCCAGGCAACGGGATGCCATTGATATACGTGTTATAGAAGAAACCAGAAACGGTACGGCTACCTATATCGGTAGTGTGACAAAAGGAGCGGAAAGTGTTCCCGGCCTGATAGACTTGCCGGCAGATGTGAAACCGGAAGGAGCCACCAACCCTTGGCCTACATTGAGCGATGGAGGCATTACAGCCGATGAACTGCGGGATACTGATGGAGACGGCATACCCGATGTTTGGGAAGCGGCCCATGGACTGAATCCGAAAGATGTTTCCGATGGCATTGCCACTACATTGAGTAAAGAAGGTTATACCAATCTGGAAGTTTATCTGAACGGCCTGGTAAAGTAAAATTCAAACCAATTATTAAATATATTAAGTATGAAGAAGATAATTCTTACGGCATTATTTATGGGCATTTTATTAGGAGGTCATGCCCGGAATACTGCATCACCATTTCAGGCTGTAGTGGCCCAGGATGGTAGTGGTGACTACACAAGCATTCAGGCTGCTATTGATGCAGTACCCGACAACCGGCAAGAGCCGTGGTTGATTTTCGTAAAGAACGGTTCGTACCGGGAACATGTGGTAATACCCGAAACCAAAACGTATGTCCACCTGATCGGTCAGGACAAGGATAAAACCATCATTCATCATCTCCTGAATGTAGGTGGAAAGCCTGAAGAAGGTACAGAATCGGCAAGGACGGCTTTTTGGAAACATTCGGTTCATAATCCTTCTTCCGAAGTCTATAAGTTTGAGGGAAGCGTTGTTAAGGTGAAAGCCGATCATTTCTATACTGAGAATATCTCTTATGTGAATGATTGGGGGGTAGAGAGCCAGAATGGTCCACAGGCATTGGCTATGAGCAGCCAGGCAGATTGTGCAGCGTTCAATAACTGCATTTTCCGTTCTTTTCAAGACACCTGGATGACTTCTACTAATGATTCTCACCGCCACTATGTGAAAGACTGTTGGATTGAAGGTGCAGTCGATTATTTTTATGGTGGGGGAGATGCTTTACTTGAAAACTGTACATTATATAATGTACGTAGCGGTTCTGTAATTGTCGCTCCCTGTCATAAGGATGCAAAGTTCGGATATATTTTCCGTGATTGCATTGTGGATGGCAATGCCTCTGCTGCCGACGGTAAACAGAAGTTGGGGCGTCCCTGGCACAACTCGCCGCGTGCTGTCTATATACATACCACTATGCGCATTCCTCTTGCTCCCGAGGGTTGGACCAATATGGGAGCTATTCCCGGATTATTTGCAGAGTATGATAGTCGTGATACCGAAGGTAATGTACTCGACTTGAGCCTACGTAAAACAGAATATGACGGACGCGGACCGAATAACCCGCCAAAAGGCTCTTGTCGTGCTATCGTTACCAAAGAGGAGGCGGATAGCTATGTATACGAACGTATCATTCCGGGTAATGACGGATGGGATCCTCGTACAATGATGGAAAAACTACCGGCTCCGCAGAATCTGAAAAAACAAGGAACGAAGATTACTTGGAAAGCTGTATCCGATGCTGCCGGTTATATCATTTTCGATAATGATCAGGTGGTGGGTTTTGCTCAAAAGCCGGTTTTCGAAACAGGATTCGTGATGAAAGGAAATTTAAAAGTACGTGCGGTCAATCTTTATGGTTCATTAGGACTTGAGAGTGCTCTTTAAGTTAATGAATCGTAATGGCACTATAACACATTGACATTTTTTGCATGTGAGATCCCGGGCTTGTGAAAGTCTGGGATTTTTTGTGTAACCCCCTTGTATTTATTGTTCTAACAGATATTTTCCTCTTTTTCCGATAGTTTTTACTCCTCTCTCCATCCGCAAATTGTCACATTTGCAACAGGAAAAAATATGTGAAACTAAATCCTTTATTAATGTGAAACAAAAATCTGTAGAAATGAAAAACAAGTGTTTTGTATGGCTAATGGCTATACTGTTGATGGTTCCTATCGGACTGTCTGCACAAGAGATTACTGTTAAAGGTAATGTGACAGACTCCACGGGAGAAGGTGTTATCGGTGCATCCGTTGTAGAAAAGGGTAATGCAGGTAACGGAACGATTACCGATATAAACGGTGATTTTACTCTGAAGGTCAGTGGCAAAGGTAAGAAACTGGTCATCTCATATATAGGTATGCAGGCCCAGGAGATAGATGCCGTTGCCGGGAAGACGCTAAGTATTAAGCTTCAGGACGACTCTAAAATGTTGGATGAAGTAGTCGTTGTAGGTTACGGTACGATGAAGAAGAAAGACCTGACCGGTTCTGTTTCTTCTATGAACGACAAGGTACTGAAAGATATCCCTGTAACTTCTGCCTTGCAGGCTATGAGCGGACATCTGGCAGGTGTGAACGTAACGGTAACGGACGGTTCTCCCGATGCCGAAATCAAAGTACGTGTACGCGGTGGTGGTTCTATTACCCAGGATAATTCTCCGCTTTATATCGTAGATGGCTTTATCGTGAAGAATATTAATGATATTCCTCCCGGTGACATCCAGGATATCAGTGTATTGAAAGATGCTTCTTCTACGGCAATCTATGGTGCCAAGGGTGCTAATGGTGTAGTTCTGGTGACTACAAAGAGTGGTAAAGCCGGTAAGACAGTGGTAGATGTGAATTCTTATGTTGGTATAAAGAAAACCTACAATCTGACGGATGTCCTTTCTCCTTATGAATATGTATATTATCAGAAGGAAATCGATTCGAGCCCGAATGTATCCAGTGCAGGCTTCTACAGCATGTATGGTATGTGGGATGATATAGACCTTTACAAATACCGTGAAGGTATCGACTGGCAGGATCAGCTGTACGGCAATACCGGTGTACAGAAGAATTTCAATGTATCGCTTTCGGGTGGTACGGAAACTATGCGCTACAATATCAGTTATACACGTGATGATGAAGATTACATCATGTTGAACTCTAACTATGTACGTGATAACTTCAACATTAAGCTGAATAAATCTTTTGGTAAAGTCATTGATCTGGACGTTACAGCCCGTACTACGAATACGGTGATTGATGGTCCCGACGTATCCGGTGGACGTAAGCTCCGTGATGGTGTCAAGTATGCTCCGGTAAAGAGTATAACGACTTTGTCTATGGAGAACCTGGTGGGTACCAGCGAAGAGCTCGACTGGGCAGAATCTGCTAGTATGTTGAATGATCCGATTTACAACATTACCAATGAGTTTAAGAAACAGTACTCATTTGTTAATTCTTATAATGTCGGTTTGACATTCCATATCATCAAAGGTTTGGATTATCGTGTTCAGGGTAGCTACTCTTACGAGAAAGCACATACGGATAATATCTGGTTGAAGAAGACCGGTGAATCTAATGCTAATGGTGGACAGCCCGTTGCCAAACGTGAATATACCGATGGTTATCGTTTTACGATACAGAATCATCTGACGTATGATTTTACGGTTGCAAAAGATCACCGTTTCAATATTATGTTTGGACAGGAGATTTTCTCCGGCAAATCGGACAAGATGACCCTTCAATCCAAATTCTTCCCGAAGGACTTTACAGCAGAACAAGTATTGGCTATGTGGAATTATGGTGAACCGTTGCCTACTTATAATGATATAGGTGAGCCGTCGCGTACCTCTTCTTTCTTCGGTCGTTTGAACTATACGTTGAAAGACCGTTATTATCTGACTTTCACAGCTCGTGAAGATGGTACAAACGTATTTGCTCCGGGCAAACAATGGGGTTTCTTCCCTGCTGGTGCTTTGGCATGGCGTCTGTCTGAGGAACCTTTTATGGAAGCTACTAAAAGTTGGCTTTCTAATGCTAAGCTTCGTTTAAGTTACGGACAGGTAGGTAATGCACGTGTAGGTTCTTACTGGCGTCAGCAATACAGTTTCGAAAGCTCTGCAAACAGACTCTACTATATCGGTGAGAAAGTGCAAAGTGGTTTGAAACCAACCAATACACTCCGTAACGAGAACCTGACTTGGGAAACCAAGACTTCTGCCAACATCGGTTTGGATCTGGGATTCTTTAATGATAAAGTGAATGTGGTAATCGATGCTTATAAGGATGTAACTAAGGATTTGATTCTGGCTGTGGATATCCCGACTCATTCCGGTTACGGCACTCAATACCGCAACCTGGGACAGACTACTAACAAAGGTGTGGAGTTGACAGCTAACTGGTATGCCGTTGAAACTAAGGACTTCAACTTGTCATTGGGTTTCAATATCTCTTTCAACCGCAATACTGTTGACAAACTGGATGGTTCCGACTCTATGATTGCTACTTCCGGTTGGGGAGTAAGTATCGGTTCGGATGATTATCGTGCCATTGTAGGTAAATCCATTGGTCAGATCTATGGTTACAAACAAGATGGTTTCTATTCTTTCGATGACTTTACTTTTAACGAAGAAACGAAACGTTGGATCATCAAACCGGGTGTAGCCGATTGTAGTGATATTATTGCAACCAGCGGTAACTGGTTTGGTCCTGGACACATGAAACTAAAGAAATTGACGGATGATGGTTCTGATAAAGTCACTACGAATGACCGTACCGTCATTGGTAATGCCATGCCGAAACATACTGGTGGTTTCAATATCAATGCGGACTATAAAGGCATCGACTTTGGTGTACAGTTCAACTGGAGTTATGGTAATGACATTCTGAATGCCAATAAAATAGATAATACTACGTATGCAGGTTCCAAGAAGTATCAGAATCTGAGTAGCGATATGGCCTTGGATAAGCGTTTTACCACTATCGATCCTGAAACCGGTTACAATATCATGTATGGTGAATATGCGAATCCGGCACGTTTGCAGGAAATCAATCAGAATGCTACGATCTGGCATCCATTGATGAACTCTACGGTCATGACGGACTATGCTATCGAAGATGGTTCATTCCTTCGCTTGAGTAATCTTACAATCGGTTATACTTTACCGAAGGCTTGGACTAAGAAGTTCCTGGTTGAGAAGTTGCGTGTATACTTCACTGGTTACAACCTGCATTGTTGGACAAAGTATTCCGGACAAGATCCTGAGGTAGATACCCGTCGTAGCACTCCATTGACCCCGGGTGTTGACTACTCTGCTTACCCGAAAGCTCATTCATTCTTATTTGGTATTAACCTGACACTCTAAAAAACTAATGATCATGAAGAAATTATATATATTAACTTTGGCAGCTGCCATGCTGATCACTACTTCATGTGATGATTTCCTGGCAACTGACACCCCCTCCAAACAAAGTAACACAAATGTGTTCAATACCGAGGCTATGGCCGAGGCTGCCCTGATGGGAGTTTATGCTACCATGTCCGATACGTATGTTTACGGACAGAAAATATCTGTGAACTGGCAGAATATCAGTGATACGGAAAATTGTAACCTTTATCTGACTAACTATAAAGAAGTAAATAGCGACTATGGTCAGAACCACTATTATGGTAATTCTGGCAACTCTACCACTCGTTGGAACAATATCTTCCGTTTTGCAGAACTTGCTTCTGCTGCCGTAGAAGGAATGCGTGGAGGTGAATTGCTGAAGACAAATCCGACTGTCGGTAAGCCGTTATTAGGTGAAGCTTTGACTCTGAGAGCATTGGCTTATTTTGAATTGGTGCGTATCTATGGAGATATTCCTTATAAGAAAACAACTTCCAATTCTGACCTTTCCAATGTATATATCGGTAAGATTGACCGTGATACTGTATATGCCGACCTTGTGAAGAACTTGCAGGAAGCCATCGAATACCTGCCTTGGTTAGGTAGTGGTAAAGCTTCTACTGCTGAACGTATCAGCAAAGGTTTTGCTAAAGGCCTGTTGGCACGTGTGGCCTTATTCGCAGGTGGATGGTCGTTGCGTGATGGTAATCAATTCCCTGATATGCAGCTGGAGAAGCATCCTACCATCCCTGAAATGAATGGATATTATGTAGGTCGTGTGAAGAACTATAAAGAGTACTATGAAATAGCAGCTAAACAATGTGCTGAAATTCTGGGTGATCCTGAGAATCCGCATCAATTGGATCCTGACTTTGAGAATATCTGGAAAACGGTAAATCATCTGGATCAGAATCCTTATAATGAAAATCTTTATGAAGTTGGTTTAGGTGTAGGTAATACCGGTGACGTGGGCACTCTGATGGGTTGGGAAGTTCAACAAGGCTCTATGTACGGACAGCAAGGTATGGGTAGTAGCTATGTTACTTCTACAATTTATTACTTCTATTCTTTTGGTAAGACGGATAAGCGCCGTGACGTTACATTGACTTTCGGTCGCTGGCGTAAAGAGAATTATGAGGATTTGAGTCTGAATGCTACGAATGTACACTATGCTAAATGGCGTATGTACTGGACCAGTGAAACCTATCGTGCCCTTCACTTGGCTGCTGCCGGCCGTGTGGCTACCGGTATCAACTGGATTGTAATGCGTTATTCTGATATTTATCTGATGTTTGCTGAGGCTATGAATGAGCTTTACGGACCGGATCATCAGAATACAACGGCAGGTATGACAGCCCGTCAAGCTCTGGAAAAAGTACGTGAACGTGCATTTGGATCCGGTTCTTCTGAAATTACGAAGTATGATTCTGACTTCTTCAATGCTATAGTGAATGAACGTGCCTGGGAATTTGGTGGTGAAGGTGTTCGTAAAATGGACCTGATTCGTTGGGGGCTGTTGGATAGTAAGATTGAAGCTATGAAAGAAAGCCTTTGCCTGATGCTTGATAACCAACATCCGGTGACCATCTTTGATAAGACTTATCAGCCTTCGGATTTCCCGACTGTATTGTACTATAAGATGCGGACAGATGATAAACTGTATGTAGATTATTCATCACCCAATTATTATCAGGAACTGGGTACGGCTCCTGCAGGCTATGAAAAGATTGACTGGTTTCCGAAAACTTATGCAAAACCTGAAACCGGGTCAGGCACTACTTATCGTGACGAACTTGCCAAGATTCTGGTAATGGCTACCGGTATCAATGCATCTTACGACTATAGTGCATTACTGGGAAAACTGAAGAATGGTGGTGAGATTGGTGATATGTTGAAACAATATCCTATTGGCAACGGAACTTGTAACTATCGTCATCCTTATGCTATCTATGATACGGATATTTATCAGTCCAAGGGTTTTTTGGTAAATTCCTATGGTTATTAATAAACGGACAACAGAATTAAAAAATGAAGATTATGAAACTTAAAAGCATATTCGCATCCCTTGTCATGACAGCCGCACTCTTTTCTTCGTGCGACCGTGACGTAAACGATTGGGAAGTGGCCACCGGTGAGAACCGTTTGTTTAAGCCTTTGATTTTCGAGGCAAGTACGTTGAAGCCTACTTCCATTCAGATTAAACACACTAAAGTAGTTGACGCTGCTAACTATGTATTTGAATTCAGTAAAGATGCCGACTTTGCAACGATTGACAAATCTGTTGTTATTCTGGCTGATACTCTGACTCCGTTTGCAGATTCAAATACAGCGATGAAAGTAGAATACCGTACTTGGTTTGAAGGGCTTGATGGTACTACCAATTATTGGGTACGTATGCATGCTGAGAATGCAGATGCATCATTAAAGTCAAAGTTGAGCTCATTTACCTTTATCACTCCGGCGGAACAAATATTCAGGAGTTACAGACCTACAGTTAATAGCCTGACTTTCCTTTGGGAAGAGACAGATCGGGTTACGAATCTTGTATTGATGAATGAAGATAGTACAGTAGTTGAAAACCGTGTGCTGACTACTGCTGAGATACAGAATGCTGCTGCAACATTTGAAGGCCTGGATATGGGAGTACCTTATATTGCTCAGATTTTCTACAATGAAGTATTGCGTGGAACACTGAATACGAAAACTTCAGGTTCGTCCGGCAGTCTTATTTTTAATATTAATATTCCTGGCATTACTGCTGAGGATATATCAACGGCTTTGGCAGGACATGCTGCTGAAGGGACTAAAAAAGTTACTGTGAATTTTGCCTCTGGTATGGAATTTAATATGGAGGGAACCATTACAATTCCAACAGGTATACAGGATATTAGTTTTGTTGGTTCGGAAAATGCAAATGGTAAGTTGTCTCAATTGAATAAAGTTTATTTTGCTATCGAAAGCGAAGTGAATGATGTTAATTTTGAATACCTCAGCATGAACTCCGATGGTGGATTTATGTTCCAAGTAGGTGCGCAGAAGTTCCACGATATTACTTTTGAAGGCTGTGAAGTGAAACAAGTTAATTCTGCTGTCCGTCTCCATAGTGGTGCAGAAGGTAATAGTGTCAACTTCAATAACTGTTGGGTATCGAACACTGGTGGTTGGAGTTTCCTCAATGTAGGTTCAGGCTGTACAATTCCTGCTATCAATGTTACGAATAGTACATTGACTGAATTCAACACCCGTATTGCCGATATACGTGTGAAGACTGATATCAAATTCAAGAATGTGACTTTGGTAAATATTGCAGAGAAGATGACTCACCTTTGGTTACTTGACAACAACTCCAAACCGACTGTGACTATTGAAAACTGTATTTTTGCCGGTCCTAATGGTGGTCAGAAGCTGCACTCTACGAATGGTAACTATAGCAATGTTACTATTTCCTATGGTGGTTCTTACAAGACAAATGATTTAATAGAAGATTCTCGTCCGCTGGATGATATTACGGTTGTAAACCTGGATATCTATGGCTTGTTTGTAGATCCTGCCAATGGCGATTTCCACATCAAACAAGGTGCTGGATTTGCAGGAACCGGAGTAGCGGGAGACCCGAGATGGTTTTAATAAGTAGGTATTAGATTCAGGATAAGATTCTCTCAAAAAGGAAAGTCCGGACTTTTTTAAGCCCGGACTTTCTGTTTAAATGCTTATCATTAATCATTTTTTCCCTTCTTTGTATTCCGAAGGTGTCATCCCCACCTGCTTCTTGAAGCATTTGCTGAAATACTTGGGATCGTTGAATCCCGTCATATATGCTACTTGTGAGAAGTTGTATTCTCCGCTATCTATCAACTGTACGGCACGTTTGATTCGGATTTCCCGTATGAAATCCACTGGTGACAGGCCGATGATAGATTTCAACTTTTGATAAAAGACGGTACGTCCCATATTCAGTTTCTGTGCAAACTCCTCGATGGTCAGGTCGGAATTATCCATTTCTTTTTCCATAACTTCCATTACTTGCTGCATGAATTGTTCATCGAATGGAGTGATTTGCGGCTGTGATGGGGATATGTCAATAGATGGTGCAACGGGACTTTCCTGTTTTTCAGACCATTGTTTCCAGAGAATATCCTGTAACTGCTTGCGCTGGTGTAGCAACGATTTGATACGTGCTTTCAGATAAGTAGCACTGAAAGGCTTGGTGATATAATCGTCGATCCCCTGTTCCAATCCGGAAATGCGGTCATCCAATGATGATTTGGCGGATAAGAGGATGATGGGGATATGACAGATTTCTCTGTTTTCTTTAATGTTCTTCACCATATCCAGACCGTCCATTACAGGCATCATAATGTCGCTGATGATAAGATCAGGAACATGCTCTTGTGCACGTTCTAAACCTTCTTGACCGTTAATTGCCTCAATGACTTTGTAATTTTCCGAAAGAATAGTATGCAAGAAGCTCCGAAGCTCCATATTGTCTTCCACAATCAGAATGGAAATCGGATCAACTTTGTCGGTATCCATAGGCATATCCTGAGATACCTCGTCTATTTCATTGTCGGTTTCTGTAGAAGCTCCGTCATTCAGAATGAATTCAGTGTTTTCATGAGTTTCATATATTTCCTGTCCCATTGGCAGGGTGACAATAAATTCACTACCCACTTCGGGCTGGCTCTTTACTTCAATACTACCACAATGCAACTCTATTAATTCTTTTACGAGTGACAAGCCGATGCCGGAGGAAGGTTGTAATATATTGTATTTCACTAAAGTTTCAAAGCGTTGGAAAAGCGTTTGTTGCTTCTTAGGGTCAATACCGATTCCCTCGTCAGCTACGGATACAATCAGCTTGTCTCCTTCCACATTGGCATGAACAGTAATAGACTTGTTGGCAGGCGTATATTTGAAAGCGTTGGACAACAGGTTGAAAATTATCTTCTCGAATTTATCCTGATCAATCCAGGCAGATATTATCTCTTGGTTTGTCTGTAATTGATAGTTTATATTCTTTTCTTCAGCAATAAGACGGAAATTATCCATTACCTTTTCCAGCAAGATAACCACATTGGTCTTTTCCAACAGTACTTTCATCTTCTTATTCTCTATTTTACGGAAATCCAGAATCTGGTTTACCAAGTGGAGCATACGTTCCGTATTTTTGTGTACCAATGTCAGGTGTTTACGTGCATTGGCCGATAGAGTCGTTTCATGTTCTAATACTTCGGTTACCGGACTGGCTATCAGTGTTAGCGGGGTGCGTAACTCGTGAGATATGTCAGTGAAGAAACGTAGTTTGATGTTTGCCAGTTGTTGTTCCAGATTGATCCGGTGGCGCAGACGGTATATATAGAGAATGATATAAACGATCGTTGCAGTCGATGCTATGAATAAAATGGCATAAAGTATCCATGCCCAATAGGTCTCCCAGAATGTAGGGAGCACTATAATAGGAAGAACACGTGTACCGCTTTCCATCCATACTCCATCGCTGTTGGTGGATCGTATCTGCAGTTCATAATCTCCGGGAGGAAGGTTGATATAACTGGCAGACCGACTATTGTCTACTTCATTCCAGTTTTCTTCCAGACCTTTCAGACGATAAGCGTAACTGATGGATTGCGGATCAATGTAATCCAGCGCAGCAAACTGGAAGGTTACATTTCGTTCGGAAGGTTTCAGCTTTAATTCTTTCAGATCATCAATATCCAGATCCTGGGAAGCTCCTTGTATCTTGAGTCCAGTGAATACGATAGGAGGAACATAACTACTTTTTTGAAGTTGCTCAGGGAATATCCTCAGAATGCCGATATCTGTTCCCAGTAATAACTGGTGATGTTGGCTTTGCACCGGAGCGGCTTCGGTGAAGTATAGATCCTGTTGCAGATATTTCTTGTCGTAATGTTCAAAGGTCTCTTTGTCCGGATGAAAACATGCCAGTGCATTTTCTGCTATTATCCAGAGATTCCCTTTATTATCTTCTATCATAGATTCCACAAGGTCTGAGGGAAGGCCGTTTTGGGTAGTGTATGTTTTAAATTCTATTTCGTTGCTTAGCAGGTTCTCGGATAATATTTTATTGAGACCTCCGGTAAATGATAGGACATAGGTATCTTTCCGGCTGTCGGTATAAATGTAGATGACATCGTTGCTGCAAAGGCTGGATACTTTATCAGGGATACGTATATTCCGGTAGAATTCAATTTGTTCCGGTTGTGTGAATTCACTGGAGAAGGTGAGTAAACCCTCCGTTGTTCCTACCAATAGTACCTGGTTTGCTTCAGCGATGTACCGTACTTTGGCAAAGCGATCTTTCGAATATCCCGTTAATTTATTGCCGCTATGCAGAAAGCGTATGTCTCCTTCCTGCGTTTCTTCAATCAGATTCAATCCGCCCCCGTAACATCCTACCCATATACGGTTTTTGCTATCCTGAAAGATGGTATAAATACTGTTGTAGCTTAAACTGTACGGATCATCCTTTTGACGGGTGAACTGGCGTATTTTGAAACGGTCTTCTCCTGTTCTTTCCAGACGGAAAAGTCCGTCCTGTTTGCTACCCATCCAGATGATACCTTCTTTATCTTCCATGAAACAATAAATATTCTTGGTAAACGACACAGGATTAGGACTGATAGTTCCTTCCGGAGTCAGATAGCCCTTCAGGCTACCGTCCGTCCGATATATCCTGACAGAGCCTTTTTTGGTAGATGTCCAGAGATTCTTTTCCTTATCTATAAGAAAAGCACGGGTCTCAAAGCCGGTGTCAATGGATTGTAGGTGGCAGGCATGCGGGAAGAAAGATATCTTGGTAACATCCCAGGTATTGCAGAACCATAGGTTGCCCTGGCGGTCCAGGAAGTAGTTTAGAATGTTGGGACTATACTTCGAATTTGGATTGTCGTAATCTGTATAATAGGGTTTCAACTGGCGGTTTCTCCGGTCGTAGTAACAGAAACCACCCTGATGGGGGACCATCCACAAGGTTCCCTGTGAATCTTCGAAAATGAAATCACGGTTTACACGTTCGGCATTCGGCAGATCCTCCTTGGGAGTGATGTAGTGTTGCTTATCTTCTGTAACCAAGTTATACCTTACTACTCCCGGGGTATCGCCAAACATCCATAATTCTCCGTGATGATCTTTGAATACGGATAATACTTTGGGAGAAGGTTTGGTTGAAGTACGAGGATCGATAAGTCTGTATCTGCCTTCTCCGGCAAAAAAGATATATAAACCTTCATCTGTACAAAGCCCAATACTATCTTTGCCGAGATTCTGCATGGAATTAATGGTATTAGAAGAGGGGAAAGGTGCTTCATTGAACTGTAATTGCTGTGTCTGGGGATTATATATCACCAATTGATTATCATTGGATACCAGATATATCTTACCATTATTTTCTTTAATGCTCTTGAACGGTATATCCGATTCAATATTCTTTTTACCGATGATGGATATTCCTTTATCAGTCAGTATCCACTCATCTCCTTCACTGTCTTGATGTACAGTGATAATGTGACTCCCTTTCAGATTCTTCTGTTCCGGACTGTAAAGAGTGATACCTTCTCCTTCTTTACAACTCAGTTCGTCGATTCGGAATGCTTCCTGTTCGCACAGAATCCAGTTGATACCCTTTGGCAGAGCATAAATGGTACGTACGGCATACGTTTGTTTGTTCTGATTTTCGTAAGGACGCAGAACATCTATAAACTTCTCGCTACGTGTATCGAACAGATAAACGCGGAGATCATAAGTCTGACACCAGATGTCACAAGTCTGAGTCTGAGTGATGGAAGATAGGCGGTTGCTCGTCAGGTTGGAGCCGTCTCCTGGAAATGCTTTGTAATTTTTGAAGGTATACCCGTCGAATTTATTCAGACCATTCCAGGTTGAGAACCAGATAAGCCCTTTTGAATCTTGTACGATGTTCGTTACCGTTCGCTGTGCTAATCCATTGTAAGCAGAGAAATGTTGTATCTGGCACACAGGTTGGGCAGCAGCTTTACAGGTAATGAAGAGTATAAATAGCAGTAAATAAATAGTTTGTGATAGAATGTACTTTCTCATTGTATGACTGATTGAGTTTTCTTATGCAAATATACAACAAAAACTACTCTCTTCCTTAATATTCTTTAATTCCCCGGAAAATCTTCTCAGATTGCTTGTTTATATGCTTAATAATTCGATATATTTGTGATATCAAAATGATATCAATTAAATCTGTAAAGTATGGAAGCAAAAGAATTGAATTTTAATGGATTTAAGATGAACGGTTTCTTAGGATTATTCATTCATCTTATCGTGTTGCCGGCACTTATTTTCTTCGGCTTTATCACATGTGTTCCGACAGCGATTGTAGCTGGTATCCTTTGCATTGTCTGGTGCATCATGTTTGCCGGTTATATGCAATTGGAACCGAATGAAGCCCGGGCCATGGTGTTCTTTGGTAAATACAAAGGGACATTTAAAGAAACAGGCTTTTTCTGGGTTAATCCATTCCTGGATAAGAAGAAGCTCTCTCTTCGTGCACGAAATCTGGATGTGGAACCTATCAAGGTGAACGACAAAATTGGTAATCCTATTCTGATTGGCTTGGTGCTGGTATGGAAACTCAAAGATACCTATAAGGCTATGTTTGAAATTGATTCACAGACCATGGCATCCTCTGCACATACAGTAACAGGCAATGCGAATCAAATTAGTATAGGTAATGCAGTTGCCAGCCGTATGAATGCCTTTGAAAACTTTGTAAAGATACAAAGTGATGCTGCTTTACGTCAGGTGGCCGGGCAATATGCTTACGATGATAACGAAGCGGATACTGAAGAGTTGACACTTCGTTCCGGCGGTGAAGAAATAAATGAGCAATTGGAACAGAAACTGAATGAACGCCTTGCTATGGCAGGTATGGAAGTAGTGGAAGCACGTATCAACTATCTGGCTTATGCACCTGAAATAGCTGCAGTAATGCTTCGCCGTCAGCAGGCTTCAGCTATTATCACTGCCCGCGAGAAAATAGTGGAAGGTGCTGTTTCCATGGTAAAAATGGCTTTGCATAAACTTTCCGAAGAAGAGATTGTTGAATTGGACGAGGAAAAAAAGGCGGCTATGGTCAGTAACCTATTGGTAGTGCTTTGTGCGGATGAGGCTGCACAACCAATTGTAAACGCAGGTACATTAAATCATTAATTCGAATAGTATGAATTTCTCTTTTTTATATAAGTGGGCATTAGTGCTCGGCTTATTGCTGGGACATGTAGTAGCGGTTTTTGCTCAGGATGCAAATATAGATCGTGCAGAGCATGTATATGAATTGTTTGTAGAAAATCAGGCTGATAGCATCCATGCTCTCCTGAACAAGAATTTGCAGGAAAAATTATCTCCGGAAGTTTTTAGGGATATGTTCAAGCAGTCGGAAAAGCAGTTCGGGAAACTTCAGTCCAAAGGCGAATGGCGGAAAGAAAGCGCTGAGGGGATTACGCTCTATCATCGTGATTTGAAGTTTGAGCGTTACGACCTTCGTTTCCTGTTGTCTTTCGATGCTGATGGTGAGATGAATACGATTCGTCTAATGCCTGTGCCTGCTGCTTCTACAGCAAAGCCGGTGGTTTATAATAAAGAGAAGATGCTGGAACGGGATATAACGGTTGGAGCGGATGGCTTTAAACTACCCGGGACAATAACATTGCCTGTAGGGAAGAAAAAGGTTCCTGTGGTAATTCTCGTACATGGTTCCGGTCCGCAAGATCGTGATGAGACTGTTGGACCGAATAAACCTTTTCGTGATTTAGCCTGGGGATTGGCGGAACGTGGCATTGCAACGATCCGTTATGATAAACGTACGAAAGTCTATGGTGCCGCTTGTGTACCGGAAGGTCGTGAAATTGATTATGACACAGAAAGTGTGGATGATGCTATAGCTATTGTTGCTTGGGCGAAGACGTTGCCGGAGGTTGATGCTGACAGTGTTTATGTGTTAGGCCATAGTTTGGGTGCCACACTTGCCCCTCGTATTGCAGAACGGGCCGACGGATTGACTGGAATTATTCTTGTTGCTGCTTTGGCCCGTCCGTTTGAAGATGCAATTGTTGAGCAGATGACCTATATTTCTTCTTTGACAGATTCTTCTGCCCGTGCCAAAGAACAGATTGCTGAAATAAAAAAGCAGGCAGATAATATAAAGAAGTTGGGTACACCGGATTTTGATGACAAACTTCCTTTGCTATTGAATGTTCCTCGTCCCTATTGGGAATTTGCTAATGCTTATAAACCTGTAGAAGTGGCATCTAAATTGACTTTGCCTATGCTGATCTTACAAGGTGAGCGTGATTATCAGGTTACTATGCAGGATTTTGGCTTATGGCGTTTTGGACTTCTGCGTAATAAGAATGCTTTCTTTAAATCTTACCCTAAACTTAATCATATGTTGCAGGAAGGTAGTGGTAAGGCTACTCCATTTGAATATAACCAGGCATCACCTGTAGTGGGATATGTTATGGACGATATTGTATCATTCATCCATAACGGAAGTCTGTTATGATACAAAGTCAATAGTAAATTGTTTAATTGTAAAATAGAATCGTGGCTAAAAAAGAAACTTCAACCAAAAGCTTTGTCTTGCGTGTAGATGCAGCGACTATGGATGCTATTGAAAAATGGGCAGCCGATGAGTTTCGCAGCACTAACGGACAGCTTCAGTGGATTATTGCTGAGGCTTTGCGGAAGAGTGGGCGGATGAAGAAAACTAAAAATATTCCTCCGCCTGAAGAACCGGAATCGTAATTTATAATTCATATTTCTATGTTAAATCTTGGTCCTTATTCAACAAAAGAGTTTCCTAATATCCGTGTGTATCCTACCGTAATAGACCGTATACTGGAAGGTGTTGCAGTTTTATTAGCTGTTGCTGCCTGGGGGTGTGCTATATGGGTGTATACACATGCAGAAGATAAGATTGTAGCAAACTTTTCTCTGTTTGCTGCCGGATTAGGTACTTTCTGTCTTCTTTTGGTAGGTTTCTCTGCGTATCTCCCTATCCGCTGGATACGTTTTCCGGTACGTATTACGGAACGTAATGTGGCAGTGCAGTATCTTATGGCAGTTCGCATTGCCCGGATATTAAATGTTTGTTTAACTTTGCTGTTTCTTACTCTTGTCTTTAGTAAAGTTGAGGTGGAATATGGTATTCCACAAGGCCTGTGTAATATAATAACAGGAGCTGTCGGTGGTTTGCTGATATTGGTGCTTATGGTGTATTATATTTTGGCGTTTAAGTATAAATAGGGATGTTTGCAGGTCTATATACCTAATTATGACTACTGCCTTCTTTCATTATACCTTGTTTTAGGGATTGCGGCATCTTCGTAAATGCCCTACTTTTGCATCATCAGATTTAATGAATTAGTTAGTCATAATTACGTAACCACTTTTATTAAGGAAAAAAGGTTCCCGTCTTCCCCGATGTGATATCGTGAAAGAGCGGGGATTTTTTCATTTAATGCCCTGTTGGCAAGAAGTTAAGAGTTTGTCAGCAGGAAGTTAACTCCTTGTTGACAAACTCTTAGCTTCTTGTAATCCTGAAAAAGTAGTCATAATATTCTTGTTTTCTGTCTATTCTCAGTATGTTTTCATCTTTGTGCTATTGATCAACACAAACAGATAAAAATGAAGTTGGATTTAATAAGGAGGAAGATTGTGTAATGCAAGACTATTGTAGTTAAATATGCAAGAGAAAGTTATTAAATAATGGTATCTGGTATTGAGGAAAGTAGAAAGAATCATTAATTTGTAGTAGTGTTGGGAACTTTAGGAACCAATACAATAAAGATTTGAGGGTATGTCAGGAGTATTTCCTGATGTACCCTTTTTTATAAGTTATCCTTAATATCTTGCAATTCTACCAATTTATTCACAATGGCGTAAATAGTCAAACCTGCCGGAGAATGTATTTGCAGTTTACGGGCGATATTTCGGCGGTGAGTGATAACCGTATGGATGGAAAGATAAAGTTGGTCGGCAATGGCTTTGTTGGTCATGCCTTTCACGACACAGGTAATGATTTCTTTTTCTCGTTGGCTGAGTGTTTCTTGTTCACTCTCTTTTTCTTCTTCGTCGTCAGTGCACAGCAGTTGGTTTATTTTAGTGGCAATGGTTTCCGGATCATCGCATATCGAGAGATGGTCATCGTATTCTTTTAATGAATTACTGTCGATCACGGAACATACAAGGGCCAGATATTTAGTTTCCACCTTCCCATTTTCTACCTTGAATGCAGGAAGGTCAAACCAACCACCAAAAGCAGGGTTGACAATCAGTATATCGGGTGTATGCAAATGTATGTAACTTTGCAAAGATTCTGGGGAAGAAACCTCTATAGGCATTACATTCAGATTAGGCAGGCGCTTCAATACTGTCGTAAGTCCGCTTCGGATGATGACAGAAGTTTCAGCGACTGCTATCTTTACAGAAACATTATTGTTCATTTTTCAATCTCCTTTCCAGTTGGGCTACAGCAGGAACAAACATATAGTCTTCTACCTGGCAGTGTGAAGCAAGGTCATGTTCGCTGTTGAAGATGTCAAAAAGAACAGCATTAAGCTTGTTGTTGTTCTCTTTTTCCGGATAATATTTAATGATGATATTTTTCAGTTCGGTCAGCTTGGATTCAATCTGATTGTGCTTGCTGGCAAAAGTTGCTATATCATAGTTTTCAGCAAGTTTACCTTCAAGCAGCTTTTCGACATAGGTGAACACGGCCTCGTTTTCATATTCCATGTGGCGGCGTACCTCTTTGGCATATTCATCGAAAAATTTCAGAATGAGATAAGCAATATTGTCCGTACCCGAACAATCGATAGCTTCGATCAATTTACGACGGATAACAGGTAATTTAAAATCGAGGAAATAAGTATGTGCCCGTTTTAGGTAATCCATAAGTGCTGAGATAGAAAATACATTTTCATCTCCACTATAGGTATATTGCTCTTCGCTGATGAAATTGGCTACTGCGAGAAAGGTGCGGTAGTCTACGCCTTGTGCCTCACAAACGTCCTTTACACTCTTATCTCCAAATCCCAAGGAGAGTCCAAAGCGGCTCATAACCATTAATAAGGAGTAGTTATCACAGATAAGGTCGCTCATTTTGTCTGTGGCGCGATACTTATGCGGTTCATTCATTGCAGATTATCCTTTCTTTCTTTGTTAATTCGTGCGCAAAGTAACGACTTTTTGATGAAGATTACAATCGCTATTTGTAGGTATTTTAGTGTTTAGTCTTATTTAACGAGAAAAATTAGTTTGCAAACTAAATATTTTAGTTCTTTGCAAAAAACAAATGAAGCGTTATGAAAGGATTGACTGCGAAAGAAGAAGAAATCATGGGATTTTTCTGGGAGAAAGGTCCGTTGTTTGTGAAGGAAATGCTGGCTTTTTATGAAGAGCCCAAGCCGCACTTCAATACTTTGTCCACAATTGTAAGAGGTCTGGAAGATAAAGGTTTTCTGGCGCATAAGACTTACGGTAACACGTACCAGTATTATGCTGTGCTAAACAAGGAGGATTTCAGCAAAGGAACACTGAAGAAAGTAATCAGTAAATATTTCAATAATTCGTATCTTAGCGCAGTATCTTCATTGGTAAAAGAAGAAGATATATCACTGGAAGATTTGAAGCAGCTGATTGCAGAAGTGGAGAGAGGGAAGATATAGTAACTTTAAATATCGAAGATTATGAAAAACATTGCTATAACTTGTTTAGTGTTGGTAGCTGTTTGTGCAGGCTTGCAGGCGAAGAAGGTGGTGAGAGCGCCTTATTTCATGGCAACGAGTACCAGCCAAATAGAATTCCAGAAAGTGACATTAGGGAAAGATACGACATGGATAGAGGCTAAAATATATTCCAGACCGGGTGAAGGAGTAAGAATAGACTCGACTGCCGTTGTACAAGTGGGGGATAAAATGTATGCTTATTGGGGTGGCGATGGATTTTCGAAAGAGTTTTGGACGAATCTTCCGGCTTCGGGTGAGTTGGCTGTGACTTTGAAGTTTGAACCGATTCCTATGGATGCGGAAAGTTTCGACTTTTATGAAATGCCTGCAAAGAAGAGTGAAGGATGGAATATTTATGGGGTGCGTCTGGATGGCAAGAAGCCGGAAATCGGAATACCTGAGAAATTGTTAAATCAGCAATTGGATTATTCTCAGCCTTTGCCTGATCCTGATTTGAAAAATGGAAAGACGGTGATCCGCGGACATATATTGGGTTACAATCCGGTATATGGAACTACTCTGAATTTCAATTGCAGTGACTGGTTCTTTTTTGATGTATTTGGTCAATCCCTTCCGATAGCTGAGGATGGAAGCTTTTATTATGAAACAAACTTGATGATACCGGGTGATGCTACATTGCGAGTGGGACGGAAGAGCTTTGAGATATTTTTGGTACCGGGTGGTGAGCTTGAAATAACATTTAATTTACCGGAAATTTACTGGTCGGAAAGCCGTTTGTTCGGGAAGAAAGATAGAAGACCACTGGTTTGGTTCGAAGGTACGTATGCCGGTCTGAATACTGAATTGACAAAGTATGCAGGACTGACGAGTATTTACAGTGCGGATAATTTTTATGAGAATATTTGCGGTGTCACTCCTGCCCAATATAAAAAGTATGTGACGAAGATTTACGAAAAAAATCGTGATGAAATACTAAAGAATAAGTTACTGAGTGATGCTGCACGTACATACATGATAAACAATCTGGAAATGTCGTATTTCTTTGCTATCAAGGGGTATAAGGGTACAATCAGTTATGCTCCGATGATCAGTGGAAAAAAAGGAGTGAAGCGGGCGGATATGACGGTAGGTGAGAACTATTATGATGATATCCTGAGATTGGATTTTATTCATTCTCCTTATATACGATATGGTGGTTATCCTGATTTTGTCCGTGCTGCAACCGAAGATTTCAAAGGTAAGTTTGAACCGCAACCTATCTGGGAGGATATCTTACGGGCGAAACCTCTAGGATCTATTCTTGCCCGCTTGAAACCATTGTCGGAGAAACAGATGTTGACATTGGATAGTATATCTGAACCGGAAATCAAGAAAGCTTTGACTATCAGAAATCAGAAAGTGATGGATTTACTTGCAGAGAGCGCAAAGAAAACTGGTTACACGATCTGCCAGCTTGATACGGCAGTTACAGCGGACAGTTTGTTAGCAGTTATCACTCGTCCTTATCGTGGTAAAGTGGTTCTGATAGATATGTGGAATACTTGGTGTGGTCCTTGTATGCGAGCTATGAATAGTTTGAAACCAGTTAAAGAAGAACTGAGAGATGTAATATATGTCTATGTAGCGGATGAAAGTTCACCCGAAGGGAAGTGGAAAATCACAATACCTGATATTCATGGAATTCATTACCGGATTACGAATGAACAGAGTGCTGCATTAGGCAAGTTATATGAGTATCCAGGAATACCTACATACTTTGTGATAGATAGGGAAGGGAAGCTTTCATATAAAGTTACAGGTTTCCCCGGTGCGGAAAAGATGAGAGAAGAATTGATTAAATTATAAATTGTACATCCATATGGGAATTTTCTTTGTCTATATACTGAAGTCGTCAGTTTGTCTGGTGGTATTTTATTTATTCTACCGATTATTGCTGAGTCGCGAAACGTTTCATCGTTTCAACCGGGTGGCGCTACTGAGCATTCTGTTGTTATCGTGCCTTTTACCATTGGTAGAGGTAACCGTAGAGGAGCAGACAGAAGTTCATCAAACCATGATGACTTTAGAACAGTGGCTGATGCTGGCAGATATGATGAACACGGCTGATACTACGGATTTGCAGGCAGAGGAAGTGACGGTGACTTGGATACAGGTTGCATTGTTGGTGTATCTGGCAGGAATTTTACTCTTTGCCCTACGCAACGGATATTCATTGTTGAAATTAGGCGGGTTACTAAAATCTGGTAGGAAAGAGAACTTAAGTAAATATATCGATGGGGGAGAGAAAGTGACCCTGATAGTACACGACCGTGATATAGCTCCGTTCAGTTGGATGAAATGTATCGTTATTTCGGAAAAAGATCTGGATGAGAATGGTCGGGAGATACTTATTCATGAATTGGCTCATATTCAAAATCGGCATTCATGGGACTTACTGGTGGCGGATATCTGTATCTTCTTCCAGTGGTTCAATCCGGCTTCATGGTTGCTGAAACAGGAGTTGCAGAATATCCATGAGTACGAGGCTGATGAAACGGTTATTGAAAAAGGCGTTGACGCGAAGCAATATCAACTATTATTAATCAAAAAAGCTGTCGGCACAAGGCTCTACTCTATGGCCAACAGCTTTAATCACAGTAAACTTAAAAAACGTATCACTATGATGTTAAAAGAAAAATCGAATCCGTGGGCAAAATTGAAGTATTTATATATACTTCCGGTAGCAGCTATTGCAGTAACAGCTTTTGCCCGTCCTGAAATCTCAGAAACTGCAGAAGAGATTTCTGCCGTCAAAGTTAATGATTTGACAGCAATTGTGGAAGCAAAAGCCATAAAAAGTACGGAAGAGTCAGTGCAGATAAGTACTGTGTCGCAAGATACGGTAAAGGTGAATTATGTACCAACAGAAGTGAGTCGGAAGTTGCAAGGTACAGCGGTCTTTGAAGTGGTGGAAGAAATGCCGGAATTTCCAGGTGGTGTGGATGCCATGATGGAATATCTCCAGAAGGAGCTGCGTTATCCGGAGTCTGCAAAAGAAAAAGGGATTCAGGGGCGTGTGACGGTACAATTCATTATTGATAAAGAAGGAAATGTGACGAATTCTAAAGTAACCCGTTCGGTAGATAAGGATATGGATGCTGAAGCTATCCGGTTGGTAAAGGCAATGCCGAAATGGAAACCAGGTATGCAGAAAGGGAAGGCGGTAGCAGTGAAGTATACGGTTCCGGTGGTATTTAGGCTGGAAGGTGGAAAGACGGTAAATTCACAGGTGACTGTGAACTCGAAGGTGTCAGAATTCTCGGTTCAAGGTATGAATAATCCTTTGTACATTGTTGACGGTAAAGAAGTCACTTCGTCAATCCTTTCTGCTTTAGATGTGAATAAGATAGAGAGTATGACTGTTCTGAAAAACGAATCGGCTACTGAAGTGTATGGTGAGAAAGGAAAGAATGGTGTAATCCTAATTACTCTGAAAGGAAGCGCTGAGAAGTCTATTACCTTATCAAATAAAAGTTCAGTAGTTAACGTACCTGGATTGAAAGGTGTTTATTTGAATAACCGAAGGGCAGAGTGGGAGGATGTAGATATATTTGTTGATGGTGAGAAGATAGAAATGGCTGGGAGAGCATTGGATGAAGTTGTACCTCCTAATCGGATTGAAAGTATCAGTGTTGAGAAAGAAAGAAATGAAGCTGGAAGAGGTAAAATTTATATTACTACAAAGGCAAAAGAAGGTGTTGAGAAAACGTCTGTTCGGGGTGATATGAAAGTAGAAGGTTTTGTACAGGATAAGGATGGAGAGCCTATTGTGGGGGCTACTGTTCTTATTGAAGGAACCAATATGGGAACAGTCACCGATGTAGATGGACGTTTTGTAATGTCTGCTTCAAAAGAGGATAAGTTGGTGGTTTCTTATATTGGTATGAAGGGTACCAAGGTAAAAGTTGCATCGAAAGTGACGATTACTTTAAAAGATGAATAATCAAGAATATTTTATATGGAAAGGAATTCTCTCTTTTTGTTTCTCTTTATGATGTTTGTTTGGGCGGGGCTTTGCTCTGCCCAGACTACTGGTGACAAGTTTGTTCTCATTGACGGATGCTTTTTCAATGGCATGCCACCGGGAGTTCGGAATGATGAAGGAGCTCAAATGATTATGTTGACAGATGAAAAAGGACATACAGCATTGGAGATACGTCTGAATAAGGGGAAAAAATTACCGGATTATGCGATGAAATACCGGGTTCCGGTAGAAAAAGTACCCGGAGGGGAGGAGCTATTGATGATCTCACGTTCCGGGACACAAAAACCGATGGCGGTTGCCGGAAGTAATACGATTACTCTTGATAAATGGGTAGGTAGGCCATTTCCGGATTTTGAAGTAAAGGATACGGCAGGACGGGTATGGACAAAAGCGGATATTCTCGGAAAGCCTTTTGTGCTGAACTATTGGCATACAGGTTGCCGGCCTTGTATCAAAGAGATGCCGGATTTGAATGAATGGATGAAGATCTGCCCGAATGTGACTTATTTTTCTACGACTTGGAATACGCCGGAACAAATAAAGAAGATTGTGGAGAACCGTCCTTTCCTTTTTACGCATATTGCCGATGAATTATTTTTCTTCAATCTGTTTAAAGTACAGGTTACACCGACTACAGTGTTGGTAGATAAGAAAGGTATTATCCGCTATTGGGAAGAAGGTACAAGCGAGAGTAAACGAGCATATCTGCTTGATAGGTTAAAGGAATTATCTGCTGAATAAATACTTTGTTTCTTATTTTTTTTGTTTAAATCATTACTTTTAAGTATTTTTGTTTGAGACGGTTTAGATTCTATCACTTAAAAGATAATGCTATGAGACAAAGAAAACAAATTCACCAGGGATATAGCTTCTTTTGGGGAGTATTTCTATTATTAGTAATGTCTGCCGCTATATCTATTCATGCTGAAGCCCCTTTCATGAAGGAGCTTGTAATTTTCAAAGATACTTTGAAGAATGACACACTTGTGACACAGTCTCCGAAGAAAGATGGTACATTGGTTATCAGAGACCGTATTCCTATTCCATCCAATGAGCCTTTATACATTGTAAATGGGTTAGAGCTTCCTTATGAAATCTTTGCGGCATTGAATCCTATGCACATTGAAAGCATTGATATTTTGAAAGATGCTTCGGCTACTGCTATTTATGGTACACGTGGAATAAATGGAGTCATAGTTCTGAAACTGAAAACTCCACAGCAAATGAAGGAAGAAAAAACGATTAAGCAGATTGATGAGTTGCTGAAACCGAGAGGTGTTGACAGGCGAAATGCACGTTATTATATTAATGGAAAAGAAGTTCCGGCCAGCACTGCGTATCAAACGAACATCGAACAAATGGAAGTGAAAACCGGTGCAGACGGAACTTTGGAAATCTATATTAAACCAATGATTTTCATAAGGGGAGAATATGAATAAGAAATTATCCGCCTTTTTATTTACCCATCTCCTTTTCTAATAATTCTTTGAGGGGCTGATAGATGCCGCTATATCCCCTCAGAAGAGTTTTTCCTTCGGGTGAGATAACCATCAGGATAGGAACTCCGTTGAAGTAATAATCATCGGCAATAAAGCTATTTTCCTTTTGATTTGTATATACAGTGGCCCAGGGTGGATAAAACAGTGAAGCAACTTCTGAGTCTTGAGAAAGAGTTTCTGGTTGCTTATCGCCAGTGAATCCTAAGATTTCAAAACCTTTATCGTGGTATTCCTCGTAGAGTTTCAATAAGCGCGGATGTACCCAGGTAGTTCCAGGACATCCATATCCCCAATGATAAATAAGTAAATATTTACCACGGTAGTCCGACAAAGAAATACGGGCACTATCAGAAGTGATTACGGTAAACTCGCTTGGGGTGTTTCCCGGTTCTATATTTTTCATGACCTTGAGCAACTGTTCCAGTTTTCTCCCGATAGTCGATGATTTAATTTCGGGAGTAAAACGAGTGAATCTTTCTGCAGCTTCCGAATAAGAGACTCTGTTTACGGCTTGCAGATATTCCCAAGCGGCATATTCACTGTCATCTGCCGTATTGCGGAATTCTTTCAGAGCTTCACTTAGTTCGCTGGAACGGCATTGACTGTATGCTTGGTTATAATACATCATAGAGTCGGGATTGGCCTGTGGGGTGCCTCGCAGGTTTGCAAAATAGTATAGTTTGCGATATATTTTGTTTTGTTCCACTGTTATACTATCTTCCAGGGTTAGGATGCGTTGTAAACGCGGATCATCATACATTCCGCCCTCTTTGTGCATGGCAGGAAAGAACTCTACATTCCCCTTTACTTTCAGATGATCGCCCGGACGGGCATAGAATACAAAGCCACGATTGCAATATCTTAAAGGTTCCGTTTGAGAAGGATGGTAGGTTATGATGTAAAGCTTTGTCTCATCCGTCTGTTTGCAGAAAGAAAATTTTCCTTCTTTTGTTGCTATGAAAGTATCACGGTCGCCTTCTTTCCAGTCCGGTAGTAGATGGTGGGTAAGAATAAGTGTGTCTCCGATTTGTATTCCCTGCGTTGTAGCATCTATTCGGAAATTAGGTGCCGTAGTGCAAGAACTGACTGTGAGAATGAATATAAATATTGCCAGTGGAATAAGTGGTTTCATAGTACTGTACTTTTTAGTTGCGTTCAAAAGTAATTAATCCTATTGAGATATTCAACCGGAACTAAATAATTCTGATCTTTTTGAATACTTCTTTAGTAGAAAATCTTATTTTTGTATCAGCTTCCCAAATACCTGATGACTTATGTTGAAACAAATATCCTTATTAATCCTGTGTGCGGTAGCAATCGTTTTGTTCGCTACTCCTGTGCATGCTTGTACTTCTGCTGTTGTATCGGGTAAAGTGACACTCGATGGGCGCCCTCTGCTTTGGAAAAACCGTGATACGGACTTTATGCGAAATCATGTTGACTATGTGAAAGGCGAGAGGTATGACTTTATTGCTGTAGTGAATAGTGCCAATGCATATCTGAAAGAGGCATGGATGGGAACTAACTCTGCAGGATTCGCTTTGATGAATACACAATCGTATAACTTGGTGGATGTAAAAGGTGATGAAGAACGGGGAGCCGCCAATGGGCGTGTTATTTATCGTGCACTTGAAGTTTGTGCTACGGTAGAGGACTTCTGTCATTTTCTGGATACCATTTCCAAGCCCAGTGATATCGAAGCTAATTTTGGTGTAATCGATGCACAAGGTGGTGCAGCTATGTTTGAAGTAGATTATTATAAATATGTGATGTATGATGCCAATAACCCGAAGGATGCTCCTTATGGTTATATTGCCCGTACTAACTTCTCTTTTGCAGGTAAGGTGAACGAGGGGGCCGGCTATGTGCGCTATATGGAAGCAGACCAGGTGCTGATGAAAGCTTCGGCTACAGGTAACATTACCCCACAGTTTATTTTCAATGATTTATCCCGTTCGTTCCGTAACCGTATGCTGGATATTGATTTGCGTAGCGGGGGGTATAATCGTCCTCAGGCATCGGGCTGGTTTATAGATCAGGACTTCATTCCGCGTAGCAGTACATCGTGTTCGGTGGTGGTACAGGGGGTAAAACCGGGTGTGAAGGCCGAACTGACTACCATGTGGACCCTGTTAGGGTATCCTCCTACCGGTATAGCTGTCCCGCTGTGGGTGAAAGATGCCGGTAAACTTCTTCCCGGAATGGTACGTTTTAACAGAGAACATGAGGCAGCTCTGCTCAGTGATTGGTCACTTCGCTTGGCAGACAGAGTTTTCAGCTATAAGCAGGGAATGGGCACCGGACGTTATCTGAATTGGGAGAGGTTGTATAGTCCTGGGAAAGGTGACGGTTATATGACAGTGATTACTGAAGTGGAAGATGAAGTATTCCGTACGACGAAGCCATTGCTGGAAGAGTGGTACAAAAAAGGAAGCCTCGATACCCAAGCAATACCGAAGCTGTATGACGAACTGGAGTCATCCATTAGAATGATTTATCAGAGTTTACTGGAATCAGAATAGAACTTACATTACCGAACGGAGGTACGCTAGTATCTCCGTTTCTTGTTCCGGATGGAACCAACGGATTTCTTCATCTTTCCTGAACCATGTCATTTGCTTGCGCGAATAGATGCGGGAGTTCTGTTGGATTTTCTCTATGGCAAAAGGCAAGGTCCATTCTCCGTCCAGATATTTGAACATTTCTTTATAACCTACCGTATTCAATGAATTAAGTGCCCGGTAAGGATATACCTTTCTGGCTTCTTCTTCCAGGCCATCCTCTATCATAATCTCTACCCGTCGGTTTATGCGTTCGTAAAGTTCTTCCCGATCGCGCGTCAATCCTATTTTGATGATGCGGAAGGGGCGCTCTTTTTTCTGTTGGGTGCGGAATGAAGTGTAAGTTTTTCCAGTCATATAGCATATCTCCAGTGCATGGATTACACGTTTAGGATTCTTCAGATCCACTATTCTGTAGTATTCCGGGTCGAGTAACTTTAGCTCTGCGCACAATCTTTCCAGACCTTCCGTTTCATACTTATGCAGCATCACTTGGCGTGTTTCAGCATCTACGGTCGGAATATCATCAATGCCTTTGCAAACGGCATCCACATACATCATAGAACCGCCAGTAAGCAATACTATATCCTGTTCGGTAAATAAGATTTCCAGAAGCTTCAGTACCTCCGTTTCATATTGGGCGGCACTGTAATAATCGGTGAGTTGCAAGGTTCCTACGAGGTAATGTTTCACGCGTTGCAGTTGCTCGGGGGTAGGGGCTGCCGTTCCTATTTTCAAGTCGGCATAGAGTTGCCGGGAGTCTGCGGAAACGATGCAAGTTTGGTAATGCTCAGCCAGCCGCAGGCTGAGTTCGGTCTTTCCGACTCCGGTCGGTCCAATAAGCACTATCAGGGTTTTCATAAGGAAATGGTATTTAGAGAATAATTTCCCATCCGCAGATAACGCGGATAACGCAGATCTCTTCTAGGCTTAAGTCTTTCAAATCTGTGTTATCCGCGTTATCTGCGGATGAAAATTCTAAAATAATATTAGAACTTTTCTTCCTCGAACGGTGTGCCACCTTCACCTCTGCCTATGTCAAAACCTTCCTGGTCGAAATCTTCCAAATCAAAGTCCTGGTCTCCATAGAAGTTTTCATCCAGATCGAGTGATCCGCTGTTGGCTGCCATTTCTTCGAAGTCAATAGTCTGTTTCGGGGCATCGCCTTCCTTTTTGGTACACTTGGCACCTTTCATTTCCTTTCCGGTAATGATCTCGGAAAGTTCAATGAAGAAACAGCGTTCTGTCATGTAGTCGAACACATAGAGTAACTTCTGCTTTTCATCTTCTATCAGTTCGCTGATAGTGGTGTCTTTCATTACCCAACTGTCCATTTCCGGATTGTCATCCATCTCTTCCAGTGTGATTTCCTTTTCTTTTTCCCAATCATCATCACAGATGAAGAAAGAAGTCATCTGGTCGTTAGTATAGCCTACTGACTTCACTATAGCCTCATGGAAGTCGTAGAATGTAGCTTCCGGGTCAATTTGTATTTCTCTTACGAAGTCGTCCACTTCATCGGAGATAAGTGTAAATCTGTATATCATATTCTAATTACTTTATCGTTTTATCACCTAATAATACCACGTTCGGAGTCACGGATGAAGCTGACAATATATTCTATTTCCGGGCTCGTCGGAATTTCTTCTTCTATTTTCTTTAATGCATCTGAAGTGTTCAAGCCACTTTGGTAAATGATACGGTATGCATTGTGTATGTTCTCAATGGTTTTATTGGAGAACCCGCGACGACGCAACCCGATAATGTTGATACCACTGTAAGCAATCGGTTCCCGACCTGCAATGATGTATGGCGGAATATCCTTACTGAAACGGCACCCGCCTTGTATCATGCCATATCCACCTACACGGCAGAATTGATGCATCAATACATTAGCGCTGATAATGGAGAAATCGTCTATAACTATCTCACCTGCCATTTTGGTAGAGTTACCTATGATACAGTAATTACCGACAAGAGCGTCATGAGCTACATGCACACCTTCCATCAACAGGTTGTTGTTACCGATAATGGTTCTGCCTTTGGCAGCCGTACCGCGATTGATGGTGACATTTTCACGAATGGTATTGTTGTCACCGATTTCAGCGGTACTCTCTTCTCCCTGAAATTTCAGATCCTGAGGGATAGCACCGATAACAGCTCCCGGAAAAATAGTATTTCCATTGCCGATACGTGAACCGTACAGAATGTTGGCATTTGCCATAATCTTGTTGTTATCGCCGATTACCACATTCTTGTCGATGAATACAAAAGGAGCAATCTCTACGTTTTCCCCGATTTTTGCCTCGGGATGAATATACGCTAAGGGACTTATCATGCTTTGAATTATTTGTTCTTAACTATTTGTGCCATAAACTCTGCCTCGCAAACCACTTTCTCGCCTACGAACGCATAACCTTTCATCGTGGAAATGCCACGGCGGATAGGTGCAAGTAGTTCCACACGGAAGATAAGGGTATCACCCGGCACTACCTTCTGACGGAACTTCACACCATCTATCTTCATGAAATAGGTAGAATAGCGTTCGGGTTCGTCTACGGAGTTCAATACAAGCAGGCCGCCTACCTGTGCCATAGCTTCAACCTGTAATACACCCGGCATTACCGGTTCCTGTGGGAAGTGTCCTTGGAAGAAAGGCTCGTTGGCGGTGATATTCTTCACGCCTACAATATAATTGGCACCTATTTCAATCACCTTGTCCACTAATTGGAATGGGTAACGGTGCGGCAACAGTTCGCGGATACGGTTTACATCCATGATGGGTTCGCGGTTACAGTCGTAAGTCGGAGCCTGTATATCGTGCAGGCGGATTTCCTTACGCATCTGGCGGGCGAACTTGTTATTAATGGTATGTCCCGGACGGGTAGCGATGATACGTCCCTTGATGGGTTTGCCTATCAAAGCCAAGTCACCGATTACGTCGAGCAGTTTGTGACGGGCACATTCATTGGCCCATACCAGTGGTTTGTGGTTGATGTAACCCAATTGTTTGGCATCCATGTGGGGAACCCCCATTACGTCGGCCAGTTTATCGAAGTCTTCCTGAGACATTTCACGTTCGTAGATTACGATAGCATTGTCCAGATCCCCCCCTTTGATAAGGCCGGCTTGCAATAATGGCTCTATTTCGCGTACAAATACGAATGTGCGGCTGGCAGCTACTTCGTCTTTGAACTTTGACATATCCTCCAGAGTTGCAAACTGGTTGGGAATGATGGTCGAGTCGTAAGATACCAGCACATTCAGACTGAAGTTCTCGTCGGGCAACACGATGATGGAAGAACCAGTCTTTTCATCGCGGAACTCGATCTTTGACTTGATAATATAGAAATCTTTAACGGCGTTTTGTTCTTCTGTACCGACGCGCTCTATCTCTTTTGCATAGTATTGGGCGCTACCGTCCAGAATGGGAAACTCGGGACCGTTGACTTGTATCAGGCAGTTATCGATGCCTAAGGCATAGAGGGCTGCCATGCCGTGCTCTACAGTACTAACCTTCACGCCATTCTTGGAAAGAACAGTGCCGCGAGTGGTTTCAGTCACGTTGTCCGCAACCGCATCAATGATAGGTTGTCCCTCCACGTCGGTGCGCTGGATTTTATATCCGTGGTTGTCCGGAGCCGGATTGAAAGTAACGGTCAGGTCAAGTCCCGTGTGAAGACCTTTACCACTGAGGGAAAAACTGTCTTTCAGAGTCTTTTGTTTCAACATTTGTTACTTATTTATTTGTTGTTTTAATTCATTCAGTTCTTTACGGAGCTGGCGGAGTTCTGTTAGCATATCCGGCAGGTTCCGTTGGGCAACAGAGGCTCTAAAGTATTGTTTCGGGTCCATGGGAGGAGTACCGATTAACTGGCTGCCATCCTTAATATTACTGGGAACACCGGACTGTGCTCCGAGGTTCACTTTATTTCCGATATGGATATGTCCTGCAATGCCTACCTGACCGCCGAACATACACCATTCGCCTATTTTGGTAGATCCTGCAATGCCCACTTGCGCTGCCATAACGGTGTTTGCACCGATTTCGTCATTGTGGGCTACCTGTATCAGGTTGTCCAGTTTCACACCTTTGTGTACGATGGTTGCACCCATTGTAGCACGGTCCACGCAAGTGTTTGCGCCTATCTCTACATTGTCTTCCAGTATTACGATACCGATTTGAGGTATTTTTTCGTAACCTTCGGGAGTTGGAGCGAAACCAAAACCATCCGCACCGATCACACTGCCGGAATGTAGGATGCAATGATTGCCTATCCGACAGTCATGATAAATGGTTGTATTGGCATATAAGATACAATCGCTGCCCACTTTGGCACCACTGCCTACAGTGGCATGCGGATGTATCATTGTATTGTCTCCTACTTCTGCATACTCACCAATGCAAGCAAAGGGCGCAATGTAAACATCCTTTCCGATTTTAGCAGTTTCTGCAACGAAAGCTAACGGGTCAATACCAGCACGTTTAGGCTTACTTTGTTCGTAAAGGTTGAGCAATTTAGCCAAACTTTCGTAGGCATTATCCACCTTAATTAAAGTAGCTTTTATTTCTTGTTCAGGAACGAAGTCTTTGTTTACCAGTACGATACTGGCTTTGGTTTCGTAGATATAAGATGTATATTTGGGGTTGGACAGAAACGATATAGCACCGGGGATGCCTTCTTCTATCTTGGCAAAAGTATGTACAGTTGCATTCTCGTCTCCAACGATTTCTCCTTGGATAAATGTTGCAATTTGTTTAGCAGAGAACTCCATTGTCTTATTCTTGTTAGATGGTTTCAAATCACAAATAACGGACTTTTTTTTTATATTTCCTTGTCCTTGGGTGAATATTTTATACTTACCTATGCAAACGTTGGTAGCAGAGATAGTATTTTTTTACCTTTTTAGACAGTAGGGAAATATTGAGCATGTCCGATGCTTCAGCAATATTCTTGATACTTCCGTCTTTATAAAGGATATCAATGCTATCGTCTGCCGGGTCGTACATATTCTTCTCGATGCTGGGGGTAGAGACGAAATAGCTCGCTTCAGAGAGGGGTATGTCCAGTTGCTGACTGATTTGCAAAGTTAACTCTTTTTTCCTTTCTTCACATATTGGTTCGGTAGAAATTTCCACTTTAAAGATATTACGGTTGATCATACCGAAGCTCAGTGTGGATAAAACCTTGTCACTGTGGGTGCTCCAGACCTTTAATGCGGTCCATATATCATTGTCGTCCAGTTGGATAAAATTCTCTAGGCACTCCGGATTGTTATAGAAAGTTTCCTTGTTGATGTCATTGTAAAGGAAAAAACGCAATGCTGGTGAAGCAAATAATTCCACACCTTTACTTGCTAATTCTTTAGCACGGAGCAAGGCGCTGATGAGCATTTTCTCGTATGCAACGGACGTTTTGTGCAGATATACCTGCCAGTACATTAGACGGCGGGCAGTGAGGAAGTTTTCAATGGAATAGATACCTTTGGATTCTACCACGAGATGGTCTTCTTTCACATCGAGCATCTTGATGATGCGTGCCGAGCCGATGTTGCCTTCCGTTACGCCGGTGTAGAAACTGTCGCGGCGCAGGTAGTCCATGCGGTCCATGTCAAGTTGTCCGCTGACCAGTTGGTGCAGGAACTTCTTGGGGTATTCGTCCTTGAATATCTGGATGGCAAGTGTGAGTTGCCCGTTCATTTCTTTGTTGATACGTTCCATCAGCATGAGGGAGATATCCTCGTGAGATACACCCTGTACGATGGTGTCTTCCAGTACATGAGAGAAAGGACCGTGTCCGATGTCATGCATCAGAATGGCTGCCTGTACTGCTTCGGCTTCACTGTCGAAAATGAAGTTTCCCTTGCTGGCGAGCTGCTGGACAGCTTCGCTCGTCAAATGGAAAGCCCCCAACGAATGTTGAAAGCGCGTGTGCTGTGCACCGGGATAAACCACAGACGACAAACCCAGTTGCTTGATGCGGTTTAAACGTTGCAAAAGAGGATGCCGCACGATGTCGTACAGCAACCCCTTCGGGATATTGATGAACCCGAACACCGGGTCGTTAATGATCTTTCGTTCGAACACGTTGTTAGTGATTAAGGGTAAGTGATAAGTGATTAGGCGTTAATCACTCCCTTCAACTGTTCCGCCATCTGCTGTTGCACTTCCTTTGCGGCGTTGCGTGCAGCTTCTGCAAATTTTTCAGTCTTATCCACATAGATGATACCACGGCTGGAGTTTACAATCAGTCCGCAAGTGGAGTTCATGCCATACTTACAAACTTCTTCCAGTGAGCCACCCTGCGCACCTACGCCCGGCACAAGCAGGAAGTGGTTGGGAACAATCTTGCGGATATCTTCGAAAGCACGGCCTTGTGTGGCACCTACCACATACATCATCTGTCCGTCGTTGCCCCATTCCTGAGACTTGCGCAGTACTTTTTCGAAAAGGCGTTCGCCGTTGGGATCTTCCGTCAACTGGAAGTCGTGGGAGCCTTTGTTGCTTGTCAGTGCCAGGAGGATTACCCACTTGCCTTCGTAAGTCAGGAACGGAGTAACACTGTCCTCACCCATGTAAGGGGCTACGGTTACAGAGTCGATGTCCAGTTCGTCGAAGAATGTGCGGGCATACATGGCAGAGGTATTTCCAATATCACCACGCTTTGCATCGGCAATGATGAATTGGTCGGGATAGTTTTCCTTGATATATTTCACAGTCTTTTCAAAAGCGATCCAGCCTTTCACGCCCATGCTCTCATAGAAAGCGAGGTTCGGTTTGTAGGCAATGCAAAGGTCAGCCGTTGCGTCGATGATGGCTTTATTGAAGGCGAAGATCGGATCTTCTTCTTTCAACAAGTGTTCCGGGATTTTCTTGATGTCTGTATCCAGACCTACGCAGAGGAATGATTTCTTACGCTTGATATTTTCAAAAAGTTGTTGTTTGTTCATATTGGATATATTTAGTCTGTTTATGATACGCTTTATTATTTCCTGAATAAATAGCCGTTTATATTCAGGAAAAGAGCCTCGTTTCCTTCCTCTTGATAATCTAAGGAGAAGCCTGTCAGTATGAAGAGGCACTTATCGGAGTTACATTTGAATTGAGCGGGAGGCATTTCACCATATTTATAACGTTGAAGTGCTTTAATGTTTTTAAGGTCAATGTATGCCGTATCGTTCATTTTATCTGTCCGGGTACCGAGAGAGGCGGGCAATACTCCTGTTTCTATATACTTATGTGGAATCTTGAGTTGCCTGCTTGATTCCGGTATGATAACGAAACAGCTGTATCCCTTAGGAATCTCGATGCTTGTCAGTGAGGATGCCTGAGCACTGTATGATATAGCCCGGTTATTGTCAGCGGCTTTATCGTTGTCGGCCGTTTCATCACTGTTCTGACCGAAACGGTTTTTGGCATAATAGAATGATGCGTCTTTGTCCACAAGGTCGGCTATGCTTTTCCGTCCGAACCAGTAGTGCAGATAACGGAGCCGGTCGTTTACTTGCAATGCAGTCTTTGCCGGAAGTGAATCCAGCCAGTTGTCGTACTGGTTGCGTGAAAGGGGCAAGTCTGTTTTACCGCTTCGTGCCAGTTCCTTCTCTATGCTACGGCGCATAACGTTCCGGGTGATACTTGCATAGTTCACCGGCAATACGGAAGTCAGCAGGAAGATGATGGAAAATGAAATGGGAATCCAACTGATGCGGCGTGCCCGGGTGAGGACCAGTCCGAAGCAAACGATATAACACCAGATATTGAGTGTGATCAGATAAAGCCGGTTGATTGTGACACCATAATCGTTGAAGCGGCGGATGATGCCGACTGTCATTAATATCAGTAACGGCAATACCAGGGCAGGCAGCCAGCGTGCAATCCATTCGTTTATGCGCTTTGATTCACTGACCCGTGACGGATACAGTCCGAATTCAATGGCGATGCATCCCGCCATGAGCGCCACAACGAGCCAGGATACCCAGCCTGTAGGCAGTTCCCAACTGATAAGGATGCGGGTGGCATAGATATAGAGCACAAGCAGATATCCTGCCATGAGCGGGAGAAAAAGGAAATGTATCGTTCCGTTCAGGAACTCCGATGGTTGCGGTTCTTGGTTGTGCTTTAGCTTATTTTTGGGCAACATACCGAGGAAGAGCAGCATCGGAAGCAATACACTGCATACAACAAGGATATACAGGTAACATTTCCAGCTTACATCTACATCGAAAAGTTGGTGGAGTGAAAAGACGAGCAGGCTTATTCCGCCACTCATAATCAGTCCCACCACGTTTGCCGTAACAAAAGCCCCTACGGTGTAGGAAGCAAAGTTCCAGCTTGGAATGTCATTCTTTTCTTGGGTGAATGAGAGGAAAAAGACTGAAAGCCACAAAGCGAGGATAGCCGCTCCGTGAGCTATGCTTATTTCTGTGAGCGACCGCTCCGGAGAGAGGCTGTAGAGATACACTGCGTCGGCAATAAGCAATACATGCATCACAATGTGCACGCTGATTTCTTTAATCCGGTTCTTTATCTCTTCGCTCCACAGATGGAGAGTGAGTGAGAGCAGAGTACCGACAGAGAAGTAATAACCCAAAACCAGCGTCAGCTTCTTTTCATCATCCATTTCGGTAGATACCAGATAAGCCAGATAGGCGGTAAGTGCAAGGACAAAACATACTGTGGTTGGAAAACGTTTCAGGCAATTCTGAAATGCTTCCGTCAGAGTATGAAATGCTTTATTTAAAAACTGTCCTTTCATCTTGTTCTGCCGTTGATGTTTCCGGGTCTATGGCTTTCTTTTAGGGTTACAGTTCACTCTCTTTCAGTCGTTCTGCATTTTCCGCTACAATCAGGTGGTCTATGCAGTCCTGGATATCGCCATCCATGAAGGCGGCAAGGTTATAAATGGTATAGTTGATACGATGATCAGTGATACGTCCTTGCGGATAGTTGTAGGTACGGATTTTAGCGGAGCGGTCTCCGGTGGATACCATTGTCTTACGCTTGGAGGCAATATCGTCCAGATATTTCTGGTGTTCTTTGTCGTAAATAAATGTACGCAAGCGTGAGAGGGCGCGTTCCTTATTCTTCGGTTGATCGCGCGTTTCGGTACATTCTATCAGGATTTCCTCAGAAACACCCGTATTGGGGTTCTTCCAGACATAGCGCAGACGCACACCGGATTCCACCTTATTTACGTTCTGTCCGCCGGCACCGCCGCTTCGGAAGGTATCCCACTTGATTTCGCCTTCGTTAATTACTACATCGAACTCTTCTGCTTCGGGCAGCACAGCTACGGATGCGGCGGAAGTGTGCACACGCCCCTGAGTTTCAGTGGCCGGAACGCGCTGCACGCGGTGTACACCCGATTCATACTTCAACGTTCCGTACACATTATCGCCCGTAACGCTGCAAATGATTTCCTTGAATCCACCTGCTGCACCTTCGTTGACGCTGGATATTTCCATCTTCCAACCTTTTGTTTCGCAGAATTTGGTGTACATGCGGAAGAGGTCTCCGGCAAAGATGGCAGCTTCGTCACCACCTGTACCGCCACGGATTTCGAGGATGGCGTTCTTGCTGTCCTGTGGGTCGGCAGGCACGAGGAGGAGTTTGATATGTTCTTCCAGTTCCGGCTGGCGTGCCTGACAGGCATCCAATTCTTCGCGTGCCATTTCCCGCATCTCCGGATCGGCTTCGTTAGTGATGATCTCTTTGGCTTCCTCGATGCCGTTCAGCACTTGGATATATTCTTTGCGGGCCTCCATCAGATCGCCCAGTTCTTTGTACTCTTTGGTGAGTTTAACGTAACGCTTCTGGTCGGCAATCACTGCCGGGTCTGTAATCAGCGTCGATACTTCTTCGAAGCGAGCAACGAGGCCTTCGAGTTTTTCTAATATGGTGTTGTTGTCTGCCATTGAATTAGTATTTGAATTTTCCGAACTCACTATTGATAATCAGTTCTTTCTGGTTGCTTTCTTCAATACGTCCAACAATCTGTGCATCGATGCCGAAGCTCTTGCTGATGGCAATTACTTCCTCGGCATGTTCGGGCGATAAATATACTTCAAGGCGGTGTCCCATATTGAATACCTTGTACATTTCTGCCCAGTCCGTATTGCTCTGCTCTTTAATCGTTTTGAACAAAGGAGGAACAGGGAACAAATTATCCTTAATCACGCGGCAATTGTCACCTATAAAGTGCAACACTTTCGTCTGTGCACCACCCGAGCAGTGTACCATACCGTGAATTTCAGGGCGAAGTGCATCCAGCAACTTCTTCACTACCGGCGCATACGTGCGGGTAGGGGAGAGTACCAATTTGCCTGCATCCAGCGGGCTGTCTTCTACGGCATCCGTCAGTTTCAGACCACCGGAGTAAACCAGTTCTTCGGGCACTGCCTTGTCATAACTTTCGGGATATTTTTCTGCCAGATATTTGGAGAATACATCATGACGGGCGCTGGTTAGTCCGTTGCTGCCCATACCACCGTTATATTCCTTTTCGTAAGTAGCCTGTCCGTAAGAAGCCAAGCCTACAATTACATCACCCGGACGGATATTGGCATTATCAATCACATCGCTGCGCTTCATGCGGCAAGTTACGGTACTGTCTACGATGATGGTACGTACCAAATCGCCTACATCGGCAGTTTCACCGCCTGTAGCATATACGCCTACACCCATTTCGCGGAGCTCGGCGAGCAATTCGTCCGTACCGTTGATGATGGCGGAGATTACTTCTCCCGGAATAAGGAGTTTGTTGCGTCCGATGGTAGAAGAAACCAGGATATTATCTACTGCACCTACGCAGAGCAGGTCGTCGATATTCATAATCAGTGCATCTTGTGCAATGCCTTTCCAAACAGAAAGATCACCTGTTTCTTTCCAGTACATATAAGCCAATGAGGACTTCGTGCCTGCACCGTCAGCGTGCATAATGTTGCAATACTCCGGGTCACCGCCCAAAATGTCAGGGATAATTTTGCAGAAAGCCTGCGGGAAAATACCTTTGTCGATGTTCTTGATGGCATTGTGCACATCTTCTTTAGAAGCGCTGACACCGCGCATCATGTATCTTTGGTTACTCATGAGATTAATAAGTTTGTTCAATATTGATGGCGCAAAGATAGTGATTATTCTTCAGATACCTGCTTATTCTTTAACTGTTATTGTTCCGTCAATTAAAAGAAATGCGCTATCTTTGTAGAATAAAAACTAATAATAAACTTTATGGAAGAGAAGAAGGAAAAACAAATAGAAGAAAAAGCTACGACTGAGGTGGTGGCTAAGAAGAGGAGCAGTAGGAGAAGAACTGTGAGCAAGACGCTTGAAGCTGCAAGAAGACTTAAGGGTAGTCTTATCGTGAACGATCCTAAATTTTTGCTTTAAGCATGAGATACCTTATAGATACAAACATCTTTGTTTATTTGGCCACTGACGTAGATTCTTTAAATCGCGATGTTTTGTCATTGTTTGAAGAGCCTGATGCATTGTTGTATATGAGTGCCGAGTCTGTCCGCGAATTAATAGTTGCCTATCGCAACAAAGGCTTGTGCTCCAAGCGGTGGAAATCAATAGAAGAGATGGTAGTCGCCATTGAAAACGACTTCTACGTCAAGATACTCCCTTTAAAGAAGGAGCACATGAAAACTTACGCAAAAATGGAAATAAATGAAGCCTAGGGACACAAAGACCCTTCCGACCATGTAATCATTGCCCATGCCATCACCGAGCATTTACCGCTCATCTCCAGCGATATCCGCTTTGAATTCTACAGAAATCAAGGGCTCGATCTGATATTCAACAGAAAGTAATCCTCGTAAATCATAGATTGCATTCTACTGTTTTACTTTCAATCTCTCCCAAATCGTTTTCTTTTGAGACATTTTTATTAAAGCAACCCCCATCAGGCAACAAGCGCAGCGTAGTTCTTGCTTGGAAAGCGCATTCAGATTATTCGTAAGACTGGATAAGGGGTAGTTCTCTTTGAAAAAGGAAAAAGTATCGGCTGAGTTTTCTAAGTCGGTTTTCATCTGGCAGGAGCAGGTAAGAAGTTCATCCATCGTGTTATAAGTTTTAAAGGGTTAGTCGTGTGTTCCTACTTCTCTAATGTAAAAAAGAGACGTGGGAACTATTGGCATTATTATTCAACTCCAAGGCTCTGGTAAACCCGTCAAGAAAACAATAAGCAATAGCCCCACGCCAGAGTGTATATAACAAAATTATACGCAACCCGGACGTGGAGACTTCCACTTATTATTCGCTCTTGCAAAAATTTACCAGACTTTAGAAGTTACGAATAATAAAATGATATCTCCAAATCGCAAAATATATTTCTTTTCCAACGAAAGAAATACGCAGCAAAGATACAAGTTTTTTATGAAAAGTATGCATAGAGTGGGATGGAAATGAACTATAAATCTTTATAGTTAACCTTACTGAACAGTGATCTCTAAGTGAAGTAATTGTTGCTATTATATTGCCAATGTTTTGCCATCGTACTGGCAAGCTTTTGCCAATGCGGTGGCAAGCTTTTGCCAATGTGGTGGCACAACTTTGCCAATGTGGTGGCAAGATGGCAGATGTACTTCGAGCGTGAAACAGCTTTAACTTACTTTTTTCTTCCCTCTTGCAACTAATTCCCTAACCGGGCGTCTTATGTATAAAAGACTATCTTAAGATGGAACAGAATACGAAAGAAAAACAGTTCACTTCTCTCATCGAGGAATACAAGCGAGTGATCTATAAAATCTGCTACATGTATGCAACGGATGGAGATAATTTTAAAGATCTCTACCAAGATGTAGTAATAAACCTTTGGAAAGGCTTCGAGGGTTATGAAGGAAAGGGTAAACTTTCTTCGTGGATTTACCGCGTGGGATTGAATACCTGTATATCCTTCTACCGCCAGCAGCAACGCCGGGGCGAACATACTTCCTTGGATTCCCTCTACGGGCTGGAAGCAGAGGACAGTGAAACGACCCGACGCTTGAAAGAGATGTATCGCCTCATTGCGGGACTGGACAAGTTTGAACGTGCCGTCATCTTGCTGTGGCTGGATGAAAATTCTTACGAAGAGATTGCGGAAATTGTTGGTGTGCCGCGCAATACCGTAGCTTCAAGATTAAAACGAATTAAGGATAAACTTACAAAACAAGCGAATAGCTAAAATAAAACAGATTATGGAACTGGAAGAATTGAAACAAAATTGGAATATAATGGAAGAAAGACTCGGACGCCTGGAAATGGAGCAGCGCCAGCAACTAAATAATAAGGTGGTCAGTAAAGTAAAGCAGGTACAGGATCGTGTGTTGCGTCGATTTACGGTTTTGATTCTCTGTTTGCCTCTCATGGCTTGGCTTTTGGTGCGCAATCAGGTGTATGATTTCAGCGTACTGACGTGGGTATTGTTGTTTCTGTTTGTAGTTGTGATACTCGCCCGGCAACTTACGTGGATGTTGCTACTAAGGAAGATTGATTGCCTGAAGATGACTGTACGTGAAGTGTGTCTGGCAGAAAGTCGTTTCCGGATGTCTTTCAAAGTGGGGATAGCTGTGAGTGTGTTGTGTGCCGTACCTTTACTGGTAAGTATGATATGGGATATGTCCCAAATGGGTGATCGTTATATATTGATAGGTGCCTGGACCGGGCTTGTCGTAGGGGGGCTGATAGGAATCCGTTTGTTTCTCAAAGCCTGGAGCGGGATAAAAGAACTGAAAGAGGCAATAACGGATTTGCAATAGTAATCTTAAAAAATGAAAGTACCCCTTCCACCCATCGGAAACTCCGATCTATTCGAGTTTCCAGGGTGGAAGGGGTATTTGTTTTTTATAGAACCGTTTGTTACGGTGGGAATATACTTATTTAGAACTGTACCTGCGGTGCTGTTTCAGCTCCTTCGGAAGCTTCAAAGTAAGCACGCTTTTCGAAACCGAACAGACTTGCAAGAATGTTCTTCGGGAAGCGGCGGATGGCAGTATTGAAGTTCTTTGCTGCATTGTTGAAGTTGGTACGTGCCACGTTGATACGGTTTTCAGTACCTTCCAATTGAGCTTGCAGTTCCAGGAAATTCTGGTTTGCTTTCAGGTCGGGGTAATTCTCAGTAATGGCAAGCAACTTACCCAATGCAGAAGTTACCGCACCTTGAGCTTTCTGGTATTCAGCCAACTTTTCCGGAGTCAGATCATTAACATCTACTTTAATTTGAGTAGCCTGGCTGCGAGCCTCTACTACACCCTCCAGAGTTTCTTTTTCATGAGAAGCGTATCCTTTTACCGTACTAACCAGATTCGGAATCAAGTCGGCACGGCGTTGATATTGTGTTTCAACGTTTGACCATTGTCCGCTTACGTTTTCATCCATAGTTACTAGTCCGTTATAACCAGTAACACCCCAAATGACGAGGAGAGCTAAAACAACAAGAATGATAATAGTTGATTTCTTCATACTTTTCTTTTATTAAATGATTATTATTAATTAGCTGCAAGTTACGAGCTACAAGCTACGAGTTGCTGCGCTGTGATACCGAAAGGCACTTGTAGCTTGTAACCCGTATCTTGTCACTCTGAGAGTTTCAACTCTCAGAATCGGGAACCGGCACCTCCGCCACCTCCCATACCTCCACCGAAGCTGCCTCCGCTGAAGCCACCGCCTCCGCCGCCGAAGCCTCCGCCACCACCGAAGATAACCGGACCTCCTCCGCCACCTCCGCGATAGTTTTCATCATACGACTGTTTGCGGCGTACTATCTTGTGTCCGCAGTTGCGGCAAGTGTAGGTAACATCTTCCGTTTTTACTCCGTTGATTCGGGAAATCACTTTACTGCTGGTGCGTTGCAATTTGTGCTGTCCGCAGTTGGGGCATTTGCTTGCGGCACGTGCCGCCATCCAACCGATTCCTCCGGCAACAACAAAGAATCCGATAACTGCTGCCAGAATGCCGAAGAAGGAAATGTCTTCTTCATCATCTGTATCATTCACCATGCTACCGTCCAGTCTGCCGCATACGGCACGCATACCGGCAACCATACCTGCATCCCAGTTACCATCTTTCAGATAAGGAATCATGTCGCGCGTCTGGATACGTTTACAGATGGCATCGGGCAGATCTCCTTCCAGTCCATAACCTGTATAGAACTGGATGCAGCGCTGGTCGGTCACCAGAAGAATGACCAGACCATTATTCTTTCCTTTCTTTCCTACACCCCATTCATTGAGCAGGCGGTGCGCAAAGTCAAAGCAATCATCATTGCCGATAGACGGAACCACGGCAACTACTGTCTCAATGCCGGTCTGTTGTTCCAATGCATACAACATACGGTCGATGCTGTCGCAGGCAGCCTGAGAGAGGATGCCGTCCGGATTGCAGACATAGCGCATTTTGTTCTGAAGATGTACTTTGGGGATATTGTCTGTAGTATAGACCTTCTGTGCCTGCATGGATAGCAGCAGGCATAGGAATAAACTTATGGAGATTAATCTTTTCATACTAATGTATTTGTGTGGCGAATATAGGAAAAATCACATCAATAGATGTATTTTCCTACAAAATTCTTCACACGTTCGGTGTATTCCTCCGGGTGATCCTTGTAGGACATGGCGTGTGTGGCACCGGGGGCAAGCCACAATTCTTTAGGTTCCGATTTTGCCTCGTAGAGGGGATATACCATCCAGGTGGGTACGTATGTATCTGCATCGCCATGAATGAAGAACATCGGCAGTTTGCATTTCCTGACCTGATTCAGCGAAGAAGCTTCCTTGAAGTTCCAGCCGTATTTCGCGTTGCACAGCCAGCTGGTGGTGTACATCAACGGGAAAGGAGGCAACCCGAACTGTCCCTTCAACTCGTAGGAGAATTCATCCCAGACGCTGGTATAACCGCAATCTTCCACAAAACATTTCACAAAAGGTTGTTGAGGCTCACCGGATACCATCATAGTGGTGGCGGCACCCATAGAGATGCCATGTACTACCATCTGGGTATTTCCGCCGTAAATATCGTTGGCAATGTCCATCCAGCGCAATACGTCCAGCCGGTCTTTCCAACCCATTTGAATGGCAGGGCCTCCGCTTAATCCCTGATTCTGCAGGTCGGGCAACAGAATGTTATACTTTAAATCTTTGTTGTAAAGGTAACCTATCATCAGCATGCGGATGCAATCGTCCGTATAACCATGCACGATGACGGCTGTTTTGTGGGTAGGTTCGGGGGCGGCTGCGTAAATGGCATGCAGTTGCACCCCGTCAGGGTTGATAATAAAGGTATCCCGTAAAGCACCGACAGTTTGCAAACTATCTATCCAAGGCTTGATTTGCGGATACTCGCTGAGCATATACTCGTAGGAGCCGGGAATATCTTTCCCTTTGTTGTGCTCTGGTCTCAGCGAGTAGCCGAGCATGTAGAAACTCGCACCCGTGAGGGCAATAACGATAACTGCTAACAGTCCGAGTAGACTGTACTTGATACCTTTCTTCATCTTTCCTTCCTTTCACTCTATTTGTCCCATATTTCCCATGCGGCAAATGCTTGCAATAACAGCATTTCCAGTCCGTTTTTAGTAACGGCGCCGTGAGCCTCTCCCTTTTTCATGAAAAGGGTTTCATTGGGATTATATAACAAATCGTAGAGTAAATGGTTGGGAGTTAATTGATCATAAGGAATATCCGGACAGAAATCCACCTTAGGGTACATGCCTACGGGTGTACAGTTTACGATAATAGTATATTCCTGCATAATCTCCGGTGTCAGTTCGTCATAAGTGAGGTGAGACGATTCCTTTTTCGTACGCGATACGAATACGCTTTCGATGCCCAGATTGGCCAGTCCGCGATAGACGGCTTTGGATGCACCGCCTGTACCCAGAATCAGCGCCTTCTTGTGATGGGGTTGCAGTAAAGGTTCAATGGACTGTGTAAATCCTATGATATCCGAGTTATAGCCGACAAGTTTTACTTTTCCCTTCGGCTGGCGGATGATTTTGATGACGTTCACTGCGCCGATCTTTGCGGTATCTTTGTCCAGTTCGTCAAGAAAGGGGATGACCTGTTCTTTGTACGGAATGGTCACATTAAGTCCGCAGAGGTTGGGATTTTCCTCTATGACTTCCATAAAGTCATTGATGTTGGGTATCTCAAAGTTTACATATTCGGCGTCGATATTCTCCGATTTGAACTTTTCATTGAAATATCCGATGGAAAACGAATGTCTCAGCGGATAGCCTATTAAACCGTATTTCTGCATAATTCTCTTAGTGTGCTATGTCAATAATATAGTAATGGTAAAATGGTGGGATGGTAGGATGATAACATTGAATCTTAACATGTTATCATCTTACCATCCTATCATTCTATTTAGTCGCAGTATAAAGAGTGCATATACCGAATGTCAGTCTGCGGAAATTAACCTGACTGAAACCTGCTTTGCGAATAACTTTTTGCATCACTTCGCCTTGCGGGAAAGCACGGATGCTTTGGGGCAGGTAGGTGTAAGCACTATTGTCTTTTGACAGGCATTTGCCGAGCAGGGGGATGACTACTTTGGAGTAGATGGTGAAAAGTTGTTTCATTGGAAAACGGTCCGGTGTGGAGAGTTCCAGAATGACGAGATGTCCTCCGGTTTTCAGCACGCGGCACATTTCCGCCAACCCTTTGTCCAACCCTTCGAAGTTGCGGATACCGAATGCTACGGTTACAGCATCGAACGTGTCATCGGCAAATGAGAGAGAGGTGCAGTCCTCCCGGGCAAAGGATATTTTGTCCGAGAGGTGCGCCTGTTTTACTTTATTACGTCCCACGTCCATCATTCCCTCTGAGATGTCGGTGCCTATCAGTTCGTCAGGCTGCAACTCGCGGCAGGCAAGAATGGCAAAGTCACCTGTACCGGTGGCTACGTCCATGATGCACTTTGGTTGGAAAGGCTTTAACCAATTGATCGCTTTCCGGCGCCAACTGCGGTCGATGCCTAATGAAAGGGTATGGTTCAGCTTATCATAAGCAGGAGCAATGTTGTCGAACATTTCTTCTACCTGTTCACTCTTTTTTCCGTCCTCACCGTAGGGTTTGATATGTTCCTGGGGATAATCCATACTAACCGTTTATCACTTGTTTAAGTATTCCGTTACGTTCTTCTCAATGCGTGAAGCAATGTTGCTGGTATCTTCCTTCACGAATTGCTCTCCGGTGATGTGCTCGTACAGTTCAATGTAACGCTCACTGATGGATGCTACGATTTCGTCTGTCATTTCTGGAACTTGTTGTCCTGCCTTGCCTTGGAAACTATTGTCCATCAACCATTCGCGAACGAATTCTTTAGAAAGTTGTTTCTGTGCTTCGCCTTTTTCAAAGCGTTCCTGATAACCTTCAGAGTAGAAGTAGCGGCTGGAGTCCGGTGTATGGATTTCGTCCATCAGGTAAATAGTACCGTTGTGCTTACCGAATTCATACTTCGTATCTACCAGAATCAGACCACGTTCTGCTGCGATCTCGGTTCCTCTTTTGAAGAGTGCCATGGTGTATTTTTCCAATACGGCATATTCTTCGGGAGTAGCCAGACCTTTAGCAAGGATTTCTTCTTTTGAAATGTCTGCGTCATGTTCACCGATTTCAGCTTTCGTAGTCGGGGTGATGATGGGTTCGGGGAACTTCTGGTTTTCCTTCATTCCTTCGGGCAACTTCACACCACAGATTTCGCGTACACCACTCTTGTAAGCACGCCATGCGCTACCGCAAAGATAACCGCGTACAATCATTTCGATGGGGAAACCTTCGCACATCACACCTACCGTTACCATCGGGTCGGGTGTAGCTGTCTTCCAGTTGGGACAGATATCAGTAGTCGCATCCAGGAACTTGGCTGCAATCTGATTCAGCATTTGTCCTTTGAAAGGAATACCTTTCGGCAAAACAACGTCGAATGCGGAGATACGGTCGGTTGCTACCATAACCAGCTTTTCACCATTGATGTTATAAACATCGCGTACTTTTCCGTGGTACACACTTTTTTGTCCCGGAAAATTGAAATCAGTTTTTGTTAATGCTTTCATATTACAGTTCTTTAGCTACGAGCTACAAGCTACAAGAGGCTGCACTCGTATTGTTTATTTTTAATGAGTTTATTAGACCACAAGTCATTCTTATTATTTCATTTAGGGCATTCGAACTATCAGCATATTCTTCAGAAGTTATATAATGTAATTTTTAAATCTTTATGCGTCCTAATTTCTCCCATTTATATTATTTTCTTTTCACTGCTTATTGCTGTCCCCTTGCTTGTAGCTCGTAGCTTGTCTCTTGTAGCTGCTTCGAACTTCTCGTAGGCATCTACAATGCGGGTTACCAATTGGTGACGCACAATATCTTTCTTGTTCAGTTCCACGAAGCTGATGCCTTTCACACCTTTCAGGATGCGGAGTGCCTGTACCAGTCCCGAAGTCTGGGAAGAGGGCAGGTCGATCTGTGTCATATCTCCCGTTACGATCATCTTGGTGTTCATACCCATGCGGGTGAGGAACATCTTGATCTGCTGGGTAGTGGTATTCTGCGCTTCATCCAGAATGACAACTGCATCATTCAACGTTCGTCCGCGCATAAAGGCGAGAGGAGCAATCTGAATGATGTTCAGTTCCATGTATTCTTTCAGCTTGGCAGCCGGAATCATATCCTGCAAGGCATCATACAACGGTTGCAGATACGGGTCTATCTTATCCTTCATGTCACCGGGCAGGAATCCAAGCTTCTCACCGGCTTCCACGGCGGGGCGACTGAGGATGATTTTCTTGATCTCTTTATTTTTGAGGGCACGTACGGCAAGGGCAATGGCAGTATACGTCTTTCCCGAACCGGCAGGACCTATGGCAAATACCATGTCGTTCTTGGCAAAACCTTCTACCAGTTTAAGCTGATTTTCACTGCGGGGGATGATCGGTTTGCCTGTCACGCTGAATACGATGACGTTACCCGACTTTTCTGCTTGCGGTGCATTTCCTTTGATGATGTCGATGATCACCTCTTCTTTCAATGAGTTGTATTCGGCGCAGTATTTTTCCAGTTTGGTAATGTTTTCTTCGAATGCGCACATCTCTTCTTCATCTCCCAACACTTTGATGACATTGCCGCGTGCAACAATGCGCAGTTTGGGGTACAAAGCTTTTATCAACTGCATATTGGCGTTATTCACACCGTAAAAGATAACCGGGTCGATATCCTCAAGAACAATCAGTTTTTCTATCATTGAATTGTTTATAAGTTCATGTCGTTTTATAGGTAAAACAGTTGCAAATTTAGTGAAACGTTTGGATACTTAGCTGGTTCCGGCTGTTTTTTTTGTTGCAGGCTTCACGATGACGCCTTTTCCATTCTTGGTGCAGTGAATACACTCTTTACGGAGTGTTCTTTTTTTGAAATCGAAAATGAGATTGGGGTTGAAATGCTGTCCGTTGATGCGGGTTTCAAAATGAAGATGTTCGGTGCTGGCACGTCCGGTACGTCCGGTCAGTGCAATGGGTTGTCCGGCCTTAACGGCGTCACCGCTCTGAACAAGATTCTTAAAATTATGGCTGTATATCGTTTCCAATCCCGAAGAATGGCGCACAACGATTACGTTGCCGTAAGCACTGTAAGGCTTCGACATACGTACAATGCCATCGAAAGCACTGCGTATCGTGTCTTTGGCGCAAGTTTTGATATCAATACCCGAGTGACGGCCACCACCACGTCCGTAAGGAGAAATCACTTTTCCTCCGGGAAGCGGAAAGCAATAAGCGGTGTCAGGTATTTGCTCCAGATGCAATTCTAACAATTTTTCGTTATCGAAAAGCCCCGGTGTAGTAACCCGGATATGATTGATTTCCATTTGTGAGAAGCTAGGTTTCTTTTCAGGCGGAGTATAAGCCAGTGCGAATGACAGCAGCAGAAAGAATATGTTCATGATTAAAGGTCCTTCTCGTCATTCAAAATAGATAATTTCTCCTCCATTTGAGGAAGTGTATTTTTTCAGTAATTCCTGTATCATCTCGGCAGCTTCCCGCAGACCTTCCTGTCCGCTGTAACCATTGACGATGGCAAGGATATGCTGGGTGCCTAAATCCATTTTAGTACGTTCGTTGTCGCTGGTAGGAGTACCGATACCGCCTACGGCATCGCGATAGACCGGAAGTCCTTCGATGTTCAGCACACCCCGTCCGATACCTTCGAATGGTTCTTCGGCGCGTCCAACTCCCAGTTTGAGGTCAGTGCCCTGTATCTTGTCCGCATCGAAACCACCGATGGAATAACCGGTGCGTAGGGATACCAGATTAATCAGGTCAACCAATGTATCTATTTGGTAAAGGGCAATTCCACGCATCAGACGGCGTCGTAAGGCTTCGGCAGAAGGACGGTAACGGCTGGGGTCTTTGCCGCAACGTTTATAAGCCTCCCGGGTAGCTGCAATGGCGGGTTGCAGTTTGACGTCCTCCGGCTGGGTAGTGGAAGTCAGTTCCCGGGTGAAAGTATTGATCTCTTCCCAAAGCCCTTCGCAAAAGGCTGTATTGGTAACTTCTGCATAGACGGCTGCACCTTTGAAGATGGGGCAGGCATTCTTTATTTCTTCTGATACGGTGATCTGGTACATAAACTAAAACTACTATTTAAACTTTTCATGTAAAACAAAAATAAGATAATCACTCCGCAACTGATGGCAGCATCCGCTAAATTGAATACCGGACTGAAGAATACGAAATTGTCCCCTCCTATAAATGGCATCCAGCTTGGCCAGTTAAACTCAAAAAGAGGAAAGTAGAACATATCGACCACTTTTCCATGCAGCCAACTGGTATATCCTTCCCCTATAGGTACGAAAGTAGAAATCTTTGTGGGTGTACTCTTACTGAAAATAACGCCATAGAATATGCTGTCGATGATATTCCCGATAGCTCCTGCCAGTATCAACGAAACACATGCAATATAACCACGCTTATATTTAGCTTTAATAAGTATGACGATATACCATCCAATTGCGATAGCAAATATTGTGCGGGCAATAGTCTGAATGGCTTTAGGCACTATCTGCATACCGAAAGCCATACCGGGATTTTCTATAAAGCGGAGGTAAAACCAATCTGTGATATGAATGCTTTCATTATAAAACATATTCGTTTTAACTTCGATCTTTATGACTTGGTCAAGAATCAAAATTCCCAATACAATGAGAATCGATAGCTGCCCTTTGGACAAAATATTCTTCATATTAATATGGTTTTGTGTCTACTATCATAATTCCCGATAGTATACGTCCTGATTTAATCCCCAGCCGTCTTGCCGAGAAAAATTCTTCATGCCTCATATAGGTGCAAATACCTGATGTTTCTATTTGTTCGCCGGGTACACCGAAGTCGAGCAACTGCATCCGGTTTGCAGCCCACAGGTCGATATGATACTTATGTGTTTCCGGTTTCCATTCTGATATATAATCCATTGCAAAACCGTTCATGCGGAAAGCTTCGTACACTTCTTCGCCTACTTCAAAAGAAGGTAAGGATATGCCGGGACCGATACAAGCGATAACATCTTTTCCATCGGTTCCATAGAGCGCCCGCATCCTGTCGAGAGTGTGTCCGGCTATGTAATTCACCGTTCCCCGCCAACCCGCATGGGCGGCGGCTACTACTTGGTTCTTGCGGTCATACAACAGGATAGGAATACAGTCAGCCGTAGAAATACAAATGCAGCAACCCGGTTCCTTGGTGATTAGTGCATCCACTCCTTGCAGCGTGGCCGTGCGCTCGTCAGATGTGGCATTGAGATACTTTTCATCAATCACCTCCACCTTTGTACCATGTGTTTGGAACGGAATGACTAATTCTTTAGGCTGTTGAGGCATGGAGTTACAGAGTAATTCCTGATTGCGACGGACAGATTCCGCATCATCTCCCGTGTAAGGCGTACAGTTGAAAGAGGCATAATCTCCTTTGCTGAAACCTCCCCGGCGGGTAGTTGCGAAACAAAAAATGTTGGAGTACGGTGTCATAACCCCGTATCCCAACATTCGTTTATCTTCTGTCAAAGCAATCATTGCTTGTCATCCTCCCAGTCTTCTTCCTCATACTCAAAGTCTTCCAGGTCTTCCACGTCCTCATCGTCTTCCACATATTCATAGCTGAGGTCTTCATCCTCACCCATGTCTTTCAACTCTTGCTGGAGTTTGTTTACATCCTTCGGACGGTGAACAATAGCTTCTATTTTGTTGCTATCCTTATTCAACTCTTCCCAAAGAATGTCTTTCAACACGGAAAGCCCCATGCCGGTAATGGAAGAAATGAATACATGCGGAACGTTTGCAGGGAGTGTAGGCTCTATTTCGTCCATCAATTCCTGATCGAGCATATCGCTCTTGGTGATGGCAAGTACCCGTTGCTTGTCCAGCATTTCAGGATTGAAAGTGCTCAGTTCATTCAACAGGATTTCATATTCCTTCCGGATATCGTCGCTATCGGCAGGCACCATGAAGAGCAACAGAGAGTTACGCTCGATGTGCCGCAGAAAGCGCAATCCCAACCCTTTTCCGGCACTGGCTCCTTCAATGATACCGGGAATGTCCGCCATGACAAACGACTTGCTGTCACGGTAAGAAACAATACCCAGATTGGGTTCCAATGTGGTGAATGGATAGTTGGCTATCTTGGGCTTGGCGGCAGATACGGAAGCAAGCAAAGTCGATTTTCCGGCATTCGGGAAGCCTACCAGACCTACGTCTGCCAAGAGTTTCAGCTCCATGATTACTGTCATTTCCTGCATCGGTTCACCTGGTTGTGCAAAGCGGGGTGCCTGACGGGTGGCTGTCTTGAAGTGCCAGTTACCCAGTCCGCCACGTCCGCCTTTCAGCAGGACTACTTCCTGTCCATGCTCGGTGACGTCACAGATATATTCACCTGTTTCGGCATTGTATACCACTGTACCACAGGGAACTTCAATAATCTTATCTTCTCCGTCCTTACCGAAACTGCGGTTCTTGGAACCGGATTCTCCATGTCCGGCCAGTGCATGGCGGTCGTAGCGCAAATGCAACAGCGTCCAATAGTTACGGTTACCGCGCAGGATGATGTGACCTCCTCGTCCTCCGTCACCTCCGTCGGGGCCGCCATTGGGTATGTATTTCTCACGCCTCATGTGCGTAGAGCCTCGTCCGCCCTTCCCGGAGCGGCAATATATCTTTACGTAGTCAACAAAGTTCGATTCAGCCATTTTTTTCCTTACGATTGATTTTAAAATACTTATTTTCTTTTTCGATGCAAAAGTAACGATTCTCCAAGACTACCTCAAACTTTTTTATTCCTTTTTATTTATTAATCCGTAGCGGAGGGCATTTCTAACTTATTTTTAGCACTACTCGTCTATAAACTGTAAGTGCCGGAGTTGCTTCATCCGTCAATTCTAGAATGATATGTATGTTTTTGCCCGCAGCATCAGCAGGAATATGCACTTTGCATTTTTCCGCATTATCCCCTTCTATTTTTACTTCACCTTTGTAACTGCTAGGTTCGGTATAAATACTCCACTTGTATATCAGCTTGTTACCATCAGGATCAGTTGAACCGCTGGCATCTAAAAACATGGAATTTCCGGCTTTTACCTTCTTAAAGATACATTTCAGCGAACGGTCTCCATCAAGCACTGCATGCGGATGGTGATTCACCGCTTTATAATCATCGGTTGTAGTCCACAACATACGTGCTGCAAAATTATTCCAAATGTGCTGCTGCCATTTGTTGATGGCGGCACAGCCCTCTTTGCAGCTTCCATGCATGTAATAAGGGTCATATTGTGTTTCATCTTTTCCGCTGCGCACTATAAAATCCATGCCTCGTATGCCGCTCGTCTTTTGATTGGAGAAACGGCCGCCCCATCCTCCATATTCAAGTGAGTCGGGCACGTTCAGACCATTAGCGTATACGTAAAAGAAAGAAGGAGAGTCACCTTCTGCTGCCCAAATCCTGTTAGGGTAGTGCTTGCCTAATGGTTGATGACTTTGAATATTCTGTTTAATCCATTGATCGGAGGGACCCCAACCATATACTTCTTTATTCCTGATATATACTATTTCCGGGAAGTTCTTGGCTATCCAGGCTCCGGCGTCATCTTGTCCCAAGACATCATATATACGGATTTTTGCAGTAAATTTCTTAAGATCTTTCTCACTGCGTGTATGCTTCACTTTCCATAAAGCTTGTGCTATCGTATTCATTCCACCCCAAGCTGCAAGCCATACGGGGCGTTGATCCTTTTTCTTATCAATTACCGAGATTATCAGTTCTGATCCCGGAGAATCTTTACCTTGACCTACTCCGGTCATATTAGAGGAAGGTTGCCCTCGTTTAATAATTGCCCGCAGTTGATTTAAATTGGGATATCCTTCCGCATGTTTATTCAAGCGAGGAAGAACTTCTCCAAACTGTTCTACTACTTTTGAAATTTTAGCTGTTTTATCCGGGTCGTCCATCCATACTTGCGAACTGATTAATCCCTCAATGTCGATTGCATTTGAGCATAATAACAAGTGTATCATTGACTGGATATCATCCGGATCAGTTCCCCCTAAATCGGTGGTTACAATCAGCCGATGTTTGTCCCCATTAGCAACTTGCGCCTCTGAATAAAGGCTCCATACTGTAAGAAAGAAAAAGAAGAAAAGTACTTTTTTCATGGCATTTAAAGATTATTTTTGCAAATTTACCACCAAAATGTGAATAACACTCTTTATATTTATATACGAATATAATGAATTCCGAGAAATGTTACAGTTTTGATAAGTTCCGTGAGGAGTTTAAACCTTATGGACTTACATGTGAGGCATGGGTACCCCGTGTTATGCCCAGATATGATAGGCATAATGAAATAGAGATAAATTACCTGCCTCAAGGGAATATCACTTACTTGCGACACAATGAGAAAATAACGATACCCAATAAGCGGTTTACGATATTTTGGGGGCTTATTCCTCACCAAATTATTCATTATGAAAATGTAGAAAAGTATTATGTATGTACCATTCCTTTTGCACATTTTTTGTCTTGGAAGCTTCCGGCACAGTTTGTAGACAGCTTGCTCAGAGGAGATATTCTATATGAGCAAACAGATGAATATTCTCAATATGATGAGTTCTTACTAAATAATTGGTTGAAGGATAGCGGTGTTAATACGCAATCGGGTCTTGTTTTGTTAGAAATGCAGACCAGAATCACTCGTATGGCTCATCATTTACAGTCTTCTGATGATAGTATGGCATTGGCTTCATACCAAACGACACTTATCGAAAAAATAACCATATATCTCACTAAGAATTATTGTAATGATATTAAAGCCAATGATCTCGGTGATGCAGTAGGTCTGCATCCTGATTATGCCAATCATATATTTAAGAAGGCGTTTGGTACTACAATAAGAGACTATATTGCTGAGTTAAGAATAGCCCATGCGCAACGTAAACTACTGACTACCGACATGAGCATTACCGACATTGCATACGAATGCGGGTTCAATTCTATTGCACGGTTTAATGCTACATTCTTTAAGAAAATTCAATGTACTCCACGTGAATATAAAAAGAAGGTCATGAGATAGTTTCCTGTTATTTTAGGGCAGACGGGATAATAACAAAGAGTTTAGTTAAAATAAAAATTAGAACACAAATTACACGAATTATACAAATAATACTTTTTATGTTTCTGATAATCAGAATTTATCTAACTTGAAATTTGCGTAATTTATGTAATTTGCATTCTTTTGTAATTAGATTTGTGTACTTTATTTTGCAACATCGATTGCAGCGCAAACATCAGCAAAGATTTCTTCCAATGCACCTTGTCCTTTGATGTGCTGGTATTGTCCTTCCTGCTTGTACCAGTCAATCAGCGGAGAAGTCTGTGAATGATAAACAAGAAGACGTTTCTTGATAGTCTCTTCATTGTCATCGGCACGACCGGAATCTTTACCACGTTTGATGAGGCGGGTCATCAGTTCGTCTTCAGGTACATCCAGGTCAAGCATAACGCTTACTCCTTGATTTCTTTCAGCAAGCATTTTCTTCAGAGCCTCTGCTTGTGCAATCGTACGGGGGAAACCGTCGAAGATTACACCTTTGCTGTCTTCGAAGCTGTCGAATACACTTGCAAGGATATCAATCATCAGTTCATCAGGGATCAACTGACCTTGATCGATATAACTTTTAGCTGTTTTGCCCAGTTCTGTGCCGTTTTTGATTTCTGCACGCAACACGTCACCGGTTGAGATGTGATTAATACCGTACTTTTCTACGATTTTCTCACTTTGTGTTCCCTTTCCTGAACCGGGAGCACCGAAAATTACAATGTTCAACATTTGTGATTTACAATTTAACTGTTACTTATATATACCTAATTCAAATTCCTTTTTTAATCCACTACTGTGTAAATATCCGCATAATTGCGTCCGAAACCGTCATAATCCAATCCGTAACCTACAATGAAGTCATTGGGGATTTCCATAGCTACGTATTCGATATTCAAATCCACTTTCAGCTTATCGGGTTTCACCAGTAACGAAGCGATATGAATCTCTTTAGGGTTACGTGTACCCAGCGTTTCCAGCAGGCGTTGCATAGTCAGACCAGTATCTACGATATCTTCCACAATCACTACCGTGCGATCTGTCAGGTCTTCGGTAATACCGATAACTTCCTTAATAACTCCGGTAGAGGACACCCCCTGATAAGAAGCCAGTTTCACGAAAGAAATCTCGCAGGGAATTGTAATGTTTTTCATCAGGTCGGAAGTAAACATAAACGAACCGTTCAGGACGCTGAGAAACAGAGGATTCTTACCAGCCAGATCGCGGTTGATTTCATTTGCAACGCGGGTTACTTCTTTCAGAATGTCCTGTTCCTTGATAGAAACAGTGAACTTTTTGTCTTTTATTTGTATGGTGTCCATAAGGGATAGATTTTTAAAATTGGCACAAAAATACGATTTTTATTCCACTCCATGCATCATCTTCTGTAATTTCTTTGAAAGCAGGAAGAGGATAAGAGAGGCTACACCGGACATGATAACGAATACCATAAAGAAGTCGAACATGGTTTCAATGCGGAATCCGAGCAGGGTTTTCACCTTACCGTCTTCGGGATAAAGACCTCCTAAAGTACCTGCGAATTTATTGGCTGTAGAGGTGGAAAGATACCAGATTCCCATCATGAGAGAGGCAAAACGGACAGGGGTGAGTTTGTTTACCATGGATAAGCCGATAGGAGAGAGGGCTATTTCTCCCATAGTATGGATGAAATAAAGTCCGGTTAGCCAGATAAGGCTGACTTTTACACCTGGCTGTACATCTTTCACACCGAAACAAATGACTAAATATCCCAGTGAGAGCAGCAGCAAACCGATAGCTTGTTTGGTGGGGGAAGCCGGCTCCATGCCTCGTTTGTTCAGCGCACCCCATACACTGGGCATAATGGCTGCCAGTATAACTACGAAGAAGGGATTGAAAGATTGTATCCAAGAGGCAGGCATTTCCCAACCGAAGATTGTACGGTCGGTTTGCTCGGCAGCAAAAAGGGTGAGTGAAGCACCTGCTTGTTCGTAGGCTGCCCAGAAGAATATAACGAAGAAAGCGATAATGTAAATAACGAAGATACGGTCACGCTCTATCTTTGTCAGAGAACCATCCACCAGAATGCTGACGGGGAAGATGATACAGGCTGTGAATATCCCTATACTGACCCAATCGTTGCCGAAACACCAGTAGAAGAATAGGGCAAGGGCAATGGTCAGTGCTCCGAGAAGCAAATTGTTGCGCATCTTCTTATCTTTATCTATGGCTGTTTGCTGAACTGTTTTATGTTCTTTCGGTTGCTCCCGTTTGGCGTCTGGAATAATACCGAGTGGCTTTCCGTCAGGACCGATCAGATACTTGCTCTTTTGCGTTTCAAACAGAATTACTGTGAATACTGTAACGATTGCTGCAATCAGGAATCCCCATTTGAAATCATTAGGATCACCTGTCTCACCGAAGTAACCGCAAACCAGCGGGGCAAAGAAAGAACCCACATTTACACCCATATAAAATATAGTATAAGCAGAATCCAGGCGTCTGTCTCCCGGTTCATAAAGTTGTCCGACCAATGACGAAACTGTAGGCTTAAAGCATCCGTTGCCTAAAATCAAAAAAGTGAGTCCCCCATACATCAACCAATGGGAAAGCTCTTTAGTATCCAGCATCGACGCACTGAAGAACATCAGGAACTGGCCTACTGCCATCATCATAGCACCCCAGAAAACGGAACGCCGGATGCCCCAGTATTTATCAGCAATATATCCGCCGATGAGCGGAGTAAGATAAACCAGTCCGGTATAACTGCCATAAATAGAGGCGGCATGTTCCTTATCGAACAAGAGTGCCTGGGTTAGAAACAGAATGAAAATAGCACGCATACCGTAGTAGCTGAAACGTTCTGCCGTGCTGGTAGCAAAGACGAGGTAAAGACCTTTGGGGTGTTTGGATGTACTCATTATAGTATAGATATTTTCTTTATGGGAGGCAAAGTTATAGAATCTGATGAAAAAAACGTTTCTGTATTCAAATAAATTGTCTCTCCTTTGTGCTGTAAGTGGAAAAAATATATTTTTGCATACGAAGAGGATGAGAAAAAGATTTAGCAGGAAAGAGGTGCAGTCGCCTCGTAAGCTCAAGAACTTTCTTAGAATGTAAATACTCTGGTATAAATACCACGATTTACATTAGTAAATACTCATCCTCTTCCTTTTTTATCAGCTATGTAAAATGAATGGAATTCTAATAGCGGTACTGATTGTCACTGGCTTGTTGATTTACAAAATTATCTCTTCAAGTCGTAAACAGGAAGGATACAAAAGGTGGAAAGCCGGAAACCGCGGTAATACGGAAGATATTACCGATACAGAAGCTACCCGTAAAGGATGGTTCAGCCGGTACTTTGGTGCTTCTGCTCCGATAACCATTCCGTGGTTCGACGAGGAGGCGGTGGCGAAGTGTGCCAATCTGTTGGGAGTGAAAGAAGAGGTTCTGAAGGAGATATTGAAAGATATTTCCGGGCATTACCGAGAATTCTGGATTGGTAAACGAAAAGGAGGCTATCGTATGATTTCAGCACCGGACAAAGAGTTGAAAGCCATTCAGGACACTATCAATCATCGTGTTCTGTCCTTTGTGAATATTCATCCCGCAGCTACCGGTTTTCGGTGCAAGATGTCCATTTCCGATAATGTCCGGCCACACCTGGGCAAGCCCTATGTACTGAAAACTGATATTCATGATTTCTTTGGCTCTGTACGCAGTCCGCGGATACGGAAAATGTTTGAGGACATGGGATATCCGCCCAAGATTGCAAGAGTGCTTGCGGCTTTATGTTGTGTACACAGATGTTTGCCTCAGGGAGCATCTACCAGTCCGGCACTGAGTAATATCATCTCTTATGAGATGGATAAAAAACTGGCGGCACTGGCTACTGAATATAATCTGGTTTATACCCGCTACGCGGATGATCTCACCTTTTCAGGAGATGTTTTTCCGGCGCAACAGATATTGCCTCTGATTAAGCAGATCATTCGGGAGGAAAAGTTTGAAATCAATCATAAGAAAACCCGTTTCCTGAGTGGGCATAAGAGAAAGATTATCACAGGCGTTTCCATCAGTTCCGGTGTGAAGCTGACCATTCCTAAAGCAAAGAAAAGGGAGATACGCAAGAATGTCCATTTCATTCTTACGAAAGGGCTTGCGGAGCATCAACGCCGAATAGGTTCTCATGATCCTGCTTACCTGAAGCGTCTGATCGGGACTCTTTGCTATTGGCGGTCAATAGAACCGGATAATGTGTATGTGTCCGATTCTATCGCAGCCTTGAAGCGCTTAGAGAGAAGTTATTGATTGTTGCGTTTCTGAGTTGTCGGTTCTATATCGTAGTATCCCTCTTCTGTTTTTATAATCTTGGATTTTCCCTCTTTTACCCATTTGTTCCAATCGTCGAATAGTCCGGTGATATACTGGAACAGGTCTTCCGCAATATTGATTTCCGCACCCGATTTCAGGTTCAATACTAATTGGTCGTTTTCAACGGAAAGGAATTTCTTGGCTCTGTCTACTGCAATTAAATAAACCGTTTGATTGTATGCACGGTCTTCGTTCAATCCCGTGTGGTAGTTGTAGGGACCGATTGCATCGTCAGACATTGGGCGCTTGGTTTCCAAAAAAGTGGTGTCGGTGATGGAAGCCCGTAACTTGCGGGCCTCTTCCCATGCTTTCTTATGCTCCGCGGCAATCTCTTCGTTTTTGATGTCCTCTTGAATTTGCCTGTACATGGCTTTGAACTCAGGCCCTTCACCTGAAATCGCAAAATTACCGCTTTCGATGCGAGCGTTCACCAAAGGATTACATACTACCTTGTTGTTGCATACAAAACCGATATGCTTGCCTATCGACTGTTCGGTAGCGTCTGCCCATATCTTAATGGACTGGTCGTTCACTCTACCCACAATCTGATAGGCCATTTTATCTGTTCGCTCACTCATAAAAGAGTCAAGCCTTATAGAAACAAAATCTTTGGTTGTAACGATGGGCTCTACCGAAAGGCTGTCTTGTGCGCCGCTTGTGATGTAGTACCAGCCGTTGGGGCGGTATGGTTCAAAACTCCTTCCCAATGAAGTTAACGTTAAAGACGTAATTACTAATAAAACAGTGAACGTTTTCATGGTCTGACTTTTTATATGTAGTTATTCAATCTTTATTTTAGTCCGACAACTACCTCATGGATTGATGAATGAGTCGGAATATCCGGTATCAAACATAAGATGCTCATTGTCATCTTCTAAATAATAGCTTAGAGCTGGTCCACCTAAATAATAATCATCTATATAGTTGTTGTACCTCTTTTGCAAAGATAACAACTAATCAACGTAATAACTATATAGACAGGGCAAAATAAACTTGTTTATCAGGCATTTTTTTATTGTGATACAGAAATGCTGTTACTTTTTTCTGTTTCCCTTAATAATCCGCATTAACTTATTCTTTATGAGTTGTTTTCTCAACGGAGACAAGCGATCGATGTACAATTTTCCTTGTGTGTGCTCAAATTCATGCTGAATGATTCGTGCGGTATAGCCGTAGTAAGTCCTGTTTTGCTCTTTGAACTCATTATCCTGATACCTGATTGTCACCGACCAGGGGCGTGTAACTTCTTCGTAAAGGTCGGGAATACTCAGGCAACCTTCCCCTGCAGTCCATACTTTCTCGCTATAAGCTATTATTTTTGCATTGATGAATGTTTCCTCTATTCCGCAATCCTCTTCCACAAAGAAGTGTTCTCTTTCCTTAGCGGACATATATGTATAGGTATCTTTGCTGTTTACTATGAACAGCTTGATGGGAAGATTGATTTGTGGTGCGGCTAATCCGCATCCGTCCGCATCTCTCAGCGTCTGCCACATGGTTTCTATAACTTCCTGGATATTGGGATAATTCTGTTCTATGTCTTCACATTCTTTTCTTAATACGGAGTTGCCGTAGACGGTTATCGGTTTAATCATATTCTTTTTTGTGGCAAAGGTAGGTTATAACTACCATTGTTCATCATAAATTTAGACGTATTTTCTATGTGTATACATAAGTTCTTTGCTGCGAAATTATATATATGCAAAAGGTGTTTTGAAAGCTTTAAGATGTACTCTTGACCAGATATTCTACATTTTCTGACCAGTTTTTAGTCGTTTTTGCCAATAAAAGTACAGAAATAGATATATATTGCTTTTATTTTCAACATCTCTCAATTAATTAACCATTAAATTTGCAATATAACCATTAAATTTTATACGCTTATGAAGACAAGATTGCTTATCTTATTATTATTCCTATATGTAGGAGGAAATCTAGTAGCTCAAAATGCTACAATTACGGGTGTTGTCACAGATAGTGAGACTAAGGACTTCTTAATTGGCGCAACTGTCATGCTAAAAGGTTCGAATAAGGGAACAATAACAGATGCCAATGGGCAGTATACCTTATTTATACCTAAAGGCAAGCAGACAATCCAATTCTCTTTCATTGGATATCAGACGCAAGATTTTGATGTAGATCTTAAATCTAATGAAGTGAAGACACTGAACCTCGTTATGCGTCCGGATAATCATATGTTGAAAGAAGTCGTGATCAGCGCTCAAGCCAAAGGGCAGACAGCAGCGATTAAAAGTCAGTTAAATGCAACTGGTATTATGAATGCTGTATCTGAAGAAAAGTTGCATGAACTTCCGGATGTAAATGTTGCTGATGCTATTGGCCGTCTTCCTGGTTTAATGATCCAGCGTGATGGAGGAGAGGGCCAAAAAATCATCATACGTGGTTTGGATCCTAAGTATAACTCGGTAGCTATTAACGGTATGAATGCGCCATCAACAAGTAGCACCGATCGGAGTACTGACTTGAATATGATTTCACCGGACATGATTGCTGGGGCTGAAGTATTGAAAGCCAGTACGGCCGACAAGGATGCCGATGGATTGGGAGGAACAGTAAACCTAATAATGAAAGATGCCCCGAGAGACTTCAAACTTAATGTAACCGGAGAAACAGGTTACCATTCACAAATTAATGGAATGGGGCGGTATAAAGGTGGTATCATGGCGAGCAATCGATTTTTTAGTGAAAGATTAGGTGTCATATTTACCGCAAGCGCTGACCAGACAGACCGGAGCAATGATACATTTAATGCAGCTTATAAAGTAAATGGTAATACGCCTACTCCTGGGTTTGATTACACGAAACCATGGATTACAGGGGTTAGTCTGGAATCAAATTTAGAAAAGCGTCAACGTTTTAACGTAAACCTGAATATGGATTTCGACTTGGGAAAAGGGTCTAAACTCAAAATGTCTAATCTCTTTAGTAGAATGAACAGAGATCGTGATATTCGTCAAAAACGTTATGATTTAGAAGGAACCCGATTGAGATTTCAACAAACTGACCGTAATTCACATAATACCAATATTACCAATATGTTGCAAGGCGAGTTCAATGTTTTGGGAGCAACCTTGAATCTCGGAGTGGGACGTAGTAGTTCGCGCACAAGAACCCCATACGATCACCAAATGCAATTCCGGCTGAATGCCCCCTTTACAGCTGATATCGATGCATTATCTTATCAACCTCCCTATTTGATAGCTAATTCTAAATTCGTCAAAGAAGATGATCTTACACAGTACTATCTGTATGAAGCTATTTTTAATACAGAGTTTGCCAAAGAAACAGAATACAGTGCATGGCTAGATTTAAAGAAACCTTTTAGTTTCGGCGAAAAGGTCAATGGATACATTAAAATCGGTGGAAAGTTCCGTCAAAAAGAGAGAAGCCTTGAAACTGCTCGTAGGTATAGACGTATGGATTTGTCTGAAGGAGCTGATCCGGTATTCGAGAATATGCCTGATTTAACTCCATCATCTTTCAAAAATTCCTATATAGGTATCACTGATTTCTTAGATTCTGATTATAAGCCTCACGATTTTTTAAACAATAAGTATAAGGACTTATGCATTAATTTTGCACTAGATCATAATGCCATGAGAAACTTTTATAATATAAACCAAGATATATATGGCAAGATCCTTACTACAAAAATTCTGAAAGACTATGATGGGAATGAGAATCTTTGGGCAGGATATATTATGGGTGAAATAAATTTTGGCAAGTACGTTACATTTATACCAGGCGTACGCTATGATTTTTCTCACCTGAAGTACAATGCATACAGTGGCTCTAATGTTCCTGACAATGAAGAAAAAGAACATGAGTTTGAATATGAAAAGAGTAGTGATTCCGACAAATATGGATATTGGCTACCACAAATCCATTTGCGTGTAAAGCCAACAAACTGGATGGACATCAGGCTGGCATACACTGAAACACTGTCAAGACCTGATTATAATCTGCTTGCTCCACGAACAATCATAAAACCGAATGTGAATGAAGTAACATGGAGTCGTACTAATTTGAAGCCTGCTTTATCTCGAAATTATGATGTTATATTGACGTTCTATCAACCGGATTATGGACTGTTTACTATTAGTGGATTTTATAAGGATATTAAAAACTTTACTTATACTCGCTCTGCCTATATGTTGAATGGTACAGTGACGGATCCTGCTAATTTTGACTTACCTATGAGTTTGTCAGGTGGTAGCATTACCTATCCTTTAAATAGTCCATATAATGCAACGTTGAAGGGGTTGGAATTTGATTTGCAACTGCAGTTCCGCAAAATGAGGAACTTCATGAAAGGTGTGGTATTCAGTGCTAATCTTACTCTTATGGACTCTAAAATGAACTACTTTGAAACATTGAAGTCAAGAATTAAAAATCCGGATTTTACTCCCGGAGGTACTGAGAAGCCATTCCTTCCGACCAACTCTGACATTATATATACAGACCGGTTGTTAAAGCAACCTTCCCTACTATTCAACGTTTCTTTGGGATATGATTACAAAAAATTCTCAGGCAGAATATCTTGCAACTATCAAGACGGAGTATTGATTGCAGAACAGCACCGCCAAGATGCAGCTGATGTGGAATCTACGCGTCCATTCGTGAAATGGGATATGCAGTTGAAATATAGTTTGACCAGACAATTCTCTCTGTATGCTACTTTGTCCAACTTTACACAATCTTCCGATCGTAAACGTCGTGATATAACGAACTATCCGTCCAGAGTTGAATACTATGGTTCGGCTGCATACATCGGCTTTAAATATGATATCTTTAAATAAACATTATTCCACTAAAACACTAAAGTTATGAAACTATATAAAATATATTCTAGAGCTATAGGATTACTTTTCGCATTGTCACTCTTGTGTGTGGGCTGCGAGAATGAAGATATACTCGATATTAATGATCTGGAAATCTCTCCAAGTAATCCTGAGAGTGTAGTTATTGTAGAACCGGACGATGGTATTACGTCGGTCAACGCTTTAACCAAAGCTATTAATGAAAATGGAGATGCAACATATATATTGCGTCGTGATGGAGTTTACTATATGGAAGGCAAGAATGTCTTCAAACATAATGTTGTAATTAAGGCCGAAAATGGTTCTGGCAAAATGCCTATCATACAACCTATTTGTGACGCGCAAGGAGCCTTAAATGCTGATATGATCCGTTTGGAAGGTAGCGCCACTTTTGAGAATATCTATATCATAGGTAAAGATGCGGCAACTGGTAATCTCATGCAGCGTTTATTTCGTATTGACGAATCAAATGTGAGGCTGAAATTTGACAATTGTTTTATTGACCATTGCAGGAACTTCTGTATTCGTACTGACAATGTCAATAATAAAATTTATCTGAATAACTCTACCATTCGTAATTTAGCTCTCACAAGTGATCCAGCCAATGGCAGATTGATAGATTCACGTGGAAACGAGCAAGATAGTATTGTCATCAATAATTGCTATGTTTATAATAACACTGCCCATATTGTACGATTTGATAATGTAGTCACAAACTATTTTGGAATTAAGCACAGTACATTCTATAATGTTGGGCACCATATACAAATAAACTATGCTATCAAAGTTGAAATTGAGAACAATATTTTTGCTAATGTAGGGTGGAAATCAAGTGCCGCGAGTGATGTGTTTTGGCAAATTTCAATACCAAAGAAAGATGAACGTGCTCAGGATATTAGTATGAGTGTTTGCAATAACAACTTATTTTTCTCTGAGGAATTTGAAAGACTGTTTGCCAAATACCCGCAGAATTTGAAGCGTACTACACTCTCTGACGATGGCTATCAACTGATAGAGGAAGGCAAACTGACTTTTAAAGATAATTTCTCGGAAGTACTGACTTTTGATTATCCGCCTGTTTTGCCAATGGAATATATTGACAAGTTTTTTGAGAATATGGGAAGTAATATGTCCAAATGGGCAGATCTTCCATTTTATGTTGACGAAGACGGAGTAGAAGGTATTGAAGTAGGAAAGACATTCACATTTCATTATTCAACCTCTTCCAAATCAGCAACAGCTTCCACAACCCAAGGACCTATTGGAGCATCGTTTTAAAACTAAAAGAAAATGAAGAATATACTATTTATATTTTTAGCAGTGTTATACTCTGCTTGCATATCGGCTCAAGAAGGAGATAGTAAGAAGGTTAAAGACAGGGTCCATCCCTATCTGATAATGACAACAGAAGATGAATCTGTCATCCGTTCTGCTATACAAACAGATGGAGTGTGGAAGGAATATCATGCCATCATGATAGAAGAGGCCGATAATATTCTTGGCAAGCCTAATTGCCAAAGAGTTATTCTTGGCAGAAGATTGCTTGAAGTGTCGCGTGAATGTTTGCGCAGGACGTTACTTTTAGGATATGCCTACAGAATGACTGGTGAAGTGAAATATGCCAAACGGGCAGAAAGTGAATTAGATAATGCCGCAGACTTTGTTGATTGGAATCCATCTCACTTTCTGGATGTAGCTGAAATGACTACAGCTATGGCTATCGGATATGACTGGCTTTACAATTTTATCAGTGATCAGACTAAGCTTAAAATAGAGAAAGCTATAGAAACCAAAGGTTTGAATCCATCATTAGACAGCCAATATAATAGCTGGCTCTATCGAAATAATAATTGGAATCAGGTATGTAATGGGGGAATAACACTTGGTGCCTTGGCTATTTATGATAAAATTCCAACCCTTGCTGATGAGTTGATTAACCGAGCTGTTCAGTCTGTTAAACTACCTATGTCCGTGTATGCACCTGATGGTGCGTATGCCGAAGGCTATTCCTATTGGGGATATGGGACGACTTACAATCTCCTCTTAATTGATGCTTTGGAAAATGTTATGGGAACTGATTATAATCTTTCTCAGGAACCAGGTTTCTTGAATACTGGAAAGTTTATCCAGAACATGTTACTTTCTGATGGCAAATCCTTCAACTATGGAGATTGTTCATCATCTGGTCGCGTAAGTCCTGCTATGTTTTGGTTTGCTAATAGGACTGCCGATAAAGATATTCTTTGGAGTGAGAAATACCAGTTTAGCCTGTCTTCTAAAAAGAGTATTAGGTCCTATCGATATGCTGTACTGGCTCTGATATGGGGCGCTTCTACTTCTATGGATAATCTGCCTAAACCTACTCAAAGAATGTGGGTATCGAGTAAAACAACCACTCCTGTTGCCCTTATGCGGACTACTTGGGATTATCAACAGGGATTATCCATTGCGCTCAAAGGAGGGACAGCACAATCAGGACACACACATTTGGATGCCGGTTCTTTTATCTTTATCAGTAAGGATACTCGCTGGAGTACGGATTTAGGTCCTCAGGATTACAACTCATTAGAATCCAAAGGCATTGATTTGTGGAATAAGAGTCAGGAATCTGATCGTTGGAAAGTGTTTAGATACAATAACCTGGCTCATAATACACTTTCTTTTGACAATAAATATCAAAATGTGAATGGTTATGCAACGATTACAGACTTTTCGGATAATGAAAACTACATGTATGCTATTGCAGACCTTACCAAGATATACGAAGGTCAAGCAAAGGAAGTAAAAAGAGGAGTAGCTATCGTTGATTCTCACTACGCCGCTGTTAGGGATGAAGTAAAGACATTGGGACAGCCCACTGTTATTCGCTGGAATATGGTGACGGAAGCTCAACCTGCTATTATAGGAGAACATACAATACAGCTATCCCAGAATGGAGAAAAACTGTTATTGGAGGTGGAATCTCCGGCAAAGGTCAGAATGAAAACTTGGAGTGCGACATCACCCAACAGTTGGGATGCCAAAAATCCGGGTGTGACATTCGTTGGGTTTGAAGCTGAACTGCGGCCCAATACAACAGAAGTATTGCAAGTTAAACTCATACCGGAAGGTAATTTCGATTCCAACAAAGAAATAATGCCGTTAACTGATTGGAAAAATAACTAATAATAAAAATTTTATATGAAGAAAAAGACATTGATTTTGGCAGTCCTAGTAATAGGACTACTCTTACCATCATGCAGTAATAATAGTAATGATATGATGAGTTCTGTGATAGAAAAAGGATTAAAACGTAGCATTGAACAGTCTGAATTTATGGCTGCCAGTCTGATGGATCAGCCTGACAGGCTTCCAAAAACTACAGAGAAAGATGGAACTCTTGTTACGTCAGATACGCATTGGTGGTGTAGTGGTTTTTTTTCAGGAACTTTATGGATGCTTTATGAAGCTACTGGGAATGAAACGCTGAAAAAATATGCAGAAAACTATACGATGCGTATTGAAAAGGAGCAATATGCTTTAGATACGCATGATTTAGGCTTTATGATGAACTGTAGTTTTGGAAATGGTTACAGAATAACAGGAAATGAAAATTATAAAAAAATCCTGTTACAAAGTGCCCGGTCATTAGCAACACGCTATAACGAAAATATAGGAGTTATTCGTTCGTGGGATAATAAGCCTAAATGGATGTATCCTGTAATTATTGACAATTTAATGAATTTGGAACTATTAGAAAATGCATATAAATTATCACAGGACTCATTGTTTGATAAAATTGCAAACAGCCATGCTACGATAACTATAACAAATCATTTTCGCCCGGATTATAGTTCATGCCATGTTGTAGATTATGATACCATAACTAATAAAGCGCTCAAAATGGATACCCATCAAGGATATTCAAGTACTTCGGCATGGGCACGTGGACAAGCGTGGGGATTGTATGGCTATACAATGATGTATAGAGAAACCCAGAACGAAAAATATCTTCAGCAAGCCATTAACATTGCGAAGTTTATCTTGCACCACCCAAACCTTCCGGAAGACAAGATACCTTATTGGGATTTTGATGCACCTAATATTCCGGACGAACCGCGGGATGCTTCTGCTGGAGCTATCATAGCATCCGCTCTGTTAGAATTGGGTCAATACGTCAATGATGATAAGCTTTCTAAAGAATATCAGTCTGTAGCCGCTCAACAACTGAGAACACTCTCGTCAGACGAGTACTTGGCGGCTCCCCAGACAAATGGTGGGTTTATTCTTAAGCATTCAGTGGGAAATAAACCCCGAAACAGTGAAGTTGATGCTCCACTTACGTATGCCGATTATTATTATGTAGAAGCGTTACTCAGATATAAGAAACTGTTGCAATAGGTATTTCGGCCAATTATATAAGAATGCGGGTTAGGACGGTTAAGACAATCTAACCTGCATTTTATTTATAAACAACACTTAACAACTACCATGAAAAAGAAATTGGTTTATTTGTTTTTACTATTATGGGGCTGCTGCAATCAAGTACAGATTGCACGCGCCCAATTTGCTATGACAAACGTATATGGACGGAAATATGTACTATTAAATGGGAAATGGGATGTAATCATAGATCCTTATCTGCATGGGCATAAAGACTCTATCTATAAGGATAAACCTTTAAAAAGTAAGTCCGATTTCAAAGAATATGCTTTTGAAGGAGGAGTACGGCTTAATGTACCGGGTGACTGGAATTCTCAATATCCGGAATTAAAATATTATGAAGGTACAGTATGGTACGCAAGGCATTTCAGTATAAAAAGGAGTTCTGACGAAAATGTATTTCTATATTTCGGGGCAGTAAATTACCAATGCACTGTATATCTGAATGGAACCAAAGTGGGGGAGCATGAAGGAGGATTTACTCCATTTCAGATAAATATAACAGACTATATTGTTTCTGGAGACAATTTTCTTGTATTGGAGGTTAATAACTATAGAAATAAAGATGCGATACCTGCTTTACTCTATGACTGGTGGAACTATGGTGGCATAACTCGGAATGTTATGATTGTGAAAACTCCCCAACTATATATTGATCATTATTTTATACAGTTAGACAAATATAAGCCGGATCTGGTTCATGTCAAAGTACAACTTTCTGAAAAGCGTGTAAATGAAAATATCCGAATTACTATTCCCGCTTTAAATGTACTTCGACAGTTGAGCACAGATAGTACAGGCATGGCGCAGACTTCCATAAAAGTTAAGCGGTTACAACGGTGGTCACCGCAAACGCCTCAGCTATATCTGGTTCAACTGGCTACTCGCAGCGATACTATTAAAGAAGAACTCGGATTTAGAAATCTTTATGTCAAAGGGAAACAAATTTATCTGAATGGTAGTCCTGTTTTTATGAAGGGTATCAGTTTTCATGAAGAAATAGCTCAGAGACAAGGTAGAGCTTTCTCTCAACAAGACGCAGTAGCTCTGTTATCCGAAGCAAAGGCATTGGGAGCTAATTTGATACGACTGGCACATTATCCTCAAAATGAGTACATCGTAAGATTGGCTGAAAAAATGGGTTTCATGCTGTGGGAAGAAATACCACTTTGGCAAAATATAGATTTCACTAGTAAAGCAACTCTGTAGAAAGCATTGACTATGCATTCTGAAATGATAATGAGAGATAGAAACAGATGTGCTTTGACATTTTGGGGAATTGCTAATGAAACCAGTCCCTCCAAGTCGCGTAACAGTTTTCTAAAAGAAATTATAAATAATTGTCAAAAGATGGATACCACCCGTTTGCTTACTGCTGCTTTTGATAAGGTGAAGTGGAATGGTGATACCCAAACATTTGAGTTGGAGGATACACTTACAGAATATCTGGACGTTGTATCTATCAATAAATATATGGGGTGGTATCATCCGTGGTCAATTAAGCCGTCTGAGATTAGCTGGAATATCTGTCCAGATAAACCGCTTTTTATTTCCGAATTTGGTGGAGAAGCATTATACGGCCAGTCTGGAGATGCTACAGTTGCGAGTTCTTGGAGTGAAGAATATCAGGAACGGCTATATAAGGACAATTTAGAAATGTTTATCTCTATTCCTAATTTGACAGGTATAGCCCCTTGGATTTTGTTTGATTTTCGTTCTCCTTATCGTTTTCACCCGCTCAATCAAAATGGTTGGAATCGAAAAGGGTTAATTTCAGATCAAGGATATCGCAAAAAAGCATGGTATGTAATAAATGAATTCTATAAAAACATTAACTTTTAAATATCTGACAATGAATATTCATATACTTTCTTTACTAAGTGTTGCAACTATTGCACAAGTATCAATTGCGACGGCACAGACTGCGCCTAGGGTCAATATTTTGTTTTGTGTAGCTGATGATGCAGGTCATATGAGTGCTTATGGGGTTCCATGGATAAATACACCTGCATTTGATACTGTAGCTCGCAATGGACTTTTATTTAATAATATGTATACATGTAATGCCAAATCCGCACCCTCACGTGCTGCTATGATTACAGGTAGAAATTCATGGCAGTTGGAAGAAGCCTGTAATCATTGGCCGAACTTTCCTGAGAAATTTAAATCCTATCCGGAAGCTTTAGCTGATAATGGATATTATGTAGGCTGTACGGGAAAGGGTTGGGGACCTGGATATGCTGTCAATTCAAGAGGTGAGAACCGAAATCTCACCGGGCAGGTATGGAACAAACGTAAACTTACGCCTCCAACTACGGGGATTTCTGATTGTGATTATGCAGCCAATTTTAACGATTTTCTAAAGAGTTGGGACAAGTCTAAGCCATTTTGTTTTTGGTATGGAGCACTTGAACCGCACCGTGGCTATGAATATGAATCTTCTAAGCGCTTTGGGAAGAATATCAATGATATTGATTCTGTACCGTCCTATTGGCCAGACAATGAGGTTGTGAGAAGAGATATGCTGGATTATGCAGTGGAAGTAGAGCATTTTGATAAACATTTAGGTCTGATACTTCAGTCTTTAGAGGAAATAGGCGAACTTGACAATACTGTTATAATTGTTACTTCTGATCATAATATGCCTTTTCCACGTTGTAAAGGACAGGAGTATTATAACTCCAATCATATCCCAATGGCAGTCATGTGGAAGAACGGGATAAGACATCCGGGAAGACAGATCAATGAATACATCAGTGTCATAGATTTGGCACCTACTATTTTGAAGGTAGCAGGTATAAGTGAAATGCAATCAGGGATGCAAGCTATCACTGGAAGAGACTTTGTTGACTTGCTGAAAGATGAAAACACAGGGATAGACCGTAATTACGTAATGATTGGTAAAGAACGGCATGATGTAGGTCGCCCCAATGATCAGGGATATCCTATCCGTGGGTTGATCAGAGAAGACTTCCTTTACCTTAAAAACTTTAAACCTGAACGCTGGCCTGCAGGTGATCCTGAAACAGGTTATATGAATGTGGACGGTAGCCCTACTAAAACTGAGATCCTGAAAGCCCGTCATAATCCCAAAACAAAATATTTATGGCAACTGTCTTTTGGGAAACGGGAAACGGAGGAATTATATAATATAAAAAAGGATCCTAATTGCATGGTCAATTTGATTCAAAAGAAGGAATATGCTTGCATAAAAGATAGAATGGAAGAAGAAATGACCAGACGATTATTGGATCAAAAAGATCCGCGAATGTATAATAAGGGGGATATCTTTGATAAATATCCGGACACCAGCGAAGCCCATGACTTTTGGCACAGGATAAGGAACGGAGAGCGAGTTCCGGCAGATTGGATTAATCTTTCTGATTTTGAAAAAGACTTTCCACAATAAGAGTTTTTCCAATAAAAAAAGAAAATAAAAGAGTATCTATATGATATTTCATCCGCAGATGACACAGATTTATAATAGTAAATAATTGCTATATCTGAAGAATATCTGCGGATGTCAAACTCTGTTTCTATACCTTTTTCTGAATAGAATATTGTTTCGGGGTCATACCAAACTCTTTCTTAAAGCTTTGTCCGAAATAGCGTTGATCTGAATATCCCACCATATAACATATTTCTGAGACAGGATGGGAAGTTTGTTTTAACAGCTCTGCGGCCCGTCGCATGCGCCTTTTTCTGATTAAATCACTTGGTGACAAATTCGTGATTTCCATAGCTCTTCGATATAAAGTAGAACGGCTTATGTTTAATAAACTAGCCAATTTATCAATATTAAACTCAACATCTGCTATGTTATCTTCTATAACGTTGATGATATTAGCAACGAATTTGTCGTCATCTGATGTGATAAGTACTTCTTTAGGATCTATAATCAACTCTTTCCGAATGTTCTCTTTGATTGCCGTACGTACATCAAGCAGCTGTCTTATTCTTGCATCCAGGCTAGCTACATTGAATGGTTTTGCAATAAACACATCAGCCCCTGCTTCATATGCTTTCTGCTCCGTTATTTCAGAAGAAAGTGAGGAAATGAAAATGACGGGTATTGCTGATAATATCTGGTATTCCTTCATTTTGCGACATAACTCAAATTTATAGTCGTCTTCTTTCACCACATCAAAAATAACTAGAGAAGGTATTTTGTCGAGTATGTGCTTTATGTCGGTAGCAGCTGTGTTTAGTGATATGTTAAACTTATTTTGAAAAACAGACTTTATGAAGAGGTCTATGTCCTTGTCTCCCTCATACAGATAAATCACTGGCAAAGTTTTATCCGAATCAATATTCAATTCATCCACAGTTCTATCTTTTTGAACAGTTACAGGTAATAACAGCGATACAGATTGTGCTTTATCCAATGTTTTCATTTCTCTTGCACTATAATGAGAGTCGCCTAATAGCAAGTCGAAAATATATTCCCTCATCCGGTTTCCTTCGATATTACGTATGGATAGTTCGCTATGATGCACTTTTAGATAATCGTATGCAATTAAAAAGCGAGTGTTTAACTCTTGTACATTAGACTCACCTTCTCCACTTCGGGATGCAATAATACTTACGTTCAGCCTGTAATCATGGGAGTCAAGCATATATTTCACCTCAACCCTACCATTATCTATTATATAGGAAATAGCATCTTCCATAATATTATATAGAGCTACTTCTATCTTAGTTATGTCTATGATAGTTGTAACAGAAGTCACGTTTCCTTCTATTGAATAAGTTACATGTTTGGTGGCAAACTCATCTAGAAATAAATTACAAATTCCTTGGATAACAGGAATAATATCTACTTTTGATAACTGTACATCATATTCTCCCAAGGATACTTTTTTGAACTCCATCAATTTCGATACTTGTTCCGACAATTTGAATACATTGCCTGACATCGTATGTAGCATACGCTTAACATCTGTATTTGTCAACTGGTCATAATTTTTTAGTAAATATTGCAGAGGCGCATAAATCAGAGTTAAGGGTACCTTAAAACCATATGACAAACGAGTGTAATAGTCTAATTTCCACTTAGATAAAGCATCCTTGTGCCGCAATTTAGAACCTAAATTAAAGTTTCGGACAACTAATAGTAAAATGCCTGCAACTATGCTTACATATAAGGAGTAGGCCCACCAAGTTCTCCATGGTGCCTTTTCTACCACAATCTCAATAGTCCGTATATTGTCCATCCAGATACCCGAAGCATTAGTTGATTTTACTTTAAAAGTGTATGTGCCGGGAGTTAAATTGGAATAAGAAGCGTTATTTCTTGATGCGTCTGTAATAATCCAGTCTTTATCAAAGTCCTCTAACATATAGGCATACTCTATTTTTAGCGGATCTTTATAATAGAGAGAGCTGAAAGACAAGGAAAATTGAGTATCTTTATACGATAGCACTAACTTGCCCGAATTATTGATCTCGTGCAAACGATTTTTCTTCTCATCGGAAAAATTCTCTTTATTCAGAAGTTTTATGCCGGATATATAGACATTATGCGGATAAGTGTCTGGTGTCAATTGAGTAGGATTAAAAAAGTTGAGTCCATTTACTCCTCCTATGAATATTTCTCCATTGCGGTTGACGCATGTTCCCAAAATATACCATGTCTTTACAATATCTTGATTTACATTCAACTCATAATAGACAATCAAATCTTCTAGATTGATCTTATAAATACCGTGTAAACTAACCGCCCATATATTCTCCATATTATCCTGTATAATAGCCCCAATATAGGAACTCTTTCTTGAATATGGGAATTCTAATCTGGTAAACTTATCTTGCTCAATGTTGTATCTATATAATCCGTTTGCTGTTCCGGCCCATATTCTTTTTTGATGGTCTATATATATTGCCGTTATCCACGATCCACCAAACATATTTCTAGGGTATAATTTTGTACTTATAACTTTCAAATCATCGTCCAGTTGTAGGCGATATAACCCATCATTGTCTGATGAAAGCCAAATGTTTCCATTGCTGTCCCTACAAATGGCTCTGTGTTTGCCTTTCACCTTTTCTGGATAGTCTAATCTGGTGAATTTGTCGGTTGAAGCATTGATACTACCAACCCCACCTTCGGAGAATGCAAGCCAGATATTATTGTAATAGTCCTTAAATATGGAACGTACATATCGCATTCCATATTGCTCTAATGCAACATTCAGTGGTTGATCGTCATAAAAAAGGCATCTTCCCGAATCGAAAAATTTGATTGCGTTTTTTGTGCTGATCAAGAAGGTTTGATCTTTGAATTTGGTGATGCACTGTATTTTGTTGCCAGCCATTATGTCATTTGTATTTCTCCGATCAACATATTGCGTAATAGTATAGTCATTTTTATTGTTCCACTTTATCTTATTAATTCCATTGGATGTGGCCAACCATAAATAATCATTGTCACAGTATATAGAAGAAATAATATTGCTGGATGGAACATTCTTTCCATTTTTACTATGCTTGATGGCATGAAAGTTGGAGGACTCATCATTGTATAAGTATACTCCCTCTAATGTACATATCCAAATTCTGGATTTCTTGTCTTTATAAATTTTATTAATAGTGTTTTTCAGTTCGCTATCTCCTGATTTATCTATTAATAATTTATTTTTCAAGACTGCCTTTCCGCTATGGTCATATTCGTATATGGAAATACCATATCCCCTGGTTCCCACCCACACTTGATTTGCGTATTCGAAGAAAGAGATAACTTCATGATTATAGGCAATATGCTTAAATCCCGATATTCCCACAGAATCCAAAGTATCTATGTTACTATATAATATTTCTTCGCCACGGCATATCCATAGTTTATTGCGGCTATCAATAAATAATTGAACAATTTTGTCTCCACTATATAAAGTGTTGCTCTTCGTTTTACCGTCATTTTCAATATGAATGATCACCAAACCGGATTCTGTACCCAATAAGGCTTCTTGATTGCCATAAATCACCATAGAGGTAATATGATTATTCAGTGATTCCTTATATATGGTTATTTTGTGGATGAAATTCCAGTTATAGTCAAAGAGGAAAACCTCTCTGTCTGTAGCTACAACTTGATAATCGCTGTTACACTGATAAGCTATAATATTTTTGGATTTCAATAATGGAGAACAAAGGTCACATTGGTTATTTATATAGTTGTAGGCATAAAGTCCTTCATTGGTTCCTATATACAATGTTGTTTTTCTGTGGCTTAAGAAATTAACATAACGGTCGCTTATCATTGAATGAATTAATGGCTGAAGAGAATAACCATCAAAAAGAAAAACGCCGTTATCCAAACCTAACCACATAAAGCCTAACGTATCTTGTTCAATAGAAGTAATTGTATTATAGAAAAAGTTTCCTTTAAAATCAAAAGACTTTATGTTTTGTGCCATTCCATAAAATGGGTAGGACAGCAAAATACGCAATAGTACTAAGATAACTTTACTAATATGTTTCATAGTATACTCAGCTAAAACTTTACATATAAGATAGTCGCCTTTATCACACCTATATCTCTTCAGGTTTCTACTAATATGCTATTTCCTATTAAGAAAACAAATCTACTAATTTATATTGTTTAATGTGCTATTTAGAATCTTAAAATGTAAAAAATGCATTTGGAGCTTGAAATAATTTAGGTTGTGATGTCTATTGAGTTATCCATGTATGGCGGGTGGTTTCCTAAAATTAATTAAGATTATCTGTCTCTATCAGTCTTGATGGTAAATTTTAGCCAGCTTGTTTCGGGACATGCAATATTTGCATGGAAAATACTATTGATTTTTTTAATTCTTTCTTGTTTATCTCTATTAAATAGTCTACCTTTGTTATAGTAATCCTGTTGCCAACACCCGGGTGTTAGTAGTGCTTACATGGGGATGTTGGTAGTGCCAACATGGGGGTGTCGGATCTTCCAACACCCGGGTGTTGGTAACACTGTTCTTTAATGAAGCGAGGACTATCTTATAAAGAGGTGATAACTATTAGTAAAACAAAGATATGGCAATACCTTATATTGTCCGTCGCAAGGCGGATGTATCGAGTGGAGAAAGAAAAGAATTGTGGTATGCCGTCGGCAAGAAATTGCAGAAGAAAGGCGGTAAAACGGAGCGGGACGTGGCACATCAGGTGGCGCAACGGACTGGTTTTCATCGGGGAGTGGTAGAAGCTGTTCTGGCCGCAACGGGTGAAATCATCGAAGAGGCGTTGAGTGACGGGCATTCTGTAACGTTGCGCGGCATCGGCTCATTTCAGACGGCGGTCACGAGCAAAGGGTTTGAACATCCGGAAGATGTGTTGCCGCATTCCGTGAGGCTGTCGCGTGTGTATTTCAAGGCAGACCACATGTTGACGTTGGCGGTGAAGCGTGCGGGATGCCATCGGATTCCGTTTAAGTATTATTTCCCGAAGGAACTGCTGACGAAGAAAATGGAACAGGCTGACAAGGAGGCGGAAAAAGAAGAAAATGGATTTAATGAATAATATTAGTTTGAAGATTTAGATATGAAAATATTTCCTACCCAAAGCATCAAAGAGTTGGATGCTTACACCATAGAGAATGAACCGATTGCTTCCATCGACCTGATGGAACGTGCCTCGCAGGCATTGGCAAAAGCTATTGCCGGACGTTGGGATGCAAAAACACCTTTTACGGTATTTGCCGGGCCGGGCAATAACGGGGGAGATGCATTGGCCGTTTCCCGTTTGCTGGCAAAGAAAGGCTATAAAGTCTCGGTTTATTTGTTTAATACCAAGGGAGAGCTTTCTCCCGATTGCGAGACGAATAAAGAACGACTTGCGGATGTGGAGAATGTAGATTTCCACGAAGTGACCTCACAATTTGTGCCGCCTGTGTTGACGGACGACCATGTGGTGGTTGACGGACTGTTCGGTAGCGGACTGAACAAGCCATTGAGCGGTGGTTTTGCTGCCGTGGTGAAGTATATCAATGCTTCGTCAGCGCGGGTGGTGGCCATTGATGTTCCCTCGGGCTTGATGGGAGAAGAGAATACATTCAATGTCCGTGCGAATATTGTCCGTGCGGATGTGACGCTAAGTCTGCAATTGCCGAAGTTGGCTTTTCTTTTTGCGGAAAATCAGGAGTTCGTGGGCGAATGGGAATTGCTGGACATCGGCCTGAGTGAAGATGCAATAGAGGAAACGGATACGGATTATTTCCTGCTGGAAGGGGAAGATATGGAGTATTTGTTGAAGACGCGCAATAAGTTTGCCCATAAGGGAGACTTCGGACGGGCTTTGCTTATTGCGGGTTCGCAAGGAATGGCGGGAGCTTCCATACTTGCCGCAAGAGCCTGCCTGCGTTCCGGAGTAGGATTGCTGACGATGCATGTGCCTTATTGCAACAATATGATTGTGCAGACTTCTGTTCCGGAAGCAATGACGGAACTGGACCCTAGTGATACCTGTTTTGCCTGTCCTACGGATACGGATGATTATCAGGCAGTGGGCATCGGTCCGGGTCTGGGAAAGGCGGAAGAAACCGAGGCGGCGGTACTGGAACAGATAGATGCTTGTCAGACACCTATGGTGGTGGATGCTGATGCACTGAATGTGTTGGCGGGACATCGCAATTATATCGGTCGTTTGCCGAAAGGCAGCATACTTACACCTCATCCCAAAGAGCTGGAACGTTTGGTAGGAAAATGTCAGGATTCTTATGAACGGCTGACGAAGGCACGTGAACTGGCACGGACGGCAGGGGTATATATTGTGTTGAAAGGTGCGTATTCTGCTATTATCACTCCGAAAGGGAAGTGCTATTTTAATACGACAGGCAATCCCGGTATGGCAACAGGAGGCAGTGGTGATGTGCTGACAGGCGTTGTGCTTGCGTTGTTAGCTCAGGGATATGCGCCGCAGGATGCTGCTTGTCTGGCTACGTATGTTCATGGCCTTGCCGGAGACATCGCTTGCAAGAAGCAGGGAATGATGGGAATGACGGCAGGGGACATTGTAAATTACTTGCCACTGGCGTGGAGGATGATGGAGGAATGAGGGGAGGTATTATGTCAACAGAGATAAGATATTTTGAAAACAGAGAAGATTGGCGAAAGTGGTTGACTGACAACTTTGAGACTGCCAGTGATATTTGGTTTGTATTTCCCGGTAAATCTTCGGGCGAAAAAGGTATTACTTACAACGATGCTGTTGAAGAAGCCCTTTGCTTCGAGTGGATTGACAGTACAATAAAGGCGCTTGACAAAGAACATAAAATTCAGCATTTCACGCCCAGAAACCCTAAAAGTACATACTCGCAAGCCAATAAAGAAAGGCTTAAGTGGCTGCTGGATAATAAAATGATACACCCTAAATTTGAAGATAAAATACGAAATGTTTTGTCTGTTCCTTTTGTTTTCCCCGATGATATAATTGACAGATTGAAAGAGGATAAGATCACATGGAAAAATTATCAACTTTTCTCTGATGCATATAAGCGTATCCGAATTGCATACATTGAAGCTGCAAGGAAACGGCCGGAAGAATTTGAAAAGCGATTAAACAACTTTATCAATAAAACGAAAGATAATAGAATAATAACGGGGTTTGGTGGAATTGGGAAATATTATTAATCTTTTATCCCTTTCCTCTCGTAGTAATGTGAAAACATCCTTGTTTCAATTCGTATTTGATATAACATTTCTCGGCTTTCCGCAGGTCTCGCAACACTTCTGAGAGAACGAGTTTCAGGGTATCTGCACTGACATCCTGCAAGGGGCGTCCGTCTTCATCTTCTATTTTCTGGAAACGTTTCCAGCTTACATCGAATGTTGTACCATAGAAGTGTGCAGAATTTGCGGAGGCATTTCCGTTGCGGCGGCGCAGGCGTTTCACATCATCCTGGGTGCGAAGTACGGAAGTCACGATGACTTTATTCGGATTCAGTCCTTTTGCCGTAAGCGAATCTAGGAAATTGCTGCCGATGGTATCGAGCAATTGTGCTGCACTCGGAATCAGATAAGGGATGGAGTGTGTGAGGGAATCCACCTTATATAAATCATTTGTTTCTATATGATGCAATTTCTCTTTCATGTTTTCTGCATCCTTGCGCGAAGCGATGGGGGCGATACCTATGGCTTGTGCAATATTTAAATGTGCTTCATTCAAGTCTCCGAAAGTCCGTCTGTAGCTGATTACCCCTTTGATGTTTCTCGGTTCATTCAACTTGAGGGACATATCTTTCTTTTTGCATCCGGCAAGGGAAGTGCTGGTGATGATTATTGCTAAAAATAAGAGTGGAAGTTTACTGTATACTTGTTGCATATTGTTTGGAATTGTTTTTATGTGGGCACAAAAGTATAAAAAAGAAAAGAGAGTTCTTCTCTATTTGCTTGTCATTTTTCCGCTTTATAATATCTTTGCTTGAAAGCGAAGATAGGCTGCACCTCAGCATTAAAAATAAGCAAGCTTATTTTGTACAGCTTTGGGTTTGCACTATCTTTGCAGCCGAAAAAATGAAAGCAAAAGAGTATGCAACGGTATTTTATCTATTTAGCTTACGACGGAACCGCTTACCACGGCTGGCAAATACAACCCAACGGAGACAGTGTACAAGAGTGTCTGATGCGCGCACTTGCCACATTGATGCGCCGTGAAGTAGAGGTTATCGGTGCCGGACGTACCGATGCCGGTGTGCATGCTTCCCTGATGGTAGCCCACTTTGATAGTGATGAACCATTGGATACTGTCTTTTTTACCGACAAGTTGAATCGCCTTCTGCCACCGGACATCTCTATCTACCGTATCCGTGCAGTGAAGCCCGATGCGCATGCCCGTTTTGATGCAACAGCCCGCATGTATAAATACTACGTGACTACGGTAAAGTCTCCCTTTAATCGTCAATATCGTTGCCGTCTTTTCCAAGCGCCGGACTTTGAGCGAATGAACGAAGCTGCCCGTATTTTGTTTGATTATACGGACTTCACCAGTTTCAGCAAGCTGCATACGGACGTAAAAACGAACAATTGCCGCATTATGCATGCCGCTTGGACGCAGGTAGATGATGTAACCTGGGTATTTACCATTCAGGCGGACCGTTTCCTGCGCAATATGGTTCGTGCAGTTGTCGGTACTCTGCTTGAAGTAGGCCGTGGCAAGCTCACCGTTGAAGGCTTCCGGCGTGTCATCGAACAGAAAGACCGTTGCAAGGCTGGTACTTCCGTTCCGGGTAATGCCTTGTTTTTGGTAGATGTCACATATCCCGAGGAATTATTCATCGCAGATAATAACTGAATAACTAACAATTAATTAACTAAGAACCATGTGGTTATTACTCGCCTTTCTCTCAGCTGCCTTGCTGGGGTTTTATGATGCATTTAAGAAGAAATCATTGCGTGACAATGCTGTGCTTCCCGTTCTGTTTCTGAACACAGTGTTTTCCAGTATGGTATTTCTTCCTTTCATATTGATTTCCGCTTTTACTCCGGTCCTTAACGGAACAATGTTTGATGTGCCTGTAGTAGGTTGGGAAGTACATAAGTTTATAATTATCAAGTCCTTTATCGTTCTTTCATCTTGGATATTCGGCTATTTCGGTATGAAACATTTGCCGTTGACTATTGTAGGACCGATTAATGCCACCCGCCCTGTAATGGTACTCGTGGGGGCCATGCTGATATTCGGTGAACGTCTGAACCTGTATCAATGGATCGGAGTCATGCTTGCCATACTTTCTTTCTTTATGCTGAGCCGTTCCGGCAAGAAAGAGGGCATCGACTTCAAGCATAACAAATGGATTTATTTCATTGTGCTTGCCGCCATCACCGGTGCTATCAGCGGACTGTATGACAAGTATCTGATGAAGCAATTCAATCCTATGGTTGTACAATCGTGGTACAATGTTTATCAGGTATTTATCATGTGCCCCATCATCCTTTTGCTATGGTATCCCAAACGAAAAGAAAGTACTCCTTTCCGTTGGGACTGGACTATCATCCTGATATCCGTCTTCCTTAGTGCGGCTGACTTTGCCTACTTTTATGCCCTGAGCTATGAAGACTCCATGATTTCCATCGTTTCTATGGTACGCCGCGGCAGTGTGGTTGTCTCCTTCCTTTTCGGAGCTCTCTTCTTCCGTGAAAAGAATTTAAAGAGTAAGGCTGTCGATCTCATATTAGTATTGATTGGAATGTTCTTCCTGTATTTAGGAAGTAAATAAGTTGAATACAGATGATTAGTTTCTATATCCCTGTATTCGTGTATCTTACTGGTTGTTTAAATTTTCTTTTAATCAATGGAAACGGGATCGTTCTTTGCCATTTTTTTTGCTCGGAAATAACTGCGATAATTACTGAATCCAGCATGAATGACAATTTCCGTCGAGGATATTTTTTGCTTTCTTTGTATAGCCTCTGACTGTAGTCTTTCTACTTCCTTTAGTCGGTAATTGTTGATAAAACGATTGAAATTCATACCATATTCCCGGTTGATGAAAGCAGATATATAAGTCCTGTTTGAAAAAAGATCCTTGGCCATATCGGTTATTTTGAATTCCGGATTTAGATAAGGTTTTTCATTCTCTAAATACTTTTCAACCCGCTGGCGTTCCAGTTGCGCATAGTTTCCGGACGTGGTCATTTCCTTTTCTTTGGCGGTAATAGGTTCGATGATCACATAATTCTCCGAAAGAATGTTCAGGCACAACACAATCTGAGTAAAGACTGCTGGTAATGTTGTGAATGTCCAGATAACCCCCAATTTATTGAATAGTTCGATGCCCAATATTAATCCGGCTATCGGTAAGGTTTGCAACAGGACCCTGAAGATGATGATAAAGGACAACCAATCCAGCGACATTCGGTAGATATCAGCGGAATAATTGGTAACTTGACGTTTGTACGATTTTATGCGGAGCAGGCTCAACCCGGAATATAAAATACTCAGCAAAATACAGATGATATACGTGCTGTCAATAATTGCGCTTGTCAGGCTTACCCCGTTGTCATAAATGGCATTCCATCGTTGCTGGAACGGTACTGTAAAGGCAATCACGTGGATAGTTACGGTCAAACATGCTGGAAGGATGAAATGGTATGTGGGGAAATGCTTTCGATCGCCTACTCCTGTAATAATATAGGTGATCATGTACAGGAATATGGGAATAAAACTAAACGAGGAAAAGCAAACAGGCAAGTATGCTATGAAAGCGTCACGGGCGATGGAATACATTACCAGTCCGCTCCAGTACAGTATTATTAGACAGTATACAGTGATTATGCTGTAATGTATTTTTCGGTTGACCGTATTGGAAGAGCGGGTTATGTCGAGCGAAATCATAATCAAGCTGACCGCAGCACTTACTGCAGGTATTGAAAAAACTATAGCACGTCCGATATCTTGATTCATCCTTTTGGTTTATTTATGGTTCTTTGTGAGTCTGTTCTTTATATATATTTTCCAGTTGAATCGCACGCTGGAAATGTCTGGAATCTTTAAATCCCGCCATGGCCATTACCTGATACGGATTTTTACCTTTGTTTGAAGGATGCACTATCAGTGCCTGATACTCTTTGATCCGGCACAGGTTTAGATAACGCCTGAAATTCATACCATACGTTTGATTGATAAAGTTGGACATGACGGTACGGTTTACACCCATTATCTCGGCCATGTCAGTCAGTTTGAAATCGGGATTGAGGTATGGCTTTTGTTGAGACAAATAGTTTTCGAACACCTTCTTGTTCAATAGTCCGTGCGTATTATTCGGCGCAGGTTGCTGTTGGGTGGTCGGGCTGCTGTTCTCGGTTTTCTTTTCGTTGGCTGGAAACAAATCAGATATTTTGTAAGAGAGATATTGCCTGCGGATGATTTGGTATGTAAGCAATATCTCTTGAGCCATAATGCATAATGCGTTCAGCCGGATAAGCCATTGGCTTGGACCAACCAACGAAGACAAAAAAGCGATTAGCAATATAGCGATGGAAAGTATGAAAAACACGATGAGCCAACGCGATGATTTTATACTGAGATATTTTCGATCTGTATCGGTTTTTTGAAGTACTGTTCGCTTGTAATGCCGCAATAACAATAGTCCGGTTGGAACAATATAGACTACCGCTGTGATAAACCGCACTAAAAAGTCGGATATGAAAAGCGCCGTATATTCTTCGAACAACGATAAGCCGGTAAAAAGCTCTCCCTTGGGAGGCGATATCCAGGTTGCCACTATCAGGATAATTACCAATGTAGGGACTGGCCAAAGGTAATTCAGTATGGGAAAGTTTCTTTTATCCTCAAAATAAGTCAGATTATAAACAATGTTGTAGAACAATATGGGAGTATAGATATACGACAAGGCAAAAGGTATATCGACCGGAAGGAATATCGGCTCATCAGAGACAGTATGCCATAAAGCAGATGACCACCATATGGCTATCAGGATACAATAAATGCTCACGATCCACCTTAATTTCCTTTCGGCTAGATTGCGATAATTCCATGTCAATAATAAGGTAAAGACCGAGCATATGGCCGAACAAAATATTGGTAAAATATAGGTCATCAAGTTGCTGTATGTGACAAATGCTCCCATATTAATCGAATTCAAATTATTCTTTTCGAGTGTGTATTTCCACTGGCTTTTTCCGGTACACTAAAATTGTTTGGGTAGACAGTGATATACACATCGACATTGTAATATACAAAGATAGCCTAATTTACTGCATTTATAGGTATTGCAACTGTTAATAATGGCTCCGTACACTTAAAAAATGACTCTGGATTTGATGATTTGACATGTCCGATACAAAATTGCAGTTTGCGTATAATGTCCATTACGATTTTGCCAATATGATTTATACGTTTTGGCATGATGCGATAACAAATACATTGTTCCTTTGTGCGGAAAGAAAGCGAGGTACCGTGGCTGGTCTCTTGAAATTACCTATATAAGGAAAGACTGTAAAATTTGGAATGTAATAATTAACTATAGCCATAAAATATGAACAATAGAATTATGAAACGGATATTTGTTTTGCTGGTAGTTACCATTACCGGCATGACGCAGAGTGTCAAGTCTCAGAACGTGGCTGTCAAAAGTAATGTTCTGGCGGATGCTTTCTTGAATCCGAATTTGGGAATAGAAATAGGACTCGCCTCTAAATGGACTTTAGATGTTACGGGACAGTTCAATGCATGGATGCTTTCGCACAATCGCCACTGGAAACATTGGGCTATTCAACCTGAAGTCAGATACTGGTTCTGCGATCGCTTCTCGGGGCACTTTGTAGGTACTCACATTCATGGAGGACAGTATAACATCGGAGGTTTTGACGGAAAAATCAATTTCCTTGGTACGGATGCTCGTAAACTAAAGGATACCCGTTACCAGGGATGGTTTGTTGGCGCGGGTATCGCTTATGGCTATGCGTGGATATTGGGGAGGCATTGGAATCTTGAGGCGGAAATTGGTTTTGGTTATTCCTATACACGCTATGACCGCTTCCAGTGTTTAGGATGCGGTAAGAGGATAGAAACGGACAAACCACACCATTATGTGGGACCGACGAAAGCGGCAATCAACCTTGTTTATGTATTTTAATCGTGTACAAGATGAAAAAGATATTATATATCCTAGTAGCCCTTTGGGGCATGGTTGTGGTAGCGGAAGCACAGATCGCAATCGATATGCGGAAACAGGACATCGTGGATGGTGTTTCCGTGGAAAATCTTAAAATGGAACGTAATGGAGGGTACATTGCCATAGACATGCTTTGGGATTTGTCAGGGCTTGATGTGGATGAAAATCGTGCTGTACTTCTTACGCCATGGTTAGTTAATGATAACGACTCGCTTGCCCTGCAATCGGTAGGGGTTTACGGCAGACAGCGTTATTACTTCTATGTACGTAATGGAGAGAGCATGTTATCAGGTAAAGATGAAAAGAGTTATAAAGTCTCGAAGAAGCCTGATACCATTGAATACCACAATTTAGTACCGTATGCAGAATGGATGAACGGCTCCGTGTTGTTGCTACATCGTAGCGACTATGGATGTTGCAATACTTTATTGGCAGAACAGGTCGGTATGCTTGGACGATACACAGAGGCGTTTTTCCCTGAACTGGTATATGTACGTCCGCAAGGGCAGATTGAAAAAAGGGATTCGCTCGAAGGCTCAGCATTCATCGACTTTCCGGTGGATCAAACGATGATTTATCCGGACTATCGACGCAACACCGCCGAACTTGGGAAAATACAGTCATCAATTGACTCCGTGCGAAACGATACGGACATAACTATCACTTCAGTATGGCTGAAAGGTTATGCTTCGCCTGAAGGTTCTTATGCGCATAACAAAGAGTTGGCTATCGGGCGTACTGCCGCATTGAAGAGATACATACAGCAACTTTACCGGTTTGAAGGCGATGTAATAACGACCGATTACGAACCGGAGGATTGGGCAGGATTGCGTTACTACGTGGAACGGTCGAACCTTGCACATCGTGCGGAAATAGTCACTTTGATAGACGGTAATTTGGAGCCGGATGCCAAAGAGTGGAAAATAAAACGTGATTATCCGATGGAATACAGTTTCCTGTTACAGAACTGTTATCCTGCGTTACGCCACACTGACTATCGCATAGCCTATACTATCCGCAGTTACAGCGATGTGGAGGAGATAAAACGAATCATGTGTGGGCGACCGCAAAAACTGGATCTGAATGAGTTCTATCTCGCTGCACAAGAGTATGAACCCGGTACGGATGAGTTCACTGAGGTATTCGAGACAGCGGTACGCATGTTTCCGGATGACACTATTGCTAACCTGAATGCTGCCAACGCTGCCATGCGCCGCGGTGACCTCACAAGCGCGAAGCGTTATCTTGCCAAGGCAGATGATTCGCCCGAGGCTGTTTATGCACGGGGAGCACTGGCCATCCGGCAAAAGGATTACGACAGTGCCCGACGTTACTTGAACGAGGCGAAATCGCTCGGATTAGAACAGGCTGGCATTACGCTTGAGCAACTTGAAAAAGGAAGACGTTAACGAGAAAATATATTATTAACAAAATTAGATTACAAAAAATGATGAAGATGAATAAATTATTTTTGGGTTTGTTCGTGTGTACCGCATTGTGTGCATGTTCGAATGATGAATTAGGAGTTATTCCGGATGATACACCGAATGTTTTCGCAGGAAGTGAGGCGTATATTAATGTCCGCCTTGCTGATGCAGGTTCTCTTACAAGAGCGCAAGAAGGTGACTTTGAGTACGGAACAAACGAGCAGTCCGTAAAAAATGCCTACTTCTATTTTTATGATGCAGATGGTGTATTTGTGACACAAGGTGATGTTTGGACGAATGGTAACGCCTCGGTAACCACCCCTGCCGGAAACATTGAATTTACAAGTAATAACGTTGTGGTACTGAAGGGAATGGACAAGAAGAACTATCCTAAGTATATGGTAGCGGTGCTCAACAAACCGAATGATTTCGTGTATGGGGAAACGCTTGACGAAATGCAGACAGTGCTTGCGGATAATAATGCGGAAGGTATTTATTATCCGGAAACAATCAATAACAGTACTATCAATTACTTTACCATGAGCACTACAAGCTACACCGACACCAATCGGGCAAAGTATTTCGTAACAGAAGTTAAAGAGGAAAATTTTTCTCTTGAGCCGATGACGGATGTGAGTGCGATTACTAATACGGTGACCGTATATGTAGAGCGTCTGGCGGCCAAGGTAACTTTGAATGTGTCCGGTGAACTCGAAAAGGATGAAAATGGGCGTTATCCGATAAAAGTCACTGTGGCAGGTGAAGACAACTCAGCCGGAAGCGATAATATCGCTTCGGAAGACCTTTATGTGGAATTGCTCGGATGGAAATTGAATGCTACAGCGAAGAAATCGCACATGGTCAAGAACATAGATATTGCTTGGGCAGATAATGACTTGGGCTTTATGTGGAATAGAACAATCGATTACCGTAGCCACTGGGGTAAGTCATTCAACTACGGTTTTTCTGGCTATCCTGAAAATGCGGCAGCGGTTTCTGACAATTCCGAATATCTGAACTATGTCGACTTGGAGGATGGCTTAACTGAATTGGGAACTTCTGCCTATTGTGCAGAGAACACCAATACAAGTGCCATTGTTACTACTAATTTTTCTTCTGCCGTTACGAGTATCCTGTTAAAAGCCAAGGTTTGCGATGTAAACGGAAATGCACTTGACCTCGTACGTTACAATGGTGTGCTTTTCAAACAAGACTCCTTCCTCGAATACGTGCTCAGCATACTGCAGACAAAAAATCAACTGAACGTGTGGTATGAAGATGGTCAAGATGATAAAGGCAACACAAAATATACTCAGATTGGTAAAGAGTATGTGAAGTTGGAGAATGTGGGCGATGGGAAAGTGAAAGTGGTATTTACGAATGAGAATGGAGCCTCATTATATACAGGAGACGGCTCCGCTTACTCAGAACAAATCATTACCACTCTTAATGATAATTTGGCCACTGCTTCCGCAGATGCTACCGCTTATAACGGTGGATTGATGTACTACAACATTCCCATTGAGCACCTCAACAATGGCGCTATTACGGAAAATGGAATTATTCCGGAAGCCAAATATGGCGTGGTGCGTAATCACCACTACGTAGTTACCGTTGACAAATTAGAGAAGATAGGTAAGGGAATTTTTGATGGAGACGAAAAAATTGTTCCCGGTGACGATCCGGATGGTGACATTTATTACGTTGGGGCAAAAATTAATATCCTATCTTGGAAGATTGTTAGCCAAGATGTTGAACTTTAATTCTTTATGAAAAAAACGTTGTCTTTCTAAACAACCATTCCATGAGGGACTTCCACATGGAATGGTTTTAGAAAAGCACTTCCGTTCCGGTGCAAAGAGAGGACGGAACCGGAAAAGGTATATTTGCCATTTCCCATCGAAAATGAAAATTCTCTGCGGTATTTTCCGCAGCATATATAAAATATAACAATTTAAGTCAAATGGATATACGCTCTTACATAAGAAAAACAATCGGAAAGTTACTGGCAGTTATCGCTTGGACTCCGATTCTATATGCCTGCGACGGCTTAATCTATGACGGTGAGGGTGACTGCTCAGTGAATTACCGTGTGAAGTTCTGTTATGATTACAACATGAAGTTTGCCGATGCTTTTGCTCACGAGGTGAATGTCGTGACACTTTACCTGCTTGATGTCGATGGTAGGGTGGTTTGGCAACGTACTGAACAAGGAGAAGCCCTTGCAGCCGATGGCTATGCCATGACTGTAGATGTAGAACCGGGCGAATACGACTTACTTGTTTGGTGTGGTACTACTAACAAAGGTTCTTTCTCGATACCCGAAACAACTGCTGGTAAGGAACTGACCTGTACGCTTGGGAGACAACGTGATATCGGGAACCAAGCATTCGTTACCGAAGATCTTGACCGCTTATTCTATGGGTGGCTTCCGAAACAGACGTTCGGTAAAACCGAAGGTACGTACACTTATACTGTACCGTTGGTAAAGAACACCAACAATGTGCGAGTGGTGTTACAGCACCTTTCGGGAGAGGCTGTGGACAAAGACAAGTTTGTCTTCACCATCACCGACACTAACGGAAGTATGGACTGGGACAACACGTTGTTGCCCGATGAACTGGTGACTTTCTACGCATGGCACACCGACGCCGGGGAAGTTGGTATGGACACCCGCTCCGAAGCTGTCCGATCCACATCTCGCGCCGCCTTCAGTGCGGCTATAGCCGAACTGACTGTGCCGCGTCTTGTGAAAGGGCAGGAGACACGGCTCACCGTGTCCAATAAAGAAACGGGAAAAACGGTTTTCTCCATCCCTCTTATCGACTATGCTTTACTAGTGAAGGGCTTCTATCACCGAAATATGGACGATCAGGAGTATCTCGACAGGCAGGACATGCATGACATGGTGTTCTTCCTCGATGAAGATGATCACTGGCTCGATACCTATATTTATATCAATTCTTGGAAAGTTGTACTGCAAAACAGTGAACTGTGATAGGAGGAATGCGAATGAAGAATGTAGTACGATATATTGTCACGGGGATTCTGGCACTTTTTGTGTTGTGGGGTACCTCGTGTAGCCATGACACGGAGAACTTCAGCCTATCCGATAGGGGAACAGCTCTTAGTATCGGTTTCAGATTACCTATAAGGAGTTTGGAGACCGATGAAGGTTATGAGGTTGGAGAAACCTATGAGAACTACATAGATGTAGAGAACAATAACTACAGGATTTATTTCTTTACCTCCGATAATAAGTTCATCGCCCGTTTTGAACCGGATGGCTTCGTGGTGACTGAAGGAAGCGATTACAGGGATTATAGTGTGCTTGGCAAAGCGCCTACATCTTTGGTTAATCATAAAAATTTCAAGATGGTTGTGCTTGCCAATTGGCCGCAGTATGGTGACGATACAATGCAGGCTGGAGAAACGTTACTTGCGGATGTCTGCGACGCCGAATGGGGGCAGTTTGGCAGTTTTTCTTCTTTCGAGTTGGGACCGGAACGACTAGTTCCTTTTTATGGTGTTCACGAATACAATAATATAGAATTTAAGGTTGGAGAGGTTACATTGCTGCCTGAGCCTGTCACTTTGCTCCGTGCAGTGGCAAAGGTAGAGGTGATACTTAAGACGGACGAACATTTTGATTTATCGTTTAGTGAGGTGAAGATTCATCGCTATAATAAAAAGGGATATTGTGCTCCGAAAGATGTTTTTTCGCAGGACGATTACGATCATAGTGGTGAGTGGAACAGCGATTACGTTAGTGGTTTACACCTTGTGGAAGATGGTAACGATGTGGAAGAAAAAATACAAGATTTCCGCTTTGCAAGCCAATGGATGGATACTGGCGGAAATAAATATGAGAAATGGATTGCCTACCTGTCCGAATACCGGAACATCGATGCGGGCGACAAATACTCGTGTATTGAAGTAAGGTTCGATGCTCAGACTGATGAGGACGAACCGCATAGGGTTTATTTCGCAAATTATGACGAGAGCGGAAAGACGGATAGCAACGACAATGCCAAGCGTTTCAACATTGCCCGCAACAATCTTTACCGTTTCACTATTACTGTCCGAGATAGCAGACTCATGGTGAACGTGCAAGAATGGAAATATGCTTATGATAACGAATATACTTTTGACTGATATGAAACACTACTTCTTATTATTCATACTTCTGTTGGTAATTATCACAATAGAGGGTTGTACGGAAGAACTGCATCCGGAGACAAATGGAACAAACAGTCCAGTCCTTAATGAGGGAGAACTGACGAAAGCCGTATTGGATTTGTCGGTCAATACATTTGCCGTTGAAGCACAAGCAGAGACAAGGGCATCTATACCGAGCAATATACCTGAGAATGAGACTTCGGAAGAAAAAGAGGTACACAATATTTGGGTGTTTCAGTATGATGCAGTTACGAAAGAACTGCTGATAAAGCCGCGTTACTATACTATCACTGACCAGATAATGTTGCAAGATTTGCCTGTATATCTGAAAGCCGGAATTCCGTCCTTCGTATATGTTGTAACCAATACGGGGTATGACAACTGGGTTAACGATGACACGGATACTTCATGGCAGAAGTTTAAGAATTTGGAGCAACTGAAGAAGCAAACCTTACCTACCGCTTTCCCATTACGTTCAATAGATAAGGTGTCGATACCAATGGTCGGAGCAAGTGAGGAGGTGGAAGTAACAACAGGCATTACGGTTACAGTACCGGTTACGCGTATGTATGCCAAACTTAAAGTAAAGGTAGAGATGCTGAAGGCAGAGATGAAGCTGAACAATGTCAACGTAAGGCAAATTCCGAATATTTGCCGGATAGAAACCTTTGCCGGCGATGGAAATGGAGAGCCGATGAATGCGGTTCCATTTCCTGATGGAACGACATTCAGTTCCATAGCCTTTGCTGCTTCGGACTTGGAAAAGAGTGAAGATAAAGAATGGGCTGTTTTTTATGTTCCAGAGAATCTGCAAGGGGAAATAGAAAATCAGGGTGGAAACAAGTCTGATGCAGCTCCCACTAATGCACTTGTGGTAGATGTAACCGCCGAAATAGGTGGTGAAAAATATCTCTATGCCGCTTATCCCGGAGGAAACTCACTCAATAATTTTAATATACAACGTAATCAGGTTTATCGCATGACGTTGACTATTACAGGAGAGAAAGGCCAAAATAATCCATCGTCCAACTGCTTTGTAGTAAAACCAAACGGTTTTCTGTCTTTCGAGCCCTACTACCGTGTAGAGACAGGAGGCGGGTATAATTTTGCAGACTATTTAAGTCCTCATGACGAGAATCTGAAAATAGCCAGTGTCGGCATTATCTGGCAGACCAAAGACTGCATTGGTGATAATACAAATGGAACATTGGTGCAACTCGGTGAGAATACAGGCGACATTCATCAGAAAATCTATGTTAGAACGCAAAAGAAAGGTAATGCCTTGATCGGTGCTTACAATAGCAAGGGAGACGTTCTGTGGTCTTGGCACATCTGGGTTACAGACCACGAGCCGGATAATCTCGGCAGGGCTGTTACTTATTACACATACGACTGGGATAATAATGGTATCTATCCTGAGAAGCCGCGTATTCAGGGTTATGCCGTCATGTCATGTAACCTCGGTGCATTGGCCGAGAATCAGAAAGGTATAGGAACTGGTCTCCATCGGTATCCGGATGAAATGACGCAGGCTTTCGGCATGTTGTATCAATGGGGACGAAAAGATCCGTTCCCTCCTTTACGCAATGTTGTAAGCGAACATCATGATTATAATGACGAACATACAGATCTGCATTATGACAACTCCAACCAGATTGAAGTACATAAGACATCTGGCACAGATGAAAACAAGCTGTTCCATTCGGTAATTGGGAGTACCCTGACCGGAGCTGTCAGACACGCCATCGCCAATCCCACGGTTTTTATCACTGGAACGAACGATGTTAACCGAAATGAAAGTTACGTACAACAAAAGAGCAATTATTTCAATAATGGAGACTGGTGTCCAATAGGAGAAAGCGATAACAAACTTTGGGGTGGACTGGAGCCGGCTTCCGAGGGAATGAAGGCTTATACGATTAACCAAACTAATAATGTACATATATACGATAACTACGGAACGGAAAAATCTATTTTCGACCCTTGTCCTACAGGCTGGAGGGTTGCCTCGGGTGAATTGTGGTTCGAGTTTACAAATACGGGGCTCAATCCCGGATCTATGAGTGGTATCAATTATGATGATAAATTTTCGGATGGATATGGAATGAATATGTATATGCAGAAGTGGAAAGACGGTCCGACTTCTTATTTCCCGACACAGGGAACACGTGTAGGTGATGGAGGAGGTTTTCGTACAAACAGTTGTGGGAACTATCATAATGCAACCACGGACACGGATAACCGAGTGAACATTTTGCATATCCATAAGGATGCCGGTCTGTTCCATATATTCGAATACCAATTCTATTTTTATTATGTAAAGTCGGTGGCAGGACCGATCCGATGCGTGCGAGACTCGAAATAAAACTGTGTGCTTTTTCTATTCTGTTCTCAGTCTCATTTTTATTTTCTATCTTTGTCCTAAATAAATATGTGATTTGAAGGTGGTACGGAAGATGAGCCGGAAGCTAAGAATTGATGAGCGTATTTAGGAGTATAATTATGGCAGAAGATTTATGCATCAGCAACGGCAGCAAGGCTGAAAAGTATCAGACCTTGCTGCCCCAGATAAAGAGCCTGATTGAAGGTGAAAATGACCTTATAGCCAATCTGGCTAATGTTTCGGCTGCACTGAAAGAAACTTTCGGCTTCTTTTGGGTGGGATTCTATCTGGTGAAAGGAGAAGAACTGGTATTGGGGCCTTTTCAAGGACCGATAGCTTGCACACGTATCCGAAAAGGACGGGGTGTTTGCGGCACGGCATGGGCTAAGGCGGAGATGTTGGTAGTGCCCGATGTCGATGCATTTCCCGGTCATATAGCTTGCAGCTCGTTGTCGCGCTCGGAGATTGTTGTTCCGTTGATTCGTGAGAATGGCGAGGTGTGGGGCGTGCTCGATATAGATAGTGAAAGCCTGAATACCTTTGATGAAACAGATGCACGTTTTCTTGGAGAGATATGTTCCTGGCTCTGAAGAGTGCGTTGAGGTAATAAAATGCAAAATAAGAATAACAGAAAAATAATATGATGAAGAAATTGACAATGTTCTTGTGTTTGGCTTGTGTCTGGATGTGTTCTCTGCAGGCCCAGGAAGCTAAAACCTTTTTCAAAAATATGCCCGATAGCCTTAGCCCGTTGCTTACTGCCGTGAACCGTGCTGACTTTATCGACTTCCTTGAAAGTAAGATGAAAGCGGAAGTAACGAACCGTTTTGGTGGTAAATCGGAAATGACGGAGCTTGCTTCCGACTACATCCGTATCCAGATGACACCGCAAAGTTCCTGGCAGATGAAACTGCTGGCTACGAGCGACAGTACGAAAGTAATCTGTATTGTATCTACGGCTTGTGCCCCAGCCTGTGATAGTGATGTCCATTTCTATACCACCGATTGGGAAGAATTGCCTTCTTCTTCTTTCCTTACTCCTCCTGTAATGAAGGATTTCCTGTCATTACCCGATACGGTGATGGATTATGAAGTGAGAGATGCCGGCGAAAAGGCAGATATGTTGCTGGTGAAAGCTGATCTTTCCGCAAAGGACAATACACTGACCTTTACTTTTACAACTACCGACTATATGGATAAAGAAGCGGCAGAGAAACTGAAGCCGTATCTCCGCCGCCCTGTAGTGTATGTTTGGAAAGAAGGTAGTTACGAGCTACAAGCTACAAGTAACGAGTAGCTGCGCACTGCTACTATTCCGAAAGGGACTTGTTGCTCGTAGCTCGTAGCTCGTAACTCGTAGCTACTTCACCTTTATTCTGTCGAACCCTTCTCCGTATACTCCGATTACCGCACTTTGTGATACAAATGCGTTTGGATCTATATCCTTTATCAAGCGGAATATAATCGTTGATTCGCGCTTTTTGGCAAGTACGAACAACATCTTCTGTTCCTTACCGCTATAAAATCCGGAAGCATTGATGACGGTGGCGCCCCGGTGTGGATATACATTGATGTGCCGGGCTATTTCATCGTATTTCTCACTGATGATAAAGAACTGTACGGATTGCCGGGCACTGTTCACTACTTGATCCAGAACAAAACTGCAAATGTACAAGGTTACATAACCGTAAACTACCTTTTCCCAATCCTTCAATACAAAGTAACTGGAAGAAATGATAATCAGGTCACAAATCAGCATTACACGCCCCAGCGTGATGTCACGGTATTTGTTGATGATAGCGGCAATGATATCTGTTCCACCTGTACTACCGTTGGAAGAAAAAGCGATGCCTATGCCGCCTCCGCAGAGGGATGCACCGATGACACACGCCATGAAAGGCTGGTCGTGCAGCAACACCACTCCTTCTGCCAGTTTCTGTATCACGGACAGGAAAAATGTTAGTGTGAACACGGCAAATACGGTTTTGATACTGAACTTCCATCCCAAAATACGGATAGAGAGCAACAGTAGGACTAAGTTGATGCTGAAATACGTATATTGCACAGGGAAGCCTGTGGCAAAATAAACAATAGAAGCAATACCCGGTACTCCTCCGGTGGTGATGTCATTGGGCAACAGAAATACTGTCCAGCCTATACCATAAAGAATTAATCCAAGGGCGATCATTACATAATCTCTCGTTTCCCGGAGAAGGCTTTGCTTTGACGGGACATTTACAATCTTCTTCATCTGACTTTATACGCAAGTATGGGTTATAACTAATTTAACAAGCTTTCTCATGATAAATGTGTTTTGGCCGTAAATCGGCGCAAAGATAAATCTAATTTTTTGAATACTTGTTCAAAAGGTTATTGTTCGTGAGGGGTGGACTTAAAATTTATTTGCTGATTAAATTTGTGTAGGCTATTCGCATTTACGTTTCCGGAACGTATTGGGAAGTGCGGGATTGGTCTTTGTCAGGCGTATATTCCCTAATCTGGAACTGGGTGCGGGTTTGGCATTGAACAATGCTTTCGGTTATCCTATGGCGCTTCCTGCATTATATCGTTCAGCATCAGTTTCATTACGGAAATGGGTGGGCAGATGGCTTTGACAGAGTTGAATGTTGCTGATAAGATTTTTACGCACCAGTACATTGTGGTAGGGTTCCGTCCTGAATTCAAGGTTTCCAAGCACATTTCTTTGCCTGTTATGGTGGGGATAAATGCGGTACGCAATGCTTATTATGATGGCAGAAGCTTGTCAGCGTTCTTTAAGGCGATGGGGAGGGAATATGATCCTTGTTTCCAGATAGCGCCGTATTTCTCGGTAAGTATTGTATTGTAGTAAGTTGTATTTCCGAAAACATTGTTATCTTTGTCGTGTAATAAGAGAATAGGAGATTAAGTTATGAAACGACCTGATATTGTTCGCCGGATTGCAGAAGTAGTGCATCGCATTGCTCCTGATGCAAAGACCATTCTCTATGGGTCCGAAGCTCGGGGAGATGCACAGGTAGATTCGGATATAGACTTACTTATATTGCTGGATGGTGATCATTTGGCACCTGAACGTGAATTGGAGATTACCCGTCATTTGTATGAAGTGGAAGTGGAGACCGGGGTGATTATCAGTCCGATGGTAGTATTGCGTCGTGTATGGGAAAGAATCACGACCCCATTCAGCATCAATGTAATGAAGGAAGGGATCGTGTTATGAAAGAAAAACTTGATTCCGAAAGTCGTGCCGCCATTGTGAATTATCGTTTGGAACGTGCTTACGAAACCCTGAAAGAAGCTGATTATAACACTGCAGGCGGTTATTATAATGCAGCCGTTAACCGTCTTTATTATGCCTGCTATTATGCTGCTTCTGCATTGCTGTTAGGCAGTAAGATAGAAGCCAATACACATAATGGCGTGAAGACACAACTTTCTATGCATTTTGTTCGCACCGGGCATTTGAGCTTAGATCATGGCGCAACCTTTAGTCTTCTATTTGAAAAACGTCAGGCAAGTGATTATAGTGACTTTGCATATTGTGATCTTGCTTTGGTAAATACACTTCGTCCACGGGCTGAGGCCTTTATTAATGCAATGGAACAATTGATAAACAAAGAGTGATGTATCTAAACTATCAGTAGCTAATACCTACTATCAGGCAGAATACACCACTTCATGTGCCTCCCCCAACTGCGGAATTTCCAGCTTCCCGAGCATTGCATCCAGTACCGCCTCCGGAACCATAAATTCCCGTTCACGATTTTGCTTCCTCCATACCTCATACGGCTTTTCGATATAGACAATCTTCACTCTGGCTCCATAAGTAATGAATAAATCAATCAGTTGCGAGCGCATTTGTTTTGAAGTATTGGTCGCATTCCATACAAAGCCCTGCTGTTTACGCAGATAATTGCGAGCCTCTTCTTTCGCTTCCTGTACTACCCTGCCATTGGCAACCTTATCCGTAGGGCTAACTTTATGCTTTCGCCGGATGTCATCGAGGCTTATCACAGGAATATTCTGTGGCAATGTACGGATATAATGATCTTTCCCCATTCCCGGCAAACCGGATAATAAGATAACTTCACACCGGAAATTATCATGCGGAATGTAATCTATATACCCATCCTCCGCTTGAAAGTACTGAAAGCGGGCATGACCCGTTGCAAAGCTTCGTGCCTTTCCCCAGCAATCCTGTTCACGGCAAAGCATCTCGAATAACTCGGAAGCTTCCATCAATGCAGGCTTATCTTTGCAGATACGTCCCTGAATATCCGCCACAGCAAGCATTTTCAGTAAACGTGTATCCACTCTGAGAGATGCTTCGCACAGCTTCTTCACAGGATTCTCCCGCTCCATAATCCAAACCGGCAAACCATGATAACGCACCAGCGCAGCAATGTTCTCCCGGATATGAAACGGAGTAGGAATATCCCTGTAAAGAATTGTGCGTGCTGTATATTCCCCACGCCTGGCATGTCCCTTGGAAGTGATAATACCGTTTCCTTCATCTACAGAAGTAGAACGTTTCTCCACATCATGAAGTAAAGCTGCCGTCCACAATATTTCCTGTTCCTGTGCGGGCAAAGCCCGATATTCCGGCTGTTGCTGCAATGCCTCCAGTACCATGCGGGTATGCACGGCCACACTACCTTCTTCGTGATGCAAATGGTGCTGCATCACGAAGTTCATATCTTGTACCCACCGGAACTGTTGTTCCAGTGAGTCCCAATTTTTATTATCTGTCAGTTTCCAATTCATTTTATTCCTCCTTTCTTATTTCCCAGATGAGGCGGGCACGCTTCCAATTGCGTGTCCAGTGCTCATCGGTCTTCACATGCCCCTTGCGTACGTACTTGAATACGTTGCGGGCAAATTCACTTACAGGATATTCACCTATATTACGGGTGACTACCCCTTCGCGAGTACAATCTGCGCCTGTTTGTGGATCGCGTGTTCCGAACACACCCGGTTCTTGTGCCAGACTAACGACTTGTTGCTGCAATGCTTCCCGCGTCAATCCTTCTACTGTTTCCACTCGTAATTCGGGCACCGTAGGCAAGTCGAACAGAGCGGCATAGAATTTCACTTCCTCCCACGACAGCCACTGATCCAGACAACGCACGGCAAACACATAAAAGTGTGTTTCCAGTTTGCGATACTCTATCGAATGTATGGCATACAGGTTTTCACCAAATATCTCGATGTCCCCCAAGTCGTTTTTCATGAGTTCCCAACGCTCGCGCAGTTCCCTGGTCCACGGTGAGGTGGTAGGTGCTGCATGCGAGCGGGCAAATACACCGTGGCGGTTCAGACAATTATTTTCTCCGTCCAGCTTTTCGGTGTGTATCAGGGTTTCTATCTGTTGAATGTCTTCCCAATACGTATGGTTGATGCGGTCGTCACTGGTCGTTCCGGGAGAAAACGGATAATGATACGTGCGACCATATTTTTCTGATAACATAAGTTGATCCTTTCTTTTTAAATCATTCATCTACTTTAAATCAGTGGTTCCTGAATACTAGCCTCTTACTCTTTATTCATCCTTACGATGCGTGGCATGAATTTGCCCTGCACTTCTACCAATGTCTCCTGGGGTTGCATCATCCGGTCGATGTTCTTGTAGGCTAACGGTATCTCTTCGATGCTGCCCCCAATCAGTGTGACCCCGGCCTGCGAGAGAAATTTCTTCATGGCCGACTGGGTGAAACTCTCCTTTGCCTTCTGGCGTGACATGGCCCGTCCAGCACCGTGCGAAGCGGAACATAACGACTCTTCCACACCCCGGCCTGCTACCAGGTAACCGGGAGTTGCCATACTTCCGGGGATAAGTCCCGGTTGTCCTGCCTGTGCAGGAGTGGCTCCTTTGCGATGCACGATGGCGGTGCGTCCGGGTGCAATCTCCTCTTTCCAGGCGAAGTTGTGGTGATTGTTCACGTTCGCCATTGGCTTCAGGCCCAGAGCTTTAGATAGGTTTAGGTGGATTTGTTCGTGGCAGGCACGGGCGTAGTCGCCCGCTAGGTTCATGCTCATCCAGTATTCCTGTCCTTCTTCCGAGTCCAGGCCGAGCCAGGCAAAATGTTGCGCTTCACGCGGCAGTTTGCAGACTTCACGGGCTATCCGGCTATAATGCATGGCGATAGCCGCTCCCAGTCCGCGCGAACCAGAATGTGACAGCAATGCCATATAATTGCCTTCGGGCAGTCCCAACACATTTTCTCCTTGCAGAAAAAGCTCTCCGAACTCCACGAAATGATTCCCACCACCGGAGCTGCCCAACTGGCGGATGGCCTTTCCGTGCAAGTCCCTCAGAAGAGGTGTTAAACGGAATTCTTCCCGTTCTGTCACTTCATGCTCCTGTGCAAAGGTCAGACCACCCTCCATGCCGAAGTGGGTGTAGTCTTTCAGTGCCTCTTTTATCTGATGCGAGTATCTTTTCAGATAATCCGCTTTGGCATCGAACACCGTCAGACTCATCCGACAACCGATGTCCACCCCTACGGCATAGGGGATGACGGCATTGTCCGTGGCGAGTACACCACCGATGGGCAGACCGTATCCGGCGTGTGCATCGGGCATCAGTGCCCCGGCTATGCTGACGGGGAGCCTCATGGCCAAGTTCATCTGCTGTTTGGCGAGGGTTTCTATGAACTTGCCGCCATAGGTTTTATAGGGCAACGGCTCGTCGAGCAAGTCGTATGCTGTGAACTTCTTTTCGATGAGCGTGGGGGACAGGTGTTCGGCCAGTTTGCCCCATGTCTCATTCTCTTTATAAGTATCGGGGTTTTCCAGCACGTCGCTCAGTGTCTTGATAATCTGTTCTTTGCTTTGGTGCTTGCAATGTTTGCCAACGATGGCTACTACCAGACTGCGTGCTACATTGTCTCTATATCCCAGCTTACTTAAATCTTTTAATCGTATTCCCATATTTTCTTTTTCATGTGTATGCATACGGCATGGGCTGCCCGCCTCAAAGCGGGGCAGTGCAATATGCGTTTTGTACCCAATGCATGAGGGATGATGATAGATACAACGCTATCTGTCCACTGCATTGAAGTGAATAATAATAAAATTATAAATGTGATTGTAGGACTAATCAAGAAAATTGCAAAGCCCCATCATCCCGATGAGTCAACTTAGTCCTGGCTGAGATATTATAGTTCTAACATAAATTAGTCCCTTTCTTTCAGTTTTAAAGGGGTGAATACTGTGTTTAACGGCGGCAAAAGTAATGCATCTTTTTAAAGTATGCAAGGAAAAGGAACGTTTTTTTGCAGATGTAAACAGTTAGAGTATCTTCTTACAGCATCAATCCTTGGAGTCTGTATGGCATAGTCCGGACTGAACAGCTCAAAGATATTCTAAAGGATGGGTAAGCTTTGAAAGATAAAATTAGCGATGATCGTCTTTTAAGCCATACTCATCCCACCATTCCCTGTATTCGTGAGATAGGGGAGTAGTGGGTATTTCTTTATACTGTTGTATTTGTTTTTGAAGTGAATTTATCACTATGTATTTTTCTTCCAACGTAACACGAAGGATCGCAAGTACCAGAATCAATGTCATGTATATGCAGAAAGCGGCAATGTGTATAAAGAGGAAGAAATTTCGTTTTCTTCTGTTGCAGGGGGGTGATGAGTATTTCATAGTATTTGAAATTGAATTATAATATGTAGTTTATGTAATAGTTCTTCATTGTGCATGAGTAATGCTGATGCTCTAAATGAATAAATCTGCAATAGAATGCCAGATAGATAGGACTGGACTGATGCTTGCCGAGTATTAAATTACCGACAAACTGTATTTTGTCTCTTACTTCTTTGAGGCATGTTGAACTGAGGGTTTCAAGCACTTCACGATCCTGCGTTTTTATAATATACATGGCAGATGTTTTTCCTTGTTGTATAAGCAAGATTATTTTGTACCATCGGGAGTTTTGTCTCGTGAGTACTTTGTAGTATTTGATAATGGGTGTTTGCATATGTAACGCGCCTAAAACAGTCTATCCTACTGCTGAGGTCTGCAACAACCCGAGGTGAAGAATAAACTGAATAGACGCGTATATCGTAAGTTTCAAGAACATACGAATGCCTATTCAGTTTAGTTCACCTCTATAGAGTTGCAGTTCCAGCAGCGACTAAACTAAATTCTAAAAAATGTACTCCGTCGTGAAGTACATTGCAAATATAAGCGAAAAAGATTAATAATGCGAGTTTATAGTTGAATTAATATAGGCAGAGTACCAATTACTCCAAATGGTAACTTTATTAACATGCTGGGGTAACTTTATTAACCCCACATGGTAACTCTATTTACATACCGAGGTAAAGGTCGTTACATGCCGAGGTAAAGGTCGTTACATACCGATGTAAAGGTCGTTACAATATGATGTAAAGGCCGTTACATCCTGCGGTAAATGCTTTTACATTAAGAGAAAAATGATTGGTAAATGCAATGCTATGGTTATTAGAGTGTTATCTGTTTTTCTTCCTGTCTTGAAACGCTGGGAAAAGTCTTCCATGCGCCTCGCGTGAAGTCGGGTATTTCTACCGGGCGACTGCCATTCAGTACCGATTGCTCACTAAGCTCAGTGATGCACGACCATTCGGCGGCATCGTAAACGTCCATATCCAGAGGAAGTCCGTGGTGCAGGCAGTAGATGAGGCGGTAATCCATGATATAGTTCATCTCGTTTGGGGCACCTTTGAGGGCGCCTTCTTTGCCGATGGTAGCCGTAAAAGGATGTTGATAGCGTTGCAAGAGTTCTTCGGTGGTTACGCTGGCTACCTCTCCGGCGGCTGTACCGAGCCCCCCTTCGCTATGCGCATCTTCCAGACTGATTGTGGCTACCGGGTATTTCTGTGCAAATCCTTGCGTGCCGCAGATGGTATGCGAACGGCTGTAAGGACGCGGATGAACGGTGCAGTATTGTAACTGGATGGTTTTTCCCTTGACGGTATGGATGAGGGTGGTGTTCATATCTCCCAACAGGTAAGCCTGTTGTGCTTCGGGGGATTCTTTGCCGAAAGTGCGACGGGCATATTCCGTCATTCCTGCCTGGTGGGTGGACATGGATACAAGGTAATTCAAACGGTCGCCCCGGTGGATATTCAGGATCTGGCATACGGGACCTAAACCGTGAGTGGGATAGGGGTTTCCGGTGTGTTCCATGCAGTAAGCTTTGTTCCAGTGGTTATGGAAACCGCCTTGGTTTTCATCGCTGAAGTACATGGAGCGCAGGTCGTGTATATAAGCACCTTCCACGTGCATGATTTCACCGAACAGACCTTGTCTTGCCATATTCAGCGTGGTCAGGGCAAAGGCATCATAGCAACAATTTTCCAGCATGATGCAGTGGCGGCGGGTGCGTTCAGCGGTGTCTACCAGTTGCCAGCACTCGGCTACGGTCATGGCGGCGGGCACTTCGATGGCGACATGCTTGCCTTGCTTCATGGCGTAGGTGGCCATAGGGGTATGCGTCAGCCAGTCCGTACATATAATGATGAGGTCGATATCAGGGTTGCAACACATCTGTTGCCAGCCGTTTTCTTCGGTATAACCGGTTGCGGCGGGATGTCCGTCTTTTGTCAGTAGAGCTTGTCCTTTTGCCAGGTTTCCGGGGCGTATCTCACACAAAGCTTTGATCTCTACGTGCTCTATGAGCATATAACGCTCCAGTGTGAGTAATCCGCGATTGCCTAAGCCTATGAGCCCGATGCGTACAACGGGAATAGGAGGATGAGCCAAGCCCAGGACATGGGTAGAAGGTTTGTTTTTCATTGAAATAGTGTATAGGTTAAATTGAAATTGCTACAAAGATATTTATTCTCAATAAAAAAAGCTGCCTCTTAGAAGCAGCTTTTTGGGATAAAATTGAAAATGCTTTTGAATAGCAAGGATAATTATACTCCGCTGAATGCACTAAATCCGCCATCTATCGGCAGCAATGCACCCGTCACGAAACTTGCCGCATCGCTGCACAGGAATTGTACGGCGCCGTTCAGTTCGTTGATATCTCCAAAGCGTTTCATCGGAGTTTTGGCTAAAACTTTCTTGCTGCGGTCTGTCAGCGAACCGTCAGGATTGATAAGCACGGCACGGTTCTGGTCACCGATGAAGAAACCCGGAGCGATAGCATTCACACGGATGCCGTCTCCGTACTTCAGTGCGAGTTCGCTTGCCAGCCACTGAGTGAAGTTGGCAACGGCTGTCTTGGCTGCCGAGTAACCCGGAACGCGGGTGATAGCGCTGTAAGCAGCCATGGAAGATACATTTACGATACACCCCTTACCTTGCTTGGCCATCACTTTGCTGAATACCATAGAAGGATAAACGGTTCCGTTCATGTTCAGATTAGTCACTTTTTCCCAGCAGGTAACGTCCATGTCGAAGAAGTTCTGGTCGGGAGCCAGCGTAGCACCCGGCATATTGCCACCGGCAATGTTGAGCAGGATGTCGATACGTCCCCATTTGGCAACGATGTCATCAGCCAATTTTTCAAGGCTGGCGATGTCCAATACATTACCTACGATGCCGATCACATCTTCACCGTAAGCTTTCAGTTCTTCTACACGTTTGTCCAGTTGTTCCTGACGGATGTCAACGGCTACTACTTTGGCGCCTTGCTCCATGAAACATTTGGCAATGCTGCCACCCAATACACCACCTGCACCGGTGATAACGGCTACTTTACCTGCAATACTGAATTGTTCGTTCATAATCTCCTTATTTAATTATTAGTTTTTAATTGTTTATTTCGTCTTGCACCACTGCCATCATTCCTTCTACCTGTGCCAATGCCAGCATACGGCCGTGGAATGAATATCCGGGGTTATATCCCTTGTCTTCGTCACCCAGCATCATCCGTCCGTGGTCTACGCGCATAGGCAGTTCCGGGTTTTCTTTCTCAAAGATACGGATGAGGTCAATCAGATGTCCGCGTCCGGTCAGGTGCGAGCTTTCTATAAAGTTGCCTCCGGGCATGGCAGCCGTGCTGCGCAGGTGGACAAAGTGAGTACGTTTGGCGAATTTCTTTGCCAGTTCACGGGTATCGTTATGCTCGCCTGCACTGAGGGAACCGGCACAGAAGGTCAGTCCGTTGTGCGGGTTATCCACTGCATTCAGGAACCAGGCGATGTCTGCTTCGTTGGTGACAATACGCGGTAAACCTAACACTTGGAACGGAGGATCATCGGGATGCACGCACATATTCACACCATATTCTTCGCAGACAGGCATGATGGCGGCGAGAAAATAACGCATGTTCTCGCGCAGCATATCACGGTCGATGCCTTTATAGAGGGCCAACAGCTTCTTGAAGATGTTCACCGGATTCTTATCTCCTTCTTTGATATTTCCGTTGACGAAACCTTGCGTCTTTACGATGATCGTGTCGATGAGATCATCCTTTTCTGCTTCGGTAATGGTCTTGTCCAGTTCTGCAACCTTTGCCAGTTCTTCGGCGGAATAGTCCTTTTCGGCTCCTTCGCGTCCGAGGATTCGAAGGTCGAAGTAAGCGAAGCGAACACGGTCGAAATAGAGTGACGAAGTACCGTCTGCCCAAGGATGTTGCAAATCCGTGCGTATCCAGTCAATAACGGGCATAAAGTTATAGCATACGGTTTTCACACCGCACTTGCCCAGGTTTGCTAGGCTGACTTTATAGTTTTCTATTAACTGCTCACGTTCCGGTCCGGCATACTTGATCGCCTCACAAACAGGCAGGCTTTCTACTACAGACCAGCGCAGGCCGTAAGACTCGATATAGGTCTTCAGATCGTTGATTGCCTCTTCGGTCCATATTTCACCATTGGGCACATCGTGCAAGGCAGTCACAATTCCTTCCACGCCTATCTGTCGCAACATGTCGAGCGTGATCTTGTCTTTCTTACCAAACCATCTCCAGGTTTTTTCCATAACATTTATATATTAATAGTTTAACTGATTATTGACTGCAAATATACGTGCAAAAATAATGCTGCGATAAATGGATATTTGCAGAATATATGCGGATTTTTGCATGTATGCGGTAGCATTTCTATTGTCTTTTCCTATCTTTGTGTGTGAATTAAGCTTTGCAGAATATATGCGCCGACCGATTATAAATGAAAAGTTGCCTATATCGGAGTCGAATCCGATCAAGGCGCGGCATTACGATTATGATCGTTTCACTTATCCGTGGCATTTCCACAGTCAGTATGAAATCATTTATGTAAAGGAGAGTCATGGTCTGTGTTTTGTAGGCGACTGCATTGAGAAGTTCTCTGCGGGTGATGTGATTCTGTTCGGCACTAATTTGCCCCATTACATGCGGAGCAATGATATTTATGGTTCGGAGAATGCCACTTCACGCGTGCAAGGGACTATCATTCAGTTTGAGCAGAACTTTATGCAGTATTCCTTTGATTATTATCCTCAGTTTCTGCAAATAAAAATGCTGTTGGAGGAATCGAAGAGAGGCATCATCTTTCCGAAACAGGATGCAACCCGGGTAGGGGAGTTACTCTCCGGCTTTCTTTTATTAAGTGGTTTTCATCAGATAAGCGGGTTGCTGGATTTGTTGCAGGAGTTGGCGGTCAGTCCGCAAAGAAAGACGCTGGCAAGTCTGCATTATTACGAAAAGTTTCCTACGCTGGGGAACAAGCGGATTGATAAAATCATTTCCTTTATAAACAATAACTACACCCGTAACCTTAAATTGAATGAAATTGCCGGAATGGCGAGCATGAACTCCAGCGCCTTCTGTCGTTATTTCAAGGAGAATACAGGGAAGACGCTTTTGCAGTATGTGATGGAAATGCGTGTGGGATATGCTTGTAAGTTGTTAGCATTGGGAGAGATGGATATTTCGCAGATAGCTGTGGAATGTGGCTTCGATTCGATCACTCATTTCAATCGCACGTTTAAGCAGTTGGTTAATCTGACGCCGACGCAGTATAGGAGTAATATTATGAAATAAGAGGGAATGTTTTTGAAATAATTCTGTTCACAATGAAACATTCTTTATTGTGATTTGCTTCAAATTAAAAATAATATTTACTGATTCTGGCAGATAATCGTTGCCTTTTGTTAATAGCAAATTTATGTATTATTAACGGGAATACTGCCAAGATGAGTGTCATGACTCGAATGTCTTGTGATTGTGAATTTCTGATATCTTTTGCCTGTGGTTAGCGAGGCAAATGCCACACTTTATTCTCCTCTATGCCACATCTTAGTTCGTTGAATGCCACATGCTTAAACTGTTGAAGTGTGGCATTGGAGACAACGGAGTGTGGCATTACAGTTGTACAAGTGTGGGCTCACGCTTATATAAGTGTAAGCCCACGCTTATATAACTGTGAGCTATCGGAGCCTGCTGTGTTGAGGGAATAAAAAAACGGGGAAGCAGTTGCTTCTCCGTTCCTATATGCCGTGAAATGTAGTTTAATGCAAAGTTGAATAAAGATTATCTATAAAAGGATGATACAAAGATACGATATTGGGAAGGCGATGTCAAGTGTTTCGCTAATTATTTCCGATTTACATATTTGTTTTTTAGCTTTTTGCATTCTTCTCCTACCATTGCATATAACATCTACTCTTTGTTAGGACAGTTGGACTTAGATATGCTTCTATTGAAATCCCAAAACTTGGAACTTATAGATACACCTCTATTTTTCTGGTAAAAGGAACATCTATTTTTAGAATGTTGTATCTTTGCAAAAAAGGGTGTATGAAAGATGTACTTAAAATATCAATCTTACTAATTCTTGCACTTCGCAACGGGGGGGTATTTGCGCAGACGAATAAATCGTTTACATCAGATAAAGACACACTGGATATAGCTTTTGAAGAAGATACATTAGTAACAAGTACAATCCAAGATACTCTTGTTACTACACATACGGCCAAAGACTCAATAACTACAAAACAAGATGGAATTAATGTTGTAACTGACTCTACATTGTATTATCGGTTAATCTTACAATATCGAGACAGCGTGCGTCACGATTTCAAAAGAACATTCAATAAAGATGCCTTTAAATTTGAGCATGATTATTATCGAGAAAAATTCAAACAACCTTGGATTGGCGATATTTTAGGCGATATTTTAAAAAATATATTATCAAAATAATTATGAAGTTGTATTTTATATCCTTATGTTTTGCGTTTGTAGCCTGTATTACGGCTAAAGCACAGTCAAAACTTATCTTTAAAGATAAGTTTATGTATGCCGACGCACAAGTGTTTAATGAATCAAAAAAACACTCAATACCTTCTATGATTGATACAGGCTGCTCATTATGTATAATTGATTCTACTTTTGCTGTTGATTCATGTGAAATAAAAATAGATAAGCTGCAAACTATTTCTGTTAATCAAACTAAAGATAAGATTTCAAGTACCTTTATAGACTCAATATTCTTTTGTGGAAAAACATATCACAAGGTGTATTGCTTAGTCGCAAACCTTACAGGGATTTATCAAAAATATGCGCCCAAATTCATCATCGGGGCTGCTATCCTTAAATCAGGCGCTTGGAGATTTGATATGGAAAGAAATATTATCGAATCATATGATTTCAACAATAAAGCAAAAGGGATTATTTATAAATGGAAAAATCATTTAGACTATCCGGACGTGGCAATAGATTATATCATTTTAGATAGTAAAGTCAATGGAAAAAAAACACGATTTTCCTTTGATACAGGAAGCAAATACAATAAACTCCAACATGGTTTATATGTAGGAGAACCTGAACAAATTCAAAAGGAAACAGCTGACATAGGAAATAAATTATCTATTAAAACTGCTGAATTATGTAGAAATGTTACATTCAAGATAGGAAAGGACGAGTATACATTAGATTTTATAATAGGTGATCGCAATATTGGGCTCTTAAACATCGAATTCTTACAAGGTCATTCCTTTATACTTAATTATAAGAGGCAGATACTTGAATTGTTGTAAAAGAGGCTTGAATTATAATTTCAACCTTATTTGTGTATCAATAAAGTATAAATCCATAAAGTAATTGTTGGGGACTGTATCGAACACTTCATAATCTTCATTGCTTCTTCTGATAGCCCTATTTTTATTAACTTGCCTGTTTTCTGACGGATGTAATGTTCTTTCCTTCTATAATATTGGCTTTTGTTAGATTAGCTATATCTGTGAAGTTGATTCCACCACATAAATAACTGAACATGAATATGTCTTTATTCAGTTGAATATATTGTCGTTTACCAAGTTGAAGTTCAGTTTGCTTATCGAGGATTATCTTCTAAATATACTCTTTATTGGGGCAATTAGGCTTTGGCTTATTCCTCGTAAAGTCCCAATAGTGAGGCTTAATAGATATGCCTAAACTCTGATATTTACGCTTTCCACTTTTAGAAACTTGAAGCATTAATGGACTTTCACCATTAGATAATGTCTTTGACTTGTAGCAAACTATTGATACTGAGGCATTCATGCGATGTTTTTGGTTTACATCTTGGTTTACATGCACCCTCTGAAACCGCCTAAATTTGTAGTTTTGTGGACTATAAAAAAAGAGAAATCCTGATAGCTAATTATTTGACTATCAGGATTCTCTCTAAGAGCGGAAGACGGGGCTCAAACCCGCGACCCTCAGCTTGGAAGGCTAATGCTCTATCAACTGAGCTACTTCCGCAATTTTTGTGGGCAAAGATGGATTCGAACCACCGAAGTCGAAAGACAGCAGATTTACAGTCTGCCCCATTTGGCCACTCTGGTATTTGCCCTTTTGCACTTTGAAATCTATCTCAATTCTCTCATTGAGTAGCTTTGTTTCTCAATTGCGGTGCAAAGATACGACTATTTTTGTAAACTCCAAGCAAAATCGATCATTTTTATTGCAGTAATTGCACATTCGTCACCTTTGTTACCCAGTTTGCCACCGGCGCGGTCCTCGGCTTGCTCCATTGTATTGGTAGTAATTAATCCGTAAATAACTGGTACGTTGCCAGTTGCGTTCAGTTGAGCAATTCCGTTGGTGCTTCCCATACAAACATAGTCAAAATGTGGAGTATCTCCTCTAACTACGCAACCAATTGCAATAACTGCATCCACATTACTATATTCAATGAATTGGTTGGCTCCAAAAATTAATTCAAAGCTACCCGGAACAGTTTTCACCAAAATATTTTCGTCTCTGGCACCATGTTTTTTTAAAGTATTCATTGCGCCCTCTAAAAGTTTTCCGGTGATATTGAAATTCCACTCAGAAACAACAATGCCGAACTTCATTTCTTTAGCATCAGGAACAGAGTTGAAGTCGTAGTCTGAAAGGTTATGATAAGCTGTTGCCATAGTTATTCTAAAATTAATAATTAAAAATAAAAGGGGGATAAAAAAAGAAACGGATTACACGGATTTCACGGTTGTTTCTTTTTTATCCGTGTAAAATCTGTGTAACCCGTGTCTGATATACTATATAATAAGGTATATTACTTCTTCAGCAGTTTGGCTTGTTCGATGTACTTATCGATATCCATTGACTGGTAAGAACGGAAATATTTGTCCTTAATCTTGGTATATGCTTTGATAGCGTCGTCATACTTGCCTTGCTTAACGAGGATTTCTCCGGCTTGTTGCAGGTAGATAGGGCTGAGTGAATTGTTATCAGCTTCGTCAGCAGCGCTCAGCAACATAGAAGCAGCTTTGTCCAGCTGGCCTAATTGTGCGTAGCAGTTACCCATTGCACCTTTCATTGCAGGAGCTATCATCTGGTCTTTTCCGCTGAAGCTATCCAGTGCTTTTACAGCAGCTTCGTATTGTCCCAGGTGAGCGTAGCAGATACCCATATATGCTTTTGCCAGGTTGGCAGCTTTGGTTCCGCTGTATTCATCAGCAATTTTAGCGAAACCTGCGAATCCGATACTGTCGCCATTCAATGCCTGTTCGTAAAGGTCGGCCTCAAAGTATTCCTGTCCTTTGAACAATGCAGCCTGTGCCTTTTCTTCGCGCGGTTCAGCATAAAGGTTCTTGTACATTACTATACCGGCTACGATGATGATTACTGCTACTACAGCGCCGATAATTGCTTTTTTGTTTTTAATGAGAAATGCCTCCGATTGTGACAATGCTTCTTCCACATTCAGGGCTTCGTTAGCTTTCTTTTGTTCTGCCATTTTATATATTCTTTTTGTTATTATTCTTATTTAGCCATTTCGACCCGCAAAAGTAACTTTTTTATAGGTATCAACGAAATTTAGCGGCATCTTTTTTTCTTTTACACTTGAAAACCCGAAATTCTTCCTACTTTTTAATAAGCTAAGCTCCATCTCTTGCATTAAAAATAAGCAAGCTTATTTTGTACTGCATTCGGTTTGCATTATCTTTGTAACTGAATTTACTGCTGTAATATGATACTGAAACGTATATCCATACTTAATTATAAGAATCTGGAACAAGTTGAGCTCTCATTCTCACCCAAGTTGAACTGTTTTTTCGGACAGAACGGTATGGGGAAAACGAATTTGCTTGATGCCATTTATTTCCTTTCGTTTTGTAAGAGTTCGGGCAATCCCATTGACTCGCAAAACATCCGCCATGATCAGGAATTCTTTGTCATTCAAGGTTTCTATGAAGCTCTTGACGGTACACCGGAAGAGATTTATTGCGGTATGAAGCGCAGGCAAAAGAAACAATTCAAGCGGAATAAAAAGGAATATACCCGCTTGTCCGATCACATTGGATTCTTGCCTTTGGTCATGGTTTCTCCTGCCGACTCGGAATTGATTGCCGGAGGCAGTGACGAGCGTCGCCGCTTTATGGATGTCGTAATCTCGCAGTATGACAAAGAGTATTTGGAAGCTCTGATACGCTATAATAAAGCGTTGGCTCAACGAAATACGTTGTTGAAAAGTGAAGTGCCGGTAGAAGAAGAGTTGTTTCTCATTTGGGAAGAGATGATGGCACAGGCCGGTGAGATTGTTTTCCGCAAGCGGGAGGCTTTTATCAGTGAATTCATTCCTATTTTCCAGTCATTCTATTCTTTTATTTCACAAGATAAGGAGCAGGTAGGGCTGACTTATGATTCGCATGCCCGTGATGCATCCCTGTTAGATGTAATAAAAGCAAGTCGTGTGCGTGATCAGATTATGGGATACTCTCTGCATGGAATTCACAAAGATGAATTGAATATGCTTTTAGGTGATTTCCCTATCAAGCGGGAAGGTTCGCAGGGGCAGAACAAAACCTATCTTGTTGCCCTGAAATTGGCACAGTTTGATTTCCTGAAAAGGACCGGCACTGCAGTACCTTTGCTTCTGCTGGATGATATCTTCGATAAACTGGATGCTTCCCGCGTAGAGCAGATCATCAAGTTGGTAGCCGGTGATAACTTCGGGCAGATATTCATAACAGATACAAACCGGGAACATCTGGATCGCATTCTTCATAAGGTAGGCAGCGATTACAAAATGTTCCAGGTAGATCAAGGAGTCATAACAGAACGGGAGGAGGATGAAGCATGAAGCGTAACGATGCCGAACAAATAGGTAAACTGATACGTACTTTCCTTCGGCAGGAGAGTCTGGAGTCGCCACTCAATGAGCAGCGGCTCATCAACTCATGGGCAGAAATCCTTGGCCCCACTATTGCCTCTTATACCCGCGAACTCTATATCCGCAATCAGATTTTATATGTCCATCTGACTTCTGCCGCCCTGCGTCAGGAACTAATGATGGGACGTGACTTGCTGGTACGCAACCTGAACCGCCACGTAGGTGCGCAGGTAATCACGAATATCATATTTAGATAGTGATTAGTGGTTAGTAATTAGTGATAAACTATCCACTCTCTGTATCTTTAATGCTTTCAATTCTTCTATGGCACGATTGTAATATACAGGCGTTTCCAAGTCTTTATTGTTATGCGCATCTAACCCGATGATAGCAGTACAACCTTCATTGGCGGCAATGTGCCAGAAGTCCGGGCAGGGATAAGTCTGCAAGTCGTGCGCTTCATTATATGCCACATAACCGATATTATATTCCAGCGGAATATGGAAGCGTGCGGCTGTGCGGCAGATATGGCGGCTGATTAACTTACAATGACGGTCGAACTGAGGATATGAGCGCATGAATAAATCCGGGTGGGCCAGACAGCAGAATAAACCACTTTCCATTCCCTCGATGGCACTCTCTTCATAAAGTTCCAGCATATCGAGGTTCTCGGTATGATGCCCGAAGTAAGGGAACTTCTCATCGGTATGGTAATGGTGATTGCCGAACAGGATATAATCCAGTTGATACTCTTTGATTTTCTCTTTCAGCCAATGGATATAGGCGGGAAAATACTCGCATTCCAATCCGATTTTGATACTGATCTGATCCCGGTATTTCTCGCGGAGCGAGTGTAGGCTTTCTACGTATCCGGGTAATTCTTCGGGGAGCATACGCATGTCAGCCACATAATCGGTGTGATACTTCCACGGAGTGTGGTCTGAAAATCCCAGTTCCTGATAGCCGCCTTTGATGGCACTGAGCACGTAGTCTTCGTCGCTACCCGTAGCGTGCATGCAACGGGCAGTATGAGTGTGATAATTTGTTTTCATTGAATTGTTATAATCGTATCCATGCGGATGTCGAATGGCTCCGCAGGCACTTCTTCCACTAATTGAAAAGGAAAACAGATGCCGGCTTTGAAAGCCGTGAGGCGGGGGAGCAGTCGGTCATAATAACCTTTGCCTCTGCCCAGACGGTTACCTGCATTATCGAAAGCTACGCCGGGAACGGCAACAAAGTCGATAGCTGCATAGTCGGTGAAGAGTTCTCCGGTAGGTTCTTCAATACCATAACTTCCTGTTGCCAGGTCTTCGGGACCGGTATAGACACGCAATTCCAGATCGTCACCTACGACAACCGGAAGCAATATCCGCTTTTCACGGCTCCACTTCCGGACAAATTCATGCGTATCGACCTCGTCCTTCAGTGAATAATAGAGCAGGACGATATGTGCCGCCCTGAAAGCCGGGTGGGCTTCCAGGGCGGCAAGAATTTCAGCAGACTGGGATTGATGCGTAGTGGTAAGCCCGTGCCGGGTCTTTAACAATGCCATACGCTTCCGCAGTTCTTTTTTTCTTTCCTTCATCTTTCGTTTCTTCTTTCACAACATCTTCCGGAGCTTTGGGAAATGCTTCGCCGTTCTCCAAAATTTCCAATGCCTTTTGTACGGTAGGATCGCCCTGATTGATATACCTTATATAAGGCTCCCTGCCTAATATATTATAGATAATGTTTCCATAAAGGTTTCTTTCCATCAGCTTGTAGGACTTGTGGATAAGGATATTGCGTCTCTTCACTCCCTTGCTGTCTGCAAAACGGATAAACTGTTCTACGATACCTTGCTGACGAAGATATTTCAGCATGTCTTCTTCATTTTCGAACTCATTCAGTTTAGCCCGGTTGCGGTCGGAATACTGGAAGCTGAACTGTAAAGTCAGTCCTTTATTGAGCACTTCAATCAGATAAGAAGAGGTTCCTGTGGTATCCTGCGGTACGAATACGTCCGGCATAATACCACCACCACCGTAAACGGGACGTCCTAGACGGGTGGAGTAGCGTAAATTCTCGTCCAGCTTGATGCTATCCTTAGAGAAGAATTCACCATGCTCGTAGCGGGTCAGCCAATCCATTTCGTACTTGGCGTCCTTACCATTTTTATACGGACGTTGTATGCAACGACCGGATGGAGTATAGTAGCGGGCAATTGTCAGGCGGATAGCAGAGCCATCGCTGAAGTCAATCGGTTGTTGTACCAATCCTTTTCCGAAGGAACGGCGTCCTACGATTGTACCACGGTCATTATCCTGAATAGCTCCTGCAAAGATCTCACTGGCGGATGCCGAACTTTCATTGGTCAGCACAACCAAAGGCATTTTCTGGCAACTGCCTGTTCCGTTGGCATAATCTTCCATACGGGGATATTTACGTCCTTGGGCATAGACAATAAGTTGTCCTTCCGGTAGGAATTCATTTACCATACGCACGGCAGCCTCCATATAACCACCGGTGTTGTCGCGCAAGTCAATAATAATTCCCTTACAATTCTGATGACTGAGTTGAGCAATAGCATTCAGCAGTTCTACATGAGTAGTACGTCCGAACTTACTGATTTGAATATATCCATAATCATTGCTGAGCATATAAGCTGCATCAATTGTATTCTGTGGAATATCACCGCGGGTGATGACGAAGTCCAGCAAATCTTTTTCTGTAGCACGTTTGACGCTTAGTTTCACTTTGGTTCCTTTCGGGCCTTTCAAAGTGCGCATGGCTTTCTCATTGGTCAGTTTTATTCCGGCGAACAAGCTGTCGTCTACCATAACGATGCGGTCGCCTGCCATCAGTCCTACTTTCTCGGACGGACCGCCTTGAATGACACTGTTCACATGAATAGTATCATCCTGAATGGTGAATTGAATACCGATACCGCTGAAACTGCCTTCCAACTCTGAATTAACTTCCTCCAGATTCTGGGCAGGAATGTAAGTAGAGTGGGGGTCTAACTCAGCCAATATCTGTGGCATTGCTTTTTCCACAAGGTCCGTCATGTTGACGGTGTCTACATACTGGTCTTCAACAACCCGTAACAAAGCATTCAGCTTGTTGGATGAGCCATTAATAATGCCCAGCGTATTTCCGGCGAAATGCCTGGCATAAAATGTTCCGATCAGAATTCCCATTACCACGCTGATTGCAATGACGAGCGGAGTAAAGCGGGAAGAGTTTTTTGTACTCATATCTTTTAGTTGTTAGCTACGAGCTACAAGCTACGGGTAGTGGCTGTATGCTTCGCAGATTTTAGTTTATTGTTTGTTTAAGGTTCTTGTTCACTGCTTGTAGCTTGTATCTTGTAGCCTGTAGCTACATATACTACCTCGATACCTGCACGCTTCAAAAGTTCGATACCGTCTTCCAAACGGTATTTCTCGGAGTAAACCACTCGTTTGATACCTGCCTGGATAATCAGTTTTGAACATTCGATGCATGGCGAAGCGGTGACATACATAGTAGCACCGTCGCTGCTATTGTTAGAACGTGCTATCTTCGTGATTGCATTCGCCTCGGCATGCAACACGTAAGGTTTGGTAACGTTATTATCGTCTTCACATACATTTTCAAAACCGGCAGGCGTTCCGTTATACCCGTCAGAAATGATCATTTTATCTTTGACGATGAGTGCACCTACCTGGCGGCGTTTACAATATGAATTTTCCGCCCAGATACTTGCCATACGTATATAACGCTTGTCCAGCGCTTCTTGTTTTTCTTTAGCAGAACCTTCCATAGTTTTAATTACCTGAGTTACGTTGTGGCGCGAAAGAGATGAACTTTACAGTCTGTCCCTCTTTGTAATAAATATATAGATTCTTATTATCTCCTCCATATTTGAATGCACTCTTTAGTCCGTCCATAAAGGCTTTACCTAAATACTTATCTGTGTCAGTGCCACCTCCGCTTTTTATGGTAATCTTCAATTCACGGTTGTCTCCATTCGCATTCCAGTCTCCATTGACGGAAGCGCTGGTGGCTTTTCCGGTGAAAGTTCCGCCCGCTGTACCGTTTACCTCAGCACCTTCAAACACTAAAGTGTAATTATCTCCTGCAATGGTCTTAAAACTCTTTTCTCTTGCATCCTGGTCTCCTTGCCAGAAGTCGTACATCTTGTTTTGTCCTTCCACTGCAATGTAAGTCATGTACCAGGTCTTTCCGGTGAAGATGTCAATGACATCGTCTTCCTGCTCACAAGCGCTCAATACGGGTACGAAGAGAGCAACTAACAGTAGCTGTATATAGGTCTTCATCTTTTTCATTTCTTTATTCCATTTCTTATTAATAATGCATCAATAGTTGGTTCTTGTCCGCGAAAGCGTTTGTATAGTGTCATCGGATGTTCTGTTCCTCCTTTGGAAAGAATGTTTTCCCGGAAGGAAGCGGCTACTTCCGGATTGAAGATTCCTTTTTGTTTAAACAGTGAGAAAGCATCTGCATCCAGAACTTCCGCCCATTTATAGCTGTAATACCCGGCAGAATAACCTCCGGCAAAGATATGCGAGAACTGTGTACTCATACAGGCGTCTTCTACTACAGGAAGAATCTGTGCTTTCTTCCATGCCTCTTTTTCGTAAACCTTCACGTCACCATCAAATGGGGCAGTACGGGTGTACCATGCCATATCCAGTAATCCAAAGCTAACCTGACGCAGGCAGGCATAAGCGGCATCGAAATTAGAAGAATCTACAATGCGCTGTACCAGTTCGTCCGGGATGAGTTCTCCAGTCTGATAATGTCTGGCAAATGTGTGAAGGAACTCTTTTTCAATAGCGAAGTTCTCCATGAATTGAGAGGGAAGTTCCACAAAGTCCCAATATACATTTGTACCGCTCAGGTTTTCATAAGTGGAATTCGCGAACATGCCATGCAGGCTATGCCCGAACTCATGCAGGAATGTCTCCAGTTCACCAAATGTCAGTAAGGCGGGTTTGTCTTTTGTCGGCTTGGTGAAGTTCATCACAATAGATATGTGCGGACGACTGTTTTCACCGGTTGCCTCGTCAATCCATTGTTCTTTATAAGAAGTCATCCATGCGCCTGCACGTTTACCGTCTCTGGGATGGAAGTCCGTATAGAGTACGGATAGGAATTTACCGTCTTTGTCAAATACCTCGTATGCATCCACATCCTTATGATATACCGGAATATCACTGTTTTTCTTGAACGTAATGCCATACAAGCGGGTAGCCAGACCGAATACCCCTTCTTTTACCTTGCTCAGTTCAAAATAGGGACGGAGCATTTCATCATCTATCTGGAATTTCTGGTCTTTCAGTTTATGGGAATAATAAGACCAGTCCCAAGGCATCACCGTGAAGTCACTGCCTTCCAGTTGGCGTGCCAAAGCCTCTACCTCTGCATATTCTTGCTTGGCGGTGGGAGTATAGGCATCCAGTAGCTGATCCAGCAGTTTATATACATTGCCGCTGTTTTCTGCCATTCGCTCTTGCAGGTTATATTCAGCAAAACTGTTGTATCCCAAAAGTTGCGCAATAGCCAGGCGGGTATTAACGAGCTTCTTTACAATCTCCAGATTGTTGGTTTCATTGTCATGGGTACATTTGGTATTATATGCCATATAAAGCTTACAGCGCAAATCGCGGTTGCTGGCATACGTCATAAACGGGCTATAACTGGGTGCTTGTAAAGTGAATACCCATCCTTCCACACCTTTTTCTTTGGCAGTTTCTGCGGCTGCATCAATGGCGCTTTGCGGCAAGCCGGCAAGTTGTGCAGGGTCTGTCAGTACCAGTTTATAGTCGTTGGTTTCTTTCAGGTTGTTTTCTCCGAATTGCAGGGTTAGCAAGCTGAGTTCTTTGCTCAGAGCACGATATTGCTCTTTGGCTTCTCCTTCGAGGTTGGCTCCACTGCGAACAAAACTATTATATACCTTCTCCAGTAGCTTGTTTTGCTCGGGAGTAAGATTAGCCTGGTCTTTCTGGTCATACACTGCCTTAATGCGTGCAAATAACTTCTCATTCAGAGTGATGTTATTGCCATGTTCGCTCAGCAATGGCATGATAGATTTTGCCAGTTCCTGCATGTCATCGTTGGTTTCTGCACTCAGTAGATTGCCGAATACAGTGCTGACCTGGTTCAACAGTTCGCCGGACTTCTCGTAAGCAGCTACTGTGTTGGCGAATGTAGCCGCTTCCGGATTATTGGTGATCGCATCAATCTCCGCATTGTGACGATTGATACCTTCACGAATGGCGGGTTCATAATGTTCGGTCTTTATCTTTTCAAACGGGATGGTACCGTGAGGCGTAGAATACTTTTCAAAAAAAGGGTTTTGAGCCTGTATTATATTCATAAAGCAGAGTAATGTTAGCGTTAGTTTTAATTTTATCATACTTACTTAGGTTCGGTAAAAATAATCTAACTGCAAAAGTGCAAAAAAAATAGCTGATTTAATGAATAACCCGTTGTATTTTAACAAAAAACAGGCAACCTCGTAGAGATTGCCTGTTTTAAATATTATTTTGTACTCTGCTTATTAGTTGTTAACTGAAGCCATGTGAGCGATCAGGTCAAGAACCTTGTTAGAGTAACCGATTTCGTTGTCATACCAAGATACAACTTTTACGAAAGTATCAGTCAAAGCGATACCAGCTTTTGCATCGAAGATAGAAGTACGAGCGTCACCCAAGAAGTCAGAAGAAACTACTGCATCTTCAGTGTAACCCAGGATACCCTTCAATTCGCCTTCTGAAGCTTCTTTCATAGCAGCACAGATTTCAGCGTAAGTAGCCGGTTTAGCCAAGTTAACTGTCAAGTCAACTACAGATACGTCCAAAGTCGGAACACGCATAGACATACCAGTCAATTTGCCGTTCAAAGCAGGGATTACTTTACCTACAGCCTTAGCAGCACCAGTAGAAGACGGGATGATGTTGCCAGAAGCAGCACGACCACCTCTCCAGTCTTTCATAGAAGGACCGTCAACTGTCTTCTGAGTAGCAGTTGTAGAGTGAACTGTAGTCATCAAACCATCCAAGATACCGAACTTGTCGTTCAATACTTTAGCGATAGGAGCCAAACAGTTAGTAGTACAAGAAGCGTTAGATACGAATTGAGTACCTTTCACGTATGTTTTTTCGTTTACACCGCAAACGAACATCGGGGTGTCATCTTTAGAAGGAGCAGACATTACTACATATTTTGCACCAGCTTCGATGTGAGCTTGAGCTTTGTCTTTGCTCAGGAACAAACCAGTAGATTCAACTACGTATTCTGCACCTACAGCATCCCATTTCAAGTCAGCCGGGTTTCTTTCTGCAGTGATGCGGATAGCCTGGCCATTAACGATCAATTTGCTGTTTTCAACATCTGCTTCGATTGTTCCGTCGAACTGACCGTGCATAGTGTCATACTTCAGCATGTAAGCCAAGTAGTCAACCGGGCAAAGGTCGTTAATACCAACGATTTGGATATCGTTTCTTTTCATTGCAGCGCGGAATACGAAACGTCCGATACGTCCGAATCCATTAATACCTACTTTAATCATTTTGTTTAAACTTTTAAGGGTTTTATAATATTTGTTCAAATATCTCTCTTCTCTTGCGCATTTATTTCTGAAATGCGGTGCAAAAGTAAGAAAATGTTTTTATATTCGCACTTAATTTTATAATTAAATAATGGAAGTGATGGGAAAAAGTTCATTTTTACAAGATTTTAAATCATTTGCCATGAAAGGCAATGTGATAGACATGGCTGTCGGTGTAATCATTGGTGGCGCGTTTGGTAAAATTGTATCCTCTGTTGTGGCAGATATTATTATGCCGCCTCTCGGCCTGTTGGTGGGAGGTGTGAACTTTACGGATCTGAAGTGGGTGATGAAACCTGCCGAAGTTGTGGACGGTAAAGAGATTGCCGCCGTAACCTTGAATTATGGAAATTTCCTGCAAGTGACGTTTGACTTTCTTATTATCGCTTTTTCTATTTTCCTGTTCATCAAATTGCTGACCAGGCTGACGGCTAAGAAGGAAGAAGAAGCTCCTGCAGCGCCTCCTGCTCCTCCTGTACCCAGCAAAGAAGAGGTCTTGCTGACGGAAATCAGGGATATCTTGAAAGAAAAAAAATAGAAAGAATAATCTGTCACATACCAGCTCCGTGTCTGGTCCATACCAACTCCCTACCAAGTCCAAGTGTATAGGTACGGAGTTGGTACGGACTTGATGTGGAGTTGCTTGGCTATCAAATTCATTAATTATGTTATGAAATATAGATTTTCTGGCTATTATTCCCGTTATTTTCTTACTTTTTTCTACTTTTGCAAATCATTTTAATTAAATCCATACAGATTATATGCAAGAAAAGATTGTCATTCTTGATTTTGGTTCACAGACTACACAGCTTATAGCCCGTCGTGTCCGTGAATTGAATACATATTGCGAAATTTTACCTTACAATAAGTTCCCAAAGGGGGATGAAAGTGTAAAGGGGGTTATTCTTTCGGGCAGCCCGTTCTCTGTATACGATGAAAGTGCGTTTAAAACAGATTTGAGTGAAATTCGTGGGAAATATCCTGTTCTGGGGATCTGTTACGGTGCGCAATTTATCGCTTATACCAATGGAGGCAAGGTGGAACCTGCCGGAAGTCGTGAATACGGACGTGCACATTTGAGCTCTTTTGACAAGGACAATGTGCTGTTCAAGGACGTGAAGGAAAATACACAGGTGTGGATGAGTCACGGAGACACAATTACGGTTATCCCTTCCAATTTCAAAAAAATAGCTTCGACGGATAAGGTGGCGATTGCTGCTTATCAGATAGAGAACGAAAAGGTGTGGGGCGTACAGTTCCATCCGGAAGTATTTCATAGCGAAGATGGCACGCAGATGCTGAAGAATTTCGTGGTGGATGTTTGCGGTTGCAAACAGGACTGGAGTGCTGCTTCCTTTATTGAAACGACGGTTGCCGAATTGAAGGAGCAGTTGGGGGACGATAAAGTGGTTCTTGGTTTGAGCGGTGGTGTGGATTCTTCCGTAGCTGCTGTATTGCTGAATCGTGCTATCGGCAAGAATCTGACTTGTATCTTTGTAGATCACGGCATGCTGCGTAAGAACGAGTTCAAGAATGTACTGCACGATTATGAATGTCTCGGTCTGAATGTTATCGGTGTGGATGCCAGTGCTAAGTTCTTTGCAGAACTGGCAGGTGTAACGGAGCCTGAGGAAAAGCGTAAGATCATAGGCAAGGGATTTATTGAAGTGTTCGATGAAGAGGCCCATAAGATTAAAGATGTGAAATGGCTGGCACAGGGTACGATCTATCCTGACTGCATCGAATCTCTTTCTATTACCGGTACGGTTATTAAGAGTCATCATAATGTAGGTGGTTTGCCTGAAAAGATGCACCTGAAACTTTGTGAGCCGCTTCGCTTGTTGTTTAAAGATGAGGTTCGCCGTGTAGGTCGCGGATTGGGTATGCCTGAACATCTGATTACTCGTCATCCTTTCCCCGGACCGGGTTTAGCTGTGCGCATCTTAGGTGATATTACTCCGGAAAAAGTAGCTATTTTGCAAAATGCGGATGATATCTTTATTCAGGGCTTGCGTGACTGGAAAGTGAAAGATGCTGATGGTAGCGAAACTTCTCTTTATCATCTGGTTTGGCAGGCAGGCGTTATCCTACTCTCCGTGCAATCAGTAGGTGTGATGGGAGATGAACGTACGTATGAACGTGCTATTGCGCTGCGCGCTGTGACTTCTACGGATGCTATGACGGCAGATTGGGCACATTTGCCTTACGAATTCCTGGGTAAGGTTTCCAATGATATTATTAATAAGGTGAAAGGGGTGAACCGGGTAACCTATGATATTTCGTCAAAACCGCCTGCAACGATAGAATGGGAGTGATCGATATATAAAAATCCCCGGGATATTTAATGTTCCGGGGATTTTTGTGTTATGTTATCATTCAGGAATATCTTCTTCTTTGTCATCAACCTCTTTTTCTTCCGGGGCATTCTTACCACGTAAATATACGGATGGAGATACACCGAACTGTTTCTTGAAGCATTTGCTGAAATAGAATGGGTCTTCGATACCTATCTTATAAGATACCTCTGCCACTGTATAACGATTTTCAAGTAAAAGTTCAGCAGCTTTTTTCATGCGGATGATGCGCATGTACTCATTGGGGGAATAACCGGTTATTCCACGCACTTTGCGATAGAAGGTGGAACGTCCCAGCCCCATCACTGAAGCAAGGTCATCTACGGCGAATTCACTGTTACTAATCTGTTCTTCCAGAATAGCCTGAAGCTTATCGGCAAATTGTTTATCTTTCTCTGACGTACAGATAGCAGGCGTAATCATTCCCGGATCATCCGAGAATTTCTTCCGCAACTTTTCACGTTGCTTTATCAACTGGAATGCTCTTGCCAGTAATAGCTTGGGACTAAACGGCTTGGTGATGTATGCATCCGCTCCACTTTCCACGCCTTTCAGGTGATTTTCTGCCGAACTCATGGCTGTCAATAAAATGATGGGGATGTGGCTAGTATCGAAATCATTTTTAAGCTTCTGGGTAACTTCGAAACCTGTGAGGCCTGGCATCAGTACATCGCAGATGATGAGATCGGCATCGTATGTACGTGCACGTTCCAGACCAGAAAGACCGTCTGCTTCAGTAACAACTTCAAAATAAAGTTTGAATTCTTCTTTCAAGAATTCGCGTACGTCGTTGTCATCCTCTATGATGAGCAATTTGTACTGGTTCGAAGGTTCTTTTTCCTTTGTTACATTTACTTCCAGGGTGCTTTCTTCTTCGTTGTTTTCCGGTTTATATGCTTTCTCTTCGAGGAAGGCGTCGTGAGGAATGAGAAAGTCTTTTTCTTCGTATGCACTGGTGTCGATGGGGAGGGAGACTGTGAAGATGGAGCCTCCTCCTTGGTTCTCATCATAATTGATAGTCCCTTTATGGACATTTACCAGTTCGTGTGTCAGATGTAGTCCTATCCCTGTACTATTGCTTGAAAAGTTACTTTGCATGAAGCGTTTGAACAATTCTCCCCGTTTTTCTTTGGCAATACCGATTCCTGTGTCAGCTACAGAGATTTCCAAGCATTTCCTGTCCTCATCGACGATAGCTGAAAGGATGACTTTGCCGTTGCTCGGGGTGTACTTGAAAGCATTGGACAGGAGATTGTAGACAACTTTGTCCAGATTCCCTTTGTCGATGAACATCTTGTAGGAAGCCGCTGAAGGCTGAAAGCGGAAATCCATATTCTTGGATGTCGCAGTATCCTTGAAGCTCAGGAATATTTCATGAAGAAAGCCCATGACATCTGTTTCTTCCAAGGAGAGAGCAAGCTTGTTGTTCTGCATCTTCCGGAACTCCAACAGTTGGTTGATGAGACGGAGCATACGTTGGGTGCTCTTGTTCATCACTTTCAATGAATTGACCATTTCCTTGGGGATTTTGTCTATGCTCTGTATCTTTTCCAATGCTCCTTGAATTAGGGTTAAGGGAGTACGGAATTCGTGTGAGATGTTTGTAAAGAATACGAGCTTGTATTCCGTCAATTGTTTCTCTACTTGTATTTTGTTGCGCAAGAGGTTGAAATTACGTATCAGCCTGTAGGTGACGTACAATATGACTGTCAGCAAGAGGGCATAGATAAGGAATGCCCAAGTGGTTTTCCAAAAGGGAGGAGTGATGGTAATCTTCAGAATAGCTTCCTGATCGCCCAAAATACCGGTGGCATTACAGATTTTTACGTGCAGACTGTACTTGCCCGGTGGTAGATTTTTATAGGATGCAAAGCTGAGTGGAGAGGGTTTGCTCCATTCTTTATCATAGTTCTCCAACCGATAGGTGTAGGTGTAGCTGTTGGTTTTTGAGTAATCGAATGTGGTGAAGTCTATTACAAATGATCTCTGAAAGTGCTTCAGTTCTATTTCGTCTGTGTACATCATAGCGCTGGAGAGGGGGGAGTCGGGGGCACCCGGGCGCATGGATATTCCGTTCACCTGAAGGTTGGTGAAGGTGATTGAGGAATTGAGTACAGAATTGTTTCCCATTTGTTCGGGGTTGATGACCAACAAACCGTAGTTGGTACCGAACAGTAGACTGCCGTTTTTACTGACGCACGAGCTATTGTCGCTGTAGACGTTACCCAATGTGTAGGCCGAGAAGAAGTAATTATCAAAAGCTTGCGTTTCGGGATTGAAGCGGGAGATACCGTATTCGGTGGCAATCCATAGGTTGCCTTGCTTATCTTCAGCGATGGCTTGAACCATATCGTTGACGAGGCCGTTACTGGTGCCGTAATGTTTGAAGGTAAGGTTGTGATAATCGGTGCCGGGGATGCACATACTAAGGCCGCCACCGGAGGAACCAATCCATATCCGGTTCTGTGTGTCTTGGTAGATGCACTTAATTTCGTTACTGCGCAGTTTTCCGTTGTTGTAATTATAGGTCAGGTAGTTTTGCGGGTCAGCTTGCAGGGAATCGGGGGAGAAGACGTAGACTCCGTCACTATTTCCTACCCATATCCAACCGTTCGAATCTTCGATGATGGCGCGCGTGCGGCGTTGTCCGAAAGTTTTGGTGAAAAAGTGGCGGAAGGTGTATCTGTTGTTCTCTTTGATGGCAAGGTCCAATCCGCCGCCGAAGGTGCCTATCCACATGCGACCTTTGCGGTCACAGTAGAGGGTAAAGATATGGTTGTTACTAATGGAATGGGCATCGTTGGAGTGGTTGACATACCATTTTCCGCCAATGCAGAGACCTTCGCCACGGCTACCCATCCACAGGGTGCCGTCAAGGTCTTCGGCCATGGCATAGATGTTGGAGTTGTAATGAACTTCTTTTTTCTGTGTATTGATCAGCGGGTCGTAGGTATAGACACCACCACCACGGGTACCGATACAGATGTCATCGTTCTTGAGGCGGGTAATCATGCGGACGGTATTGGAGCGGTCAGACAGAGAGATGGCTTCAGGGTAAATGCGTTTGATGCCTTCGTTCAGGATAGTAAGACGGGCAATACCGGCGTATTCAGAACTGACCCAGATAGCACCGGAACTGTCTTCCATGATGTATTGCAGATAGTTGGAGCTGATGTGGCTGAAGCCGTCAATCTGGAAGTCGAAGTGCTGGAGCTCTTCTGTGATAGTGTTGTAGGCGAAGAGCCCGTTGCCGTAGGTGGAGATCCAGATAATGCCCCGGGAGTCGTGTACAATGTGGTAGCGTTCCATGTCCACATAGTTCAATTTATCGGGAGGGGAGAGACGGAAGGTTTTAACAGCATGGGTGGTGGCGTTGACATACCATACCTGGCCGGTGTTGTTGTAGATCCAGAAGTCCCCCCGATTATCCGTCAGCACATTGCCGTTACGGATGTCGAGATTCGGATGTCGGCTGATGCGTTGAGTTTTCATGTCGAATAGATAGCCGCCGGTGTTGGTGAAGATGACCCACTCGTTTTGCAGGCGGAGTGTGCCATACAGAGTGATGCCGCCTTCGCCACGTGGCAGGCTGGCGGAGGTTGCGGTGGGTGCACTACCGCTTTTACGGTTGATGATGCCATCGGTAGAGAGAAAAAAGATATCTTTTTCGAAGCTCTGTGCGGCGAAGGCATTGTTGTTGTCGACAATGACAGTCTGTGCACTGCTGACGAGGGCTACGCCGTGGTCAGTACCTATCCAGATGTTGCCGTGTGGGTCGGGATAGACATAGGCCACGCTGTCCGAAGGTAGGTTTCCGTTGGATTTCTTGTAAGCAACGGATGAAAAATCACCATTGTGGTAGGTGATGAGTCGGCAGCCGTTGCGACTGTTCCACAACCATATATCTCCATTGGGAGCTTCGGCTTTACGATCGTAGTGCTGGCGGTATTCGCCGCGGCCGGTGAAGTCGACGAAACGTTCTGTCTTCAGGTCGTAACAGTTGAAGAATTCACCGGAGGTTTCAAGCCACAGGAAGCCGTTACGGTCTTCGCTGATGGAACGGACGTGGTTAGAGGAGAGGGAGAGGCGTCCGGATTGAGTATCGCCTTCGGGCAGGAGGGTGACGAAGGTATTGCCGTCGTAGCGGCTGAGTCCGTTCAGGGTTCCCATCCATATAAACCCTTTGCTGTCCTGGAATACATAGCAGACGGAATTATTGGCAAGCCCGTCGGTAGTGGTCATATGGGTAGAACGTACTTCTACAGAGGCTGAGGTGTTAAGAATGGAGAGCAATAAGTACAGGCACGCAAGCATTAAGTGCTTTTTCATATTTCATAGATTTTGGTACGTAACAAAAATAAGGAAAAAAGCGCATTAAAGACCAACTTTAATGCACTTTTAAGGTTTATTCCATGTGGAATACTTCGGGCAAGGGTATGGTTACCGGGGAATTATCCGGATTTACTTCCATGATGTCCGCCATGTAATCCCACCATTTTTGTACAATGGGATTAGCTCCCATATCCTGCGAGGATTCTTCGCCCCGAGTCTTCTGGCAGGCAAAGAGGATGTTGGTGTCGCGGTCCCAATAGATGGAGTAGTCGTATACTCCGCCATCGGATAACATCTTTTTCAGTTCGGGCCAGATGGCTGCATGTCTTTTCTCGTATTCCTTTTCGAAGCCGGGCTTCAGGAACATTTTAAATGCTTCTCTTTTCATGATATATTATTCTTTAGAGGATTAATCGGGTTTACTTACGCTGAAAATGGGTGCCTGGGTCTTCTGTTCAGTACGGTAATACTGAATGGCACTGTCGTTCATTTTAGGATGCTGTTTATTTAGCAGGTTGATCATTTCAGCTCCTGCCCAGATTACAGGACCATAGCCGTGTGCGGCATACACATTGACCGGGCGGTAATAGTAAAATGCAGGATCGAATGCCATTCCGGTGCCCACACAGGTGCCTTCTACCTGTCCTTCTGCATTGATCTGTGTAGAAACGGCATGCCAACCGAGTTGAGCTACGGGACCGTAAGCCATTGCATCGAGCCAACCTTGGTTAATGGCGTGGGAGATGCAATAAACATAGATAGCAGTTGCTGAAGTTTCCAAATAGGAATCGTTACGATCTAACAGTTGATGCCAGAATCCTTCGCCACTTTGAAGAGCAGCCAGTCCGCGGACGTGTTCACGAAAGAGGTTCATGAGCTTTTCACGCTGGGGATGGTTGGTCGGCATTACGTCCAGCACTTCAGTCATGGTGAGCAGTGCCCAACCGTTGGCACGTCCCCAGAAGAAGGCAGGATGATCTCCCATACCTTCTACCCAACCGTGACGGAAGAGTTTTTTTTCGGGTACCCACATACGCTCGGCAAATTGGAAGATTTGACGAACGGCTTCGGCCAGATATTTGGACTGTTCTTTATCTGCCATACGAGAGTACCAGGCTACGGGAGGAACGCCCATGAACATATCATCTAGCCAAAGCGTGTTGAGTTGTGGACGGATGCGGGCAAAGGTTCCGTCGGCAAGGCGGTATTCTTTGTTTAGAATGAAATCGAGATAATTATCTATTAAAGGATAGAGGTTGAGAGATTTATCTTGCAATTGTGCCTTAATCATAGCAGCACATACGGCACCGGCATCATCAAGTGCATGAGGCGTCAAGATTTGTTTCATTTGTGGGTCGGTAGTACCATTCTTTTCGAGCAGATTACGAAAATGCGGAGCCACTTCGGCGAGAAACTTGAAGCGATCAGTAACATATTTCATGTAAGCTGCGTCTCCGGTGGCTTCGGCGGCTGCCATCATAGCTGAATAAGTAACTCCCCACTCATAACTGGCCAAGCGGAAGGCGCCGCGTTCCAATTGGGCATCGGCAGGCAGGTTACTATAATCAGTGATAACTTTTCCGGTTTTCTCACTGACCACACGGGTATGAGTAGTCTTTTCCAGATAACGGAGAATGCGGTCGATGTCAGTTTTTACTTCAGTAGTAGAAAGAGCTTTATAAGGCACTTTATACTCCGGTTGCAACAGGTGCAGCGGGGTGTTGGAGTCATTGATAGTTTCTTTCTTTTTCTGGGCATAAGTGCCGATACTGAGTAACAGCAAGGTGCCTGTCAGGTAGAATGTCTTTATATTCATACTTTCTTTTAAATACTACATTATATAATTACTTTTTAAATTCATATCCTCTGAAAATTCCTTTCAGATCAGGTCCGAAATAGAAACCGGGTTGTGTCGGTTGGTTGTATGCTACGTTTTGTGTAGCAATACTGATCCTGTAAACCGGATCTTCCAGGAAAGTATGGAAACGGTAATCAGTTGCTATGGGTGATACATAGAGACGTAGTGCCGTATTGTCTTCTGTGCGTAGCAGTACTTCTTCGCGCCAGTCACCCAGAATATCGCCTTGCAGGCAGGGAGTTGCTTTGGTGCCGTTGTTTGATACAACACCTTCGAATGTGACGAGCGGTTTGCAGACGCCGGCTTCCCAATCGTACTTGGATACCACATTCTTGTTCAGCAACTCACGGAGTAAATCGCCGTCCCACCACACAGCCATATTGACAGAGAATGTTTTGATATCGGGATTGACTACTTCTCCCTTGATATTGCGTAGTCCTTTCGATTCCCACGACCACATTTCCACACCGGGGGTCGTTGGGTCAATGTCGGCAGCCATACAACGGCCTACGTCTATTCCGCTTTTCACCTGAAACAATACTTTTCCTGTTGCTGCATCGCGGAAGCTGGAACCGTCGCGCTTATTTTCGTGGCAATCCCACACCTGAAGTCCGGGCATGTCGGGTGAGAACTTCGTCAGATGCATGGCATCTCCGTGTCCCATTCCGGTAGAGTAAAGCCCTTTCCCATTATTATCGATGGCGCAGGAGCCATATATAATTTCGTCACATCCATCCCCATCTACATCTGCTACACGGAGGTTATGGTTGCCTTGTCCTGCATAAGCTTTGTATTCCGGGGTATTACTGTCGAATATCCAACGTTGTTTCAGTTCTTTTCCATTCCAGTCGAAAGCTGCAAGTACAGTGCGGGTGTAATATCCGCGGCACATCACTACACTGGGATGGATGCCATCCAGATAGGCAACAGCTGCCAGGAAACGGTCGCTTCGGTTGGCGCGGTTATCTCCCCAATCTGCTAGATTTCCGCGTGCAGGAACATAATCGATAGTCTGCATAGCGGCACCTGTGCGTCCATTGAAGACGGTGAGGTATTCATTACCCTTCAGGATGCGACCTTGATTGGCAGGGGTACCCGGTTCGCGATAGTCGGCTGCGGCATCCCCGATCACTTTGCCTTGTCCGTCGATAGTCCCGTCAGAAGTCTTCATGATGATCTCCGCACAGCCGTCGCTATCGAAATCATATACCATGAATTGAGTGTAGTGCGCACCTGCACGGACATTGTGTCCCATATCAATACGCCAGAGCCGTTCACCTGTCAATCGGTAGCAATCGAAAAGGACATTTCCAGTATAGCCATCATGGGCATTATCATGTGCGTTCGATGGATCCCATTTCAGAATAATCTCATATTCTCCATCCCCATCGACATCACCAATAGAAGCGTCATTGGGTATATAGGTGAATGCTTGTCCCGAAGGGGTGACCCCATCCGCCGGACGGTCCAGCGGAATATGGATGTATCCTATAGGCGCCTTCGTCGGCAGTGTATAGTTGCCCTCGATATGCCCTGTTTCCACGCCGTTTACAACGGGTTTTACGGTGTACGTAGCTGCTTTCTTTCCTTTATAGGCATCCCGGTAGAAGGTTCCCGTAGTAGCAGGTACTTCGGCTATCTTCTTTCCGTCCCGATAGAGGTTGAATGCTGTGTTCTCGGGGTCGGATGAGAGGTATCTCCAGGAAACAGCTACTTCTGCCGGGTTCTCACGGATGGCTACTACACCACGACCTAACTTTTCCTTTTGTAGCTTTGAATAATCATAAGCTGGAGCGTTCGCCGCGTTGCGGAAGCGGCCGTACGTCACGTTCTCTTCCGTTACATTCTCTACGTTATGTACGTTCTTGATGAATTTCGTAACTTCATCAGCATGCACGTTCTTTATAACGACGTTCTTTGCAGGCAGTTTGGCATCACCTTTCAAATCGTAGATGGCCTCGGTGCGTTCGCAGGTCACGTTAGTCATGTATAGACCATCGATACGGGTGATACGCTCCTCGTAAGTAGGCACCAGATCGCGCCATTGGTAGAGTACATCCGTATCAATTTCGAGTACACGCTGCATCTTGCCTGCTTTCACATTCTCCATGTGGATGTTTTCGATGAAACCTCCCCGGCGGTGATTCGTTTTGGCAAAGAAGAGGCGGAACACGGAGTCTGGTGCTGCGCAATCGTGCATATATACGTTGCGTATGCCGCCCGACATTTCGCTGCCGATGCCCAGTAATGTATGTCCTTTTATAATGTCACAGTTACGGATTACAATATTCTCACATGGGGTATCCAGCCGCCAGGCATCCTGGTTGCGTCCGGCTTTAATAACAACTGCGTCATCTCCCTGATCAAACTTACAATCTTCTATCAGGAAGTTCCGGCTCATTTCCAGATCGACACCATCGTTATTGTGTCCGTGGGCATATACGTCCAGATTGCGAACAATACCGCCATCGCACATATACAAGTGTATGGTCCAAAAGGGGCTTTCACGAATCTTGAACTGATCGAGCAAGACATTCTTACATCTGTTGAAGTGTATCAGGTGCGGGCGAAGATTATTTTCTCCTTTCGCCATCTGTCTTTTCTCTACCGGAACATCCGTTGAGGCCATTGTGTAGAGTTCTGCAAGCGCATCCATGTGTGGTTTGGGGCGTTTAAACCATTTACGCCATGTGTCCATGATGGGTTGCAGTGTTCCGGTTCCGGTGATGGCTACATTTTCACAGTCGAAAGCATACACCAAAGGAGAGTAATTGTAACATTCCATACCTTCCCATGACGTCATCACGGCAGGCAGATAGTCTTCCGGATTGTCTGTGAAGCGCAGTATGGCACCGTCGGATAAATACAGGTTCACATTGCTCATCAGGTGTACGGGACCTGTAAGCCACTCGCCAGCGGGAATCACTACACGGCCGCCACCGGCTTTGTTGCATGCCTTGATGGCCTTAGCGATGGCTTTTGTATTTATAGTCTTCCCTCCTTTTACTGCTCCATAATTTGCGATGGAAAAATCACGATTGGGGAAAATAAATTCCTTTATCGGCTCCATGGCGAAAGGTGCATTGACAGTGACAGTCTTATATTTGGGAGCAGGTATAGCGCCTGATAATCCCAGCGCAATCGCTGCAATGGCAGCTATGCCGACCAAGGATTTAAAACAAGGTTTTTTCATGATATATTTTGTTTTTGATTAATTGCAAAAATACGGCTTAATACGAAATACTTCCATAGAATAATATGCAATATACATGGAAAATCGTGCAAATTACTCGTCCATGGGAATCACTTCCTGCATGTAAATGGCATCCAGACTCCACAGGGCGGCATCGTTTGTGCTGATACTGGTACATTCATCCAGCGGGGCAGGCACCTCGGGCGGAAGTAGAGTTGTGATGCGGAAAGGCGGTGCCGGCGTGTGCTCCAGTCTTGTGAACAAATCCGCCCAAGCCTCCTTTGCCATTTCCGGGTTGCGTGTATGATAAGCAGCGTAGCCCATCAAACGTGAAATGCGAAAACGGCTACGGTTTAGCTCCCATGCCTTCTGTTTATAACGTATCGTATAATCTAACCAGGCATCTTTCCATTCGGGTAGTTCAATCATCCGGAGCATTTCGTTCATCACCTCGAAGCCGCCCATGATACTCATTAAATGATTGGTACTTTCCAGTTTGGGATCGCACTCACTGCTGATGACACCGGTTGCAGGGTCAAAGCCAAGCGCTTTAGGGCCTGTGAAAATCCGGTTGGGCAGGGCGACGATACTCTTCATGCCGGTAATGATTTTATCGCGGTAAGCCACATTGCGAGTGCGTTCCCATTCCGTCATCCAGTTTCCGGCGTATGCCAGCCAGTCGGGACCAATGCGCAGGCGGGCAGGGGCGGTGCAAGGATATTTGCTACGTGGTTGTGCCAGACGCATTGGGTCGAGAGTATAGAGCTTCTGTTCGGCGTCTTTCACCTCGGTCATGAGATCTCCACAGCGTTCGTCCGTAGTGAGATAATAGTAGAAGCGATTCCAGGCAGCCTGACTGATGCGTGCTTCCTTGGCGCCACATCCCCAATGGCTGACGTTGTGACGACTACCCAATCCGGCATTCTCCCCTATGTGGTAGACATCTACCTCGGCTGTATGGCGGGTCATAGCCTCTGCCATACGCCAAATGTCTGCACGTCCTGTGCGCAGAAAATTATACCAAAGCCACATATTGGAGGCCAGTTCTGTATTGTCCCAAGCAAAGCCTCCGATATCGTATCGCCAGGTGTGGCGAACAGGGTCATACGCATGCATGACGTCGCCGTAGTTCCAGAAACCATACCATTTGTTCTGTTCGATGGCCTTTTTGTAGAAGTCGATATAGGCATCCAGACGATCTTCCACCCGGCTGCGGAATGGAGTACTGCGATCCGGAAGGCTCCAGACGCCAAAGGCTTGCTGCGCGTGCAGGTATTCGGGGGTAGGCATCAGTACACCCGGTTCCGAAAGTTGCTTGGCACGGTCGGCAAAAGCCTTTTTCCCGGCATATCCTCCCTGCGGGATCAGGGTGAGCGTAGTAGTGCGGGCAATTCCATAGGGTGTGCTCAAGCCTTCCTGAACATCCTCGTAACTGGCATTTAAATCGTGCGTTACATTATCGTAGTGGCGCAGATCCATGGGTTCGGCATCGGGACTCCATAGCCAGGCGGTAAGGGTAGCTGCGGGAGTCTTCGTCTCGGAGATTTCTATGGCCGAGGGATAAGACTGCCAGAAGTCGTGCAGGCAAAGCCCCAGTCCACCACTGACGTCGCCGGCAAAAGCATATCCTTCACTGCGCGTGCCGGAGAAAGTGCCTATCCAGGGATTCGTGTCATTGGCCCGTTTACGGATGGAGAAAGCATCCGCAGTGAGCTGAGACAAGCGATAGGTGTTCCATGATGCCCAGTTGTCCAGCAGTGAGCGATTTTTTTCATCAAAAGTTTCATAAGGCGGGATGCGTTTCCCTTCCATCTGTTGTTGCTGCAGGGAGACTTTCTTATCCTTGCTGGCATTTTTATCTGTCACATCCCGGCCGGAGTTCCTGTTCGCCGCATTGCCTAATGTCAGCACACGACGCCCTACTAATGGCTGCACAGGTTCGCTCCACACTCCACCGTCAGCACAGGAGAAGGCTATGTGGCGGTTGTAAAGTGCTTCACGCATAGGCACGTCGAAGCGGATGCCCAAAGCACGAATGAAATCCTGGTTCTGGTCTCCATCGAACAGGAAGCTGTGCACCATCTTCATCTGTTCACTTCCACCATAGAAATAGAGACGTACCACAAAGGGCAGCCATTCGCGTCCGTCTTTATTCTTATGTACGCCCTCCAGTTTTATCAGCGTGCGTATAGCACCGCAACGCTCTACCGTCGCTGATTTCACTTCGCTCACATAGTTACTGAAAGATACCTGCGAAGTGCTTTCAAGAACGGGCGTGCTTTGTGTGCTACATATCAGGCGTGCTTTTTCGCCCACCTTCACCCCCTTATATAGCAGACTGTCTATCAGGAATTCACCTTGACGGGGAATGTAAACCGAAATCACTCCTGTTTCTATCAGAATGTTCCGTGGCGTCTCGGTGACGGAAACGGATGCTTGATCGTCGGGATTTGTAGTTCTTGCCTTTTTTACCGACTTCTTTTTTGCCAGTTCAAGTGTCGCCCCCTCTGTTCCGGCGGGGATAACGCCTGCTACTCCGCTCCATTTCACCGAACCGTCCGGCCAGTAGGCCAGCACCCAAGTGTCGATTGGTATGTTTTCACCATTTACGGTGGTTAACTGTAAAGTGCTTTCAGGAGAGATTTTGCCTTTCTCAAAAGGTACACCGAAGCTGACCGCTTTGTCCATTTCGGGAGTGCTGCCGATCCATTGCAAAGGCACAGCGGGGTTTTCTTGCAGTGAGCACTTGTAGCGGAAGTTGGTAATGCGGGTGCGCGATAGGGTGGTGCGGAAGCCAAACCAACCTTCAGTCAGTGGTTTGACATCCCTGAAATCCACCAGACGCTTTCCGTCTATATAATAACTAACCCTATTATTCTCGTTCGTAATTTTAATATGATACCAGTGGTTCGCTTTCAGCAAATGCTCTGCATCGGTATATTCTTTTAAGACCGCAGGGCGGGCCTGAGGGTCGGTGATGCCTGCTTCATTGCCATCATAGCGACGGAAGCGTGTAGTGGAGTTGTGGTTTCCGCCATATCCCATATAATAAAGCTGCAGGGAGTAGCAGTTCAGGAATATTCCGTTGCGCCACTTCTCGCGTTTCCATAAGTTGTCCGGATGTTTCGGGTCAGAAGCCATCCAGAAGCAATTTAAATCACTCAGGCGGTCTTTTCCCGTTTCACTGACTACGCAGGCATCGTATTCAATGGTGACTTTGCCGCTCATCTTTTCCTTTCTCCAGAGAGTCAGCCCTTTTGGGGAGACAATCTCAACTGTATCTCCCCGGAACGTTACTTTGTAATCGGGCGATTCCGACTCCACTTTCCAGAATTTGTGAAACTGGCGGGCATTTAAGCCGGAAATCTGGTTATTTTTCTTCTCATAGGATTGAGAAAAAGCATATATACTCCCGCAAAGCAGGAGTATATACATAACCATTTGTTGTTTTATATAACAATTCAACCTTATTGCCATAAGTTTTCTTTAAACTCTATTTCCACAATGCGTAATTCGTGCCTGGTCTTGTCTCCATCCTTAGCTTTATATAAATCCAATTCATTGGCGACGGGAGCAGCTACCTCAACTATTTGTCCGAAGGCGTCCCCTTCTTTGCTGGCCCCTTTCAAGCGAATGGTAATCTCGTTGGTCAATACAGGTTTTACTTTCAAATGAACATATCCCAGACTTTTTTCTGTTTCTCCACTCCAGATCAGTTCGTCACCTGCATAGATTTCCAGCGGATAACTGCGCAAACGCCATCCGGTCAGTTTCAGGCAAACTTCATCCACCCGTGCGGCACGTTCCAATTGGTAAGTGATCCAGGCTGTATTTGCCCTTCCGTCATTTTTCCACTCGCTCAATTCGTTATCATCGAAACTATTGATAGTGCTTTCATTATTTGCACCGGCGACAGCAGATAAGATGCCAACATCTACTTTCGTATCTTTATAAGAAGGTGTTAATGGAGTTTCTCCACGGGTTAATCTGCCTTCCAGTTCATTGCCGGGGATATAGCTGCTTAATCCATCTTTTACTTCTATGGGCGATGATGAGAAGCTGATTTCAGCAGATTTTAAACCCTCGGCTTTTGCAGTCACGCGAACTGTACCGGCAGTTGTCAGAGAGCGGATGAGTGCGCGGTTGATACCACATTCTACCGGCAAATCTTTTGAAAGAATAAAATTGTCTTTTCCCTGTGCGATACCACCACGCCATTCGGCAGGTCCTTCCACATCGAAATGTATCAGGTCATTGGCCAACGGACAACGTCTGCCATCTTTATCCATTACTTCTACCTGAAGCAATACCATATCTGCACCGTCTGCTTTCCATCCATTAGGACTCTGAATCAGGCTCAACTTTATTTGCTCCGGTTCACCGGCTGTCTGTAAGTGGGTGCGACAGCATTCTGTTCCGTTTTCATCATAGCCCACTGCTTCCAATTTACCGGCTGCAAATGCTACGTTTTCAAAAGTATATAAGAAATGGTGGTCTCTATTACCATATCCTAAGGATGTTCCATTCAGGAATAATTCCACTTTCTCTGCACTGGAAACTACATAGACCGGTTTCACTATACCTTCTTTATAATTCCAATGGCCAATGATATGGATACGTGGATTTTCTATATCTACCCAACCGTCCCACATCACCTGATGCGCAAAGAAAGGATCTTTGGGAATGCGCATGGCATCAGTTACCCCGCTACGACGATAATTTTCTACCCCGCGGAAATGAGTATTGGTATCAGAGAAGATGATCTTTACTCCACCTGAACTAACACGATCCCCGGTTCCCGGGCGTTCACGCCAATAGTCGAACCAGCGAATTATATTTTCTATCGTAAATGAATCCTGATTATGATTGTAAGCGCGTGCGTCTACTTTCTTCTGGATTTTATTGGTTGCAGCGGATCTGAAAGAATTGTTCCCTTCTCCATTCTTATGATAGGGGTAAGAGTATTCGTCCCAATACTTGCGTAATCCTTCATCGCGACAATATTCCATGGCCCACATCGGGTGATGTTTACTCTTATTGATATAAAGCATTTCTCCACCATATTCGGCTTCGCGGATATCAAGCATTTCACGTGAACCGATGGCACGGCCGCCATGAGGGTCATATTTATCGCGTATCGCTTTCATCTCTATCATGTGTTCCCGACTGATAGACTCATTTCCACATTCGTAAAACAGGATACTCGGATTATTACGGTTGTAAATGATAGCATCACGCATCAGTTCAGTCCGTTGTCCCCATTGGCGTCCTTCACGGTCTTTTTCTGCATCACCGGCTTGCATTGCCTGGATCAGCCCCACGCGGTCACACGATTCAATATCCTGTTTCCATGGAGTGATATGCATCCAGCGAACCAAGTTGGCATTATCTTCCACCATCAATCCATTGCTATAGTCACTCAGCCATGCCGGAACGCTCATTCCTACTCCCGGCCATTCATTGCTGGTACGTTGGGCAAATCCCTTCATCTGGATTACGCGATCATTCAGCCATATCATACCTTTCCCAAAGCGAGTTTTGCGGAAACCTGTCCGGGTAGCTACTTCATCTATCTTTTTACCGTCTGCCCATAAACTTGTTTTTACGGTATACAGGTAGCCATATCCCCAACTCCAGAAATGTAAACCGTCCACTTCTGCAGCTGCTTTTAAGGTTACTGTTTCTCCGGGTTTCACTAAAGTCTGAGTACCGTCGAATACTTTGATTGTTTTACTGTCACGGTCTATCAACTCAACTTTATAGGCCACTTGCTTGGCACGTTTGTACTCGTTCTTTATCTCGGATTCCGCATGGATTACCGCTTTGCGGGATTTTACACGAATATCTTCCGCGTAGATATAGACACCCGTGGTTTGCAGATTACTGTATAGAGGTAGAGTCTGATATAATTTATCTGTAACATGTAGCCATACATTCTTAGGAATACCACCATAATTGGCATTGAAGTTACGGTCGCTCCACTGATATTTGGTGTTGGTAGCGCGTTCCTTGTAATTCCAGTCATTATCAATGCGGAGGGCTATTACATTTTCCTCTCCATATTTTATATAAGGAGTCAGGTCGAAACCAACAGCCATCGCACCATTCTCGTGCAGGCCCAGATATTGACCGTTAATGTAGAAATCAGCTCCCTGGCGGACACCTTCGAATTCTATAAATACCTTTTTATCTTTACTGCCAGCGGGTAAACGGAAGTGTTTACGATACCACATCACTGTATCCGTTAACTGGTCGATGCTTAAGCGAAAAGCTTCATCTTCATTAAAAGCGCGGGGTAAAGTGACTTTTTTCCAATCCGTATCCTGAAAACGTACTTGTTGGGCTTCAGGGGTATCACCAACGGAAAGTAACCAGTCGGAATTGAAATTATATTTATTGCGAGCATCTGATGCTCCTACATACTGGCTTATGGATATAAAAGCCAAAAGGAATAAAAGGATTCTACGTTTCATGGTTTATTAATTTATTTTGGGGAGCAAAACTAGCGTAAAGTTCCCCTCATTCTATAGACAAAAATTCATTTGCATAGATTATCATTCAAAATCATCTTATTTACTCTCCTAAATAGTAGGAAGGTACAGGTGCCTGTGGATAACCCATAGAACGATGTGCCACATAATTCCGGTATATCGCATCCTGCATTAAAGTTACACGACGGTCTTTGGCAGGGATATTCGTTGTGTAAATACGAATTTCGCCCGGTAAGGCTGTGATGATCTCTTCACGCCAATCACCATATAAATCGGCAATCATCAGGATATCCCCTCCAATACCTTCTGTCAGAGATTCCCCTTTCCATTTTATGATGCTTAAAGATTTTCCGTTAGAAGAAGAGTTTGCTCCCCATCGGTTATCGTCTCCTTTAAATGTTTCACGCAATAAATCTCCGTCCCACCATGCCCAGTTTCGGCAGGAAGGTACATCTTCGTTTTTGCCTAAATATTGACCATCTGCAGAAAGCAGGTATTTGTCCGTACTTCCTCCTTTACGGTCTTCGCTTGCGAAACATTCCAGTCCTTTATGGGTAGGATCGAAGTCGGCAACCATGCCGTCACCCACATGGAACGTTTTGTGACCGATGTTCCAAACGGGTTGTCCGGTTTTTGCGTCTACCACACAAACACCGCGGCCGTTGTCATGCCAAGGTTCCAAACATAGAAATACTTCCATTCCCGGACGATTCGGGTCAATATCTGTCAGATAAATCTTGTCCGGGTGTCCTAATCCGGTAGACCACAATAGTGTACCATTGTTATCAAGCATGCATGAGCCTAAGAGTATTTCATCTTTTCCATCCTGATCCACATCTCCGCATATCATGTTGTGTGATCCCATACTTCTTACTACAGGGTTCTCTTCATCGCTATCCCATCTCCAGGCGCGTTCCAGTTTATTGCTGTTTAATTGCCAGGCATCTACCACCATCAATTTATAGGTTCCGCGACAAGCTAATATATAAGGTGTCTTCCCATCCAGATATGCCATACCTATTTGATTACGATTCTGGCGGACAAGATTTCCATATCTGTCATTGCGCTCCGGCCAATCCACGCGGGCTATTTCTTCTCCAGTCATACCATTCAATACGCTCAAGTATTCTTCACCTGAATCTACACGTCCTTTTTCATTGCGTTTTGAATTTTCAGGAGCAGTCTTTAATGCTATTTCAGCTTTGCCGTCTCCATTGAAGTCGTAAGCGATAAAAGGAGAATACCATACGCCCGGTTCTATACCTTGTCCCAGGTCTTTAGACCACAAAAAAGTACCGTCATTCAGATAAGCCTCAATTTGATAAGTTTCTCCACCCAAAGTGCCCGGCATTCCCGGGTCTACATTTTTATCCGGCGTGCGGATGATGTAATCATAAATCCCGTCTCCATTTAAATCGGCAACAGCTATCTTGCCGGCTTTTATATTTCTATTAAGTTTGATTGATTGATAATTCTTCAATGATGGGAGTTCCACTTCTATTTTAGTAGATGTGTCGATCACTTTTTTCTTTTTATCCAATGCGCAGATCCAATAAGATGCTTTTCCATTTGCAGGAGATTGATCTATGAAATCACAAGTCGATTTTACCGGAGATTTGGTTAAACGTTCCGTCTTGCCATTTGCAGTACGATATAAATGGAAGGACACATCTGCATCATCTTGTTCCAACAATCTCCAGCTAAGATATATGCCTTTTCCATCCATGGCAGGGGTTGCCGCCAGTCCTCTGTTCAAGTGCTCTTTTATTCGTTCGGTTGCAAAACCATTTACTTCAGGCTTCGGCTCATGTCGTGGTTCCAGAATCTCATAGTAGTAAGTACGTTCACGTAAATCTTGGGCTCGTAAACTACCGGCTGTACCGATTAACAAAGTACAGAGGAGTAAATATCTGTTTTTCATTGCTTTCTTTTTTAGTTATTGAATGAAGTTATATCAACCATCATCAGATTCAAACGCTTGCCGTTTGTGAAGTGCCCGGATTGAAAAAGTACTTTTGTGCCGTCGGGACTGAAACTTGGGTGTGCATGATCCGGTTTCATTTTGGTATCCGAAACTAACCAATGGCGTTGACCGGTCTGTACGTTGATGAGCCAGACATTTCCTCCGAAGGTGTCACCAGCTGCCCAACGATTGTCGCGACTTGCATTGCAATGCCAGAATCCCCGTCCGGTAAGTTGTCCTTCTATGGCTTTGCGGTCTTTATCCAATTCTACCTGACCCACTAATTCCACGTCATCGGTGCGAAGATTGATACGGGCAATACCACTTACTTGTTTACGAAGACGAGGCTGAAAACCTAGGATGTTGAAATAAACATAGTCTTTGGTTACAAAAGTTTCGTGAGTGACCCAGTCTAATGGAGTTTCTTTATAAAGAGGCTTGAAGACCGAACCGTCTGCTGTGCAGAACCACATGCGCTGATATGCATCGCCACCGGTTTCATTACAGAAAACGATTTCTCCCGGTGTGAAACGGCTGGCCTGTATGTGTCCTGTTTTAAATTCGGTATCGATAACTTTGGTTACTTCGCCGGTAGCAAGGTTCATTTTTCGAATGCCACAAAGAGATGGTTTTATTTTTACCGGCTGATTACTTTCCGGTAAGAATGCATTTTTCGCCATGCGTTCTTTTTCTTCTTCTGTACCTTCACGTTCTACGGTGATATAAGCATAGTCATCGTTGCAATCTATGGCATATCCTCCGGGACGTCCCATGCTTGTGGGAAAAGTACCTAAAAGAGTTTCATAGGCGGTAGGTTTTCCTACCTTTCCTTTTTTTACATCTGCAAAGAACTTATCCAGATCCATTACATACATATTCCAGTCTTCTTTTTCTTTTCGGCTGATGAACATACGATTGCTCTTATTGGCCAGGAATGCACTACCCAGATCAGGACCTTCTGTAGCCTGAATGATTTGGCCTGTTGCCATTTCTATAAAATAAATCTGTGTGGGAGTCCAACTGCGTTTCTCTCCATTTGGGAGGGTACGCTCTATCTTTTTATCGTTTGCGCGACTGGATGACCGGAATAATAGATATTTTCCGTCATGTGTCCACATCGGGTCTGTCTGATAGAGGAAACGGTCATTCTTTAAAGTGTCGGTAAGTATGGTAATGGTGTTTCCGGTTTCACGGTCTGTATAAGTTTGCATTTCGGATGCAGTGCAATTACCAAACTGGGCAAACAGTGCTTTACTGAAGCCGGCTAATACAATAATGGTTAAACAGAACTTTCTCATAGTATGTCATTTTTTTATTTGATGTTACAAAATTAGACGTCGTCCACCTTGATAAAAATAGAATTTCATCCATTTATATGGTGAATTGTACGTTTTATATTTATTTTAGGTATATCCGTATATAAGAAAGGGGGGAAACCGTACATAAGTCTCCCCCCCCTACAGATCTTATTAATCAATATCCGTAATTCTGGTAAGCTTTTTTAGCTGAGTCGTCCAGAGGATTACCATTCTCATCCGTCAATAAGTCTAGCATAGACTGGGCAAATGGTTTTAGGGTATAATGGGGTTCGAACATTCCCATGCCATCACCTGTCTGTCCGATACCGTTAATTAAGTTGTCTGAAGAATCCCATAATCCTTGTTTTGAAGATGCTAATTGATCATGGTATATGATGCGGTCTGCCTGCCAGCCCGAGTGATGTAAGTTCTCGTAATATACCATTTCCTGATTCAGTTCGCGTGCTAATTCATTCAGGATGAAGTTTACAAAACGGTCTTCCGTTGATGTGGCAGTTTCCGGATACATTTCTGCATTTGAATGAACAGAAGCACCATCCCAATAAGATTCGTCTACCAACATTGAAGCTGTCATGTCGATTGCCACTTCATATGGCCATTGCTGTTCTGTCTGAGAGAGCTTTTCATGGCCCGGTTGTATAAGAGCAATCACTTCTGCACGCTTTTCACCTGATTTATAAGCAGCACGTGCGCGTACTTTATTAATGTCAGCAATAGCTGCACTGTAATTACCTTTGCGTCCATAAGCTTCGGCACGAAGCAGATAGGTTTCTGCTAAACGGAACAAAGGTACGTCACGGCCGGATTCGTAGTGCGTATAATTATTGCGGTTTGGTTCATCATATTTTAATGTTGCCGGACATGCGGTAGAACCCATTTTGTCCAGACCGGAATAACTTTTATCATTATAAGCATAACTACTTCCTTCGGCTTTAGTAGGAACACGGTAATAATATTTATCTCCATCTTTTATCCAGCGTGCCATCAGGACAAAGGGTTGTGCCAAAGCTTCATTGATGTCAATGGCAGTCTCTTTGGTGTTTTCCACATAAGCGAAAGCTAGATCACCTTTCCCCATTTTATGTTCACCGGGCACAGCTCTTCTATTACCCCAGGATTCTCTTGTATAATTGGGAAGGATATGTTCATTGAAATAATCTGCCATTGCTTCAGTCCATATATAAGTCTTGTTATTATCACTGTTATAAGCGTGATAGTCAAGATTGGCAGCAGGGGATGAGTTTGAATCTCCTCCCTTCAATGCTGTTATATATTCTACGTGGAATGATTTTTGATAGCGGGAGTCAGCTTGTTTGTTAACGTATAGGTCAAAACCGAAGTCATTGGTATAACCTACACGTGCTGAAGATTTTGTGGGATATTCCCAACAGAAATCAGGTATTCCCCAAGAAGCATTGGCATAGTCACCTCCGAAGAAATAAGGCAGGCGGTTACCATAACGGCCATTGTCGGCTCCACCCATCGGACCATATACGCAAGATAGAATCAATTCCCGGCTATTTTCATTTGAATAATCTCCCAATGGATGGTTGAACAATTTTCCAAAGTCAGGTTCCAAATCATAATAACCATGATCTATAACCTTTGATGTATAATATATACAGGAATCTAGGTCGGCAGCACTTTCTCCTTTATATAGCATACCCAAATAAGATTTCTGTTTATTGGTATCTACATGACCGTCGGCTTTTACACCATATTCCGAACTACCATATTTAGCACCTTGTGCACGTTGCAAATAGAGTTTTGCCAAAAAATGTGCGGCTGCCCCTTTCGTTGCTCGACCGAAGTCTGTAGTCAGATTCTGTTCATTGACATCCGGCAGATGATCATAAGCATAACGCAAATCTGTAATTAGCATCCGGTATATATTGGGAACGCTTTCACGGGCATAGTTGTAATTGGAGGGAAGCTCTTCTGTATATCCTTGCGGAACGAATATTTCACCGTACATGGTGCTCATAATGTAAAGTGAGTAGGCACGGTTGAATAAAGCTTCTGACAGAGCCTTGGCTGCATAATTTGCATCGCTGGCAAACTTGCCGAGCGCTTTGCCTTCACGGATAGATATTATAGCCCGGTTACAGTTGTTGATGATGGGGTAGAAGCCTAATAGTGATTTGGCATTCTCACCGCACAAGCCATTGGTAAAACCTGCCAACTTTCCAGTTGCATTCCATTCACTCGCGGAATACATACCCCGTGATGCTGTTTTCTGAGAGAAGTTATCTACTCCTGCCATCAAGCTTGCAGGACCTTGTTCGTATTGTTTTGTTACCCGCAAGGCGTCGTATGTACCTACGATCAGTTGTTCCAGACCTTGTTCGGTCTCAAAATAATCTTGCGTAATGGTAGATACCATTTTTTCTTCCAGAAAGCTGTCTGTACAAGATATGCTTCCCAATGCAATTATCGATAGTAATATATATTTCTTCATATTGTATTTATCTTAATATTCTGTTATTTAAAAGCCAAGTCTCAGACCTATCACATAACTGCGGTTCAACACTGTATTATTGGTCTGGCCTCCAATATAATTAGTCGGATTAGTACTTTCGCTCCATCCTGTAGTATCATCCGGGTTGATTCCTGCCTTTACTAATTCACCCCCGAAAATGAAGGGGTTCAGTACTTGGGCATAAATAGAGCAACTGGACGCACCTATCTTATTTAGAATTTTTTCGGGCAGTGTATATGATAATGCAATGTTACGGATGGCAACCATATTGCCTTTAGTGTAACTCATATAAGCACTATAGTCTGTAAAAGTCTCTCCTCCTGCGCGCGGTTGCGGGAATCGGGCTCCCGTATTTTCAGGACTCCAGGTATCCTTCTCAACGCGACGTCCGTAAGTTTGCATTAATCCGTAATACGTATTGCCGAAGCGGCCATAGACAAATGCATTCAGCTGCCAGTTCTTGTAAATGAATGTAGTAGTAAAACCACCTTCCCATTTCGGGGTAAATGAACCTAAGAAATGATTGTCATCATTATCAAATTTTCCGAAACCGTTATTCATATAAGTGATTTCTTGCTTCTGTCCATTGACATCAATAGTTTTTGTTACTGCTCCTTCTGTACCTTTTGGTACTTCGATGAATGGTTGATCTACCAATTTAGCCATACCTGGGAACATCGTAATACCATTTGCTTTATAAACTGCCAGCAGTTTTTGGTCATCAGTAGTATTCTGCCACAGGCGATCGTATTTGTATGTCCAAACCTCATTGATTGGTTTTCCTATAAACCAGCTATTGGCGGTATCGTCATTTTTACCATCAGCCAATTCTACTATCTTTTCTTTGTTAGTAGAGAAGGTGAAATCGGTTTTCCAGGTAAAGTCTTTGGTTTGGACATTTACAGTAGACAATGTTAATTCAAAACCCTTATTTTGAGTCTTGCCTACATTCGATAAAATTTGGGTATATCCGGTCATGATAGGAATAGAACGGTTTAATAGTAAATCAGAAGTTTTGGCAATGTAGTATTCGGCACTACCGGTGATTCTATTATTCAGGAAGCCGAAGTCGATACCCACATTCGTGGAAGCAGTTTTCTCCCAACCAAGCATTTTGTTGGGCAATACGGAAGCCTTGGCACCGGTGGTGTTTGTGGTTACTGCACCTTGCCCGAAAGGCTTGTTTGCCCATTGTGAAACCATTGCTCCACCTGTTTGATATGGACTGACAGAAGCATTACCGGTCACACCATAACCTACACGTACTTTCAATGTATTGATCCATCCTATAGCTTGCAGGAAATTTTCCTCATTCACCTTCCATGCCAGGGCGGCTGAAGGGAAGAAATCCCATTTATTATCTACGGCTAACATTGAAGCACCATCCCAACGACCTGTCAAGGTAATCAGATAACGGTCCATCAAAGAATAATTAATGCGGCCCATATAAGAAGCGCGTTGTTGTTCGCTGAATGAGGAACCTATACCGGCCTTTGATGTGTTAGAGTCACCTACACTATACCACAATGCGGTGGGGAATTTACATTCATAAGCGCGTACCTCGATACCTTCTGTACGATAATATTCGGCAGATTGCATTAATGTCAGTCCCAAAGAGTGGATTCTATTGAATGTTTTGTTTACAAAAATCATATTTTCCAATGTCCATGCCAATTTCTGGCTTTGGTTGTTGTAAGCTACATTCGGTTCTGTTGAGGCATACCCTAGCGGATTGGTGAAATCGTTACCATAATAACTACCTTCGCGTGCATTACGGTATTGTGCACCGAAGTTTGTACGCCATCTTATACCTTCCAGCGGAGTCCAGATTTTCCCGAAGTCCAGTTCAGCAAAAGAGCTTAACATAGCTCCGTAATAGCGTGTTTCATTCTGCGCCTGGTCAATGTTCAGTAGTGCATTGTGTTGCGAAGGACCATCAGACGGGCTCAGTAAGGAACCGTTTTCATCGTATGCCGGTGCATATGGCATCAGGTTGGTGGCTAAACCATAAGAGTCTTTGGCAGTAGTGTTTGAGAAGTTACTTACAATACCATAATTTTTAATGGAATGGCTGAGATTAACGCCCATGCCAACTTTCAGGAAATCGGTAGCCTGTATTTCCCCATTCAAATTCACTGTATAGCGTTTGTAGTCCTGATCCTTCATCGGTGATTGCTGGTCCAGATATGCCAAAGACATATAAAGTTTTGATTTTTCGGTACCGGCAGACAGGGATAACTGGTGATTGTGAGTAATTGCCGTGCGGGTTACATAGTCTGTCCAGGGAGTTGTGGGTATTTTCGAGGAATCGTATACCGGAACTCTGGCAGCATATCCCAGAACCTTTTGTTCATATTCGGTGGCGTCACGTAATACAGGAGTACCATCGCTATTAAATTGGAAGGCCGAATTGAATACTGGACGCAGATAGGGGTATTTGGTTACACCGCCAAAATACGCATCACCATCAATATCGGGGTCGGGAGCATTGCCATACTTACCTGTATATGCATTTGCATTAATATTAGACTGGCGATTCCAGTCAATCAGTTCTCCTGAGTTCATCCAGTCAGTCATAGAATCAATCGTTGAAAAGGACATTGAACCATCGTAGTTAATGGTCACCTTGCCGGTTTTACCCTTTTTGGTACTGATCAGGACGACGCCGTTGGCTCCACGTGAACCATAAATAGCTGTGGCAGACGCATCCTTCAAAATTTCCATAGATTCTATATCGTTGGGATTGACATCAGCCATAGAACCTGCAGTCATCGGGATTCCATCGATTACATATAGCGGGTCGTTGCTTGCATTAATGGAACGATTACCACGGATACGTACATCACCCAGTTCCCCCGGGCGGTTGTTGGATGTAATTTGCACGCCGGCAGCTTTACCTTGCATCGCTTGTAAAGCATTCTGTACCGGGCGCTCTTTGATTGTTTTTTCCGTTACTTGAGTTAGTGCTCCGGTTACGTCGCTTTTCTTCTGTACACCATAACCTACTACCACTACTTCATCCAGAATTTCAGCATCTTCTTCTAATGTAATATGAAAAACGGATTTCCCCCCCGCAGGAATATCCTGAGTTTTGTATCCGACAAAACTCACCTGTATAATCCCATTGTCAGGTACATTGGAGATGGTAAATTTACCATCGATATCGGTAATTGTACCATTTGTAGTACCTTTTACTACTACACTGGCTCCAATTACAGTTTCACCCGTTTTGTCGGTGACAGTACCCGAAACGGTTTTGCTTTGTGCGGCGGCTCCTATAGCCAATACCGAGAACAAAGCCACGAGAAACAGCCGCTGGAGTTTACCCAGACGACTCAACAGACTTAAATTCTTGCTGTTTTTCATACTTTAATTATTAAGTTAAACAAAAGTTAACTTGATAATATCCAAATAGAATAGCTGAGGCTCTGATATAGAGGTACATCAAGAGTTTCAATACAATAATTCAGAGCAAAGTTTTACGCTTATCATTTGAGTTTCTCCCTGAGTTGGTTATTAAAATGTTGTGCTCCCAAGTTTTTCATTCAAACAATGTTTTCATCAATCTTTCCTACATCCTACACCGATGAAGATTTTTCTTTGATTTTCAGGTGTATATGTGGAGAATGAAGAGGCACTTTATCCATAACATACTCATCCTCAGTTCTTATGGATGGTTTTTGTAAGCCTCGCCAGATCGCACATAAATATCCTTTTTTGCAGTAGATTTGAGTCTGTTTAATTCGTTGGCGGAATTTGGAAGCTGTCAATATCCTGTCAGAGGTATATCAAAAAGGGGGCAAACCCTTATTTGCTCCGTACCATCTCCACATAGAGGTACTTCTAACCGAATCTGTTACGGAGTTGATACGGACCGGATACTGCCCAACTCCAGCCTTGATCTCTTTCGGACACAAAGGGAAAGTCATTCCGCCAACTGATCGCATACTTTACAGAACACCACACAATAACTCTTTTAACGCCACACGGTAACTCCATTTACATGCCGTGGTAAAACTCGTTACATACCGTGGTAAAGGCCGTTACAATAAGCGGTAAAGACCGTTACATCCTGTGGTAAATGCTTTTACATTATGAGAAAAACAATTGGTAAATGTAATGCGTTGAATATTAAAGCATTATTAAAGAACTTGCATTTATTGAATTAATCGGTCGAGAATTGCTCTGAACACTTTATCAGCATGCTCCTGCATGATTCTGATATAATTGAATATGGGACGGTTGTTTTTCATGCTATGCCCTATGCAATATTCTATTTTTTCTATTTCAATTCCTAATTCATATCCATGTTGGGCAAATGTTTTTCTGGCGGAGTAATAGGATACTTTTCTAGTAACTCCGGCTAACTTTGCCACCTTATATATATGTCTGAACACTAAACTATATACTTTCTCATAAGACGAGTATTTGCCAAAGACTAATTTTCCGCTTTCTGATATGTACTTATTGATGATATCTTGTGCTTCCGGTTGAATGGTAAAGGCTATTTCGTTCTCACTCTTCTTGCTGTTCCGGGTTTTATGACGCACATACCGCATGCAGTTCCGGTCTTTAAAATCGTATTCCATCAAGTCTCTCAAGTTAATGCCACCTAAATAATAAGTAAGCATGAATAGATCCCGTACCATTTTCAGGGTCGGTTTGCACAATTTTACATCCCTGATTCTTTTCATTTCATCTATGGTTAAGTCTAATTCCCTGACGTTACTGACTGGCATTTTGAATAGCACAAAAGGATGGACCGGATAATTTACGTAGTTCATTTTCCTGGCATAGTTCAGTATGACTCTTATTAAGGTAAGGTAAATTCTGACAGAGGTTGCGGACAACCCTTCTTCTTTCATTGTATTGGCAAAACCTTGTATATGCAGTGGCGTAAGTTGTATCAGAGGGAAATCTCCTTTCATATACTTCTGAAATTTTTCACAGGCTATCCTGTACAACTTATAGGACTTCTTTTGCTCTTCATTTCTCATAGAAGAGAGGTATTCGTCAGCTATCACACAAAAAGTAACTCCTTTTTTTTGTTGTTCACGGGTAATGGTATGTATCAACTCCGTACACGACAGTGTTTGTAAATAATGGATGGATGATAAGATTTCTTCGTATTCATAGATTATCTTGCGCAGGCAAGTGTTAATATTTGCTGCATTTTCGTGCCTGACGACTTTACCATTTTTCATTTGGTTTGCAGAATCCAATATGAATTGAGTAGAAATATATCTGGTTTGCGAACGGTGCGCTACTGCAATTCTTATTCGATGTCTTCCATTGGATAACTTTTTTGTAGGTACAATGACTATTGAAAGATTGGCCATATTCGTTTTTGGATTTATATGTTTCTCGCTACAATATTAGAGTAACAATTCCGATAATAAAATGCCCGGAATAATCAAAATGCTACGAAGACTAATCATTTTGATTTTATTCACAGTCGTTGATACTATTTTTCAGTTGAAAAGACTGAATTTTCCATGCTTTGACACAATCCTACATTCCCTTTTTTGTACTTTGCATATATATTTGCAACACTTTTTCACAGGTGGGAGACCTTAATTCTCCTGAGAGAATAGAAAACTAACTTTTGTTTAACTTAATAATTAAAGTATGAAAAACAGCAAGAATTTAAGTCTGTTGAGTCGTCTGGGTAAACTCCAGCGGCTGTTTCTCGTGGCTTTGTTCTCGGTATTGGCTATAGGAGCCGCCGCACAAAGCAAAACCGTTTCGGGTACTGTAATTGATCAAACCGGTGAACCGGTTATTGGTGCCAATGTTCTGGTTAAAGGCACTACTAATGGTGTGATTACTGACTTGGATGGTCGATTTACTCTTTCCAATGTACCTAATAATGGTACGATTTCTATTTCTTTTATAGGTTATAAAGACCAGGAAATTTCTGTTGCAGGAAAAACAAATTTCCAGGTGACATTGCAGGAAGATAATGCAATGTTGGATGAAGTAGTGGTAGTAGGTTACGGCGTTCAGAAGAAGAGTGACGTGACGGGTGCTTTGACACGCGTAGGGAGTAAGGAACTGAATGCAAAGCCCGTAAGCAATGCTTTTGAGGCATTACAAGGCAAGGCGGCAGGTGTGGATATTACTTCCAGTCAGCGTCCGGGTTCTGTAGGTTCTATTCGTATCCGTGGTAATCGTTCATTGAATGCCAGTAATACTCCGCTTTATGTCGTGGACGGTGTTCCTTTGAGTGCAGGGGGGATCGAGACACTAAATCCGCGTGACATTGAGTCGATTGACATTTTGAAGGATGCTTCTTCTACGGCTATTTATGGTTCGCGTGGTGCCAATGGTGTTGTGCTTGTCACTACTAAACGCGGTAAAGTGGGACAATTTGCCTTAAATTACTCTGGAACGGTCACTATGGAAACTATAGAAGATAAGTCGCCTGTGATGAGTGCCAGTGATTACATTACTTGGAAGCGCTGGGCGTACTACAACAATAACCCGGAGGTTTACGCTCCTGGTAATGCGCCTACTTATGAGAACGACCAAAAAATCTTTGCGGGTGACACCTATGCTTTGAAAAATGTAAACAAAGGCTGGGAAGGTAACTCTTGGGATGGTTCCAAAGTAAGCAATACCGACTGGACAGGCATCGTAACGCGTACAGGTATCACCCATGAACATACATTGAGCGCCACTGGTGGTAGTGAGAATCTGCAAGGATCTTTCTCTTTCGGCTATTTAAATAACAAAGGTACGCAGAAAGGACAGGAATATGAGCGTTTTAATCTGGCTGCAACTGTAGATATTACACCGAAACCTTGGATTAAAATAGGAGCATCGATTAATATGTCGTTTGCAGACCAACAGTATGGTGTGGATCGTATGGCCGGTACGAATAATGGCCCCGGTGATATTTACGGACTGGCCAAATCCATTCCTCGTTATGCTGTACCATACGATGATGAAGGAAATGTGATTGCTACGCCGCATACCGAATCACGTACTTATACGGTAGTGGATGAATGGAAGAAGGTGAACGATGATCGTGAAAATTATCGTGCATTGGCTAGTTTCTACGCACAATTGGATTTCGGCAAGATGTGGAAACCGTTGGAAGGTTTGAGCTATAAGTTTGCTTTTGGTCCTGATTTTCGTTACAATCGCAATGGTATCTTCCGCGACAGTTCATCGGCATCCCTTGCCGGTTCAACGAATTATGCCAGTTGGGGGTCTAACCGTTATTTTTCCTGGACGCTGGACAATATGATTCTCTATAACCGCCAGTTTGGCAAGCACAACATCGGCGTGACATTGTTGCAGACAGCTTCAAAGAATAACCATGAAAGCGGTTCAATGAGTGCATCTGATATCCTTGTTCCCGAAATGCTATGGAATAACATGGGGATTGTTGATGTTACACAATCCCGTTACAAAGCAGGCATGGGTACCGGTTTGACCGAAAGCCAGATGGCATCCTACATGGCTCGTATAAACTATTCGTTCAATGATCGCTATCTTTTGACTGTATCAGGACGTTACGACGGTTCGTCAGTACTGGCGGCAGGCAATAAATGGGATTTTTTCCCGTCAGCCGCCCTTGGTTGGCGCATTAACCAGGAAGAGTTTATGCAAGACATTACTTGGATTGACAATTTGAAACTGCGTATTGGTGTAGGTACAACGGGTAACTCTTCCGTCAGCCCTTATGGTACATTGGGTGGAATCTTTACAGGTTGGATGCCATTTTCGACGGGTAACCAAATGATTTTTGTGACTAATGAGCCTTACTATGTAGATATGAGTAAGAAAGCCAATTCGATGGCTAATAGAGACCTGTCGTGGGAGAAAACTACACAGTGGAACTATGGTATTGATTTCGGATTCTTAAGTAACCGTATTAATGGTACGATAGACGTTTATCACTCCAAGACGAAAGATTTGTTGATGTCCGTAAATATTCCGACCCTGACAGGGTATCCTTCTACAATGCAGAATATCGGGCAGACAAAGAACTTCGGTGTGGACATTTCGTTGAGTGTAACTCCCATCCGTACTGAGGATTTTGAATGGGTATCATCTCTCAATGCAGCTTATCAGAAAGAAGAGATTGTTGAACTGGCTAATGGCAAGAATGATATGATTGACAACACATGGTTCATTGGTCAATCTATAGGAGTCTTTTATGATTATGCTGCCGATGGTATCTGGAAAGAATCAGATGCTGCGGAAATGGCTAAGTGGAATGAGAAGGGAAGCAAATTCAAGGTCGGCATGGTGAAGCCGGTAGATCAGAATGGAGACTACCAGCTTGATGCCAACGATGATAAGATAATTTTGGGTAATAAGACCCCACGCTGGACGTTGGGCTGGAGCAACTATTTTACTTGGAAAGGTGTTGAATTGGGAATTGAGTTGTACGGTCGTTTCGGTTACATGATTTCGACAGGAGGCGAGGCACAGGCCGGCCAGTTCCAGCAGCGTGAAATAGACTATTGGACACCGGATAATCCGAATGCCGAATGGCAGATGCCTATCTACGGTTCGGGTGACTCTTATGCCGGTCTGTTGGGCTATAAGGATGCTTCCTTCCTGAAACTGCGTAATATTTCTTTGGGGTACAACATCCCGCAAAACATTTGTAAAAAGATAGGTATCAATTCATTGAAAGTATATGTACAAGGACGTAATCTGGGTGACATCTATTCATCTATTGATTACATTGACCTCGATCTCGGTACGTCTTATTACAATCGTGGTGTTACGTTTGGCTTGAATGTAGGTTTCTAATCATTAATCATTAAACAAAAAAACGAATATGAAAAATACTAATAAAATATTATCGGGTATTCTTGCCGCTTCAATAATGTTTGGTACGACCTCATGCGGCGATGACTTCCTGAAAGAAAATGCAAACCATACTACTACGGATGCTTTGCTTGAAACTGGTGCGGGCGCATTGGCCATGGCTGCCGGTCTTTATGGTAACCTGCGTTGGCACTTTGGATACGAATGGGCTTATGCCATTACACTTTATGGTTGTGATGAATTTTCAATGGGATCAGACGAAACTTCGCTTGGATGGATGGACTATAATACGGCTGAAATGAATCCGGCAGGATCGTCGCGTCGAAACCATCCTTCGCCTGCAGATTTGTGGAACGAATTGTATTTTGGTATTGCAACGTGTAATCTACTGTTGCAAAAAGCTCCTCTCATAGCCAGTGAACAGGATCGCAATTCAGCCTTGGGGGAAGCTTATTTCTTGCGTGGATACAACTATTATCGTCTGTTCTGCCAATACGAGCGTTGCCCATTACAACTGGAACCTATTGATGTAAGTGCAGGCGTTCCACGTAACTTCAAGCTGTCTAGTGGTGAAGATGTACTGAATCAAGTCATTGACGACTTGCAGAAAGCGTATGATTTGCTTCGTACAGACGATTGGCGTGGTGCTGGTACGTGGACTAAATATACGGCTGCCCATTTCTTGGCTAAAGCTCTACTCTATCGCCAAAGCGAGCGTTGCACTTGGAAGAGTAATTATCCTGCAAAGACCGATCTTGACCGTGCCATCCGGCTCTGTGATGAAGTCATTGATGCGCGTGGCTTGGAAAAAGATTATAATAATTTGTATTCCAACTGGACAGGGGTGGACTGTAATATTGAAAAGTCGAAAGAAATCTTGATGTCGGCTTTGCATAACGATGCTTCGACTACTGTTGGCCGTTACGGAAATCGTACCTATAATTATTTCTCTTCGCAGTACAACACTTATTCAGGTGGCTATGTTCCCCGTGGTCAGTATATCGGCGACATGGAGTTCCAGCGTTGCCGTCCTACAGAATATACTTATGCTGTGTTTGATAATGTGAATGATTCTCGTATGTGGAAAACCTTTAAAACGGTTTATGGTATTTGCAATAACGTAGCAACGCCCGATTATGTTAAAGCTGAAAATGCGCCCACATTTGGCGATCAAGGAGTTCTCTTCTTGTTGAATAAGAAGGATGACACACGCTTTCGTAAGGATGAGTTTGGTCGTGCGGCTATTAAGCATACATTTGTCAATCCTGAAACGGGTAAATGGGTACCCAATGTAGCCCCGGTTTATGCTGAAGGTCAATATGTGATGAATACTTACGGTACATCGGCAGCCAATCGTTCTAATATGTTCTGTGGTATTAACAAAACAGCCGATGGTAGCCGTACCGGTGAAAAGGGGGATGCACACCGCGATGTAACGATGGCTCGTGTTGGTGAGACCTACCTTGTGAAAGCTGAATGTCAAGTACGTAATGGTGATGATGCAGGCGCATTGGCTACTATTAACTTGCTGCGCAAACGTGCTGAATGGAAAGCCGGTGAAGACCGTGAATATTATGTAGATGGTACTATTGCTTTCAAGAGTAACTCAACAGCTTCAGGCAATTGTGCAAAAGGTAACAAAGATGCCAATGGCGCTAAGTTGACGAATCAGCAGGCATTTGAATATTCGTTTATCCAGAAGAATTCTTATGTACTTTCTACGGGTGTGGAACGTCCGGTAGAAAGTGAATCGTGGAATGCATCTAGCCTTCAAATCTCCAGTTGGAACAACCTGCCTGCAGAAGACCAAGCTGTACTGAACGGAATGGGACTGAGTGTTAATACACTAGAAGGTAAGGTTAATTTTATTCTGAACGAACGTACTCGTGAATTATTGGGTGAGTGGAATCGCTGGGATGAACTGAGCCGCACGAAGACTCTTTATAAGCGTGCCAAACTTTTCAATCCTGAAACACTCTATATTCAAGAACATCATAACCTGCGTCCTATTCCTCAGTCGTTCCTTGATGGCTTGACTAATGACAATGGTGAACCACTGACAGATCAAGAAAAGAAGGATATGCAGAATCCGGGGTATTAATTTAGGGTATAGGATAATATAGTTTTGTTGATTTGTAAAGGGTTGTCCTCTGTAGGCAGATGAGGCAACCCTTTTCTTGTTTACTTGACATGATCTTGATTTTACACTTACTGGATGGCTCCACTGAGTATCTTCAAATAACAAAACATGATGCGAAAACGAGTTATATGTATCAAACCAATTTTGAACTGCTACTTACGATAAAGATGAAAAAAGGAAACAGCTAGGTGTTCCGGTCAAAGAGCCCACAGTGGCTTCAATACTGTAATATAAAGTTCTCCGCTACTTTCAGGAAGCGGACATGACCTTTTGCATTCAGATGTGCCGTGTCCTTCTCTCCCTGAAAATATATTCTTCTGAAAGTGTCATTGTCGGCATAGATACCTCCCTTCCTGGCGCAATCAAAGATGGGAATGCTGTAATTACCGCAGACTTCAACCATGGCGTCTACCACTTTCTCGGAGTCACTTTCCTTAAAGTTTTTACAGTTCCATCGGGTAAAGAAAAAGATTTTGGCTGTGGAATATTTCTCTACGAGGCCTTTACAGAGTATTTCCAGCTTAGCTTTGAAATTATCTATTCCTCCGATGGAATCAAGCTTGAAAGCATCGTTGTGTCCTCCGATTACGATAACATAGTCGAGGCTGTCTGTCATCTCTTTATATCTTATGTACATGGCCTCGCCCCAGCGCGGGCTGGAATAAGCAATACTATTCCCATTCCTACCATAATTGAAGTATTCCATGCCATGTTTTTGAGCAAACGCATAGTGCCAGGTATTTTCAACAGGTTCTTTGTGGTTCTTCACATAACTGTCACCAATGACTCCGATACGTTTTCCTTTCAGATCATCCGTTTGCGAGTGAGTGTTTGCTGTCTGTGCGAATCCCGTGAGAGCGGACAGGCAGAAGATGATAAATAATAGTTTCTTTCTCATGATACTTATTGTGTATAAATAGATGCCGGTTTTGAACTATTGCTTTGTTACGAATACCAGTACTCCTGCCGTCGGAATATCTGTTGTTCCTATCAAAGTTTTGGTTCCTTCAGGAAGATTGAAGTGATAGGGCTTGTCGCCATAATTGAGAACTATTCCCAAACCGTTGCGATATTCCATCGTTACTCCATACGGCAGATCCATTACAGATATATTCAGTTTTGTATAGAGCTTTTTAAGCACATCTCTTTCTAAAGTTCCGTCTGTGCTGTCAATTCCTACATAAGTGATAGTACCTTTACCAAGTTTGCGGGTGGTAATGGCCGGTTTTCCTTCATAAAATTCTTCGATATACTTTCCCCAGGTCTGGCAATCCTTACTTGGTTTCAGTATCTCTCCCCAGGTATTCCAGGGGTATTCTTTGCCATCCATAACAAACTTTCCCGGTTCTTCGGGGAGCAGAAGGTCGTAAAACTCTATTTCATTTCCCGTCAAATCATAGATCAGTGAACCGAAAGGTGCTTCGGGCAGACGGCCGTAACGGTCTTTCTGTGCTGTACGGCAGGTTAATACCAGATTACCGCCATTCTTTACGTATTCAGTCCAACGGTCTACCAATGCTTTGTCTGCCATCTGATAGGCAGGAGCAATGACTACCGGATACTGTGACAGATCTTTGCTTTCATTAATAATATCGACCGGAGCGCCGAAGCTTTTTAGCGTACGGTAATACTTGTCGATGTGTGCCATCGTGTTCCAGGTACGGTTCTGCTTCTGGCGTTCGATGCTCCATGCATTTTCGTGATTGAAAAGTATGGCGGTGCGACGGGCTTGGTAATCAGCGGGTTTCACATCACGTGCTTTTGCCTGTGTACGCAGTTGTTTCACTTCTTTGATGAATTGTTCGAATTCATGTCCTCCGGGGGTGATGGTAGTGCCGTCTGTGTTGGCAATTCCGTAATGATACTGTTCTGTTCCGTAAAGCGGCTGGCGGTAACGGTACGTACAAATGAAATCGCTTCCTCCTGCAAATACACTCCAGAGCCACAGGCGGACAGCTCCGGGAAGCGGTTGTGGATTAATACCTCCCCAATTGACTTGTCCCGGTTGCAGTTCCATTACTCCGTAAGTTCCTTGTACGGGGCGGAAGAAATCGTTGGCAAAGGCGATGCGTAACGGATTTCCCACCCGATATCCGCGACGTCCGATGCCTTCGTTATCGCCATAAACCATGTAGCGGGTATAGCTTACGAAATCCAGGTCGGGACTTCCACCAATATGGCCTTCATCATAGTTGGGGATATAATTGGTGGTAATCCATTGGTTGCGGGCATGCTTCTTAATCAGCAGGCATTGCTCATTCAGGAAGTCATTGGTTTGTCCGGCGGCAAAACGTCGGTAATCCAGTATTTGATGATGGTTCATAAACATCTGGGCAGTCTTGGGGAGGGTGATTTCGTCAAAGGTAGAATAAACTTCACTCCAGAAAGCAGTGCCCCAGGCATCATTCAGTTCTTTGATAGTATTGTGATACTTGTTTTTCAGGAAGTTGCGGAATGCTATTTCTGCCGCCTCACTATAATCGAACTGTACGGCAGGCTCGTTATCAAGCTGCCAGCCTACGATGCGTGGATCATTGCCGTAATGTTGTGCCAACTTTTCTATCATCTTGTAGGCGAGCTCCCGATATCGTGGAGAGGCGAATGATGCATGTTGGCGGGCACCGTGGTCGAGGACTGTACCATCTTCATACTTAATCAGGATTTCAGGATATTTGCGACTTAACCAGACGGGTGGGGTAGCGGTAGAAGTACACATCACTACTTTTAGTTTGTACTTGTCTGCCAAAGCGATTGCCTTGTCCAACCAGGCGAAGTCATATTTACCCTCTTCCGGTTCCAGTTGTGCCCAGGCAAATTCGGCAAAGTGGGTGAACTCAAAACCTAAGTCATGCATCTGCTTGAAGTCACGTTCCCATTGGCTTTCGTCCCAATGCTCGGGATAGTAGTAAACACCGGTCAGGGTGAGGTCTTTGTCATTGAACCATGTTGATTGTGCAAAGAGCATTTCGCTCATCAGGCATGCACAAAGTAGGGTGAAGATTTGCTTTTTCATGGATGTTTTTCTTGTTGGATTTATATGTACGCAAAGATAAGTGGCTCAGAAAAAAGAGCCTATGGAAAATAGTGCAATTTCCTGCAAAATAGGACTCTTTTAGATGAATTTCCATGTAAATGTACATGTTTCCATTTATTGAAACTGTGAAATGGCCTATTTTCGCAGCATGAATTAATTAACGGAATACTGGGTACTATGAGGAGAAGCATTACGATATTATTATTGTTAGTCCTTGTGCTGATGGAAGTGAAAGCACAGGTGCTTCCTTTCTGTTTGTCTAAAGGGTCGGGTACTTTCCGGTTTGGAATAGTAGCAGGTGATGAAAGCCGTTGGTTGGATGAATGTAATTTGAAGAAAACGGGAGACCGGATATATACCATAAAGGATGCATTGTTAGATAAGGGTGAAGTTAGGTTGGTAATATGTCCTTTGGCAGATACGAAGGGTTTTGTAATGGAGGTTTCCGGCTCCCGTTTACCCGAAAATATATCTTTGTGTTGGGCTTTCGGAGCCTGCAATGAAGATGAAACTCTTTCGAAAGAAGGAAATATAATCTCTCCCGGGGCTTGCCGGGACAATGTATTCAGTGATGAAGAGAATGTTGTCACTGTATATTATGGCGAAAGCATGGGTTTGCGGGTTACTTCGGGAATCATGCCTGTTGGTTCTGAACTTCGCTTGTCGGATGCCCATCGGCAGAAAACTCCACTTGAATTGTATCATTCGGGAAAGAAAACAGATGCTCCTGTACTTTCCGGTTTCTACTCCTGGACTGCGCAAGAGAATTGTTACTTCTGTTTCTATAAACAGAATGCCAAGGCGGATTATAATTACTTTATGTTACCGGAACTATTTCAAAAAGAAAATAAGAGATGAAACGTTTGGTTGTGCTCATATCGGTTTGTTGCTGCGTGCTGCTGATGCAGGCGTCCATCCATAATGTGAAAGATTATGGAGCCAGGGCCGACGGGGTGACTATTGATTCGCCTGCCATTAATCGTGCCATCTCTGCGGCTGCCGGTGAAGGTGGTGGTACCGTATATATCCCTGCCGGAGAATATGTCTGCTATTCCATACGGCTTGCCAGCCATGTTCATCTTTATCTGGAACAAGGTGCGCGCATCATAGCGGCATCGCCTACTCCGGAGGGTGGATATGATGAGGCTGAGCCGAACGAACATAACCGTTATCAGGACTTTGGTCATAGTCATTGGAAAAACTCCCTGATCTGGGGAATCGGCATTGAAGATGTGACTATTAGCGGTCCCGGACTAATCTATGGTCGTGGACTGACTCGTGAAGAAAGTCGTTTGTCGGGAGTGGGAAATAAGGCTATCAGCTTGAAGCTTTGCAAAAATATCACACTGAAAGATTTCTCTATGTTGCGTTGCGGACATTTTGCCTTGTTGGCTACCGGAGTGGATAATCTGAGTATTATCAACCTGAAAGTGGATACCAACCGTGACGGATTCGATATAGATTGCTGTAAAAATGTCCGTATAATGGGATGTAGTGTCAACAGTCCGTGGGATGATGCTATTGTATTGAAGGCATCCTACGCCCTCGGAAGTTTTAGGGACACGGAGAATGTGACGATTTCCGATTGCTATGTTACCGGTTACGACCGTGGAACGATGCTGGATGCCACATGGCAGCGCGATGAACCGCAGGCGCCCGATCACGGCTATGTAACGGGACGTATAAAGTTGGGCACTGAATCCAGTGGCGGCTTCAAGAACATTGCTATTACGAACTGTATCTTTGAGCGTTGCCGCGGTCTTGCCCTTGAAACGGTGGATGGCGGTCAGTTGGAAGATATTGTTATCAGCAATATCACAATGCGGGATATTGTGAATGCCCCTTTCTTCCTGCGCCTTGGCAAACGTATGCGTAGCCCCGAAGGTACTCCAGTAGGTTCAATGAAGCGTATTCTTATCAGTAATGTCAATGTATTCAATGCCGATTCACGTTACTCTTCCATTATCAGTGGGGTGCCGGGAGCATGGATCGAGGATGTAACTTTCAGCAATATCCATATTTATCATCAGGGAGGCTATACGGCGGAAGATGGCAAGCGTATTCCGCCTGAGAATGAAAAGACTTATCCGGAACCATGGATGTTCGGCATTATTCCGGCAAAAGGTTTTTATATCCGTCATGCACAGGGAGTGACGCTGGATAATGTACATTTCCATTATAAACAGCCGGATGGACGTCCTTTGTTTGTGACGGATGATGCCGAGGGAGTGGTGTACCGGAATATAACCGTGGATGGTGAAGGGTATAATAATTAGTGTGAAACAATAGGTAGATTAAGATATAGAACAGTATTAATGAGTAATAACCACATCATGAAAAAGAAATTGATAGGAGTTTTCCTCTTTGTGAGTCTTATTTGCGGGAGTGTCAGTGCACAAGGATTACCCGACAGAAAAGAGACACTTAAAACTTTGGTAAAAGTGAATGATTACTTCATGAAGAAGTATGCAGATTATCGTACGCCGTCTTATAATGGTATTATTCGTCCCAGCAATATCTGGACGCGGGGAGTATATTATGAGGGATTGATGGCGCTGCATTCCATTTTTCCACGGGAAGATTATTATAATTATGCTTATCAGTGGGCTGATTATCATAAATGGGGAATGCGCAACGGGAATATTACCCGTAATGCCGATGACCAGTGTTGCGGACAGGTTTATATCGATTTGTATAATATGTCTTCCGACCCGGAGAAGATCCGAAAAATCAAAGCCTGTATTGACATGATAGTCAATACTCCGCAGGTGAATGACTGGACTTGGGTGGACGCCATACAAATGGGAATGCCTATTTACGCTAAATTGGGTAAACTGACGGGAGAACAGAAGTATAATGATAAGATGTGGGATATGTACAGTTATTCCCGCAATGTGCATGGTAAGAACGGACTCTTCAATCCCAAAGATGGATTGTGGTGGAGGGATGCGGATTTTGTTCCCCCTTATAAAGAACCGAATGGAGAGGATTGCTATTGGAGCCGTGGTAATGGTTGGGCATACGCTGCATTAGTGCGTGTTTTGGAGGAGATTCCGGCAGATGAACTGCATCGTGCGGATTATATTAACGACTTCCTTGCAATGAGCAAGGCTCTGAAGAAATGCCAGCGTAAGGATGGTTTTTGGAATGTAAGTCTTCATGATGAAACGAATTTCGGTGGAAAAGAGACAAGCGGTACAGCGCTCTTCGTCTATGGTATGGCTTGGGGTGTGCGCAAAGGTTTATTAGATAAAAAAGAGTACCTTCCGGTATTGCTGAAAGCCTGGAACGCAATGGTACAGGATGCTGTTCATCCAAACGGTTGTTTGGGCTATGTACAGGGAACAGGAAAGGAACCTAAAGACGGTCAGCCGGTGACTTATGATAAAATACCTGATTTTGAGGATTATGGTATCGGCTGCTTCCTGTTGGCAGGCGCTGAAGTGTATAAATTAAATTAATTAGTAACAGATTTCATAGATTATAGTATAATTGATTAAAAAGTCAATTAGGGGGAAGGAGGGACTGTGAAGTCGTTCCTTTTCTTTTTCTTTGCATAAAATTAAGTAACTAACATAAAATGAAAGAGATATGAGACGGATTTTTACATTGTTAATTTTAGGATTCTTGTTTGCTTCCGGTGCGGGAGCACAAAGTTATAAGTTCGACTTTACTTACCGGTAAAAAAGTGAAGGACGGATATATCAAGATTACATCTGCCGACCGGTATGATCAGGCAAAAGGCTATGGATATGACCTATGCCCTTCTCCTGACGGAAGGAGTAAGGCTCCTTTCTTCTTTTCTGTAGCCATACCGGATGGGAATTATCATGTTACGGCTATTGTAGGCAGCAAACGCAATGCAGGAGAAACGACACTTCGTGGAGAATCACGCCGTCTCTTTTATGAGAACGTGAAAACGAAAAAAGGGGAATTATTGCCCTGTTCCTTCACTATAAATAAGCGTGATATACATATCTCCGACAAAGAAGACGTACGCATCAAGCCGCGTGAACGTAGCAAACTGAACTGGGACGATAAGCTGACTTTAGAATTTAACGGAGATGCTCCCCAGTTAACAGAGCTGATTATTGAGCGCGTGGAAAATGTTCCTACAATCTTCTTATGTGGTAACTCTACTGTAGTCGATCAGGACAATGAACCCTGGGCCAGCTGGGGGCAAATGGTGCCTCGTTTTTTTACAGATAGCATTTGCTTTGCAAATTATGCTGAGTCTGGCGAATCCGCCAATACTTTCATTGGTGCCGGTCGCTTAAAGAAAGCTCTGACGCAAATGAAACCGGGCGATTATATCTTTATGGAGTTCGGTCATAACGACCAGAAGCAGAAAGGTCCTGGTAAAGGTGCTTTTTACTCTTTTATGACAAGCCTGAAAACGTTTGTAGATGAAGCTCGTGCCCGTGGTGCTCAGCCTGTATTGGTAACTCCTACCCAAAGACGTAGTTTTGATGAAAACGGAAAGATTAAGGATACCCATCTCGATTTTCCCGATGCAGTACGCTGGTTGGCAGAAAAGGAAAATATACCTTTAATAGACCTGCATGCTATGACACGTGTCTTGTATGAGGCTATGGGAGTAGAGGAGTCTAAACATGCTTTTGTGCACTATCCGGCAAATACTTATCCCGGACAGGATAGACCATTGGCGGATAATACCCATTTTAATCCGTATGGAGCCTACCAGATTGCTAAATGTGTAATTGAAGGTATGAAGAAAGCCGGATTGCCTGTTGTGAAGTTCCTGAGAGCAGATTACCAGGGATATAACCCGTCACAGCCGGATAATCGCGATTCTTTTAAATGGAATGACATTCCGTTTACGGAAGTGGAAAAGCCGGACGGTAACTAAAGAAAGCTTTAGAATAAGAATTACGCGAATGATACAGAACTGATTTCTTTAAAGAATCAAAGAAAATATCTGTATGATTCGCGTAATTTATGTGCTGATACTTATAAAAAAAGGCTTTTAAGGGATCATTTTTTCTAAGTCCGGAATCACTATTTCGCCTCGGTGTAGCTCCAGTAAGCCACTCTCCTGCATGCCATTCAATGCTTTCGATACACTCAGGCGTGTGTCATTAATAGCATTGGCAAGTTCCTCCATCTTTATTTTCAGTATTTTTTCTCCCGAGGGACGTTCAATGTGTGAGAGTATAAAATCGGTGATACGTGCTTCAAGTCTTTCCGGAACTTCCGTCCACAAACGATTGTAGCAGGTTTGTGCCCGGTTACTGATAATATTCATATAGTTGAGTCGGAAGATTTCGTATCTGAACAAATCGTTCATCACAAATGCTTTACTGATAGTTACGGTATGTACTTCTGTATGGGCAACATGAGTAGATACATAAGATGTGTTCATACCGAACAAGGATTGAGGCTCAATCAGATAAGGAGCCTGAAAGAACTCTGTAAAGGTGTAAGAATTATCTGTAGATGAGGTAGATGAAGCGATTTCCCCGTTTAAGATAAATACCAACTGTACACATGCTGTACCTTTTTTAACTAAGATTTCGCCCGCCTTATGCTTGGTGAAATGTAATTTTACTTTTCCCAATATACTGGTGAAGTCCTCATGGGCGAGTCCTTGAAATAGTGGCAATTGGAGCAGGGTGTCATACATCGTTTCCATATCTTTATCAACTTCTTGTTTGAAAACAAATGTAGGCATAATAGCTATTTACCGTAAACACTTTGCCTCTCTTTTTGTTTTTTTTATTATTTCTTAAACGTGCTATTCATTCAGGCAATTAAATCTTGTGGAATGCATAAAAATCGATTATCTTTGCAAAAAAAAGGAGGGACACATGTTTGCAACATTTAACTTACAACAAATGATCAGTGCATTTATCGTACTATTCGCAGTTATTGATATCATTGGTTCTATTCCTATCATTATCAATTTGAAGGAAAAAGGTAAAGAGGTGAACGCATTGAAGGCCACGTTGATATCTTTTGCGTTATTGATAGGCTTCTTCTATGCAGGAGATATGATGTTAAAGTTATTTCATGTGGATATTGAATCGTTTGCCGTTGCGGGTGCATTCGTTATTTTCTTGATGTCTCTGGAGATGATTCTGGATATAGAGATATTCAAGAATCAGGGGCCGATTAAGGAAGCTACTTTAGTGCCGTTGGTTTTCCCGTTGCTGGCAGGTGCAGGTGCTTTCACTACATTACTTTCTCTTCGTGCGGAATACGCCAGTGTTAATATTATCATTGCTTTGGTGTTGAATATGATATGGGTGTATTTTGTTGTTAGCATGACCGGACGTGTAGAACGTTTCCTGGGTAAAGGCGGTATTTATATTATCCGTAAGTTTTTTGGTATCATTCTATTGGCTATCTCGGTAAGATTGTTTATGGCGAATATTACTTTGCTAGTAGAGGCATTGCATAAAACTTGATAAAGATAGTTTTCTTGACTTGATGCAGATCAAATTCGTTGCTTTATTGAATACATATTTGGAAAATATACATAAAAGTTCTACCTTTGCATTCAAATTCTGAACGATAATGAAAAATTTATGTACATATAATCCTTTAAAGCGATTGCTGCAGAACGAACATATTTGTTGCTGTAGCGTCGTGCATGTACATTGGTTCAGTGGATTTATCTAAATACTCTTATCACTTTTTTTCTTTAGCCGGATGACTTTGGTTGCCGGCATTCTATTCGTCTGTTACTAATTCTTTAGTAATTGTGTTTTTTGTTGCATTAATCTAAACTGGAATTGTTATGTTTAAAATACTTGGCCTGATGATCTTGGGCATTATCATAGGTTATGGTTTGCGTCGTATTTCGTTTTTACGCAAAGTGGAAGTTTCTATATCTTATACGGTATTTTTGTTGCTGTTTGTTCTGGGAGTTACTATTGGTTCCAACCGACTGATTGTAGATAATCTTTTTTCTTTCGGATGGCAAGCAGCGTTATTGACTTTGTCGGCTACCGTAGGGAGTATTTTAGCTTCGTGGATTGTATTAAGATTGTTTTTCACTTCTAAAAAGAAAAAGGTATGAAAGATAGCTTGATTGTATTGGGAATTTTTGTGGGCGGATGCCTTTTAGGAGTTTTGGGGTATTTCCCATTAGATTTGAAGACAGGTAATCTGTCTATATATATACTGTATGCGCTGATGTTTCAGATTGGTATCAGTATCGGCTCTAATAAAGAATTGAAGAGCATGATTTCTCAGCTTCGCCTGAAGTTCTTACTGATTCCGCTGGCTACTATCAGTGGAACCCTGCTGTTTTCAGCAATAGCCAGCCTGTTACTCAGTCGTTGGAGTATATTCGACTGTATGGCGGTGGGAAGTGGTTTTGCTTACTATTCTTTATCGTCTGTGCTGATTACACAGTTTAAAGAAGCATCGATAGGAATTCAGTTAGCTACGGAACTGGGTACAATAGCTCTGTTGGCAAATATATTCAGAGAAATGATGGCCTTGTTGGGAGCACCGTTGTTGGTACGATACTTCGGTCGGTTAGCTCCTATATCGGCTGCCGGGGTTAATTCAATGGATGTGATATTGCCTGTAATTACCCGTTATTCAGGGAAAGAGATGGTGCCTATTGCCATTTTTCATGGTTTACTTATTGATATGAGCGTACCGTTCTTTGTTTCCTTATTTTGTAGATTATGATGCCAGTTCCTCTTCTACCTTATGGCAGCCTGCCTCTTCTATTGGGTGGCAGTCTGTCTTTTCTTCATTAACCTGCTCCTTTTCTCCTGATTCTTTCCCAGACTCTTCTTCGGACTCTTCGTCAAGTGTTTCTTCTTCATCGTCTTCGTTTGCAAACGGGTCCGGTCGTTGAGGTCCATATCCCATAAATGCAATGGCACATATTGTGCCGGCTATGGCTCCACTAAGGTGTCCTTCCCAGGAAGTGGTTTCTTTTGCAAAGAATGGGAACATATTCCAGATAAGTCCACCATAAAGAAAAGTAACTAATAAGGAGATAGCAATCAGTGGAACGTGCTTTCGAAGAATGCCGCTGAAAAACAGGAAGAATGCAAGGCCGTAGATAATTCCACTGGCTCCGATGTGCCATCCCGGCTTGCCTATAAGAAAAGTGAGTGCACCGCATCCTATCCAGATGGCAAAGAATATATAAGAGGCAATGTGTCGGTAAAAGTAGAACAAGCACCACATCAGGAAGAGTAGCGGTAGTGTATTTGCCAGTAAATGCTTCCAACTGCCATGTACAAGCGGGTGTGCGAAGATACCAAATACTCCTCTTTGCTCCATAGGATATACACCTAACCTCCTGAAATCCCAGTCCATACCGACTTCAAGGAACTTTAGCAAGTAAAGAATAAAAATAAGGAATAACGGTATAACCGCTGCCAGAGCTATTCGGCGGATATCATGCTTCATGTTTCGTACAGGTTTCTGTTATTTTGGTACAATGCTACGAATATTTAAGTAGAAAACGAAAATAAATGAACTTTTTATTTTGCGTATTGTCTTTAATTTGTATTTTTGGGCATCACTATCATACCCGTAAACATAGTAGGCGAGGTATGGAGCATGATGCCTGAACAATTAACCTTTAAATAATGCACAACTATGAGTTATTTACGATTTGACAAGACTCTGATGATCAATCTGGAAGAATCTTTACCAAGGGAGATACTCCGGACAAATAAATCAGGAGCCTATCATTGTACAACGATTGTAGATTGTAACACACGCAAATATCACGGACTATTGGTGATTCCCGTCCCCAATCTCGACGATGAAAATCATGTGCTGCTGTCTTCTTTGGATGAAACGGTAATTCAGCACGGTGCGGAGTTTAACTTGGGGCTGCATAAATATCAAGGAAACCACTTTAGTCCGAATGGACATAAGTATATCCGCGAATTTGATTGCGAACATATCCCGGCGACAACTTACCGTGTAGGCGGAGTTATTCTCCGCAAAGAAAAGATCTTTGTACACCACGAAAACAGAATTTTGATTCGTTATACCTTGGTAGATGCCCATTCGGCAACCACACTTCGTTTCCGCCCTTTTCTGGCGTTTCGTAGTGTGCGTGAATATACGCACGAAAATCCACAGGCAAACCGCGACTACCAGTTGATAGAAAATGGTATAAAAACTTGTATGTATCCCGGCTATCCCGAGCTCTTCATGCAACTGAATAAGAAAAATGAGTTTCACTATCAGCCGGACTGGTATCGTGGCATCGAGTATCCTAAAGAACAAGAACGTGGTTATGACTTCAACGAAGACCTGTATGTTCCCGGATATTTTGAAGTGGATATAAAGAAAGGCGAGAGTATTGTTTTCTCTGCCGGTATATCTGAAATTTCCCCGCGTAAATTGAAACAGACATTTGAAGCGGAAGTAGAAGATCGTACGCCGCGCGACAGTTTCTATCACTGTCTGCAGAATTCGGCACATCAGTTCCATAACAAGCAGGGGAATGACCACTATGTACTGGCCGGCTATCCCTGGTTCAAGTGCCGTGCCCGCGACCTGTTCATATCTTTGCCCGGGCTGACTCTGGCAGTAGATGAACAGAATGAGTTCGAAGATGTTATGCTAACTGCTGAAAAGGCTATACGTGAGTTTATCAACGGTGAGCCCGCCAGCTATAAGATCTACGAAATGGAAGATCCCGATGTGTTGTTATGGGCTATATGGGCATTGCAACAATATGCCAAAGAAACTTCTCGTGAACAATGTCGCCAGAAATATGGCCGTTTGCTGGAGGATATCATGGATTACATCCGTAGCCGTAAGCATGATAATCTTTTCCTGCATGAAAATGGTCTGCTATATGCCAATGGAACAGAGAAAGCTATTACCTGGATGAATTCTACGGTAAATGGTCGTCCGGTAACACCACGTACGGGATACATTGTGGAAGTGAACTCTTTGTGGTATAATGCACTTCGCTTCATAGCCGATCTGGTTCGTGAAGCTGGCAATGTCCATCTGGCAGATGAATTGGATGCTCAGGCTGAAATAACCGGGAAGTCCTTTATTGAAATATTCCGTAATGAAAGCGGTTATCTGTTCGATTATGTAGATGGATTTATGATGGACTGGAGCGTCCGTCCCAATATGATATTTACCGTTGCTTTTGATTATTCTCCGCTGGACCGGGCACAGAAAAAACAAGTGCTTGATATTGTGACGAAAGAGTTGCTTACTCCGAAAGGTCTGCGTACTCTCAGTCCGAAGAGTGGGGGATACAATCCTAATTATGTCGGTCCTCAGATTCAGAGAGATTATGCTTATCACCAGGGTACAGCTTGGCCTTGGCTTATGGGTTTCTATATGGAGGCATACCTGCGTATTTACAAGATGAGCGGTGTATCATTCGTAGAGCGTTATCTGATTGGTTTTGAAGATGAGATGACGAGTCATTGTATTGGTTCGCTCCCCGAACTCTTTGATGGTAATCCACCGTTCAGAGGTCGTGGTGCAGTATCTTTTGCCATGAATGTGGCTGAAATACTGCGCATCTTGAAATTGTTGTCTAAGTATAATTTATAAGAGGAGGAACGAAAATGAAAGTTTTAATGTTTGGATGGGAGTTCCCCCCGCATATCTTAGGTGGCTTGGGAACTGCCAGCTACGGTCTGACGAAGGGAATGTCCCAGCAGGAAGATATGGAAATTACTTTCTGTATTCCAAGGCCGTGGGGCGATGAAGACCAGAGCTTCTTGCGTATCATAGGCATGAATAGCACTCCGGTAGTGTGGCGTGATGTAAACTGGGATTATGTTCAGGGACGTGTAGGTTCTTATATGAATCCCCAGCTCTATTATGATTTACGTGATCATATTTATGCCGATTTTAATTATTTGCATACCAATGATCTCGGTTGTATCGAATTTTCCGGCCGTTATCCGGCCAACTTACACGAAGAGATCAATAACTATTCTATTGTGGCCGGTGTGGTGGCACGTCAACAGGAGTTTGAGATCATCCACTCACACGACTGGTTGACGTATCCTGCAGGTATTCATGCCAAACAAGTATCAGGCAAACCGTTAGTAATCCATGTGCATGCCACTGACTTCGACCGTAGCCGTGGTAATGTGAATCCCACTGTATATGCCATTGAAAAGAATGGAATGGATCATGCCGATCACATTATGTGTGTGAGCGAGCTGACTCGCCAAACGGTTATTCATAAGTATTTCCAGGATCCACGCAAGGTATCTACCGTACATAATGCAGTTTCTCCGCTTCCGCAGGAAATACAGGATATTGTACCGCAGAAGAAGCCGAATGAAAAGGTGGTAACTTTCTTAGGTCGTATCACTATGCAAAAAGGACCTGAGTATTTTGTAGAAGCTGCTGCAATGGTATTGCACCGTACTCGTAATATCCGTTTCGTAATGGCGGGTAATGGCGATATGATGAACCAGATGATTCGTTTGGTAGCTGAACGCGGTATTGCCGACCGCTTCCATTTCCCCGGTTTCATGAAAGGAAGTCAAGTGTATGAAATGCTGAAGGCAAGTGATGTGTATATCATGCCCTCTGTTTCGGAACCATTTGGTATTTCTCCTTTGGAAGCTATGCAGTGTAGTGTACCTACCATTATCTCTAAACAATCCGGTTGTGCCGAGATTTTGGAGAAATGTATTAAGACCGATTATTGGGATATCCACGCTATGGCAGATGCGATTTATGCTATCTGTACTTATCCTGCCCTTTATGAATACTTACGTGATGAAGGTAAGAAGGAAGTGGATGCCATTAAGTGGGAAGATGTGGGATTGAAAGTGCGTCGCATCTACGAAGAGGTCATTAAACAATATAATAGATAACAATAAAACAATATAGATATGAGAACCATCTGTCTTTATTTTGAGATTCATCAAATCATTCACCTGAAACGCTATCGTTTCTTTGATATAGGTACGAATCATTATTACTATGATGATTATGCCAACGAATATAGTATCAACGAAGTTGCCGAACGTTCCTATATTCCTGCATTGAGTGCGCTCATTGACATGGTAAAGAATTCCGGAGGTGCATTTAAGGTAGCTTTATCCATTTCCGGTGTGGCTTTGGAACAGTTGGAAATTCATGCGCCGGCTGTCATTGATCTGCTACATCAGTTGAATGACACAGGATGTTGTGAATTCCTTGCCGAGCCTTATTCCCATGGGCTTTCTTCTTTGGCAAACGAGGATTGTTTTAAAGAAGAAGTAAAGCGTCAGTGCGCTAAGATGAAGCAAATGTTCGGTAAGTCACCGAAGGTATTCCGTAATTCCAGCTTGATTTATTCTGATGAAATAGGAGGACTGGTAGCAAGTATGGGCTTTAAAGGCATGTTGACTGAAGGTGCCAAACATGTTTTGGGCTGGAAGAGCCCGCACTATGTATATCATTGCAGTCATAATCCCAACCTGAAATTGTTGCTGCGTGATTTTAAACTTTCAGATGATATAAGTTTGCGTTTTTCTAATTCGGAATGGAGTGAGTATCCGTTGTTTGCAGATAAATATATTGGCTGGATTGATGCTTTGCCACAGGAAGAACAGGTTATCAATATCTTTATGGAACTGAGTGCTTTGGGAATGTCCCAGCCACTTTCATCCAATATTTTGGAATTCCTGAAGGCGTTGCCTGCTTGTGCAAAAGATAAAGGTATTACATTCTCTACGCCAACAGAGATTATCAGTAAATTGAAATCGGTATCCCAACTGGATGTGCCATATCCTATGTCTTGGGTCGATGAGGAAAGAGATACCAGTTGCTGGTTGGGTAACAGCATGCAACGCGAGGCTTTCAATAAACTATATAGCATTGCTGAACGTATCCATTTGTCTGATGACCGTCGTATCAAGCAGGATTGGGATTATTTGCAGGCAAGTAATAACTTTCGCTTTATGACTACGAAAAATAGTGGTGTAGGCTTGAATAGGGGTATTTATGAATCTCCGTATGATGCTTTCACCAACTATATGAATGTTTTGGGTGATTTCATCAAACGGGTAGAGTCGCTTTATCCAATGGATATAGACAATGAGGAACTGAATGCCTTGTTGACGACTATTAAGAACCAAGGTGATGAAATTGATGAATTGCATAAGGAATTAGAACAATTACAGACTAAACTGGAAAAAGGAAAAGCCGTTCCGGCAAAGGCTGTCAAAGCAACAACTGCTAAAACTAAAGCCCCGGCAGCAAAGAAACCGGCTGCAAAGAAAGCGATCAAGAAAGAAGTTACTAAGTAGTCACTTCTTTTAGAAGTATATCAATAAAAAAGCCTTCCGTTCAAATGAGCGAAAGGCTTTTTTATTGATATACTTTTGGGAAAAAGCTTACTTATTAAATGTGGTATAAGTTACTTCTAACTTTAGTGGATTATTTAGTTCACCGTTCGAAGCTTTAGCCGGGCCACCTTTCAGTTTAGCATATCCTGGTCTCAAGTCATTCTGGATGCCAGTCATTGTTTTAGTGTTGTTACTTGTATCGTAACTGATTGTAACAGGGATCAGGTATACTGTTTTCCAGTCTTCTTCCCATTGTTTATCTTTCTCATCAGTCCAAGCACTGCCAGCTTCTTCTTTTGCTTTTTTCTTTGCAGCATCCTTTCCTTTGATGCAGGTTGTAACCAAACGGGCAATATTATTAAATGTATATTGGTTAGTTGTTACATTATTATGTGCCACTGTAAAGGAAGTGACATTGTCCGGTAACTTGTTTTCTTCAAAGAAACTCTTGAAATCTACTTTACGTAACAATAAAACCTCACTTGGAGCACTCATACTGAATTCATAATCACTTTTTTCATTGTAATTAGTGAAAGTCAGTTTTACGGCATTAAGCGTATCATTAGATAACTTTTCATAGATTTCGTCATATGGCAAAATTGCTTCTGTGAAAATTCCGGCAGGAGATTTGATGTATGTCCAATCTTCTATCTTGGCAAGCTCTGCAATTTTATCAGAATTGAGGAATTGATTAGCTTGAATAACTTCTTTTGTAGAAGCAAATTCAGTTTGCCATCTATAAGCTGTAGAATCCTGACCTTCGAAACCTTCCTGTTTACGTTTATAAGGTACTTTGGTAGTATCATTCAATACATAGTACTGATATTTCATTTGTAAGTCTACACGGTCTACGTAAAGTACGGTTCCGTCTCCATAATCGCTTTTTATATATACACCTTTGAATACATTTTCAATGAAAGCATCGGAGTTCTTGAAATATTCGGGATGACTCTGGCAAAGATCAATCCAATCATTTCCAAATTTGTCCTTGTCGAGTGTGAAAATAACACTTGGATAGTATGTTTTGTTACCATTACTATCGGTTTCGTTCCTTTCTTCATCCGTTACGCTTGTATCATAAGCTGTATAGGCTCTGCGACCCAATAATGACTTTGTAGGATTCAGCCAGTCATAATAATCTGTCGGCTTGATATTGGTATAACGGTTACGCTCTAATTTTTTGTCCAATTCATATGCACTCATACGGCAGGCATTCAGAGAGTCACCGAACCATGTAGAGTAGAAAACAACTAAACGTACGCCTGCTACTGTATCATCAGTCAAAATACCGGTTTTCTTATCAAAATCATACTTCTCAGGAAAACTGAAGTCATCTATACAGTTCAATTCCGTCAGGAAGCTGGCTTCGTAATACCCGAATTGAGGATCTGTAAAACGGCCTACATATCCGGTACTGGTTTTTGCAAATACAGAATCAGCAACCACAGAACGTGTAGTCACATCGAATGTTGTCGTATGTGCGCTAATACCGTCAGATCCGGGTAACATTCCTATTCCTAACGTTCCGGTATTATCATCGCAACCAAAGAAAGTAAGGGTTGCTGCTAAAAGCAATGCTCCTAAGTACTTAACTTTCATAGTTTTCTTTGTTATCTTGTTTATTTTTGTTCTGTTTCCCACACTTTATCGTAGAACTCATTACAAGCCTCGGCAAATGTTTCGGGAGTTTGATATTCTAAAATCGGTTTTCCTGCCTGGCGGGCATATTCCATAACCTCTTCGTTAACATTTTCACTTTGCTGAATTACTCCATCCGAATAATCGATAGCCAGTTTACACAGCGTAGCATAGTCTACAGGAGCTTTCAGATGAGCCATATCTTTTTTTGTAACGCCTTTCAATACCAATCTGTTTACAAAATCAGCATTGAATGATTCTTTGAAGTCATCTTCAAAAACAGAAAATACTACTTTAGCGTCACGGAATGAAGGCTCGTCCTTATATGCTTTCTTGATATACAAAGGAGCTAAGGCAGTCATCCAGCCATGACAATGGATGATATCCGGGCACCAGCGTAACTTCTTTACCGTCTCCAGTACACCGCGTGCATAGAATATAGCACGGCTGTCATTATCTCCATATTCCACGCCATTCTCATCAGCAGCCTGCAAGCGATTCTGGAAATAATCATCGTTGTCGATGAAATATACCTGCATGCGGGCAGATTGAATGGAAGCAACTTTAATAATAAGGGGGTGGTCGGTATCGTCAATAATCAGATTCATACCGGAGAGGCGTATCACTTCGTGCAATTGGTTTCTGCGCTCATTGATATTCCCCCATTTAGGCATGAATGTTCTAATTTCTCTGCCTTTTTCCTGGATTGCTTGAGGTAGGTTTCTGCCTACAAGGGACATTTCGGATTCTGGTACGTAAGGAGTAATCTCTTGGGTAATAAATAAAACCTTATTCGCCTTTGTCATAATAACAATGTTCTCAATTATTCTGCAAAGATATAAAAAAAATCGGGCACTTGAGCAAATAAGGCGACTCTATAATTCCTTATGAATTGTTAACTGCTTGTTAATCAGTGATGCTTTGTCTCAAAGAGGAGTGCTGCTTAAGTAGAACTTTTGCATTAATTTGCGATATTTCTTCTTTATATGCTAAATAATAGTTTATTTTGCACCGCTTTTGCGAACAACTAAGTTATTATATAACCTATAAAAATGGAAATAGTACATACTATCAAGGACTTGCAGGCCGGACTTTCGGATTTACGGGCCCAAGGTAAAAAGGTAGGATTGGTGCCTACAATGGGTGCCCTGCATGCCGGTCATGCGTCATTGGTGAAACGTTGTGTTGCTGAAAATGATGCTGCGGTAGTGAGTGTTTTTGTAAACCCGACACAGTTTAACGACAAGAACGATTTAGAGAAATATCCCCGTACGCTGGATGCCGATTGTGCTTTGTTGGAAGCTTGCGGTGCTGCGTTTGTATTCGCTCCTTCGGTCGCGGAGATGTATCCCGAACCGGATACGCGCCAGTTTAGCTATGCGCCGTTGGATACGGTGATGGAAGGTGCGTTTCGTCCGGGACATTTCAATGGTGTTTGCCAGATTGTGAGCAAGCTGTTTGATGCAGTGAAGCCGGACCGCGCTTACTTCGGAGAGAAAGATTTCCAGCAGTTGGCTATCATTCGTGAGATGGTGCGTCGGATGAATTATTCGTTGGAAATAGTGGGTTGCCCTATTATACGTGAAGAGGATGGGCTGGCTCTGAGTAGTCGTAACGCACGTTTATCTGCTGAAGAACGCAAAAATGCTTTAAAAATATCGCAAACATTATTTGAAAGTCGTACCTTTGCGACTTCTCATACAGTTGCTGAGACTCAGAAGTTTGTAGAAGATACCATTGCGGCCGCTCCCGGTTTGCGTCTGGAATACTTTGAACTGGTGGATGGCAACACGTTGCAGAAAATAGCCAATTGGGAAGATACGGCGTATGCTGTAGGTTGCATTACAGTATTCTGTGGTGAGGTTCGCTTGATTGACAACATTAAGTATAAAAAGTAATAAACCTAAAAAGAGAGATCAGACCTTATGATGATTGAAGTGCTGAAGTCGAAAATCCATTGCGCTCGTGTCACAGAAGCTAACCTCAATTATATGGGAAGCATTACGATTGACGAGGACTTGCTGGATGCGGCCAATATGATTGCCGGTGAAAAAGTGTACATAGCCGACAACAATAATGGCGAACGTTTTGAAACCTATATTATTAAAGGTGAACGTGGTTCGGGCAAAATATGTCTGAATGGTGCGGCAGCCCGTAAGGTGCAGCCGGACGATATCATCATTATTATGTCGTATGCCTTGATGGACTTTGAAGAAGCCAAGTCGTTCAAGCCGTCGGTGATTTTTCCTGATCCGGCAACGAACAAAGTGGTGAAATAAATTTTTATAAAAAACAAAAACGGAAGCCCCGCTTGCACATTCAAGTTGCAAGCGGGGCTTCCGTTTTATTCTGGAGTGTATGAGAAACCGTTACTCAAGGGGCTTCCGATTTGAAATGATATTGCTTGTTTTGCTTGAAGACAAGCAATGCTTTGGGTGATAACATTGCTTGTCTTCGAGCATAACATAGCTTGTTTTATTGATGCAGGTGGTAGAGGGAGTCGTTCAGTGTATATACTTTCAGGGTTTGTCCCAGCATTAGTTTCCCTGTTTTGCTTAAGTCTTTACCCGGATTATCTTTACTTCCGTATCCTTTCAGTATAGGGCGTATCGTTGAGTAGACAAAGGGAGACAAGAGACCGTTTTTAGTATGAAACAGCCCGTCATGATAAAAGACGGCATGGATGATTTCATTGTACCCGTTGACGATAACGATTACGCTGTTGTCCGGAAAGCTCACGTCTTTCACTTTCTTATAATGGCAGGGATAATCGGCTGTATGTTTAAGAAAGTGTTCGAAGAAAGCGGCCAACTCTTCTTTTTTGCTGAAATTCGTGTTGCGGGTAATGACAGGATCCGGGCAAATGCCATGGGTGCGGAAGAATGCATCCAGGGCATAGAAAAAGCATGCTTGCGGACAGTTCATTAAAGTATCTTGAGGGCTCTTCATCCGTTTCATGGAGTCGGTAAGTGCAGAAATTTTCTTTTCGGACAGCCCCTCGACATCGGCGGCAAAGCGAGTATAGGGAGGAAGTTGGCTTTCCACTTCCAGAACACGGATTTTCTTTTTTTGTTTATTATCGTTTCTGTAGTAGAATCGTGTGTCGGGAAGCCGGGCATAACTTAAAGTGTCATTACCCCATATTGCCAGAAAAACAGGGTAGTTGCCTTTTGGCGTCCGCCAATCAGCGGGTTGGATGGTATCAAGATGATTGATGAGTGAATCGGTGTAATTGCCGTTGCCGAAAGGTATCATTCCCGGGCTTGATACCAAGTCAGAATCCAGTATCCAGTGTGAATCTTGTATCCCTTTTTGTAACTCACTGATGTAGGATACTCTGATCTCGGGGTATGCTTTTTGTGCCAGGCAATTCCCGCAAAGAAAAATAAAGAACAGACAGTTCATTAGCTGAACTGCCTGTTTTTTAAGAATTTTATTCATAAAATTATCTTCTGTTCTATCTTTTCAACTGTTCGTTCATAGCAGCGGCAGCTTTTCGTCCGTCGCCCATGGCAAGGATAACGGTGGCACCGCCACGAACGATATCTCCTCCGGCGTAAATCATCGGGATGGACGATTGCATACTGTCATTCACGGCAATTGTTCCCTTACGTCCCAGTTCCAAGCCTTTGATAGATGAAGGTACAATCGGGTTGGGAGATACACCTACGCTGACGATGGCCAAGTCTATGTCAATCGTTTCCGTTGCTCCCGGGATGGGGACAGGACTACGGCGTCCGGATGCATCGGGTTCGCCAAGCTCCATTTTTTGCAGAATAACTTGTTTCACCTTTCCTTGTTCGTCGGCAATGTATTCTATCGGATTATGCAGCGTGAGGAACTCCACACCTTCTTCTTTGGCATGTTTTACCTCTTCGATACGCGCAGGCATTTCCTCTTCGGAGCGACGATAAATAATCATAGCACGTTCGGCCCCCAAACGACGTGCAGTACGTACTGAGTCCATAGCTGTGTTTCCGCCACCGATAACGGCTACGTTTTTACCGAAAGGAACCGGAGTATCAGAGTCTTCGCTTGCTGCATCCATCAGGTTGACACGCGTCAGGTATTCATTGGATGACAGAATATTGATGGAATTTTCTCCCGGAATATTCATAAAGTTAGGCAATCCGGCACCGGATGCCACGAATACACCTTTGAAACCTTCTTCTTCCAACTGTTCCACACTGATAGTCTTACCTATGATACAGTCTTTAATAAAGTTAACCCCCATCTTGGCAAGATTGTCAATCTCCACATCCACCACTTTGTTCGGCAGGCGGAATTCGGGGATACCATACTTCAGTACACCGCCTATCTCGTGAAGAGCTTCAAAGACAGTAACATCGTAACCATATTTAGCCATATCTCCGGCAAAAGAAAGTCCGGCAGGTCCGGAGCCAATGACGGCAATCTTAATACCATTCTTTTCTTTGATTTCCGGTACGGAGATTTGCCCGCTTTCACGTTCATAGTCAGCGGCAAATCGTTCCAGATAGCCGATAGCTACCGGCTTTTCTTTCATTTTCAGGTGGATACATTTTGACTCGCACTGTTTTTCCTGCGGGCAAACACGACCGCAAACAGCAGGCAGAGCACTGGTTTCTTTCAGTGTCTTGGCAGCTTCGAGTATTTCTCCGCGTTCAATGTTTTTGATGAAACGAGGAATATCAATACCTACGGGACAACCTTCCATGCAACCAGGATTTGCGCAATCGAGGCAACGCTTGGCTTCCGTCAGGGCTTGTTCCTCTGTCAGCCCCTGGTTTACTTCCTCTTTGCGACTATGCGAACGGTATTCTGGATCGAGTTCGTTCATTTCAACACGCGGAATAGCGGTGCGTTCTTTGGGTTTCATTGCCTTGCGAAGCTCCAGACGCCATGCGGCATTACGACTTTTCTCGTCTACTTCCTGTGCAGGTTCCGGCATAACTTTACAGGATTCACCTTCTTCAAGTTTGTGCATCTCCTCACGTTCGATGCTCTTGAAGGCACCCATACGCTTCAACATCTCGTCGAAGTCTACCTGATGACCATCAAATTCCGGTCCGTCTACACAAACGAATTTGGTCTTTCCGCCGATGGTGATGCGGCAAGCACCGCACATACCTGTACCATCCACCATGATTGTATTCAGCGAGACATCGGTCGGTATTTCATATTTTTTAGTCAGCAAGCAAACAAATTTCATCATGATGGCGGGGCCGATGGCAAAACATTTGTCCACTTTCTCCCGTTTAATGACTTCTTCAACGCCTTCGGTTACCAATCCTTTGCGTCCATAAGAGCCGTCGTCGGTCATAATGATGACCTCGTCTGCACTTTCACGCATTTCTTTTTCAAGGATAATCAGCTCTTTACTACGTCCGGCAAGTACGGCAATAACGCGGTTACCGGCAGCTTTCAAAGCCTGTACAATAGGGAGCATGGGAGCTACGCCTACACCACCACCTGCACAAACCACTGTTCCGAAGTTTTCAATATGAGTAGCTTGTCCCAACGGACCTACCACATCAGTGATATAATCGCCCTCATTCAGTTCGCAAAGGCGGGTAGAGGAGAGGCCTACTTCCTGTACTACCAAAGTGATAGTACCGCGTACGGCGTCAGCCGCCGCAATTGTCAATGGCATACGTTCACCTTTTTCGCCTACACGTACAATGACGAAGTGTCCTGCCTTACGTGAACGGGCTATTAAAGGTGCCTCAATCTCTAATTTAAAAACCTTTTCAGAAAAATGTTCTTTGCTAATGATTTTGTTCATTATCTATAAATTTTGTTGGTATAATTACGTAATTACTTTCAGATTGTTACGGATTACAAAGATACGGGTTATTTGGTAAAAACAAAGAAAGTTTCTTCTAAAAAGCTGTGTAACTGATGTGGGCGAACGATAATTCGCCCCTACCAGGCCATATCGACGTAATGGTATAAACGTCTGAGGTTACCTGTGTAAGAGCGAATTATGATTTACCCGCCAGAATAACGCAGTTATTTTTAGTCAATCATTTCAAAACCCGTATACGGCACCAGTGCCTTTGGAATACGGATGCCTTCCGGTGTCTGATTATTTTCCAGTAAAGCGGCAACGATGCGTGGTAATGCCAATGCAGATCCGTTCAATGTATGGCAAAGCTCTGTTTTCTTTTCTCCACTGCGGTAACGGCATTTCAAGCGATTAGCCTGATAAGTATCGAAGTTAGAAACGGAACTTACTTCCAGCCAACGTTTCTGTGCCTCTGAATAAACTTCGAAGTCGAAGCAGAGAGCAGCGGTAAAGCTCATATCACCGCCACACAGGCGAAGGATACGATAGGGTAATTCCAGTTTCTGCAGCAATCCTTCTACATGATCCAGCATCTCTTTGTGAGACTGTTTGGAATGTTCCGGCTTGTCAATGCGTACCAATTCTACTTTGGAAAATTCGTGCAGACGATTCAAACCGCGCACATCTTTACCGTAAGATCCGGCTTCGCGACGGAAACACTGCGTGTAAGCGCAGTTTTTGATAGGAAGTTGTTTCTCTTCCAGAATCACGTCGCGATAGATATTTGTTACAGGTACTTCAGCTGTTGGAATGAGATATAAATCGTCTACTTCGCAATGGTACATCTGTCCTTCCTTATCGGGCAACTGGCCTGTTCCGTAACCGGAAGCTGCATTTACCACTGTCGGAGGCATGATTTCCAGATAGCCAGCCTTGCGGGCTTCGTCCAGGAAGAAGTTGATCAGTGCGCGTTGCAACTGTGCACCTTTTCCTTTGTAAACCGGGAATCCGGCTCCTGTGATCTTTACGCCTAAGTCGAAGTCAATCAAATCATATTTCTTCGTCAGTTCCCAATGAGGTAGTGCATCTTTGGGAAGTTCGGTTTCCATGCCACCCATTTTCTCTACTACATTATCCTCGGCGCCCACACCTTCGGGTACTTCATCATAAGGTATATTAGGAATGGTGTAGAGCAGATTCTGCATATCTTCAGCAGCCTGGTCCATTTCGGCTTGCAGAGTCTTGTTAGTTTCTTTTAGCTCGGCTACACGACTTTTGGCAGTTTCAGCTTCCTCTTTTTTCCCTTCCTTCATCAGTTGTCCGATAGATTTGGAAATAGAGTTCACTTCAGAGAGGTTATTATCTAATACAGACTGTGTGCTACGTCTTTTGTCGTTAAAGGCAATTACTTGGTCTATTGTCTCTTTAGCATTTTTGAAATGCTTCTTTTCCAGTCCGCGGATCACCGCGTCGGTGTTTTCTGTAATTTGTTTGATGGTAAGCATATCTTGATACTTTGTTTTGATTAAAATCTTGATTTGAGAGCACAAAGATAAGTAAAAAACAAATAAGGTGTTGTTTTTGCTATAAAAAGAAAGGGATGCAATCCATTGGATTACATCCCTTTTCTTTATTTTTTATTCTGAAACTTACGCTTCTGCGCTTTCAGCGGGGATTACAGATACATAACGTCTGTCTTCCTTGGTTACTTTGAACTGTACAGTTCCGTCTACTAAAGCGAAAAGAGTGTGGTCTTTACCCATACCGATGTTGTTACCCGGGTGGAATTCAGTACCTCTTTGACGAACGATGATGTTACCAGCTTTGCAAACTTCGCCACCAAATATCTTAACGCCTAATCTCTTGCTCTGTGATTCGCGGCCGTTCTTAGAACTACCGACACCTTTTTTATGTGCCATTTCTTCTTACTGTTTTAAATTGATTAAGCTACTACTTCTGTGATTGTTAACTCTGTGAATTGTTGACGGTGACCGTTCAACTTGCGATGACCTTTTCTTCTTTTCTTGTGGAAAATGAGAACTTTGTCACCTTTTACCAGGCTTGATACAATCTGGCAAACTACTTTTGCACCTTCTACGGTGGGAGCACCTACGGTGATAGCACCTTCTTTGTCTACCAAAAGAACTTTGTCAAATTCTACTGTTGTACCGTTTTCTGCATTCTGGATGTGGTGTACAAACAGCTTTTTGCCAGCTTCTGCTTTAAATTGCTGACCGTTGATTTCTACAATTGCGTACATTTCTTATATATAATGTATAAGTTAGCTCCGTCGGGTGGTCTCTAATCACTTAGAAAGCACTTTGTCGAACCCGGTGCGGAATAATCGGGCACAAAAGTACTTCTTTTATTTGGAACAGACAAACGTTTCTTCCTCTTTTTTTGAGGAATAGATTTAGGAAATCTGTCAGGAAGGGATTCTTGCAAGTCTGCTTCATACCAACTCCGTGTCAAGGCCGTACCAACTCCGTATCAAGTCCAAGCGTATAGATACGGAGAAGACACGGAGTAAATAAGACTCAGATATAATGAATATACGGGGCCTATTCATAAAGCCTTGAGTACTGAACCAAGCAAACTTATAAGAGGGAATAAAACATTAAGTTCATTTTCTTTTTTTTTAGAATATTCTTCCTTGCATGATTTATAATGTCTATCTTTGCACTCGGATTTAAGAATCCGGCTTTCGGGTGCTTCGTGATATATCTTATCAAACGAGGTGAAAAGGGAATCAGGTGAAACTCCTGAACAGACCCACTGCTGTGAGCTTCATTAAACTTTTCGGATAAATTCTACACTTGTCCACTGTCCGTATAGGATGGGAAGGACTTCCGGAGAGGAAGCGAGTCAGAAGACCTGCCTGCAAAGTCTGCAATCTACAGTTTCGGGGGAAAAGGAACTTAAGAGATTCACATTGCTTCAACTCATATTGTTATAGATATGAGAGGTCATTGCTCTGACTTCGTACCTCGAAACATAACGGAAAATAATTGTGTGTATGCAGAAGAAACGCATTTTGAGGTTATGTTGTGCAGTGCTAATGGTATCATTATCCGCCTGCGAATATGAGGATGATTTTCCTGCCGGAGTGGGCGAGGGTAATATCGAAGCTATTGTTTTGAACGAGGGAAGAATAGGTACGAATATGGGAGCTATATCTGTATTGTACCGTAACGGGATGGTGAGTCCCGATGTCTTTCGTGTTGTGAATAACCGACCGTTAGGGGATGTAGCACAATCTATTACGATGATTAATGGGAAGTACTTCATCGCTTTGAACAATTCTAAGAAAATCGAGATTGTGAATTCCAAGACTTTCGAATCCGAAGGTACGATACTTTATACACAGGCAGGATTACCACGTCAGATTGTGGCTATATCGGATACTACTGCTATCGTTTCCGATCTTTTAAGTAACAATGTCTCCGGTGTTGATTTGCCCAGCCAGCTGGTACGGATTCGTACCGTGCCTCCTTATGGTACTCCCTTGGAATATATCGTTATCAGAAAATGGGTAGAATATATGGAAGTGTCTGAACATAAACTTTTGGGTATTACAGCAAAAGGGGTTTATGTGTTCGATCTGGACAATATTACTCTGGAAGGAAGCCGCATGATAGAAGAAGTCTATAATGAGGAAGTCACTAAAACCTGTAAATTGCTGAAAGACAAAAATGGCAAGATATGGGCTTTGATGAACGAACGTGATAAAGGCAAACTTACTGCTATCCTGTTAAAGTGTATTGATCCGCAGACGGAGAAGGTAGTGACTACTTACAGACTGCCTTTTGTCAGTAAGAATGAAGCCAAAGAAGGGGATGTAACCGGAACTATCAGCTATAACCGGACTGACATGGATGCTACTAAAACTCTGATCTATTTTAGTGTGCGAACCTGCAAACCGGGTCTTCCGAATGACTCACAACAAAGTATTTATACGTTGAATACGGATGATGGCACTTTTAAATTACATCGTCATGTACCTGGAGTAGATATGATGTATGGTTGTGGAGTAAGTCCGCAAGGGGAAGTGTATATCTGCGACTGTCTGGACTATTCGGCACAGCGTGGCTATATTCGTCATTATAAAGAGAGTGGAAATGTTGAAAGTTACCGTGTTGGTATTTATCCCAATCAGGTCTATTTCCCTGAATCATCCGAAGTTCAATAATCTAAGTTTATGAGAAAACTGTTTTTCCTGATAGTTGCCGCATGCCTGCTGGTGACTGATGCGATAGCTCAAAAAAAGGATACGATTGCCTATGGCCTGAATCTGGATGAGGTGCAGATTGTAGCCCGTCGGATACGTCATGCCAATGAAGCAAATGCCGGTGCAAAAGTGACGCATCTTGAGCCTGAATTGCTGCAAATCAATAAAACCCGTTCGTTTTCTGAGTTATTGACCGAAAATTCAGCTACCTACATTAAGAGCCTGGGCACGGGAGCATTATCTACAGCCTCTTTCCGTGGAGGAAGTGCTGCGCAAACCCGGGTCAACTGGAATGGAATCAACATCACGCCGCCGATGTCCGGAGTGTTTGACTTTTCGCAGTTCCCTGTCTTCTTTGCCGACAACGTGAACCTTTATTATGGAAGCAGTCATGTGAAGAGTGGTACCGGTGCTGTGGGTGGGAGTGTAAACATCTTCAATGATCCGGAGTGGGGAAAGGGAGTTACAGGTAAATTTTTTGGAGAATATGGTTCTTATAACACATATACCGGAGGAACACAGATTAATGTAAGTGGCAAACGGGTGGTTTCGAAAACACGTTTGTTTTATCAGCATTCGGATAATGACTATACTTATATTAATAAAGTACTTACTAATGAAGCTTTCCGTGAGAAGCGGCAAGATGCCAAATATTCACAATGGAGTGCGATGCAGGAAGGGTACTTTAAACTGAATCCGTACGCACAACTGGCTGCTGTAGGCTGGATACAACAAGGGAAGCGCATGTTGCCCCAACCATTAGGCATTGTGGGAAAGACACACGAACAGCAGAATGAAACGAATATTCGCGGGTATGTAGGGTTCGACTACGTGCGTGGCATCCATGAATTTCATGTAAAAGGCGCATGGCTTTATTATCGTCTGAAGTATGACAAATGGTTTGATGGCGGGTTGTTCGACCCGGAAGGCAATATCAACTCTTCGCAGACATGGCAGGGGGTTGCTGATTATTCGTGTGCACCTGTTGACGAGTTGGTATTGAATGCTACGCTTACCTATACACACGACTTGGTAAATGTGAGTAGTTACATTGATGTGGATTCCGCTAAGTACCTGATAGACGATGTGTATTATAATATACCGGTACCCGAACCGCCATTGAAGCATCATCGCAATGTATTGTCGTTGCAAGCTTCGGCGAACTGGACATTATTGCCATGGTTACAACTACATGGGCAGTATATGTTCGAGCAGAATAATAGCCGGAACGTGTCTACATGGTCGGCTGGTTTTGCCACAAACTTTTTCGATAAGACCTTCTACGTAAAAGGTAGCATGTCGTATAATTATCGTTTTCCCAGTATGAATGATCTTTATTGGCGTCCCGGTGGAAATCCTGATGTGAAACCCGAAGACGGCTATTCTTATGACGCAGCCATCGGTTATAAGAATGATTTAACCTCCTGGATGACATTGAATGCAGAAGCGTCCGGTTATCTGATGCATATTGACAATTGGATATTGTGGCTTCCAAAAGATGGCAACCAGTGGATATGGACACCTCAGAACAAACGTAATGTCCTCTCGATGGGAGCAGAGTTTACTGGTAAAATGGTGCTTAGCTTTGGAGATTTCAAGACTACACTTTCCGGTAATTTCAGCTGGGCTCGTTCGCGTACGCGGAAGAAGCAGCATGTAGATGATAACTCTTATATGCAGCAGATCCCTTATGTGCCCGAATTGAAATGGAATGCACGGCTGGCGTTCGATTATAAAAAAGCCTTTTGTTCGTGGCAGACTACTTATATAGGTAAACGTTATGTCACAACTGATGAATCTTATTCAACCCGTCCTTATACGGTTCATAACTTATTAGTGGGTTATTTGTGGAAATTAGGGAACGGCATGCAGCTTACTTCGCAAGTACGTGTGGATAACATTCTGAATACCTATTATGAATCGACACAATACTATCCGATGCCATTGCGTAATGTGCTGTGCTCGTTGATGTTTGAATTTTAGTTTTTAATTTTTTATATACTAACAATGAAGAAGAACATTATTTATTTTTTATCATGCCTTGTCCTTACGGTAGGACTAGTATCTTGTAGTGATGATGACAAAGAACCGTTGTCGCCTTTAACAGTTGTGATAGAGGGTGCCGAAGCACAAGAAGTAGTGCAAGGTACAACTCTGAATCTAAAGGCTGTAGTAGAAGGAAGTTCAGAAGTGAAATACGCCTGGACATTGAATGGTAAGGAAGTTTCTACCACCCCTGCTTATGAGTTTACTGCGACGGATCTTGGAAAAAGTGAAATTCAACTGAAAGTTTCAAATGCGGAACAAGGTGAAGCAGCAGCCAAGTTAGACCTCGACGTGTATGGAAAGTATAAGTATGGAACCTTTATACTGAACGAAGGAGCTTCTTTGCGAGGCGATAAAGGTGGGTCTTTAATATTCATAAGTCCTGAGGGAGAATTAGTGGAGATGGCTTTCCAGAAAGAAAACAATGGAGCATGGTTGGGTAGTGTTCCACAGGATGTATTTATTGCCAACAATAAAATGTATATTGTTTCTCAAAACGGAGGTAACGAGGGAGGCTTTTTGACGATAGTCAATGCTGAAACATTGAAACTGGAAACTGCTTTTGGTGATGAATTGAAGAGTCAGGTAAGTTGGCCTACGCATGTAGCAGTGTTGGGCGATGATAACATTTATCTGCGTGATAACGGAGGTATTAAGTTGTTTCATCCTTCTACAGGAGAAGCGACTCTTATCGAAGGAACGAAAGGAGCCAGAAAAAATACGATGGCAGTTGTTGGAGGAAAAGTTTTTGCTTCGCAAAACAAGAATCTTCTTGTCATAGAATCCGGAAAGGATAAAGTATCGGCAACGGTTGAATTTGACGGTAATATTTCGGGTGTGGTAAAATCATCAGATAATAACGTTTGGGTATCGGTTTCAACTGGTAAAATAGCTAAAGTCAGTGCCAAAGATTATTCGATTATAAAAGAAAACGACTTATCGGCGGATAAAGATGCTACAAAAACATTGTCAGCCTCGTTTGCAGCTGCTCCTAGCATAACAGCTAAGGGTGATACATTGTATATGAGTGGTCTTGCTACCAAAGTTTATCGGCACATTTTTAGTACCAATGAAACTAAGTTGATGGTGGATGCTAAAGAAATGGTAGAGAATGCCAATATTGTTTATAATACGGTGGCCGTTGATCCGGTAACAGAAGGTGTTTATCTCAATACGATAAAAGGATATGGAGATAATGTAAGCATAAATCAAATTAGTATATTCGATTTTAGTGGTGCAACTCCTACTTTGAAAGCACATTATAATGATTGTACAAGATATCCGGCTGGAGTCTTCTTTACTTCTAATTTTAGATAACTATGAAGAATAATATTATCTATTTTTTATCATGTCTTGTCCTTACTATAGGATTGGCATCTTGTAGTAGCGATGATTCCAACGACAATGCTTTACTACTCTCAGTATCCATTGTCGATGGTGAAAAACAAGACGTTGCACTTGGAAAATCTCTCACCTTGGAGGCGAAAGTGGAAAATGGTGAAAATGCTCGTTTTGAGTGGACAGTGGATGGTGAGAAGGTATCAACTGAACTGAAGTATGTGTTTACTCCCACAAAGGCAGGAACTTACGACGTGAAGTTTGCAGCTTATAAGGATAAAGATGAAGCCTATGCCGCTATACTGGTGAATGTATATGTGGCTTATGATGCTGTAAAGTCTATGAGTGATATTCAATTCTGGACAGGAGAGGGAGAATGTCAGTCTGCATTAGGCGTGCAATGGATAAGTGGTGACAACTGGGAAGATCCGATACAGGATAATGTTCATTTCCTGAGTTGGGGGTATCGTTGGAAAGAAAGTGACCAATCTACCGGATATCAGATGATCTTAGCAATTGCTAAAGCAGATCCTCGCTTCTTTGTTGTGATGGGACCAGGTTTTGGTGGTGATGACAGTCGGTCTGTTCGTGGTTTGGGCTACGATGCCAATGGTGATGGTTGTTTTTCTATAAAGAATGAATCCATGTCTATTACATATGATGCAAAGGACTTTACGGATGGGGTAATCTTTCTGAAAGATGATGTGACGGGAGATGGATTTGTATCAACCGATCCTGCCGATTATTGGATGGGTGGCTGGTATGAGAATTATTGTTCGTATTATTTGGGTGATGATGGGAAGAATGTTCCGGAATCATTTGAATATTCTCCATATATGGCAGACTTGCGCACATTAACTCAGAACAGTTGGGATGCTTGGACTTGTTCCTCAATCAATTCCGGTATGATGAATACTTATCCTTTTTCAGAATGGATGGTAGGGGCTCTTGCAAATCCCCAATAATAGATACGAATTGATTTTTCCTGAAATAAATAAAAGTTCTCTCATATCAATTGATAGGGAGAACTTTTATTATATAAACCGCAGCAACTATCAGGGCTACTACAATAATAGCAAAGATAATAAGCAATATTAGACTGTAGAAGAACATAAGTACTGTGGTCCAAAAACTTCTCCACCACGTGTATCCATACAGTTGCTTATAATCCAGGCAGAAGAGGGCAAAGATGAATAGTATGGGCAATTCGTATAAATCGCCTACCTGTGCACTGCCGTTGAAAGGAAGCACAATGATGCTGAGCAAGAGTATTTGGCAAGCGATATAGGCCTGTATAAATACATGTTCTGTCAGATTATAGCGCAGCTTGTTCTTTTTACGACGGAAAGCCATGAGCGTTGCCAGAGCAAAAAGAGGTAACGTGGCAATGATGCGGAATGCCTTGTTGCCATGTCCCCAACTTTTCAGTAAGTTCCATACTTTTTCCAAGAAAGGTGTGTTGTGGATGACTTTTTCAAGTTTATCAAATGCTGAAGACCCATCTTTCAGCAATTCGTCTATGAGCTCATCATCTTCATCGCCATTTATTTTTATGGTGATATTGTCCTTTTTAAAAGAACTTTTTGTTTCTAGTTTTTCCAAATCCAGATTCAGGTCTTTTATAGTTTGAGTCAGAACTTCCTTTTGAGCTGGTTCTTTGGCCTTTTTTATCTGTTTCTGCAAAAGTTCGCGTGTGACTATCAGATTCTTCTTCCGGATTTCCGTAGAATCCTCTGTTCCCAGATTTTCCAGTTTCTTGTTCAAGCCTTTTATGGCCTGGTTCAGAACATCTTTGGTGTGTGAGTCTTCTGTTCCCTCTATTCGTTTTTGTAGTTGTTCACGTGCAGCAAGTATTTCTTGTCTTTGGACTTCCTGTGATTTTTCCTTCTTTTCTTTCAGGGCTTCAGGGTCTACCAGTTGCACAGCCATTATGTAAAGGGCGGCAAGTACAAATAATGTCTGGAAGGGGCGGAAGTATAAGATTCGTTTGCCAGCAATGAAGTCTCTGATCATGTATCCCGGGCGGTAGAGCAAGTCCAGAAGGGTGCGGCCGAAACCATTATCGATATTAGTGAATCCGCCTAATATATTTCTGAATGCATTACTGAAACGGTAACGGGGAGTATTCCGGCTTTGACCGCAACGGTTGCAATAGCTACCTGTATAAGCAGTTTCACAATTTAAGCAAATATTGCTTTCTTCACTCATGGGCGGTGTTTTCTTTCCTTGTACCATTTTGATGTGTAGGGCGCGAAGGCGTATCTTACAGGGAAGCCACCAGGGAGAGTTTAATATTCGGTTTGGCAGAATCCTGCGTTTGGTAAGGATATACAAGAGAACCAGAATGAAAGCCCACAGAAAAACATTACTGTCTTCTCCTTCTTCAAAAGATAACCATAGTAGTACTGCCAGGATTAGTATTTGCCAGATATTGATCATTTTCTTTCTGCAAGGAGTGCGACGGGAAACAATAACCGGAACGGAAGGTGGATTGACAACCGGATGGGTTGGTTGTTCATCCGTTTCCAAGAGTTCTTCCAGTGAGTTCATAATTTTCCAATGCGGATATTTGCCTAATTCTTCGGCGGAAGTTACTCCATGGGTTACACCGGCAAAGTCCACACCAGCTGCTTTGGCTGTGGCAGCGTCCACTGTGCTATCGCCAATGTAGAGGGTTTCTGCCTTGGTGACATGCAACTGTTTGATGGCAAGCAGCAACCCTTCGGGTGAGGGCTTGGCTGTTTGTACATCTTCTCCGCCAATAATGATGTTGAAGAAACTGCCGGGGAAGTGCTGGTCGAGCATTTCCTTTATGCGATAACGGTATTTGGTGGAGATGATGCCGATGAATGCGCCTGCATCTTTCAGGGCAAGCAGCACAGACTTGGTTTCCAGAAAGAGTACGGTGTTTATTGTCATGTGGGTATCCGCTTCCTTCCTGTATTCGCTCTTAAAACCAGCTAGTTGGTCTTCATCCGTCACTCCCGTCAGGATAGAGAAAGATTCTTCCAAAGTTTTTCCGATGGTACGTTTAATATCTTCATCGGTTACATCTGTATAACCATGTTGATTGAGCACATTACGGAAACAGGTAACGATGCCGCGAGAAGAGTCTGCGAGCGTGTAGTCAAAGTCAAAGAGATAAGTCGTATAGCTCATTGTCGCTTTTTGCGGCAAAGTTATAAATTAATTGGAATTTTTAGGCTATATTTGTTCGTTCGATGAATTTATTAGGGAAACCGTTAAGTGTTTCCGGATGCTGAGTTGTTACATATGCACGTTAACTATGTAGTATTATGAAATTGTCAGAATTGTTTTTACTGGTTTTATTCCTTTTCTCCCTTTCAGCGTGTGTGTCCCAGCAACCGGATACGAAGAGTAAGTGCTATGCCACAGAGTATGTCAACCCCTTTATCGGTACGGATTTTACCGGGAATACGTATCCCGGAGCACAAACTCCGTTCGGTATGGTGCAGTTAAGTCCCGATAACGGGCTTCCGGGATGGGATCGCATCTCCGGTTATTTCTATCCGGACAGCACGATTGCAGGTTTTAGCCATACCCACCTTTCAGGTACCGGGGCAGGTGATTTATATGATATATCTTTTATGCCTGTTACTTTGCCCTATAAAGAGACGGATGCTCCGTTAGGTATTCATTCTTTATTTTCTCACTCCGAAGAAACTGCCAGTGCCGGATATTATCAGGTTCGGTTGAAAGACTATGATATCAATGTAGAACTGACGGCAACCGAGCGTTGCGGTATTCAACGTTATACCTTCCCTGAAGCAGATGCTGCCATTTTCCTTAATTTGCGAAAGGCTATGAATTGGGATTTTACCAATGATACTTATATTGAGAGAATCGATTCTGTTACCATACAAGGGTATCGCTTTTCTGACGGTTGGGCACGCGATCAGCATATTTATTTTCGTACCCGATTCTCTAAACCGTTTAAAGCAATGCAGTTGGATACTGCTACTATTGTCAAGGATGGTGAACGGATTGGAACGTCTGCTATCGCCCGTTTTGATTTCCATACCGCTGCAGGAGAGCAGATTCTTGTAACCACTGCCATATCAGGTGTAAGCATGGAGGGAGCTGCTCGTAATCTTGCAGCCGAAGCACCGGATGATGATTTCGACAAATATCTGGCTACTACCCAAAAAAACTGGAATGAACAACTGTCTAAGATAGAAATCACATGTGATGATCCTGATGAGAAAGTCAAATTTTATACGGCTCTGTATCACTCTATGCTGGCACCGACTATTTATAATGATGTGGACGGTGCCTATTACGGTCCCGATAAACAAGTGCATCAGGCAGATAGATGGACCAATTACAGTACTTTTTCATTGTGGGATACCTATCGTGCCGCTCATCCTCTTTACACTTATATAGAACCGCAACGTGTGAATGATATGGTTCAGTCTTTTCTTGTTTTTTTTGAACAGAACGGACGTCTTCCGGTATGGAACTTCTATGGAAGTGAAACGGATATGATGATAGGCTATCATGCTGTACCGGTTATTGTGGATGCTTATCTGAAGGGAATAGGAAATTTTGATCCGAAGAAAGCCTTGGAAGCCTGTGTAGCTACAGCCAATATAGATGAATATCGAGGAATTGGATTGTATAAAAAGTATGGTTATGTGCCTTATGATGTGACAGATCATTATAACTCAGAGAACTGGTCGCTCTCTAAAACTCTGGAATACGCTTACGATGATTATTGTATTGCCCGTATGGCGGACAAGTTGGGTGAAAGGCAGATTGCAGATGCATTCTATAAACGTTCTCAAAACTATAAGAATGTATATAATCCCCAGGCTTCTTTTATGCAGCCGCGTGATAATAAAGGAAATTTTATTCAACCCTTCAGTCCGGATGACTATACTCCGCATATTTGCGAAAGTAACGGTTGGCAATATTTCTGGTCTGTGCAGCAAGATGTCGATGGTTTGATTGGTTTGGTCGGAGGTACGGAGCGTTTTGCCCAGAAACTGGATAGTATGTTTACTTATAATCCTTCTGCGGATGAAGATCTGCCTATTTTCAGTACCGGAATGATCGGGCAGTATGCGCATGGAAATGAACCGAGCCATCATGTCATTTATTTGTTTAATGCTGTAGGGCAACCTTGGAAGACTCAGAAATATGCCGCCGAGGTGATGCATGAACTTTATAAGAACACGCCTGCCGGTTTATGCGGGAATGAGGATTGTGGTCAGATGTCTGCTTGGTACGTATTTAGCGCAATGGGATTCTATCCGGTAGATCCGGTTAGCGGCAGATATGAAATAGGCACCCCTATGTATCCTGAAATGAAAATGCATTTGGATAACGGCAAGACATTTACGGTATTGGCGCCGACTGTTAGTGAAGAGAATATATATATCCAGTCGGTGAAACTCGACGGGAAACCTTATGATAAAAGCTATATCACACATGAACAAATAATGAATGGCTCTGTCTTTGAATTTGAGATGGGGAATAAACCGGGGGCAGTGTGGTATGCGATAGAGTGATAAAATGAAGTTGTGGGATTATGGGTGATAACTTTGATTCAACTTATAAACTCCTTTTCCGTAAATACTATGCCAATCTGCTTTTCTATGCTACACGTATTGTGGGCGAGGAAGAAGCAGAGGACGTAGTACAAGATGTGTTTGTGGAATTGTGGCGACGAAAAGATACAGTGACGGTGGGAGAGCAGATACAGGCATTTCTGTATCGGGCGGTGTATACCCGTGCTTTGAATGTTTTGAAGCACCGGGATATCAAGAATAGTTACGAAGCTGTCGTAATGGAAATTAATCAGAAGAGGGTTGAATTCTATCAGCCGGATAGTAATGATGTAGTGAAAAGGATAGAGGATCGTGAGCTTAGAAGAGAGCTTTCCGAAGCCATTAATGGACTGCCGGATAAATGCAAGATGGTTTTCAAACTCAGTTATCTGCATGATATGAAGAACAAAGAAATTGCAGAAACAATGGGAATATCGTTACGGACGGTAGAGGCTCACATGTATAAAGCTTTGAAGTTCCTGCGTGAAAGATTGGGCTACCTCAACTTTATGTTAGTCCTGTTTTTATTGAATAAGGTATAAGTGTTTTTGTCGAAACGATTGTTTTATTAGTATGATGAAAGAAGGAAAAAACAAGTTGAATGAAGAATTACTGGTCAAATTCCTTATGGGTGAATGTTCTGAAGAAGAACTCCGTGAGGTGAACACTTGGCTGAACGAGTCGGACGATAATGCGCGTGAATTGTTCAGGATAGAGGAAATATATCATCTGGGAAAGAATGGCGATTCTACTGATGAGAAAAAAATAGAAAAAGCAGAAAAGCAGTTATTCAAACGGTTGGCACAGGAAGAAGCTAAACAGTTCAAGGTGCGTAGAATGCATACTTGGATGAAGTATGCTGCTATGTTCATAGGAATTTTTTTTGTATCCGGTTTGAGCTATCATATCTATCAGTCTCAAAGTGAAGAACAGTTAGTGGCTGTTGTAGCCCGGGATGAGGTGAAGGAGTTGATGCTGCCCGATGGCACTAAAGTATGGTTGAATAAGCATACAACCTTGAAGTACCCGCGTGAGTTTTCTGAAAATGGAAGAAATGTGTATATGGAGGGAGAGGCTTATTTTGAAGTAAAGAGAAATGTAGAAAAGCCTTTTATTGTGCGAAGTGAAGCCATGCAAGTCAGAGTGCTGGGTACGGTCTTTAACTTGAAGAGTGATCAGATGAACCGTTCGGCAGTAGCTACACTGATTAAGGGAGAAATTGAGGTGAAAGGCAATCACAATGAGGGTATGATTGTGTTGGCCCCGGGACAAAAAGCCGAATTGAACGCTGTAACTCGTCGTCTGGTAGTGAAGCAAGTGGATACAGGTATTGAGAATTGGCATAATAATCAGTTTGTCTTTGAAAATGCCGATATATTTACGATTGCCCGTACTTTAGAGAATTCTTATGGAGTGAAGATTATTCTGGCGCCTGATATGGATGCTACTAAAACATATTCGGGTACACTGAAGAAGAAAAACACTGTGGAGGATATCCTGAATTTGATTAAAAGTACAAATGCAATACCTATTGAATATAAAATTGTAGGAAATAGTGTATTTTTGTCTCCCAAAAAATAAAAGGAAACTTTTGAAATATATAATCTTATAAATATAATAGTATGAGAAGGCTGCTTTTATCAATGTGCTTTTTGGGCTGTGCTCTTTGGGCGCAGACTAAAGATTTAACACAATACGTTAACCCGCTGATGGGTACGTTATCCAGTTTCGAACTATCTACAGGCAATACATATCCTGCTATCGCACGTCCATGGGGTATGAATTTCTGGACTCCTCAAACAGGAAAAATGGGAGATGGTTGGCAGTATGTTTATACCGCCCATAAAATCCGTGGTTTTAAACAAACCCATCAACCCAGTCCCTGGATTAATGACTACGGTCAGTTTTCTATCATGCCGGTAGTGGGCAAACCCGAATTTAATGAAGATAAGCGTGCCAGCTGGTTCTCTCATAAAGGAGAAGTTGCATTGCCTCATTATTATAAGGTGTATCTTGCTGAACACGATGTCGTGACAGAGTTTACTCCCACTGAACGTGCTGTTTTATTCCGTTTTACTTTTCCGGAGAATGAACATTCATATATTGTAGTGGATGCTTTCGACAAAGGATCTTATATTAAAATTATTCCTGAACAAAATAAGATTATCGGATACACAACCCGTAACAGTGGTGGAGTGCCCAATAACTTCAAGAACTACTTTGTTATTGAGTTCGACAAGCCTTTCACTTATCAGGCTTCTGTTGCCGATGGCGTTTTGGCAGAGAATCAAAAAGAGCAGAAGGCCGGACATGCAGGTGCAATCATTGGTTTTAAAACCCGTAAAGGAGAAATCGTGCATGCTCGTGTAGCCTCTTCCTTTATCGGTTTTGAGCAGGCAGACAGAAACTTGAAAGAGCTTGGAAACGATAGTTTTGATACTTTGGTTCAGAAAGGGCAAGATGCCTGGAATGAGGTATTGGGTAAAATAGAAGTGGATGGTGGCAATCTTGATCAGTATCGTACTTTTTATTCTTGTCTGTATCGTTCGGTACTTTTCCCCCGTGCTTTTTATGAATTTGATGAAACTGGCAATCCTGTTCATTATAGTCCTTACAATGGTCAGGTATTACCTGGATATATGTATACGGATACCGGCTTCTGGGATACTTTCCGTTGCCTGTTCCCTTTCCTCAACCTGATGTATCCTTCGGTAAACAAACAAATCCAGGAAGGTCTCGTCAATACATATAAGGAAAGCGGTTTCTTCCCTGAATGGGCTAGCCCGGGACATCGTGGTTGTATGATTGGCAACAACTCTGCCTCTGTACTGGCTGATGCCTATCTGAAGGGGGTTAAAGTGGATGATGTGGCTACCTTGTATGAAGGACTTATCCATGGCACAAAGAATGTACATCCTGAAGTTTCTTCTACCGGACGTCTCGGTTATGAATATTATAATGAATTAGGTTATGTTCCTTATGACGTAAAGATCAATGAGAATGCTGCCCGTACTCTGGAATATGCTTATGATGACTGGTGTATCTATCAGATGGCAAAAGCGCTGGATCGTCCGAAGAAAGAGCAGAAACTTTTTGCCAATCGTGCTATGAACTATAAGAACGTGTTCGATAAGGAAAGCCTGTTGATGCGTGGACGTAATAAAGATGGGCAGTTCCAGACACCTTTCTCACCTTTGAAATGGGGAGATGCCTTTACAGAAGGAAACAGTTGGCATTACTCCTGGTCCGTTTTCCACGATCCGCAAGGTTTGATCGATTTGATGGGTGGTGAAAAAGTTTTTGTCGAAATGCTGGATTCTGTGTTTATTGTTCCTCCCATCTTCGATGACAGCTATTATGGACAGGTGATTCATGAAATACGTGAAATGACAGTGATGAACATGGGTAACTATGCGCATGGTAACCAGCCTATACAGCACATGATTTACATGTACAATTATGCCGGGCAGCCTTGGAAAGCCCAATATTGGTTGCGTCAGGTGATGAACCGTATGTATACTCCAGGTTCTGATGGGTATTGTGGAGATGAAGACAATGGGCAGACTTCTGCCTGGTATGTGTTCTCAGCATTAGGCTTCTATCCGGTTTGTCCGGGAACCGATGAGTATGTTCTCGGTGCTCCTTTGTTCAAGAAAGCTACACTTCATCTTGAGAATGGCCGTTCATTGGTTATTGATGCAGCAAACAATAGTTCTGAAAATATGTATATTGAATCGCTTCGTCTGGATGGAAATGAATATACGAAGAATTATGTGAAACATGAAGACCTGTTGAAGGGCGGTGTCCTGAAATTTGATATGGGTAATAAGCCCAACTTACAGAGAGGAATACATCCGGAAGATTATCCATATTCTTTCTCTAACGAAATAAAAAAGAAGTAAGGGCTGAAGTTAATAATGTAAGAAAGAAGGGAATAGAAATTAAAACTATTCCCTTTTTTGTTTTAATGAAAAAAAATATCATTTTGTAGTAAGTGTATTTTTAGCGACTGTTGTTTATATATGAAAGTCGGGAGAAAGGATCTCCTGGCAGATTAAAATTAACCAATGTGTAACCTTTAAACTTTGTTTATGGACAACAATCATGCTTTTCAAAGTTCGAAATTTCTACGGGCTTTATTAGTCTTGTTCTTCATGACTGTATCAGTTCAGTGGACTTTTGCCCAACTGGATTTGAACATGTCTCGCACGACATTAGGTACGGTCATTGAACAAATCAAAACTCAATCCAAGTATCAATTTTTTTATGACGACAAACTTGCTGCTACGGCAGTGGAAAAAGTCAATGTGAAGAATGCATCTATCGAAGATGCCTTGACTGCTATTCTTAAAGGGAAAAATATTTCTTTTAAAGTAGAAGATAACATTGTTTATCTTTCAGAGAAGTCTCAATCAGGACAAGAAGGTGCCCAACAAGGAAAAGAACGTACGATAACCGGTCAGGTATCGGACGATATGGGGCCTCTGATCGGTGTCAATGTATTGGTGAAAGGTACCAGTGTGGGTTGTATCACCGATTTTGACGGTAATTTTACGCTGACCACAACAGAAGCAAATCCTGTAATTCAATTCTCTTATGTCGGTTATAAAACACAGGAGATTGCAGCAAAGGAACAGAGTGTTATCAATCTGATGATGGAGAGCGATTCTCAACTGGTAGAAGAGGTTGTTGTAACTGCCTTGGGTATTAAACGTGCAACTAAAGCATTGAGTTACAATGTTCAGGAAATCAAAAGTGATGAACTGACCAGAGTGAAAGATGCTAACCTTGTAAACTCTTTGTCTGGTAAAGTGGCGGGTGTTACCATTAATGCCAGTTCCTCCGGTGTAGGTGGTGCCAGTAAAGTAGTGATGCGTGGTACGAAAGGTATTGATCAGTCCAGCAACGCTCTTTATGTGATCGATGGTGTACCTATGTTCAATCTTTCCGGTGAAGGTGGTCAGGAATTTGACTCTAAAGGTTCTTCAGAAGCGATTGCAGATATAAATCCGGAAGACATCGAATCTATGTCTGTACTGACGGGTGCTGCCGCTGCCGCTTTGTATGGTAGTCACGCTGCCAATGGTGCTATTGTTATTACGACTAAGAAAGGCAAGGAAGGACGTTTGAGTTTGACTGTATCACAGAATACTGAATTTCTCCGTCCGTTTGTTACTCCTAATTTTCAGAATTCTTATGGCACAGGCGATCTTCTGTCCAGTGCAGGTTCTGTAGAAAAAAGCTGGGGTAATAAATTGAACCCTTCCAATTACATGGGATATGATCCGATCAATGACTTTCTGAGAACAGGTGTGGTAGCTACCGAAACCGTTTCTTTATCTACAGGTACGGAAAAGAATCAGACTTACTTCTCTGCGAGTGCTGTGAATTCTGTCGGTATGGTTCCGAATAACGATTATGACCGTTATAACTTTACTTTCCGCAACACTACTTCTTTCCTGAATGATAAGATGACACTGGATGTAAGTGCTTCTTATATCAAACAGAAAGACCAAAATATGGTGAATCAGGGTACTTACTCTAATCCGTTGGTTACAGCTTATTTGTTCCCTCGTGGTGACGACTGGAATGAGATTAAGATGTACGAACGCTGGGATACTTCCCGTAACATCTATACACAATATTGGCCACAGGGCATCGATACTTTTACAGGACAAAATCCGTACTGGATTGCTTATCGTAACCTGCGTGAGAATAATAAGGATCGTTATATGTTGAGTGGTAGCTTGAGCTATAAGATTTTAGATTGGTTGAGTGTATCAGGCCGTGTGCGTGTGGATAACTCTGCAAGTACTTATACGGAAAAGCTTTATGCTACAAGTAATACTACATTGGCCGAAGGCTCTAACAACGGTTTGTATGGTATTTCTAATACGAATGACAAGCAAACTTATGCTGATATCATGTTGAACATCAATAAAAACTTTGGTGAAAATCTTACTTTCCAGGCTAATATTGGTGCTTCTTTATCGGATATGCAACAAGATGTACTGCAAAATCGTGGTCCTATCAGTGAAGACGGTATTCCTAACGTTTTCAATGTATTCCAGTTGGATGACAGTAAGACAAAACGTACGCAGTCAGGTTTTCATGATCAGACTCAGTCTGTTTTTGCCAGTCTTGAATTAGGATATAAGAGTACTTATTACTTGACTTTGACCGGACGTTCTGACTGGCCTTCACAATTGGCAGGTCCTAATTCTACTCAGAGTGCATTCCTTTATCCTTCAGTCGGTGGTTCTGTTATTTTGTCCGAGTTACTGAAATTGCCACAACAAATTTCTTTTCTGAAAGTACGTGGCTCATTTGCATCTGTGGGTCTTCCTTTCCCGCGTTTCCTGGCCAACCCTACTTATTCATGGGATAACTCCAATAAGGTTTGGCAATCCAAACGTAACTATCCGATGTATAATCTGAAACCGGAAAGAACGGATTCATGGGAAGTAGGTCTTACTGCCCGTTTCCTGAATCATTTTAATCTGGATTTGGCTTTGTATACTACTAAAACTTATAATCAGACGTTTGACCCTAAGATTTCCGTATCTTCCGGTTACTCAACATTGTATGTGCAGACGGGTAGCGTACGAAATAAGGGTATTGAATTAGGATTGGGCTATTCTAATGAATGGGGTAAATTTAAATGGTCCAGTAATTACGTATTCAGTACCAATAAGAATGAGATTCTTGAACTGCTGGAAAACTATGTGCATCCTGAAACCGGAACTGTCATCACTAAAGAACGCTTGGATGTAGGTGGTATGGGACAGGCTCGTTTCATTCTGAAGAAAGGTGGCTCTTTGGGTGATCTCTATTCTACTGCCGACCTGCAACGTGATAGTAACGGCAATATTCTGGTAGATCAGAATGGTAGTGTGACTGCTAATTATAATGCAGAAGATATTAAATTGGGTAGCGTATTTGCAAAATGCAATATGTCGTGGAGAAATGATTTCAGCTGGAAGAACCTGAATTTTGGTTTCATGCTCTCTGCACGTATCGGTGGTATCGTTTACTCTGCTACTCAGGCTGCTATGGATATGTATGGTGTTTCTGAGTCAACAGAAATAGCACGCAATCAAGGTGGTGTTTATGTGAATGGAACGGACTTGGTAAATGCACAGAAATGGTATACTACTATCGGTTCTCAGTCTGGTATTCCACAATATTACACTTACAGTGCTACCAATCTGCGTCTCCAGGAAGCCAGTGTCGGTTATACTATACCGAGAGATAAACTTTGGAATGTGGCTGACGTGACCGTATCTCTGGTAGGCCGTAACTTGCTGATGCTTTATTGTAAAGCTCCGTTCGATCCGGAAGCAGTAGCTTCTACCGGTAACTACTATCAGGGTATTGACAACTTTATGACGCCGAGTGCGCGTAGCTTAGGATTCAATGTAAGATTTAAGTTCTAACAGATTAAAGAAAGAAAAAACAATGAGAAAATCAATTATAAAATTCGCTTTATGCGGTGGAATGTTAGCTGGCATGTTGGCATCTTGCACAGGTGATTATATGGATTATAATACCAATCCGTATGAAGCAACCAAAGACCAGATGGACCGTGATGCCTACTTGACTCGTTCGGCATTGACAGGTATGCAGGGATATGTCATCCCTACGGATGTACTTCTTAATCAGTTTCTGGAGGCCCTTTTGGGTGGACCTTACGGTGGCTATTTGGCGGAATCCAATTCCGGTTTCACGAACCGTTTCTCCAACTACAACCAATCTCAGGACTGGGTAGGTAAATTATATAAAGATGTTATTCCTAATGTGTATGCTAACTATGCACAGTTGGAAGCTGCAACTGAAGACCCTGTTTATTTGTCAGTAGGAAAAGTTGTAAAGGTAGCAGCTATCTTGCGTGTTACAGATGGATACGGTCCTATTCCTTATTCCCAGTTGGGGGCCAATGGTGACCTGACTGCTCCGCTGGATACTCAGAAGAAAGTTTATGAGACTATGTTGAATGAACTGGATGAGGCAGTGACTGCATTATTACCACATCGTACGGAGACTTTTTCATCCAAAGCTGATAAGGTTTATAGTGGTAAAGTGGAAAACTGGATAAAACTGGCGAATTCTTTGAAATTGCGTATGGCTATGCGTATGGTGTATGTAGATTCTACTACGGCACAAGCTAAAGCGGTGGAAGCTGTTGACTCAGAAAGAGGAGGTGTGTTTACATCAAATGATGATAATGCGACCATTCAGGCTACTACTAATCCATTCAGAGTTATTATGTATGAATATAATGGCGGTGACTCTCGTATTGCGGCAGATATTACTGCCTATATGAATGGTTACAAAGATCCTCGTCGTGAAAAATATTTTGTTGAATCTACCTTTACAACAGCCGATGGAGTGAAGAACGGGTATCATGGTATTCGTTTGGGAACTGAACCGCTTCCGAGTGAAACAGCTCATAAGTATTCTAACATGAATGTTGAAGCCAATACGAAACTTGTTTGGATGACTGCTGCTGAAGTTGCCTTCCTGCGTGCCGAAGGTGCATTGCGTGGTTGGAACATGGGTGGAACTGCAGAAAGTTTTTATAAGAAAGGCGTAGAGTTATCATTCAGTCAATGGGGGGCTTCCGGTGCTGATGCTTATCTGGAAGATGGTAGTAGTTTGCCCGATCTGTATAAAGATCCTCTGGGTACTTATAGTTATAACGGTTCTCAGCCGACTATTACGATTAAGTATGATAATAGCGCCGTCTTTGAAACAAATCTGGAACGTATAATTACCCAGAAATGGATCGCCATATTCCCGTTGGGTAACGAAGCATGGGCTGAATTCCGTCGTACGGGTTACCCGCGTCTGATGACTGCTGCCGTTAATAAAAACAAGGCGGAAGTTCCCGAAGGTACTTTTCCACGCCGCTTGCCTTATCCGCAGGATGAGTACAAGGACAATGGTACGAATGTGCAGAATGCTCTGCAAGATTTGAAACCTGCGAACGATAGAATGTCTTCCAAAGTATGGTGGGACTGCAACCCTAACATCTAATAAAGAAAAGAATTATGAAAAATAAAATGAAAAATATATTCATCGTAGCTTCCTGCTTCGCTGCCATAACCTGTTTCAGCGCATGTGACGACTGGACGGAAGTAGAGAATGTGAATATCAATACTCCCGGAATAGAGGAACAAGATCCGGCTGCGTATGCCAAATATCTGCAAAATTTGGTAGCCTATAAGAATTCGGACCATAAGGTTGTATATGCCTGGTTCGACAATAGCGAGAAAACACCGTTCAGTCGTGGACAGCATATCTCTGATGCTCCTGACAGTTTGGACGTAATTTCCATGATGTACCCAGCAGAACTGGCTGCGTTTGAATTAGTTGATATGCAAACTGTACATGCTAAGGGTACCAAGGTGGTATATACTATCAGTTTTGATAAGATTCAAAAAGAATATACTGAAAAAGTAAAGGAAGGTACGGAAACCGGATCTTTCGATACTTATCTGAAGTCAGAAATGGACAAACAGATTGGTTATGCAGGGAGTTTCGATGGTATGATTACTGAATATAAGGGAAATAATCCTATTTATATGTCTGCCGAACAAAAAGCAGAGGCAAAGAAATATCAGGATATTTTTTTCAGTGCTGTTTTAACCTGGAAAACTGCTAATGCAGATAAGTTGCTGACATTTCAGGGATATCCGGAAAATTTGATTGAGCAGACCATTTTGACTAATTGTAAGCACATCATCCTGGCTACGGATAATGTAACGGATGATGCACAGTTGTCGGTATTTGCCCGTTTGGCCATGGCTGCTGCAGGTGTTCCGACTGATCGTTTCGTAGTTGCTGTTTCCACAGCTTCACTGGATGCATCTGATAAGCAAACCGGGTTCTACGGTACCGACCGGGCGCTTACGGAGGCAGCTTATTGGACTACGGAACCATCTGATGGCTATACCCGTGCCGGATTGGCTATTTATAATGTTCAGAATGACTATTACAATGCTACTAACACATACCAGTATGTGAAAGAGGCTATTAATATTATGAACCCTGCTCCTAAAAAATAAATCAAGCTATGAAATTAAAAAACTTATATTTATTATCGATCACATTGCTGTCTGTAGCTTTGACAGCTTGTAGTGATGATACTGAAACGTTTGATAACCAAGTGTATATAGATGCTTCGGTGAAGACTAGTAATGTTTTACTGAAGAATACGATTCCTTCTGCGGAAGGTGAATTCAGGGTTGCTATGGCTAAGCCGGAAAATGCAGATGTAACTATTTCCTTGAAAGCTGAACCTGCGTTGGTTGACACTTATAATGCTGCATTTTATGATAATGCTGAGGCTTTGCCGAGTAAGCATTATACATTGGAAACTCCACAGACTGTGATTCCTGCCGGATCTGTTCTTTCAGAAAAAGTCACATTGAAATTTGGTAATCTGACAGAGCTGGATGCTGAAAAGGTTTATGTATTACCTGTAACCATTGATCAGGCTAACGTAGGTATTCTGCAAAGTGCCCGTACCATGTATTACGTATTTAAAGGTGCTGCCCTTATCAATGTAGTAGCTGATCTTACTAAGAATCTTGTATACGTAAATTGGGGTACACCTGAAAAGGCAAATGGTTTACGGAAGCTGACTGTGGAAGTATTAGTAAATCCCAGCAAGCTCGATAAAGCTATCAGTACAGTTCTGGGTATTGAAGGATATTTCCTGCTCCGTTTCGGAGATACTGCGCCGGCAAAGAATTGTTTGCAGATTGTAGGTCCTGGAGATAAGAAGATAAATTCAGAAGATCTGACTGTGGCTACCGGTGAATGGACACATATTGCAGTGACTTATGATGCTGAAGCTCAAAAAGTGATAGCCTATTTCAATGGCGTGAATAAATTGGAAGCGACAGCGAATTGGGGAGCATTGGATTTGGGAAAGACAAAAACTGATGAGGGTAATGGCTTCTGGATTGGTCACTCTTATAACCGTGATCGTTGGTTTGATGGTGAAATGTCCGAATGCCGTATTTGGAATAAGGTTTTAACTCAGGAGGAAATTAATGCAAAGAATCATTTTTATCAGGTAGAACCGGGTGCGGAAGGACTGGTTGCCTATTGGAAATTTGATGAAGGTGTAGGTACTTCAATAGCCGATTATAGCGGGAATGAGAATCATGCTACAGCGGTGGAATCGCTTACTTGGACTGCGGTAGAATTGCCTGCGAAATAAATTAAGTTATATTTTAAACAGATGTATATTATGAAATATATGAATCACATAAAATTAGGCTTGTTGGCAGTTACCTTTGCCTGTGCAGGAACTGTTTTCACAAGTTGTGAAGATGACATTACGATCAATGCCGTTAATACAGAAAAGCTGGATACAGTGGATGGCGTATACGGTTATGTCAGATCAGCTGCCGGAGCACGCGAACTTACTTCAATTTCTCTCTTTGGGGATAAAGCCGGTACGGGACATCTTTATTTTGAATTGAGTAAAGCTGCTGAAAAAGACATAACGGTTACTTTCAAAGTAGATGCAACAGCACTTGAAGTTTATAATGCTGCTCATGGTACATCTTATGCTATGTATCCTGCTGATAAATTGAGCTTGGCAAATGGTGGTACGGTGACTGTTAAAACCGGAGAGAAAAAGTCCGGTGCAGTAGAATTAACTATTAATGCCGGAGGTTCAATCGGTTCAACCTATGCAGTAGCGGTTTCAGCTACTGCAAATGATGGAGTGGCTGTTTCAGCTAATAATCAGACTTATATTTATTTGGTGAAGCCATTGGCAGCTGTGCCTGATTCTAAAAAGGGAGATGTACGTACTCTCTGTTTTGTGGAAGTGAATGATGAAAATATCCTGAATTGTGGTGAATATGTAATGAAGGAAAGTGGAAAACCGTTCTTTGATGTAGTTAGTATCTTTGCTGCCAATATCAATGTGGATAGTGAAAGCGGCCGTGTGCATATTCATTGTAACGATCAGGTATCTTTCCTGTTGAAAAATGCAGATAAATTTATCCGTCCTTTGCAGGCTAAAGGTATCAAAGTCAATATGAGTATCTTGGGTAATCATGATGAAGCCGGTATGGGTAACTTATCGCAGGCTGCTGCGGCTGATTTTGCCAAAGAATTGAAAGCATTTGTCGATATTTATGGTTTGGACGGCATTGATTTTGATGACGAGTATACAGTTTACAAAGAGAATCCGAGTCCGGGCTTCGAGCAACGTTCCCGTGAGAATTACTGTCGCTTGATCAGCGAATGTCGCAAGGTGATGCCTGATAAATTGCTGGGTATTTATGAATATAAAAGTAATTTTGAGGATTCTCCAAGCGGAACTGTCGATGGTAAGTCTATTGGCGAATTGGTAGATTATATGTGTTATGGAACTTATCAGAGATACGTTAAAGGACGTGAATCTAATTTCACCGGACTTCCCAAATCAAAGTATGGTCCTTATTCATTGAAGATTAATGAAGAATATAAAGGTGGCTGGACAAGTTTTAAAGAAGAAACGATTCAGGACCTGAAAGATGCCGGATATGGTTTGCAGGTATTCTATAACCCGAAACCACAATTGTATTCTTATGATTATTATTTCACGGCTGTAAGTAAGATTCTGTTCAATGATGAGGTAGAATGGAGTGGTAAGTATTATGGAAGGACGGACTTCACGGCTTCAACAGGGGTTAAGTCTAACTATGAGGCTTATCTGGGTGAATGGCAAGTAGCTTCTACCAGTTCTTTATTCTTTTTTACGCCTCCCGAAGGTGGTAATGGTTGGTGGGATTATAATGGAGATCAGACATTTGATATTCGTATTGAGGCTAAAGAGGATGGTAAGACTTACTATATCTATGGTTGGGGAGAATATCCTGAAATAACCAATAAATATCCTTTGGTAGCTGAATTTGATTCCAATAATGGTAACTTTACTATTTCCATGCCTCAGGTTATTCATGAAGGTGATACAGAGGATCCCGAAACATGGGAAATGAGATGGGGAACTTATAAGAATGGTAACCAGAATACTTGGAAATACGATACAAATACGACTGCTACGAAGGGAGCATTTGATCCGCTTGGAAATCTGACTCTGATGGGTAGAGGCCAACGTTATGGCATATCTCTGTGCCGTATAGTAAATGGTACGGCAGAATTGCCGGAAGCATATTATGATGCTTATTATCATCCTGGCGCTAATTATAACCTGACTAAAAAGTAAGCTTTTGGCTTTTTAAAAGAGAATGTCTCAATTAATCATGCTATTTTATGTATCTTTGAGACATTCTCTTAACTATCTTGCTGACCGATAACTTTGGACACATGAATTCTGGTGAAACATATTTCCGATAACAAAATAATGAATCGAATATGAGAATACATTTTATTTATTTTATTGTGATTATTTGTCTGGCAAGTAGTTGCTCTTCTAAGCAAAAAGAGGTTTTTTCTCCTGATGGTCGTATCAGGTTACAGTTTGCTCTGAATGACAGTAACCGGATGACCTACCAAATTGAAGTTGACAGTATTCCTTTTGTAGCTTCTTCCTGTTTGGGATTCGAAGCAGAGAACGGGATTAATCTTCATAAAGAATTCCGTATTGTAGATATTGATTTCGCTACTCAGGATGAAACCTGGACGCAACCTTGGGGAGAAAATAAAACCATTCGCAACCATTACAATGAAATGGCTGTTCACTTGTCTGATGCAGCTGCTACCAAACTGATTTTACGGTTTCGTGTATTCGATGACGGGGTAGGATTCCGCTACGAATATGAAGTGGCCGGAGCAGACAGTCTTCTTATCACGGATGAGCTGACTGCGTTCAATATAGCACAGGATGGTACTTCATGGTCCATACCTGCCAATTATGATACTTATGAATTGCTATATCGTACACAGCCTGTCAGCCGGACAGACAATGCCAATACTCCCATGACATTTAAGGCAGGCAATGTATATGCCAGCATTCACGAAGCTGCATTGACGGACTTCCCCGAGATGACATTGAAAAATACAGGTGGTTGCAATTTCAAGTCGGAACTGGCTCCTTGGCCTGATGGCATTAAAGTGCGGGTAAACGGTAGTGTTTTCAAGTCGCCTTGGCGTACCATACAGATTGCTCCGAAAGCTGTCGGTCTAATTAACTCCGGGCTTATACTGAATCTGAATGAGCCTTGTGTACTGGAAACTACGGATTGGATACGTCCAATGAAGTATGTAGGTATCTGGTGGGGAATGCATCTGGGGGTAGAAAGCTGGGTGATAAATGACCGCCACGGTGCCACAACGGAGAATGCTAAACGTTATATTGACTTTGCAGCAGCTAACAACATTGAAGGAGTGATGTTTGAAGGCTGGAACGCCGGTTGGGAAAATTGGGGAGGCTCTCAGGACTTTGATTATACGCGTCCGTATGCTGACTTTGATATAAAGGAAATAGTCCGTTATGCTAAGGAAAAAGGAATTGAGATTATTGGACATCATGAAACGGGTGGCAACATAGTCAATTATGAGAAACAACTGGATAAGTCTTATAAATGGTATGCTGACTTGGGTATTCATAGTGTGAAGACCGGTTATGCCGGCGGACTTCCCAATGGGCACAATCATCATGGACAATACAATGTACGCCATTACCGTAAAGTGGTAAAGACTGCTGCAAAATATCATACCACTCTTGATGTACACGAACCGATCAAAGACACTGGTATCCGCCGTACATACCCCAATATGATGACTCGTGAGGGTGCCCGTGGCATGGAATGGAATGCCTGGAGCGAGGGAAATCCCCCCGAACATCATGTACTTTTGCCATTTACCCGTCTGTTGTCAGGGCCAATGGACTATACTCCGGGAATCTTCGACATACTGTATGAGCGTGCCAAAAAGTCTCCTTATCGCAAGAAGTGGAATATGAAGGATAGTAAGGATTGCCGGATCAATTCTACGCTGGCGAAACAGATCGCTAACTGGGTGATACTTTATTCTCCTTTGCAAATGGCTGCCGACATGATTGAAAATTACGAAGGACATCCTGCTTTTCAATTCTTTCGCGATTTTGATGCTGATTGTGACTGGTCGGAAGCGCTGGCAGGTGAGCCGGGAGAATATGTAGTCATAGTGCGCCGCGCAGGAGACAAATATTTCCTGGGTGCAGCTACTAATGAAGACGCACGTGAGGTTACAGTCAAATTGGATTTTCTGGAAAAAGGCAAGACTTACAGGGCTGTCATTTATGCTGATGGTAAAGAGGCTGACTGGATAACGAATCCTACGGCTTATGAGATTATAGAGAAGCAGGTGACTGCTGAAGACATTCTGTCCGTGGATATGGCAAGAGGTGGAGGACAAGCCATTACCTTTATGCCACTTTGATTATGAATATGTAATACTATTAAGAATATGAAGAAAAACATGAAACTGAATTTTATGTTGATGAGTGGAGTGCTGTTATTCGGAATGTACAGTTGTACCCCGGGAGCGCAGGATTATTCATCATACGTTAATCCGTTTATCGGTACGGGAGGGCATGGACATACTTACCCTGGGGCTGTAGTTCCGAACGGAATGATACAACCCAGTCCCGACACACGCATTTATCAGTGGGATGCCTGTTCCGGATATTATTATGCAGATTCTACTATGAATGGATTTTCGCATACCCATCTTAACGGCACAGGTTGTGGAGACTATGGTGATGTATTGCTGATGCCTACCGTAGGCAAACAGGATTATCATGCAATGGGAGAAGAGAGTCAACAGATGGCTTATGCTTCTGCTCTCTCTCATGACAATGAAGTGGCACAACCGGGCTACTATTCAGTCTTTTTGGATCGTTATCAGGTAAAAGCCGAATTGACGGCTACCAAACGTGCAGCTATTCACCGCTATACTTTCCCAAAGGCGGAAGATGCCGGATTTATACTGGACTTGGATTACAGTCTGCAGCGTCAGAAGAATGAAGAGATGGAGTTGGAGGTAATCAGTGATACAGAGATACGAGGACGCAAGAAAACAGTATATTGGGCATTTGACCAGTATATCAATTTCTATGCGAAGTTTTCCAAACCTTTTACCTATACATTGGTAACCGATTCTATGGCATTGGATGAAGGGGGGCCACTCTTTCCGACAGCTAAGGCTTTGTTACAGTTCCAGACAGAGAATAATGAGGAAGTTCTTGTGAAAGTCGGTGTTTCTGCTGTAGATATGGATGGGGCACGAAAGAATGTGGAAGCTGAAATACCTGAATGGGACTTTAACGGTGTGCGTAGTGCTGCCCGTGAATCATGGAATAATTATCTTGCCAAGATAGATATTGAAACGTCTGATAAGGACCAGCGAGTAATGTTTTATACTGCACTCTATCATACCGGTGTGCAACCTAATTTGTTTACAGATGCCGATGGACGCTATCTGGGTATGGATTTGAAACCTCATCAGGGTAGTGTGGAAGAGCCTATCTATACTGTATTCTCTTTATGGGATACATTCAGGGCATATCATCCGTTGATGACAATTATCGATCCTGATTTAAATGAAGCCTTTATCCGTTCATTAATCCGGAAGCAGCATGAGGGTGGTGTATATCCTATGTGGGAACTGGCCGGAAACTATACGGGAACAATGATCGGTTATCATGCTGCATCTATTATAGCTGATGCTTATATAAAAGGTTATCGTAATTTCGATGTGGAAGATGCATATAAGGCCTGTATCCGTGTTGCGGAATATGATACGACCGGTATTTTATGTCCGCCATTGGTATTACCCCACTTGATGCCTCAAGCTAAATACTGGAAGAATAAAATAGGCTATGTACCTTGCGACAAGGATAATGAATCCGTAGCAAAGGCGTTGGAATATGCTTATGACGACTGGTGTATTTCTGTGCTGGCAGATGCTATGGGAGATGAACCGAATGAGGAGAAATATGCAGCCTTTGCTAAGGGATACCAGGTTTATTTTGATGCTTCTACCCGTTTTATGCGCGGACTGGACAGTGAAGGTAATTGGCGTACTCCTTTCAATCCCCGTTCATCCAATCACCGTAGTGACGACTATTGCGAAGGTACAGCCTGGCAATGGACTTGGTTTGTGCCTCATGATATAGATGGATTAGTGGAGCTGATGGGAGGACGTGATGCCTTTATCGGTAAACTGGATTCTTTGTTTATTGCCGATTCAGCTTTGGAGGGTGATATGGTTTCTGCTGATATCTCCGGTTTGATAGGACAATATGCACATGGCAATGAACCAAGTCATCATATTACTCATCTGTATAACTATGTGGATCAACCTTGGCGGACACAAGAACTGGTGGATCAAATATTACATACCCTTTATTTTAATGATCCGGACGGATTGTCGGGCAATGAGGATTGCGGACAGATGTCCGCGTGGTTCATTCTCAATTCTATGGGTTTCTATCAGGTATGTCCGGGTAAACCGATTTATTCTATCGGTCGCCCATTATTCGAAAAATCGACCATTCAGTTGAAAGATGGTAAGACATTCACTGTCATAGCACATAATAACAGTCGCGAGAACAAGTATGTGCAGAGTATGGTACTGAATGGAAAGAAGTTGGATAAGCCTTTCTTTACGCATCAGGACATAGTAGATGGTGGTACGTTGGAACTGACGATGGGGAATGTCCCTCTGAAGTGAAGCAGAATGATTTAGTCAATAGGTATGAATCAAAATAGTCGTAATCCGATTTCCTGGGTACCCACCGTCTACTTTGCCATGGGGCTTCCCTTTGTGGTGCTGAATATGGTGTCTGTGCTGATGTTCAAAGGATTGGGGATTGGTGATGCACAGATTGCTCTGTGGACATCGCTGATAATGCTACCTTGGACACTGAAATTCCTTTGGAGTCCGTTCTTGGAAATGTTCAAGACGAAAAAGTTCTTTGTGGTGCTGACACAATTGATTACCGGGGCAGGTTTTGCCCTGGTAGCATTGGCGTTGCATCTTCCGGCTTTCTTTGCCGTGTGTATTGCTTTGTTGGCGGTTATTGCTTTCAGCGGGGCGACACACGATGTTGCAACAGATGGTGTTTATATGTCGGAACTGAATAAGCAGGATCAGGCCAAGTATATCGGTTGGCAAGGTGCTTTCTATAATATCGCTAAAATTGTTGCATCCGGTGGACTGGTTTGGTTGGCAGGCTGGTTGCTGAAATACTTCGGAGGAGTTCAGGGGACGGAAGAAGCTGTCCGCCATGAAGCGACTGTGCAAGCATGGATGACAGTCATGTTGATTCTGGCTGCTGTAATGGTATTCCTGGGAGTATATCATGTGCGTATGTTGCCTTCGGGAGGAACTGCAGCTACAGGCGCAGCATCCGGCAGGGAAACCTGGAATCGGTTGGTGGAAGTTATCCGTGCTTTCTTTCAGAAGAAGCATATCTGGTATTATGTGGCATTTATCATTCTTTATCGTTTGGCCGAGGGCTTTGTCATGAAGATTGTTCCGTTGTTTTTAAAGGCGGAACGTTCTGTTGGAGGATTGGGACTGGGAGAACAGGAGATAGGTCTGTACTATGGAACTTACGGGGCAGCTGCTTTTGTCTTGGGATCCCTGTTGGCAGGTTATTACATCTCTCACAGAGGATTGAGCCGGACATTGTTTTCGTTGTGTTGTGTTTTCAACCTGCCATTTCTGGCTTATACATTGCTGGCTATTTATCAGCCGGAGAATGGTATGCTGATAGGAAGTGCCATTGTGCTTGAATACTTCGGATATGGTTTCGGATTCGTAGGTCTGACACTGTTTATGATGCAGCAAGTGGCTCCCGGCAAACATCAGATGGCCCATTATGCCTTTGCTTCGGGCATCATGAATCTGGGAGTGATGCTTCCGGGATCTATCAGTGGTTTTGTTAGTGATGCGTTGGGATATAAGGCATTTTTTATTTTTACGATGTTTGCTACTATTCCGGCATTTCTGATCACTTATTTTGTGCCATTCACCTATCCGGATGAAAAGAAGAATCAATGAAATATATAACTAATAACATAGAAGAATTATGAAACAGATGATGAATATGCCTTGGGAAGAACGCCCGGAAGGTTGTACAGACGTTATGTGGCGTTACTCTAAAAACCCGGTTATCGGACGCTATCACATTCCGACTTCCAACAGTATTTTCAATAGTGCGGTAGTTCCGTTCGGGGATGGATTTGCCGGTGTCTTCCGTTGTGATAATAAGGCAGTGCAGATGAATATCTTTGCGGGCTTTAGTAAAGATGGAATCAATTGGGAGATAAACCATGAGCCTATCTGTTTCAAGGCGGGGAATACGGAGATGATAGAATCCGAGTATAAATACGATCCACGTGTCACCTGGATTGAAGATCGCTACTGGATTACCTGGTGCAACGGCTATCATGGACCTACTATCGGTATTGCCTATACATTCGATTTCAAAGAATTCTTCCAGTGCGAAAATGCCTTTTTGCCTTTTAACCGTAACGGGGTGCTTTTTCCGCAGAAGATAGATGGTAAATATGCTATGTTGAGCCGTCCGAGCGATAACGGTCATACACCGTTTGGAGATATTTACATCAGTTATAGTCCGGACATGAAATATTGGGGAGAACACCGTTGTGTGATGAAAGTTACTCCCTTTCCTGAAAGTGCATGGCAGTGTACGAAGATAGGTGCCGGTTCTGTACCGTTCCTTACTGAAGAGGGCTGGTTGATATTCTATCATGGAGTTATTACTACTTGCAACGGTTTCCGCTATTCTATGGGAGCGGCTATTCTTGATAAAGAAAATCCGGCAAAGGTATTGTATCGCACACGTCCGTACTTGCTTGCTCCTGCTGCTCCTTATGAATTGCAGGGAGATGTGCCCAATGTAGTATTCCCTTGTGCTTCTTTGCAGGATGGAGATAAAGTGGCAGTATATTATGGCGCTGCCGATACTGTTGTAGGTATGGCCTTTGGTTATATTTCGGAAATCATAGAATTTACGAAGAAAAACAGCATTGTATAGTTAATTCCTTAAAGAATCAGTCGGCTATGAAACGTATTTTATTGGCTTACACACTTTCTGCCCTTTGTCTGCTTCCGGTGTTTGCCGGAGGTGGAGAGGGTTCTTTACCTATAAGCTATGTCAATCCTTTCATCGGTACCACTAACTTCGGAACTACTAATCCGGGAGCGGTTTGTCCCAATGGAATGATGTCCGTGGTTCCTTTCAATGTGATGGGATCGGAAGATAACAAGTATGATAAAGATGCCCGTTGGTGGTCTACTCCTTACGAGTTTCACAATTGCTTTTTTACCGGATATTCGCATGTCAATCTAAGTGGTGTGGGGTGTCCCGAACTGGGATCTTTATTGCTGATGCCTACTACGGGTGAATTGTCCGTAGATTACAAGGAGTACGGAAGTCGTTATGAGGATGAACAGGCTTCTCCGGGCTATTACAGTAATTTCCTCACTCGCTATAATGTAAAGACCGAGGTGTCTGCCACTCCCCGCACGGGTGTTTCACGTTTCACATTTCCTGCCGGACAAAGTCATGTATTACTGAATTTAGGTGAAGGACTGACGAATGAAACCGGTGCTTTCCTGAAACAGGTGAGTGGCACCGAATTTGAAGGTATGAAGTTATTGGGAACTTTCTGCTATAACCCCCAGGCAATATTTCCCATTTATTTTGTAATGCGTGTCAACAAGCAGCCGGTATCCAGCGGTTATTGGAAAAAACAGCGTCCCATGACCGGAGTTGAAGCTGAATGGGATCCTGACAATGGACACTACAAACTTTATACCCGTTATCGTAAGGAAATTGCCGGAGATGATATCGGTGCTTTTCTTACTTTCAACACGACGGAAGGTGAACAGATCGAAGTGCAAATGGGAGTTTCTTTTGTCAGCATCGAAAATGCCCGCCTGAATCTGGATACAGAACAAAGTGGAAAGAATTTCAGTCAGGTATTGGCAGATGCCCGTATGCGTTGGAATGAGGACCTTTCGCGTATTCTTGTCGAAGGCGGGACGGAAGAACAGAAAACTGTCTTTTATACTGCCCTTTACCATACGTTGATACATCCCAATATCTTGCAAGATGTCAACGGGCAATACCCTGCTATGGAGAGTAATGAAATACTGACTACAAATGGAGACCGTTACACTGTTTTCTCGCTTTGGGATACGTACCGTAACGTTCACCAACTCCTTACGTTGGTTTACCCCGAACGTCAGTTACAAATGGTGCGTTCCATGCTCGATATGTATCGCGAACATGGTTGGCTACCCAAGTGGGAACTTTACGGGCGTGAGACGTTAACTATGGAGGGTGACCCGTCTATTCCTGTCATCGTTGATACCTGGTTGAAAGGCCTACGCGATTTTGATATCGATCTGGCTTATGAAGCTATGTATAAATCTGCCACTTTGCCCGGTACCGAGAATTTGCTGAGGCCGGATAATGATGATTATATGTCATTGGGATATGTTCCTTTGCGTGAACAGTATGATAATTCGGTCTCTCATGCATTGGAGTATTACATTGCGGATTATTCTCTTTCCCTGTTGGCAGATGCTTTGGGCAAGAAAGAGGATGCGCGTCTTTTTTATAATCGTTCTTTGGGTTATAAACATTATTATAGCAAAGAATTCGGCACTTTCCGCCCCATTTTGCCGGATGGACAATTCTATACACCTTTCAATCCGCGGCAAGGAGAAAATTTCGAACCGAATCCCGGTTTTCATGAAGGTTGTGCCTGGAACTATACTTTCTATGTACCTCATGATGTGAAAGGACTTGCCCGTCTGATGGGAGGTAGGAAACCTTTTATCGATAAACTTCAGCAAGTTTTTGATAAGGGCCTTTATGATCCGGCTAATGAGCCTGACATTGCTTATGCCCATCTCTTCTCTTATTTTAAAGGGGAGGAATGGCGTACGCAGAAGGAACTCCATCGTCTGCTACAAAAGTATTTCAAAAATGCTCCTGATGGTATTCCCGGTAACGATGATACAGGCACTATGTCCACTTGGGCTATTTTCAATATGATGGGTTTTTATCCTGATTGTCCCGGTGCACCGTATTACACTCTTTCTACCCCTGTGTTCGATCGTGTAGAGATTCGTCTCGATTCTAAAGCCTGGGGGTGTGATAAGTTGGTGATAGAAACCCAACGTCCTTCTGCGGAATCCTTATATATCAATGAAATGGAGTTAGGTGGGAAAAAATTATCCCGCTATCGCGTCAGTCATGAAGAATTGGTAAAGGGTGGAACACTAAAGTTCATACTTCGTTAATAACTGGGTGATTGCTTAATACTTTGATAATCAGTAGTTAGTATTTACATGGCATTTGCTGCAGAATGTAAAAGCATTTACCGCCGTATGTAACGGCTTTTACTCCTTATTGTAACGACCTTTACCGCGGCATGTAACGGTCTTTACCTCAGTATGTAAATGGAGTTACCGTGTGGAGTGAACAAAGTTACCATTTGGGGTAAACTGAATTTCTGATTTTGAGATACTAATCAGCTTCCTTTTTATTCCTGCATCTCAACCGGAACATAAGGTATCTCAAACCAGAATTCCGATCCTTTGCCCAATGTTGAGTTTACTCCGAGCTTACCATTCATCTTTTCGGCGATTATGGTGCAGATGGAAAGTCCCAATCCGGTTCCTTGTTTGAAACTATCCAGCTTGACGAAACGCTCAAAGATGTGTTTCTGATTCTCTGTCGGAATGCCGGTACCGGTATCGCGCACAAAGAATCGTATGTATCCTTCTTGGGGAGTATAATAACCGATATCAATATGTCCTGCCTCTGTATGTTTTATGGCATTCGAAACATAATTGTTTATAACTTGTTTTACCCGGTGAGGCACTGTATGGATAACGCAGGTCTCAAGACCGGGTAAAAGGTGAATTTCAATCTTGGGAGAAACCTTCAACTCGGCAATGGCTTTTATTTCGTAAAGAGAAGCGTTTACATCCATGTTTTCTTCAATAAACTCCAGTATTCCGGCCTCTATACGTGAAATATCCAGTATGTCATTGATAAGTTGTAGCAGAAGCTGGTTATTCTCTTCAATGATGTGTACATATTCCTTTGCATCCTCTTCTTGGATATATTCTGAAAGTATGGAAGAAAAGCCGACAATGGCATTCAGTGGAGTGCGTATCTCGTGGCTCATATTGGCAAGAAAAGCTGATTTCAACTTGTTGGACTCTTCTGCTTTTTCTTTGGCTTCCAATAATTCGGTAATATCCAATGCGGAGCTTACTATCCAGCGCTCTTGCCCTTTATTGTAGGAAACTAATGTTTTATGAAAGGATAACGTGTATTTTTGGCCCTTGGAATTGGAAAAATGTTTAATATATGATTGAGGCAGTCCTGTTTCTATGACCTGCTTGTCTGTTTCCCGTATGAAATTATCCGGCATCAGATGATTGAACTCGCTTTCATGGTGTCCGACTATTTTTTCTGCCGGTATTCCTATCATTTCCGAGGCTTTCTTATTCCAGATAAGGTAGAGACCTTTTTTATTTTTATCTTTTACAGTAGTAGCAATAGGAAGGTTTTCGAGTATGCTCTCCAGAAAATAGCGGTATTTTTCGTTTTCCTGGCGTTGAGTCTCGCTTTCTGTAATATTACGCGCAAAAGCGATAACGCGTTCGCGGTTTAAGTACACCATTCGTACTGAAACATATAACTCCTTTCCGCTCTCCACTTTTATTTTTACAATTAGACTGGCAGAAACGCGTGTTTCCAAAACTTTCTGTAATAGTGCTATATGTTTCTGATATTCTTTGGCGTCTATTACTAAATTGCGGAGATCGAGTTTTCCCAGATTATTGAGTGGGAGCAGGTTCGTTTTTTCTGTAGGTTCATTCAATAGCTTAAGCACAATGCCTTGTTTGCTTATTAGATAAACCGGAATGTCAATAGCCTTGATAATCTGTTTATTAAAGCTTTTATATTTGCGGTTTATCCAATATAGAAAACCTACAAATATGATACTAAGAAGCAAGAATACTTGTATTTCTCCAAATAATGAAACTAACATAATTGGTGTTTTTCTTGTTTCCGCCTGCCCTCTTTGGCGGAGGTTATTATATAAAAAGCGCGAGGACTGCTATGTCTATTACCATCCGAGGCTCTGGAAAATGCCCACACCGTAAATAGACAACAGCCCTCACGCCTAAGTATGTAATAACATAGACGTGAAGAAACTGTTGCTATCATCCCACAGTGTTTTTTGAATTTTCCAGATTCCGAATGGCCAGGGACAATAACTTTCGCTTCTTGCGTTCTCACAAAATAAAGTCATAGTTGCAGGTTATCGCTATAATCGGCAAGACTTTGTTGCAAAAGTAAGATTATTTTCTCAAATGTGCGAGCTAATGGGGTATAAATATAGAATTGGAGAGGTGAAAAATAGATTGTAATAAAAGCGGGTGACCACAAATCACTTGCAATCACCCGATATCTTGCATTTTCTTTGTTTTCAGAAAATGTGAGTAAAGAGAGAATTCATAGTTTTTTATTTCATAGGTTCTACAGTATATCCCTGCTGTTTCAGCAGATTCAGGACTCCGTTAGTTCCCGGCAGGTGGCCTGCACCAACAACAAAGAGGGTGGGAGCATCCTTCATGAGAGCAGGCATTTTTTCAATCCATGCTTTGTTACGGTGATCCAGCAGGGCTTCCATTTCGCCCGGTTGCGGATCGCACGAGTTACCATCACGTTCTTCCATCAGCTTCAGCATTTCATCCAGGTTCTGAGTCTTGTATGCATTGTTGAGACGTTTAGTTTGTTCCATAGCTTTATCTATGTCACTTACGAGGCAATAGAGTAAGTTTGCCTGACGCTGTAGAGTCTGACCTTTAAAGAGCATATCTAACTGGGATTGCGGGGTTTCCAAACCACCTACCTTCTTGCCACTTTGCAATGCTTGCTGCTGGAAGTAAGTATCTAATTGCTCCTGTGGATTGAAACCACCCAGATGCTTCATGCATAATATCAAGGTCAGTTGTTGGGTAATGGCAGCGGGTTTTAATTTGCCCAACATGGCTATATCTGCCATCAGGTTCTCTTTCACTACCTTGCCTACTACTTCATATTGTTCCGGGGTAAAAAGTTTCTGGAGAGTGGTGTCGCCTGCCATCATCATACTTTGTTGCATCACCTGCATAAACTCGGGTGACATCATATCGGACATGACTACTTCTCCGTATACCTGAGTAGTACCTTCTACGGCTTGTGGCAATCCGGCAATGCTATCTTTGATGCTGAGAGGTGCCAGATGGTGGGTACCTAAAATGTATGAGGTTTTTTCTTGTCCGTTACCGGAAATTTTCCAAAGTAATTGTGCGTTGCTGTTCAGCGCAAGGCTGATAAAGAGAAGGATACTTAAAATCTTTTTCATCGTTTTTCCTTTTTAAAGTTTCATTTGAACTATAAGTCGGGGAGTGAAAGGAAAAATCACAGGGGAAGAAAAAAGATTCTTATTTTACTCTGCCGCCGCAAAGCCAGTATTGTGTATAGTATTGTTCGTTGAGGCTACTGACAATAACTCCTTTGCTGGTACTTGCATGAATAAACTTCCCGTTTTTGAGGTAGATACCCACGTGTGCCACTTTCTTCTTGGATGCACGGCTGGTGAAAAACACCAAATCTCCCTCACGCAAATTGCGGCGGGAGACTTTGTTGCTTTCTTTAAGCAGACCATCGGTGCTTCTGGCCAAACGGATATTATATACTTCTTTATAGAGTTGCGATACCAGTCCGGAACAATCTACTCCGTGCTTGTTGTCACCGCCTGCGCGGTAGCGGACACCCATCCACTCCGCAGAGGCAATGTACAACTTGTGGTTATCTTCCATATTTATGTCAACACCCATGCGGACAGAAGCTTTTGCCAGTGCCTTGTAATTGAGCCGGGGCGCTGATGTATGGCATGAGCTTAAACTGAATGTCAATCCGATGAGGGCAACTATATATAATAAGAAGTATTTTTTCATTCCTGTTCTTCTTTTTTTTCTGGCTGAACGGCGGGTTCTTCAGTAATAGGTTCCTCAACAATAGTTTCTTCAATGATTGTTTCCTGAACAGGTGTTTCTTCAATCACTGTTTCTGCCAGTTCTTCCTCAATTTCTTCTTCAACTCTGATATTGAAGTAGTCTTCAAGTTCTTTCTCTGCTGAGTTATTCTCATTCTGAATATCGCGGATAACGACGCCATTTTCCAACAAAGCAATGCGGGGGCATACATCTACTGTATGGTTCAGGTTGTGGCTTGAGATGATGACCGTGGCATGATGATCTTCATTATACTTCTTCAGCAGGTGTTTGATGATAGACTGTGAACTCGGATCAAGAAAGTTGAACGGTTCGTCCAGAATCAACAATTGCGGATGATGCAACATAGCGGAAATAATACCGATTTTCTGCTTGTTTCCGGCAGAGAAGTTACGGATGAACTTCTTTTGTCCGATAACCTCATTATTCATGAATCGTTCGAAAGGAAGCAGGCGTTCATCTACTTCTTCTTTCTTCAGACCGTACATTTTACCAATGAAGTAAAAATACTCTTCGGGAGTAAGGTAATCGATCAGGAAGCCATCATCGATGAAAGCGCCGGTGAATTGTTTCCAGTCTTCGCTTTTGGATACATCGATATCATTGATGGTTACCGTGCCTTGATCTGCTTGCAGTAAGTCCAGCATCAGGCGGAAAAGGGTGGTTTTACCGGCTCCGTTGTTACCTACCAAACCCAGCATGTCACCTTGTTCTATGACATATTTCTCAATATCTACGGCTTTCTTTTGGCCGAAGTTTTTTTGAAGATTGTTTATCTCTATCATATTCGTAATTATTTTTGTCTACTATCGTGAAATCCTTCCATATTCTTATACCGGCGCTTCATGAAGCGATGGTATACATTCCTCAACCACCATCTTGAAGTTAGGATAAATGCAAGACCGATACCAATAAGAATCCATGGTGCAACTTCTTTACCAACCGTTGCCTTTAATCCGAAGAGCAGTAGCAGGGGAATACCGAATGCACCTCCCGAAATAAGGTTTTGCAATCCTGTACCTATATTCTGGCGACCAGTCATCTTAGCGTTCAGGTTGAGGGTTTTGTTGTTGTACACTGCCAGTTGGAACATGCAGCAATAAACAGCACCCGGAACAAATATAAGCCATGAGATGCATTGCAATACAGATACTTTGCCTGTTACCATGCCGGGGATCATCAGTATAAACGGAATGATCAGTGCCAGGCTATATAAGATATATTTGGCACGTAGCAGCGAATAGATAGATTCTTTACGACTCATTAACCCGTCAATGTAGTTGCCCTCGTAGCTCATCAGAGGCGAGAGGAATAGAAGACCGAAGATGATATAGTTGTAAAGTACAAAGAAATCGCGTGCTCCTCCCTCGTAAAGATCAGAAAAACTGATAATGAGGCTAAAAGCTAATACTACTGCGGTGATGTTATAGAGTGATTTTTTGCATACTTTATTACGAAGCAATAGTTTCAATTCCAACCGGATATACTCACCTATTTCACCATAACGATCCAGGAACTTATATTCTGATACAGTCTTTACTTGTACGGTTGTATCTTCTACCTTGTTCAGTTCATTATAGACTAATTTCTGCATGATGCTCCTGTTGATGAACCACATGATAGCAATGGCCACCAGAACGCCGATAAACGTCAGTATATTTCCGGTGATGAATCCTTCACCCAAATTGATTGAAAAGGCAAATATCGGACTGTTATCCGGAATGAAAAGAGCTGCTGCAATACCGCCATATACGGCTACCGGTAAAAGGAACCACCAGATGCGTTCGTCCATCAACGTACGGCACAATAAATACCAGTAATTATTGAATACGATGAGTAGCCAGATACCAATACAATAAGTCAACACACCTGCCACTCCATAAAACTTAGTAACTGTGATGATAGCAAATGGAACAAACAGGAAGAGCCAGAGCAGATTGAAGCTGTTAAGCCCGGAACGCAGGAGAAGGAAGTCAATCAGACGACTCCGTTTTACGGGAAGCAGTAAGTAGGGTTTGACTTCCTGTGTAGGTGTCTTCAGGAAAGGCAAGCGCAGAAGAAAGTCGAGGGCGAGCACAAATATGAGTCCGCTGTTCATTACATGGTAGGCTTCTCTGGCTCCACCATCGAAAGCAAAGGCGAAAGTTGTTCCGAAGAATATGAGATAAGCTGCCCAGAACACACTCATGAAGTACATCCAAAACTTTCCGAACTTGCTCTTCTCGTACATCGGATGCCGCTTTTCTGCTAACTTTCCATGTTTACGTAGCTCAAGAAATAGATTCATGTCTTTAGTGATTAGTCGTTAGTGATTAATTGGTGATTAAGGAGGCAGTGATTAGTGATGAGTGAACATACGGTTCTTATCACTAATCACTTGCCTATTATCACTTCTTAGGTACCGTCATCGTTACCTCGATCTCATTACCTTGTTTCAGCAAGTCGGCTGCAAACTTCTGGATATCTTTGGCAGTGATGCTGTTTACGATATCTGTATATCCTTGCGTCATATCCATATTATAGTAGAAGTAATCGTTCAGGTTGTTCAGCCAGTATGCATTTTCCTTTTGGTTATCGGCGTATTTTTTCAACATGTACTCTTTCACCTTCTGTAAATGTACATCAGACGGTCCTTCTGCTGCCAGTTTCTTCAGCTCGTCTACTACGATACCGGCTAGTTTATCTTTCTTCTCAGGATCGGTCTGGAAGACAATCTGCATCAGCAATTGTTCTTTCGGATACTTCTGTAGGCTACCCATGCAATTTACACCGTATGTACCACCTTCTTTTTCGCGTACTTCTTCAGTATAAACCATGTTCAGCACCTGAGTCATATAGCTCAACAGAATTTCATTCTTCAATGTATAAGGAGTTTTTCCGGTATACAGGAATACGATAGTTGCCATCGGAGTTTGTTGTTCTTTGGCAAATTCGTTCTTGTATGTACCTTTGCGGATCTCCATCTTGGTATCCTTGAAAGTCTCTTTACGATTGATGGCAGGCAATGCACCCAGATATTCTGCAATCAGCGGCTTGGCTGTTTCCAGGTCAATGTTTCCAACGAAATAGAATGTAAAGTCGCTGGCATCTTTGAAACGGTCATTATACATTTCCAGAATACGGTCATAGTCGATCTGATCTACCATTTCCGGTTTCATTATTACCACGCGCGGGTGGTTGTTGTACATAGCCTTCTGCAATGTGTCGTTGATAGAAGAAAGCGGATTAGCCTGTGCACTTTCCAGTTCAGCCTTTGTACGGTTCTTATAAGACTCGAATGCTTCCATGTCCTTGCGGGGAGCGGTGAATGTGAGATAGGTCAACTGCATCATGGTCTCGAAGTCCTTTGGAGAACAAGTTCCGAATACATTTTCAGTAGTGGCACCCAGTCCGGCACGAACAGAAACTTTCTTTCCGGCCAATACCTTTGTAAGGTCTACCTGACTGAAGTTACCCAAACCACCTACAGCAACCACATTGTCCATAACGGCAAAGTTCAGTGCATCCTTATCGGGGAAAAGAGATTTGCCACCCAGACTAGTTCCTTTCATGCGGATCTCATCTGCCTTGAAATCGGTTTTCTTGACGTAAACAGTTACACCGTTGGACAGAACAAGTTTTGTACTACCATAGATTTCACCTTCTTTCTCAGATACGATTTTGCCGCCTTTCGGTGCTTCTTTCATCAGAGGTTCATCAGAAACCTTGTCGACATACGGTTGCAGATCGAGACTCTTCATGCCTTTCAGCAAAGCAATAACTTCTTCTTTCTGCGGATATTTTAATCCTTCTTTTTCAGGACCGGCAATGATAACTACTTGGTTGCTGTCCGGAACGAGTTGCTGGATTGCCATGTTTATAGCCTGTACCGGGAGGTTAGGAGCTAACTGGTTCATCATGGCATATTCTGTTTCAATACCGGGGATAGGTTCGGCATCCAGGAAGTTACGTACATACTCACGTACATAAGAACCGTGTTTGGTCTTCTCACGCTCATTGTATGCAGATTCCAGACGTTGCAGATAGTTAGCGCGGGCACGGGCATATTCAGACTCTGTGAAACCGAAACGACGGGCGCGTTCTGCTTCCTGTAACAGGACTTTCAAGGCTTTTTCGATGCCGTCTGCTTTACTTGAAGCAGAGAGGTTGAGTGCTTCTTTCGTTTTCGCTACAAAGAAATTACCATAACTGCTATATGCACGGGTAAACGGCGGATTAGCGCTCTGGGTCAGTTCACTCAGACGTGCGTTCAGCATACTGGTGATCATGCTTGTCATATACTGGGAAGCCAGATAACCTACGTTGTTCTTTTCTGAATCGGGAGTTGCATCTTGCTTGAAGTAAACTTCGATAGACGGATCGTCTACTTCTTTATCCGTACCGATGGCTACGATAGGTTCCTTATTATCGGCAACAGGATAATAAACACGCTCTGCGGGATTTACCGCTTTCTGTACGTCGGCAAATATTGTTTTCAGTTTGGCTTCTACAGCGTCTACATCAATGTCGCCTACGATGACGATACCTTGCAAATCGGGACGGTACCATTTGTGGTAATAGTCACGGATATCTTTGTAGGGGAAGTTATTGATTACATCGATAGAGCCGATAGGCATACAATCTGCGTATTTGTCGCCCAGATATATAGTGGGAAGCAGGTCGGTATAGACGCGCAGCATACCACTGTTACGGCTACGCCACTCTTCACGGATCACTCCACGTTCTTTGTCTATCTCGTCATCTTTGAGCAGAATGTAGTTGGACCAGTCGTGCAGAACCAGCAAACAAGAGTCCAATACACCGGCACGGTCTATCGGGGCATTGCTGATATTATAGACGGTTTCGTCTATGCTGGTATAGGCATTTAAGTTTGTTCCAAATTTGATACCCACAGTTTCACACCAGGGGATAACGCCGAGACCTTTGTCGTCGCCGGGGAAATTCTTTGTGCCATTGAAAGCCATGTGCTCCAGAAAGTGAGCAAGGCCACGTTGTTGCGGCTCTTCAAGGATGGAACCTACTTTCTGGGCAATATAGAATTCAGCCCGGTTTTCGGGTAATTTGTTATGACGGATGTAATACGTCAGGCCATTGTCTAATTGGCCGATACGGACATTCTTGTCCACGGGAAGAGGCGGAAACTGCATTTGTTGTGCTACCGCTTGTTGGAAACTGGCGCATAAAACGAATGCTACCACCAATAAACTACGAAATGAATGTTTCATATGAATGAATATTAAAATTGTTTCTTGCTCTATTTGTCGAAAGGCAGAAAAAGAAATCACAAGAGGAGGATTGTTTTTTTACACAAATGGGAATCTAGCGGCAAAACTTGCTAAATTCCCATTTATCTCAGTGTACTTTACAAGAGTGAACTTATCCTTTTATAGCCTCTCTTATCCGTACTAACTTTGTCAGCAATCCTTCCAGCAGATCCAGCTTCAGCATGTTGGCACCATCGCTCTTGGCTATTTCGGGATGCTCATGTGTTTCAATAAACAATCCGTCGGCACCTACGGCAATACCGGCTTTGGCTACAGTTTCAATGAGCTGTGGCATACCGCCTGTAACTCCGCTTGTCTGATTGGGTTGTTGCAGCGAGTGGGTGACGTCCAGAATAACCGGATAACCGAAAGTTTGCATCTCCGGTATTCCACGATAGTCTACGACGAGGTCCTGGTATCCGAAAGTCGTTCCACGTTCGGTGATCATTACCTCCTTATTGCCGGCTTCCACTACCTTTTCTGCAGCGAAGCGCATGGCAAGAGGGGAGAGGAACTGTCCTTTTTTAATATTTACTACCTTTCCTGTCTTTGCGGCAGCTATCAGAATGTCCGTCTGACGGCAAAGAAATGCCGGAATCTGTAGTACGTCCACGTATTCGGCAGCCATGGCAGCCTCCTCGGCAGAATGAATATCTGTAACTGTGGGTACGCCAAACGTATCATGTACTTTCTGCAACACTTTCAGTGCTTTTTCATCACCTATTCCTGTAAATGAGTCTAGGCGTGAACGGTTTGCCTTGCGATAAGAACCTTTAAAGACGTAGGGAATCTGTAGTTTCTCAGTGATATTTACCACACGTTCGGCAATGCGCATTGCCATTTCTTCCCCTTCAATCACACAAGGACCTGCCAATAAAAAGAAATTTCCGGCAGGGTTATTTTTTAATTCTAACATAAGTATTTGGTGTTTACGTTAATCGTTTATTTTAGTTGGGTATAATCAAGGTGATTGCCTCATGCATGATGCCGATGTCCAATGGGAAGTGTCTGTCGAGGAGGCGTCCATCCAGATCGACAGAGGCATTTTGTGCACGCAGTACTTTCACTTTCTGTGTCCTGTAAGGCATTACGACTTTATGGTTTAATATGCGTCCTTGAAGTAACATCCACAAGCCTGATACAAGTTGTAGCAATTCCGGGCGGTAGATCACGGATACATCGAGCCAGCCATTGTAGGGAACGGCACTGGGAACTTGTCCATATCCCCATGCACTACCGATGCAAACCGTCATGATACGTCCGCGGATATGCTCTCCGTTTATTTTGAGGTGCATCCGGTAAAGCTTGCGTTCAAAGAAAAGCGAAATGAGTGCCATGAGATAAGACAAGAATTTCACTCCCCAGAAACGTTTGGTCTGGTCGCTGATTTTCACAATGCGGGCTCCTAAACCGATATTGATGGCATTGAGGAAATAGCGGGTAACGTGTTTCTCGCCGTCGTAATAATTGCAGAAGCCGACATCGATTTTCCGGCGACGGTTGTTTATGATACAATCCACCGCATCTTTGTATTCCGAGGTCATTTCCCAGTATTTGGCAAAGTCATTCCCGATACCGTTCGGAATGATGCCTATGGCGATTTCTCTTTTATCTTCCGCATTGGACGACATGATGCCGTTAATCGCATCATTCAGTGCACCGTCACCACCTACAATGACAATTGTGCGGTATCCGTTATTGGCAAGAATACCGGCCAAACGTTCCACTGATCCGAACCCCTCGGACTGCACGTAGTCATAAGACACGCCTTTGCTGTCCATATATTCTTTTATTTCTTTCCACCGTTTCTGCACTTTTCGTGTGCCGGCTTTGGGGTTATATATCACTCCCCACTTTTCGGGTTCTACGCTCATATTGTTATCTCTTAGTAAAGTCCTACATAATCATTAGTTACCCTCCCAGGCTTCGTCTTTGCTGCTCCAAAGATACTAATTCCCTTTGAGTTTCGTTTGTACAAAAGCAATCTTTTCTTCCATCGGCAGCCCGGCATCCATCCAGTGAATGGTGAATCCGCGGCGTTCCATCCCCCGGAACCAGGTCATCTGTCGTTTGGCAAACTGGTGAATGGCGATTTCCAGTTCCCGGTACATCTCTTCGTAAGTCAGCTTGCCAATGACGTAGAGCGTCAGATACTTGTACTCCAGGCCGTAATAAATCAAGTCATCCGGTTGAATGCCTTGCTCTATCAGCCGGCGCACTTCATCCACCATTCCTTCATCCAGACGTTGGCGCAGTCGGCGGGATATCTTTTCGCGACGTAATTCCCGGTCTATATCCACACCGATGATGAGGCTGTTCAGTAGGGGGAATGTACGCTCGTCTACCGGTGTATGTGCGTAATATTCTTCAATTTCAATAGCACGGATAGCACGCTTGGCCGTATCCACATCCGTTGTGTTGTGCAAGGTCTTATACTGTTGCAGTATCCCGGTTAATTCTTCCAAAGACTTATCAGCCAGCTGTGCACGCAGTTCCGGATTTTCGGGAACGGGGAGCAACTTATATCCTTTCAATACGGACTCTAAGTATAACCCTGTACCTCCACACAAAACGGGTAATTTCCCTTTTTGTTTAATAGTCTCGTAAGCTGTCAGAAAATCACGTTGATATTCGAAAACATTGTATTTGTACCCTGGATCGGCAATATCAATCAGATGATAAGGGATTTGTTTTCCATTTACGGTGTAGTCAATGAGGTCTTTACCCGTACCAAGATCCATGCCACGGTAGATTTGCCGGGAATCCGCACTGATGATTTCGGTGTCAAGAACATTTGCCAGTGCCGCGGCAAAAGGAGTTTTTCCGGAAGCGGTAGGACCTAATATAGCTATCAAATCATAGTCAGGCATAAGTCGTTTTAATTATTTTTCTACAAAGATAATGTAATCCAAAAGCAATGCAAAATAAGCTTGCTTATTTTTAGTGCTAAGATGTAACTAGTCTTCGCTTTTGAACAAAGATATGAAAAAGGAAGTGAAAAACGAAGAAGATTTTCTTAAAGGGTGTTATAAATACACTGTTTTCGCACACGGAGCTTGCAAAAGTCAGAAAAGTCCGTACCTTTGCACTGTGTTTTTCATAGTATTAGATTTAAGGTTAACAAAGGTTGGAGTACAGCGGTACTCCTTTTTTTATGTCCATACCTCCTGTGCTATACAGGTAAATCATTAATTCTCAATATTCCATCCCATTATTCGTAATAGTTCCCTTTCTTTAGATACGGCTTCGGATGTAATGGCATACCCTTGATGTGCCAGATTGTCATTATAGAGCTTTTGTAGCTTTTCTGATTCCATTTCCGGTATCACTTCCCAGGCAATTACCTTTCCGAAATCATAAGAGAAAAGCGGAGTTCCTTTTAAAGCCAGATCCATATTCTGCTTTATTTTGGCAACGGGAAACATTTTCAGGTATTCATTCTTTTGTTTGGCGGTACGTACCAGGACGTGCGGTTCACCATTTTCAATGGTAGCGAATATTAAATGTGAATCTCTGTTCACACCATTCTTATAAACATAATCACGCTTCTTCTGCAATAAGATTTTCAACGGAACACGGTTGACATAACCGTTCTCGTAGCAGAGGAGCAGTGCACCGTCGATTTCCTCTTTCCTGATTCCCAATGTGAGTATGGCATTGTCTATATGTGAGTATCCGTCTTTCAATAGATATCCGCCATTATTAAGCAGTGACAGATAGGATACTATCTGTGTACCATCTTCTTTTTCCGTCAACGCATTGGTGCGTATCAGAGATGTTTGTATCATAGCCTTTCCCGGTACGGTTTCCACTTTCTTTTTCTTCTTTTCCAGACTGGCTGCAAAGGCGGCGGCAACTGCTGTCTGTGTTTCTCCGGTTTGCAACAGGCTTTCGTTGATTAGCTCTATTTCCTTTTCCGCAATCTGGTTAAGTTCTGCCTGTAACATCTCATTTTTCCTTTTCTTCTGCTTGGTCAGGGCATTGCCGTCGAGCATTACCGTCGAATTGCCTTGCCTTTGCCATATCACTCCTTTCAGTTCAATCAGTTTGCCATAACAAGGCACTGTAACGCAGCATATTTCGCGGTTGCCATATCGGGGAAAATCTATTTTAATGATACTGTTGATGTCCTTTCCCATTGTTGCTATGATGCGTTGGCGGATGAAGCGTTCGTAGGCATCTGAATCGCATACCATGTAGGTGTAGTCCTCCTTCAGACCAATTATGGCTCCTGCATCGGATACGCCGATATAGAGTGTGCCGCCGGCGGCATTAAGGAAGCCTGCAATGGTGTGCAGTATAATTTCCGACTGCCGTTTCATGTCGGGTACGGTACGTCCGGCGGGATATACCACGGATGATTTAAATTCTACTTTATCATTCTCCCTACCCATGTGGGGAATGTCTTCGTGTTCTGTTGCAGAGGGGGATTTTGCCGCCGGCTCATCGGGCAATGCAAATTCTCCGGCGCCTATGCGTTGCAGGAGTTCATTGCGTAAAGGGATTAATGTGCCGGCCGGTAAGGAGTTGAGTAAAAGAGTATGGGCCAGTACCAACCGGACTATACGCTCTTTGTTTTCATCTTTGGTGGTTGCAATGCCTACTGCAAGCTCCGGGGCGAAGTTATGGGTATAGAACAAACTGAGAATTTGTAGCATTTCTTTTTTAGGGCGAAGTGAAGGATAACGTGAAACCGCAGCGTCATCTATACGCGAAAAATGCGTCCATCGTGCCTGCCCGTTATGGGTGGCAAAACTGTAGATGTTTTCCTCATAATTCATTTGTAGCGCCAGATACTCGCTTAAGGTTGAATCATTGAGCATTCCGGCCAGCAGATAAGCTGTTCCCAGCAGGTTGTAACGTTTCACCAGCGACTTTTCGACGGACGCTGTCACTGCCAGTAGCCAAGGTAATTCGCACATCAGGGGGAGCGATAACTGCTCTCCGGTCAGCATTGCATCCTCGTCTGTGAAGACTGGTCCGAAATTGCCCTCTTCCTCTTCGGCTTTTTCATCCTGTGGAGAACAGAAATTGATATATTCGCTGACTAATTTAGCCAGAGCCTCAGTTTCTTCTATCTCTTTATCGGATTTTTCTATACAGGTGGCATTGATGTATCCTGCATCATTGATGCCCCTCACTTCCAGCAGGGCTACCGTACCTACTTCAGGATAGGGTGTTGCGCCCGGTGTGAACAGTGTGTATCCTTCCTCACATACCCATACACCTGTTCCTTTAGAGATTCGCATCAGCCTGGCATATACACGATGGCCGTATTTGATTGTCCCCGTTACAAATTCAAACAACTCCCGGAGGATGCTGAATGTCAGACGCCCATTCTGCCCGACTTTCGATACAGTGGCTTCAAAGGTATCTCCTTCATAAAAAATTCCGTCCATGCTGTGGATATGGCTACGGGTTACTTCATTGGCCAGTAGTGCACCGGTTCCTTCGTATCCCGGTTCTGTTACTTCTGCAAACATCATCAGTGGAAAACGTGGATTGAATGCTTTCAGCGTGATCCTGACACGCGTTCCCTCCGTAGGAAGAATCTTTTCCGGTGCCTTTTGGGTAGATGCCGTTATGTGTCCGGATAGCTGTCCTGACAGCTCTCCCCAGAGATTTTTTAATACAAAAACATTTTGTGCTTCATTTGCTTTCGGTTTGATGTCTTTCTTTGCATATACACTAATCCTGTCGTCGAATACGGACACCATCTCCGTCACCTTCTGGTGTTCGGGTAGCAGTGCGCCCGGATTGCAACCGGCATAGAGCCCGAACTTTCCATTACGTAACAGTATCCGTCCTCCTTGTGTGATATGTTGGGCTATCAGCTTGTCTTTATCATCAGATGTATCCGTCATGAATGAGCGCAATTTAGTAATGAATGGCTCAGGCTTGAAGTGGACGACATCTTCCCAACTAAACTCCGGGCGGTAAGATTGATTTGCCCGTGTCAATACATCGAATGCCTTATCCGTCAGAATCCCGGCGGAAGAAGGGCTTGCCAAAGCTGCATAGCGATAAAGCATGATGCGATAGACTGCCGTATGTGCTTCGCGGTTGTAGCAAAGCAGCAGGTAGATGGCCAGTAAGTGCATGATTTTAGTGGGGGAAACGTCGTGTACTGCTCTGGTTTTCTCTATCATCCTCTTGATTAGTTCTATAATGGATGTCAGGGAGGAAGTTTCCGTAGTTGAAGTGTTGCAGGCTATATATTGGCAGAACTCTGTGAGGGTAAACATGTTTTTATCAGCTAATGTGTCGTCCAGCCGGAACAAGGCAGTCAGTAATTCGGTCTTCCGGCTTCGGTCGGATAAATATCCCGAAGTCCGTATTTTTGTAAATATATGTTTTAGAAAATTATCCACAGCATTGCTCCGGATAAGTTCTATGGCCTTTAGTATTGCTTCGCAGACAAATATTTCCCGTTCTCCCTTTTCGCGCAGGGATTGAACAACGGACGACGAATAGAATGTAAGGAACAGGGAATCCTCAAGTATCCATTCGGTGATAAGAAGTTGGTAATGTATTAATTCGCATACTCCTTCCCAATCTTTTTTTTCTATTTTTTCTTCTCTTTTGGCAAGCAGTATACTCTGGAATGACAGTAGCCATTCTCCTTCGTGACTGTCATATTGTTTCAACACTTGCTGTATTTTCGGATCTCCGGTCGAGTCGGTACGTAGTGTTTCCAGTTGAATGCAGGCTGGCAGTTGTTCGGTATGGATGTTATGCATCAATTGCTCGAAGGTGATGAAATTGGTTTCACAGTCCATTTCCTGGTTGACAGGAACGACGCCCAAGATTCCATCCGGATTGATATGCTTGACCGTGCAGCGGACATTTCTTCCTATAGTCAATTCTTTCCCTATTCCTACCTGGATTAAGGCGCGTATGCCATTCATATCATATCCATAATAGATATTGCGGTGTCCGGATTGATAACCTGGCTTTTGTTGCACAACGAAAGGGTAAGTGCTGCCGACTGTATAAAGTTTGCGTGATATTTCACCTTTATGTTGTGCAAAGAGAGGAGTGTCATCGGCATCATAGCTATAAACGATACATTTCACTTCATCGGGAACCGGTAGCTTGTGCTGGAATTTCAGCATTTTCACCTTGTATTTGATTCCTTCATTTTCTATCAGATAATAATGACAATCATTTGTTATCATGGTCCCGGTTACTTTCAGGGAGTAAATCACATCCTTCTCATACTGCATAGTTTTATTTCTATTATCGGGCAATACAGCCTTCGTGTTTTTAAATACGGCAATTTATGTATTTTTTATTGAACTGCAAAGGCTATCCGTAAAAAACATGTAAAAATATTCAGAAGTAAAAATGCGGACAACTCTTTGAGCTCTTTTTATTCTTTTGTCCTCAGGCTGACTAGTTCTGCCCATTTACGGAGACTGAGGTCGAAACCGCCTTTTTCTAACAGGTGGGGAAGGGATTTGTAGTGCAGGAGTGTAGTGTCGTTGTCGGTATTTAATTGATAGGCCAATTCTCCAAGGTGGTATTTGAGGCGTGCCATTTGGATATAATCCAGTTGGGTGTACTCTTCGTTCACGGATAGGTCGATTAATTGTTTGATAAGATCATAGGCTTGCAGGCATTCGGAATCGCTTAAAAAAGAAACAGGTTTGCTCATGATGGGATGTTGCATTAATCGGATGACACATTCTTTGAAGTCCTCGTACATTGTTTATTTTGGTTGCCGCATCATTTCCCTGTGATGCGTGGTTTATAAAAAAAGAGCGTAGGAAACTATCTACTCATATCCCCTAAAGGCTCCGCTAGGACCTTACAACGATACAAGTGATAACCCCACGCTCCATTTGGGTATATACAAGGTATATATACAAATGTGCGTGAGACCCGTCACTTATTGTCATCCGTTGTAAACTTTAGCGGAATTTATAGGGGAATGCAATAAATAACCGTTCTCAAATTAAAATTATTAAAGCCACTTTCTACGCATAGAAGTAAGCTGTTACAAAAGTAGCAATAAATATTTATAATCCAAATAATATTGTTTTGTAATTATGTCAGAGGCTTATTTCAAATATATCGTTCAGTTTGTTCAGTCAGATTATAATCTGTTTGTTTAGGTATCAGGATTTATAATCTGATAATTTATAGCTCGTTCAAAAACAAACCAATTTCAACTACTAATTCGCATTACTAACAAATCAAGAAGCGGATGGATTTGACAAAATGCAGTTGCTAACTCCTTTCTTAGGCATTCCTATGCTTTTTCCCTTCCAACGGTTAGCCTTTTCCATACGAATGCTTATTCTTTCCACCATGGTGGAAAGAATAAATGCCTACTACAATTTTTCTTAACCGTCGCAGTGAAAAGAGGTAAAAGTGGTGAGGCAGCGGCTTAACCTCTGAAACTTAATATTATTTATGCGGATCAGGAGTTGGATTGTGTTCATATCCGCTCAGAAATGAGTTTTTAGTCCGTTGATGGAGACTGCTTTCGTGTAGTCAATTATAAGTTTAAAGATAAATTACCGTTCTCTTTTGTCCGAAAATCTTAATTTTTCAACAAAAAGATGAAAATGTGAGGTTGTAGTGCTCTGTATTTCAGGATTTTAAGAGGACTGCATCTCACATAACGACTGAGGTACCCTTACATAACGACTGAGGCTGCCTAAAATAGCGACTGAGGGTACCTCAAATAACGACTCGGGTCAGATGTAAATATAGAAGAGTAAATTTCAAGCATTGGTTTAACTCATAACCGTATAGAAAGATACTATGTTTGTGAGCATTATAAATAATCGCTCGTCGGGACGGGTGGTCCCGCCCCTTGCCGCTGGGCGTTCCCCGACCGATGATTAGATAAAAATAATAGGCGTAATAATTGAATTACAAGCTTTGTAAATGAGAGTTTATCAATAAATTAGTAACTAAAACTATTACACCTATGGTACAAAGTAAAGGAATAAATTTTAATGGTCAAAATATCTATATAGGTATTGACGTACATCTGAAGAGTTGGAGTGTGACTATAATCACAGAATCAAACTATAAAAAGACACACTCTCAAAAGTCTTCAGCAAAGGAGCTCTTTGAACATTTGAAGAAACATTATCCCGGTGGAAAATATAAAGCCGTTTACGAGTCTGGTTTCAGTGGATATTCTACTTATTATTCTTTGAAGGAATATGGAATAGATTGTATTATCATCCATGCTGCGGATGCTCCAACTACTCAGTATGAAAATGTGATGAAAACCGATGCCATAGACTCGGAGAAGCTAGCAAAGTCACTCAAAAGTGGTATATTAAAAGGAATATATATTAGGGAAAAGGAAAGTTTGGACGACCGTAATCTTATTCGATTACGTAAGACCTTACAGAGGCAACTTGCCGGTTATAAATCACGTGTTAAGCATTTGCTCTATAATAATGGAGTTGAATATCCTGCTTGCTTCGATAAACCGAGTTTGCATTGGTCTAAACGTTTTACGTTGTGGTTAAGGAACGATGTAACTTTATTATCATCAACTCGCTATAGCTTAGACTTATTATTGGATCAAGTTACCTTATTCCGAAAAAATCTTTTGAAGGCAAATCGCATGGTACGTGAACTAGCCAGTAGACCTAAGTACGCTGAACGATATGAGAATTTGATATCTATACCAGGAGTCGGAACCGTAACAGCCATGTCCTTACTTACAGAAGTAGATGATATTAATAGATTTCAAAATCAACGTGAGTTTGCTTCCTTTTTAGGCCTTATCCCATCATGTCATAGTAGTGGGGAAACAATATGTAACATGGAGAAAACCTTCAGAGGTAATAAACAGTTGGGACCACTAATTATTGAGAGTGCATGGGTAGCAATACGATATGACAAAGCTTTGGCAATTGCTTATAGCGAATATTGTAGGCAAATGAAAGGTCAAGAAGCCATTATTCGAATTGCGAGGAAATTATCCAATAGAATATTGAGTGTGCTCAAATCGGGAAAGAAATACCAATATGACAGATGTAGATAATTACAGCAAACCAATTTGGACAAACATATCTAAACGACTCCTGTTAGCTCCATGATGAGCCTTGTGCTGCATCTATAGAAAGCTTGTTGCGTTTATCCTTTAGTCTGAAGTAGTAGCTTGTTGCTTGATATCATCAAGTCAACTTATCGAAGTTTGTCTAATAGGTTTTATTGGTGGTGAATTAATCGGAAAGGTTCCGATAACATGCCATTGAATACTGAGATTTTATCTCGGAGTGGAATTTATTGTTTCTTTGAATGTCTTGAATGTGAGTTAAGTGGTTGATAATTAATAGTTAATGTATAATAAAACTGTATTCAATTATTAGGAATACAACATAGAAGGAGCTAATAAAGAAAGGCTGCACCGTGCTTTATCAAGCACAGAGCAGCCTTTCTTTATCACTACTATATATTATTATTCTTTATCCGGACTAATCATTGAAACTTCTACTTCATTTTTCTGTTTGAACAAGTCATCGGCAAACTTCTGAATATCTTTAGCTGTGATGCTGTTGACTGTTTGTTCATAGTCTTTTATCGGATTCATTCCGGTGAACAAGTATTCATCAATGCTTTCCATCCAGTAGCTGTTTTCTTTCAGGTCTTCGGCGTGCTTCTTCAACATAAACTCCTTCACCTTGTTAAGATTGGCTTCCGACGGCCCCTCTTTGGATATGCGTTCTATTTCGGCAAAGATGATTTTCATCAGTTTCTCTCTTTTAGAAGGTGCTGTATCGAAAACAATTTGTATTCCAGCTATTTCCTTCGGATATTTGGAGAGATTGCCACCTACATATACCCCATAAGTTCCGCCTTCATCTTCGCGTACTTTCTCGGTATAAACTAAATCCATAATCTGGCAAGTCATGTCCTGCAGAATGGAATTCTTTAAATCATATTTGCACGTACCGATGAAACTGACGAAGTTAGAGGCTTTAGCTGTTTCTTGTTCACGGACGAACTCATTCTTATATACACCTTTACGGTATTCTATCTTGTTATCCTTAAATGATTCTTTACGGTTGATGGCAGGCAATGCTCCTAGATATTCGGCTATGAGTGGTTTCATACTTTCAACGTCTACATTACCCACGAGGATGAAGGTAAAGTCGCTGGCGTCCTTGTAACGGTCTTGGTACATTGCCAGGATTTTATTATAATCCATATTGTCAATCATATCGGCCTTCATGCGGATAGTACGGGGATGTCCCATTTGCAATGCAAAGGTAATACTGTCGCTGAATGCAACGTTCGGGTTCATTTCCTGGTTCAGTAATGCTGCTTTGTTGCGGTTCTTATAAGATGCAAAAGCTTCGTCATCACGGCGCGGTGCGGTAAATGTCAGATAGGTGAGTTGCATCATCGTTTCAAAGTCTTTCGGAGAACAGTAGCCATTGACTGTTTCGGTCTTATCACCGATACCGTAACTTACGGAAGCCCTTTTGCCTGCCAATACCTTTTCAAGGTCTACAGCGCTGAAATTGCCTAAACCGCCTGCTGAAACGGCATCGAGGCCGTTGATGTTGATGATTTCAGAGTTGGGAAACAGTGAACTTCCACCTAGGCTTACACCCTTCATGGTAATCTCATCAGCTTTGAAGTCAGTTTTCTTGATGATAACTTTTACTCCGTTGGATAATGTCAGCATGGTAGTGCCGAATACATCATCTTTTTGTTCGGAGATGATTTTTCCACCCTTCGGGGCTTCTTTCATCAAGGGCTCGTCTGATACTTTGTCTACATACGGAGTCAGCTTTTCGGCTTTTACATCTTTCAGAATCTTCTTGATAGCTTCTTCTGTTGGCATTTTCAGCTCCTCCTTCTCGGGGCCGAAAATGGCGACTACCTGGTTGGTATCTGTTATCAACATCTGCATCATCTGATTCAATGCTTGTACGGGGATGGCCGGAGCTATCTGGTTGATGATGGCATATTCGTTTTCAATACCCGGTATGGGTTCGTTGTCGAGGAAGTGGCGTACATATTCATCAATATATTCCTCGTTCCTACGTGTATCACGTTCGTTGTAGTCAGATTCCATATTGCGCAGATATTCGGCACGGGCACGTTGGTATTCGCTTTCAGTGAAGCCAAACTGGCGGGCACGTTCCATTTCGCGGACCAGGGTGGTGATACCGTTTTCCACTGCATCTTCTTTGCATACAACGATGCCGGTAAAGGCTTGTTTGGTTTTTGCAACGAAGAAATCTCCATCATAGGTTCCTGCGTAGATATATGGAGGGTTGGCAGCTTGAAGCAGTTCGTTCAGTCGGGCATTCAGCATGTTATTGATGAGGTCGATGGCATAGTCTTGTATCAGATAATCCATATTGCCTTTTTCTGAGTCGGGAGTTGCTTCGTGTTTATTAAAGATGATAGCTTGGATATGGGGTTGTTCCTTATCCCGGGCAATCAGCACAATCGGTTCTTTATTGTCATTTACCGGATAATATTCGCGTTTGGCGGCATTGGGTTGTGCGGGAACATCGGCAAACAGTTTCTTAATCTGTGCTTCGATGGCATCTACATCTACGTCTCCCACCACAACTATACCTTGCAAATCGGGACGATACCACTTTTCATAATAATCTCTTAGTGTCTGCGGCTTGAAGTTCATCACTACATCCATGGTTCCGATGGGGAAACAAGTAGCATACTTGGTACCGGCAAACATAGCAGGGAGCAACTTTTCCTGGAAACGTTGCACTGCACTCATGCGCGTACGCCATTCTTCGTTGATGACTCCACGTTCTTTATCAATCTCTTTCGGGTCCAGAGTCAGGTCATTGCTCCAGTCGTGCAGAATTAACAAACAAGAATCGATGGCTCCCGGAGTATTGACAGGTACATTCGAAATATTATATACGGTTTCATCTACTGAGGTGTAGGCATTCAGGTTTTCACCGAACTTAACTCCAATGCGTTCCAGATATTGTTTCAGGGCATCACCCGGGAAGTGGGTAGTTCCGTTAAAGCACATGTGTTCGAGGAAGTGGGCGAGGCCACGCTGGTTCTCTTCTTCCTGTATGGAACCTACTTTCTGGGCGATATAAAAGTCTGCCCGTTCGGCGGGGAGATTATTTTTGCGGATATAGTAAGTTAGGCCGTTGTCCAGTTTTCCGATGCGTACATTAGGATCAACGGGGATAGGAGGCATCTGTTGTGCAAGAGCCTGTTGGAAGTTACAGCATATGACGAATGCTATAATCAATAAATTACGAAATAGATGTTTCATGTTTATGAATATTAAAATTGTATATTGTCCTATTTGTCTGGAAAGGATGAAATAAATCACAGAAAAGAGCGTTTTTTTGTAATAATGGTTGTTTGTCGGGCAAATGTTACATGAATAAAAGTTTATGTAACATGAAAATCCCAAGTGTAACATTGGCAATAGTAAGTGGAAACATGGAGGATAGGTTGATATTTCGTAATGACCTATCTTTGTACAAAACAGAAATTAATCAAAAGGTATCATGCCATGAAAACAAAATTTAGTTGGATTTTCTATTGCTTAGTGAGTTTGTTGCTATCTCAATCTTTGTCGGCGGCAGAGCGTTTTGTGACAAATGAGAGTAATGGATTTGTCTGGATACAGCAAGGAAAGGCGTATCCAATACTGGTGGACTCCCGGGAAGACAAAGGAGTAGTACGGGCTGTGGCCAATTTGCAGACAGATGCGGGTAAAGTAACGGGTATTACTCCGGAGATTATTCACTCTGTAGCTGGCAATCGTATGTTGATAATCGGTTCTATAGAGAATAGCTCCTGGATTAAACAACTGCTGAAGGCCGGAAAAATCAATGCTGCCGATTTGCAGGGAAAGCGTGAGAAATACATCCTCCAGATGGTGAAACAGCCGATGGAAGGCGTGGACGAGGCGGTAGTTATAGCAGGTAGTGACAAGCGGGGTACTATTTACGGTATATATGAATTGTCACAGCAAATGGGAGTATCACCTTGGTATTTCTGGGCGGATGTTCCGGTGGAAAAGCACGATATTATATCTATTAAAGAAGGTATATATACAGATGGTGAACCGGCTGTGAAATACCGTGGTATTTTCCTGAATGATGAATGGCCCTGTCTAGGAAACTGGGCGGGCGATACTTTCGGTGGATTCAATAGCAAATTTTATGAGACTGTCTTTGAACTGGTGCTTCGCCTGAAAGGAAACTTCATGTGGCCGGCTATGTGGAACAGTGCATTCTATGACGATGATCCAATGAACGGTCCGTTGGCTGATGAGATGGGAATTGTGATGGGAACTTCTCACCACGAACCTATGGGACAGGCTCAAAAGGACTGGAAACGCCGTGGAACCGGAGAATGGAATTATACAACGAACGGCGCCGTACTGCGTGACTTCTGGCAGAAGGGTATGGAGCGTTGTAAGGATTGGGAAGCAGTGATTACCCTAGCTATGCGCGGTGATGGTGACGAACCGATGAGTGAGGATGCCAATATCTCCTTATTACAGAATATAGTGAAGGATCAGCGGAAGATTATAGAGAAAGTGACCGGTAAGAAAGCGAAAGAAACTCCGCAAGTTTGGGCGCTCTATAAAGAAGTGCAGGATTATTATGATAAGGGTATGCGTGTGCCCGACGATGTAACCCTTCTGTTGTGTGACGATAACTGGGGAAATGTGCGCAAGTTGCCCGATTTGAAAGCTAAACCCCGTAAGGGCGGTTATGGAATGTATTATCACTTCGACTATGTAGGAGCTCCCCGTAATACTAAGTGGATCAACATTACCCAGATACAGCGCACCTGGGAACAGATGATGCTGACTTATGAATATGGTGTCCGTGAACTGTGGGTAGTCAACGTGGGTGACTTGAAGCCTATGGAATATCCGATAACCTTCTTCCTGGACATGGCTTGGAATCCCGGACGTTTCAATGAAAACAATCTTTTCCAGCATACGGTAGACTTCTGCAAGCAGCAGTTTGGTGGCAATTATGCGGAAGAGGCGGCGCGTCTTATAGATACATATACCAAATATAACCGCAGAGTTACTCCTGAAATGCTGAATGACAGAACGTACAGCCTGGAAAACTATGATGAGTGGCGGCGTGTGAAAGATGATTATGCGGCTTTGAGCCTGGATGCCCTGAAACTCTACTATCTGATGCCTGCCGGTTACCGGGATACTTTCGACCAACTGGTACTCTTTCCGATACAGACATGTGCCAACCTGTATGATATGTATTATGCCGTAGCAATGAATCGCAAACTGGCAGAGGAGAATAATGTACAAGCCAATAAATGGGCTGATAAGGCTCGTGCGTGTTTTGAACGTGATTCTGTATTGACTTATCACTATAACCATATAATGAGTGGTGGCAAATGGAATCATATCATGGATCAGACACATATTGGATATAAATCCTGGAACGATCCGAAACATAATATTATGCCTAAAGTTACTTTTGTTCCGGAACCTCGTATTGCTCCTGCGCCACCTGTATTTGTAGAAAAGGATGGATATGTATCTATTGAAGCGGAACATTATACCCGTTCAGCTAACAGTACATCTGCTAATTGGGTTACAATTCCAAATTTGGGGCGTACGTTGTCTGCTGTCACTACTTTACCTACCACAGCCGTTCCGGGAGCAGATATGTATTTGGAATATGATTTTGAAACGGAGAAAAGTGGGGATGCTACAGTTATCGTCCGTTTTTCTTCAACTTTGAATTTCAATGATTATAAAGGATTGCGTTATGCGGTCAGTTTGGATGGTGGGGAAGAACAGATAGTCAATATCAACAGTGATTATAAAGGTGAGCTTGGTAAGTTGCAGGCAGAGCACATTATTACTACTCAAACCAAACACTTACTTGATAAGAAGGGGAGACATACTTTGCGTATCCGTCCGCTTGATCCGGCACTTGTTATGCAGAAAATCATGATTGACCTGGGAGGGTTGAAACCTTCTTTCCTGGGAGCACCTGAAAGTTTGATAAAAGAGTAGGAATGTTGAAAATTACAATATTATGAGATATAAATTTACTTTATTGGTAGTATTGGTCTGTATATGTTCTGTATGGGCTGAAGCTAAGGTTAAACTCCCCTCTGTTCTTTCGGATGGAATGGTATTGCAACGTGAAAGGCCCATTAAGATATGGGGGACAGCTGAACCGGGTGAAGATGTAGTGGTAACTTTTAAGAGGAAGAAATACACGGCAAAGACTGATGAGAATGGCAGATGGGTGGTCATACTTCCTGCTATGAAGGCTGGCGGTCCTTATGAGATGACGGTGAATGAAGTGATAGTAAAAGATATTCTGGTAGGGGATGTGTGGCTGTGCTCAGGGCAATCGAATATGGAACTGACCGTGGCACGTGTAGCGGATATGTTTGGCAAGGAAACGGTTGTTTATGAAAATTCAATGATCCGTTACGTGAAAACTCCCTATGGCAATGATTTGCAGGGTCCGAAAGAAGATATTTCCCGGATGAACTGGACATCCTTGAATCCGGAGGTTGCTCAGTCTTATGCCGCACTACCTTATTTTTTTGCTATAGAGATGTATAATGAGACGAAAGTTCCTGTGGGGATTATTAATTCAAGTTGGGGAGGAAGTTCTATTGAAGCTTGGATGAGTGAGGATGCTCTACAGGAATTCCCAAAGAATTTGCGTGAAAAGGATATTTATAACTCTGACGAATATAAGGTTTTGATGAATAAGGCAGGTGGTATGATGTCGAGGTTTTGGAATCTCTCTTTGTATAAAGGGGATGAAGGACTTCATACTCCGGTCAAGTGGTATGAACCGGAATTGGATGATTCCGATTGGGAGGAAGTGAATATGTTTTCTTATCAATTGGGCACTAAAAATGGCTATCCGGTAAGTGGCTCACATTGGTTCCGTCAGGATATTCGTCTTACGGCTGAGCAAGCTGATAAAGATGCCATATTGCGTTTGGGTTGTATGGTGAATGCGGACTCAGTGTATGTGAATGGTGTATTTGTAGGTACCACTTCGTATCAATATCCGCCACGTATTTATAAAGTTCCTGTATCGGTATTGAAAGCAGGTGAGAATCTGGTGACGGTTCGTCTTATCAATTCGGGTGGTCGCCCTAGCTTTGTAAAAGACAAGCCTTATTGTATGGCGATAGATGGAGACACAGTTCGTTTGGCGGAACAGTGGAAATATAGATTAGGTTGTGAAATGCCTGCCGGAAGAGGTGGGGTGTCTTTTCAGAATATTCCGACTGGCATGTATAATTCCATGATTTCTCCTTTGCGAAATTTGCATTTTAAAGGAGCTTTGTGGTATCAGGGAGAGACGAATGCAGGACGTTCAAGTGAATATGAGGCCTTATTAACTGCGATGATAAAAGATTGGCGAGTGAAGTTTGCAGATGAAAATCTCCCGTTCTTTATTATGCAACTACCCAATTTTATGCAGACGCATCCGCAACCTGTAGAAAGTGGTTGGGCGGGTATGCGAGAGGCTCAACGGCAAGTGACCTTGAAGTTGCCTAATACTTCTTTAGTAGTAGCAATAGACTTGGGAGAGTGGAATGATATTCATCCATTAAATAAGAAAGAACTGGCAAGAAGAGTGGCACTTCAGGTTAAAAAGAAGGTATATGGTCATAGGGATGTAGTTCATAGTGGTCCGTTGTGTACTGATGCATCTGTTGAAAGTGGAAAGATCATTCTCTCTTTTGAAGAAGGAACGAATGATTTAATGCCTGTAACTGAACTCAAAGGTTTTGCACTGGCAGGAGCGGATGGATGTTTTAAATGGGCAAAGGCGACCATAGAAGGCAATAAAGTGATGGTTTGGAGCGAAGGTATTACTCAGCCTATAAAGGTTCGTTACGCTTGGGATGATAATCCACAGGAGGCTAACCTGAGGAATAAGTCAGGGCTTCCGGCTTCGCCGTTTCAAATGGATGTTCCATGATTCCCTAAACTTGATTGACTAAAAAAACACCGGAATTTATGCGTTTGGCATAATATGACAATAAGATAGTGAAACAGATGTATTTTGTTGCAATACATCTGTTTTATAAATCATGCTGCATTTGCCTGATAGGTAATCTTTGCGTTCTTTTGAGTCACAATGAACATTGGCACGAAAGAAAGCAACCTCAGGCATCACGATTTACATTTTGTCATATTGCTCGTTTTCGCTCAAGCTGCTCATTTTGCTCCAGTTACGTAAATATCCTGAAAGACTTTCACTTTACCCAATTTCCATTTGTCAGCTATTTTCTTTACTATATAACCCCTCTGTTCTTAAAGGCCTCTTCTCTCAGGCGATGAGTATATAAAAGATATAATCCCTCCCCTGTCTGATCTTGATTGAAAAGAATTAAAAGACTCAAAAGTGTTAATGGATGTATTTCTGCAATAAATGAATGAAAGTCATTTTAGTGCTTTAACAAGTGGGTTACATATTTTTTGTGATACGTTACTATGCTGTTTTTTTTGCATTTCTCTTGTAATTTTAGTTCATAATTCTTTTGTTTTTCTTCCTCGAAAGTAACTTCTCAAGCTCTCTATTGTCTTTTAAAAAAAAACTTCTTTATTGTTTGTGTAATTAGTTGATATATAGTTTTTTATATTGATTTACGAAATACAATCAAAAAAGAATGTAACATCGAATGGAAAGATGTAATATCATCAAAAAAACGTGTAGCATGATCGTGCCTGCTGTTCTGTTTTGGTACATATATTTGCACCTGTGAAAAAGCACGCTGTAATGTTTGGAGAGATATGTATGGAAAACACTTTTCTTTCCTTTTATGATATGAAATGCTAATATATGTAATAATGTAATATGATTATTAACCATTGAATTATTAATCTTAAAAGACTAATTAATTATGAAATACAAGTATGATGACAGCTAAAGCTATCTATAATAGCTAATGAAAAAAGAGAATGTAGTTTTTAATATTTTAAACTAATGGTATGAAAAATGTAACAAAAAAAACCAAAAAGATCCCTTATCTACTGGTTTTGTTGCTATTAAGTTGCTTGCCAACTTTAGCGCAAAATGGGGTAACGGTAAAAGGAACAGTTCTTGATGGCACTGGAGAAACTGTAATTGGTGCTTCCATCGTTGTGAAAGGCAACACTTCAATAGGTACGATATCAGATATAGATGGAAATTTTACGTTGGCTGTTCCTAGTGATAATGTAACTCTTGTTGTTTCATTTATCGGTATGAAATCACAAGAAGTGAAAGCAACGGTTCAAAAACCGATTAAAGTGATTTTGGAAGATGACAGCCAACAACTGGAAGAAGTAGTAGTGGTAGGTTTTGGTCAGCAAAAGAAAGCCTCAGTTGTAGGTGCCATTGCACAGACCAATTCCAAAACCTTGGAACGTACGGGTGGTGTGACAAGTTTGGGGCAGGCTTTGACGGGTAATCTTCCTGGTGTAGTAACTATGACTGACACAGGTAAACCGGGTGATGAAGATCCGAAGATCACTATTCGTGGTGTGACATCATGGAACTCAAGTGATCCGCTTGTGTTGGTGGATGGTGTAGAACGTCCTATGGCTTCAGTGGATATTAATTCAGTGGCATCCATTTCTGTATTGAAAGACGCATCGGCAACAGCTGTATTTGGTGTGCGTGGTGCCAATGGTGTAATTTTGATTACTACTAAACGTGGTGAAGAAGGTAAGGCAGTGATTAATGTCAATGCCAGCACGACGCTGAAAACTTATTCTAAATTGCCTGACATGATGGATGCGTATGATGCGCTTTCACTCCGCAATCAAGTTATAGAAAATGAACTGGCTTATCACCCGGATTCATGGAGTTATTATCTGACTCAGGACCGTTTGCATAAGTATCGTCATCCGGCTAATCAGGCTGAGGCAGAACGTTATCCTAATATAAATTGGGTAGATTATCTGTTGAAAGATGTCGCTACATCTTATAATGCCAACGTGAACATTAGTGGTGGTACGAAGTTTGTAAAGTATTTCGCTTCTGCCGATTTTGCACATGAAGGAGATATATATAAGAAAGTAACCAACGTGAAAGGTTACGATCCGGGTTTCAGCTATGATCGTATAAACGTACGCAGTAACCTTGACTTCAATCTCACCAAGACTACCAAATTGCATCTTAATCTGTCTGGTTCTCATGCGGTAAAGAAAGCCACGCAGGGGCAGTATGAAAATTTGGTGTGGAGTGCTTTCTATGGCATTGCACCCGACTCTTTTATGCCTGTATATAGCGATGGTACTTTCGGATATTATCAACCTAACCCGACTCAGGCTGCTACTAATAGTTATGAAGACCTTAGTGTTAACGGTATCGGTTATACCACCGACGATCGTTTGAATACTGACTTTACCCTCGAACAGGATCTTGGTTTCCTGCTTAAAGGATTGAATGTACAGGCTAAGCTGGCTTTTGATAATGCTTTCCGTGAAACAGGCCGTGGTGTGGATGATACAACTGACTGGGAAGATGAAGCTCACAAATGGATTGATCCTGAGACTGGTAAAGAATACACCGATATCAGTACAGATGCATTATATAAGTTTGACTTCAAGAATAACAATGCTTGGAAAACGGGTGCGGGTTCTGTTAATAATGGTGAAACATACCGTCGTATGGACTATTCCGTACAGTTGAACTATTCCAACAAATTTGGTGATCATACAGTGGGTGCTATGGGTAACTTCACTCGCGAACAGTATGCAAAAGGTAGCGAACAACCTTTCCGTCGTGAAAACTGGGTATTCCGTGCGACTTACGACTATGCCAGTCGCTATATGGTGGAGTATAACGGTGCTTACAACGGTTCTGACCTTTATTCTTCGGAAAATCGTTTCGCTTTCTTCAATTCCGGTGCTGTCGGATGGATGGTTTCGGAAGAACCTTTGGTGAAGAAGCTTAACCTGAAGTGGTTGGATATGTTGAAATTCCGTGCATCTTATGGTCAGATTGGTCAAGATGGCTTACGGGTAGGGAATAAAGATTATCGTTTTGGTTATATGGATGTTTGGAGCAATGGTGGCAATTATCGTCAGTCGTTGACCGGGGTAGATCCTGCCAAAAGTCCTTACAAGTGGTGGCAACAGACACAGATGGGTAATCCGGAACTTCAATGGGAGGTGGCCACTAAACTTGATATTGCAGCAGATTTTGCATTTTTCGGAGGGGTTATTTCCGGTTCGTTCGACTACTTCAAGGAAAAGCGTACCGACATTTTGATTCCGGGTACTCAGCGTGCTATTCCTTCATACTTCGGTACGGAAGCTCCTATTGCCAATTTGGGCAAAGTGGATAGCAAAGGTTACGAATTGGAAATCCGTTGGAATAAGCAACTGACGCGTAGTTGGCGTCTTTGGGGAAATGCTTCTCTTACTCATGCCGTAAGTGAAATCAAGGAAGCGGATGACCCCAGCCTTATGCCGGAGTATCAGAAAAAGGCCAACAAAGGTATTAATCAGAATTATTCGTATGTAGATAAGGGATACTACAACAGTTGGGATGAACTTTATGGTAGCACCGCACACGATGAATATGATGAGAACCGTAAACCGGGTAACTATATAATTCTTGACTATGATGCCGATGGTATGATTACTCAGGATGATAATATTCCTTATGGCTATACGGGTATTCCACAGAATACAATGAACCTTCAGATAGGTTTCGATTATAAAGGTTGGAGCTGTTTCGTTCAGTTTTATGGCGTAAACAATGTGAGCCGTTCTGTTGGCTTGACCAGCTTGGGTGGTACGCGAAATACGGCTTTCTTCGAAGGCAGCTATTGGAGTCCGGACAATCAGAATGCTGATGTACCTCTGCCTCGCTGGCTGAATCAGGCAAGCAAATATACAGATGGTACCCGTTTCCTATTCGATGGTTCATACACTCGTTTGAAGTATGCTGAACTTTCGTATACTTTCTCTAAGGAGAAATGGTTGAAGGCTTCGGGATTGAGCAGTTTGAAGGTATTTGTCAACGGTAATAACCTTTTCCTCTGGACCGATATGCCTGATGACCGTGAATCGAATACCGGTGGATGGAGCGCATATCCTACCCAGCGTCGTTTTAACTTAGGTTTTAAAATTACACTTTAATATAAACGGAAGATGAAAAATAAGATTTTTTACATACTTTTCGCATTGCTCTCCGTCAGTTTCGCTTTTACTTCGTGTACCGACTATTTGGAAAGAGATTCTGACTCTGTTCTTTCAGAAGAAGATGCGTTTAAGAACTTTAATAATTTTCAAGGATTTATTGAAGTAATGTATAATGTCATTCCCGATTTAGCAAAGCATTATTGGGTTAGCTCTTTTAACTGGGGTGACGACGAAGTGATTACCACCGGTAACGGTGAGTACTTGATGGGATATGCTATTGATGGTGGAAACTACCGTACTTACATTGGCAAGGGAGACTGTTTCTTGGATAGAAGTTGGTCGCTGGACGGTGACCGTTTTGCCAAATCCCTTTGGGGAGGTGGCTGGTATGCTATCCGTCAGGCCAATCTTGGTCTTGAGGCTCTACAGAATGGTATGCTGAAGGATGCCACGCAAGAAGAACGTGATTTTCTTGAAGGCCAACTTTATTTCTTCCGTGCCTGGTTTTACTTTCAACTGACAACTTACTGGGGCGGTCTGCCTTATCTGGAAAGACCTCTTTCTCCTGTCGAACAGTTCAATATGCCGCGCGAAAGCTATCAGGAAAATGCTGAGAAGATGGCAAAAGACTTTCAGCGTGCTGCCGACCTGCTTCCTGTTGACTGGGATGATACTGCTACCGGTAGCCGTACGAAGGGTAATAATGCTTTCCGTCCCAACAAAATCTGGGCGCTCTCTTATTTGGGTAAATGCCTGCTTTATGCCGGTAGTCCTTTGATGAAGAATGGAGGGGAAAACAGTGACCGTTCTTACGATGCGGAATATTGTAAACGTGCTGCCGAAGTTCTGGGTAAGGTACTTGCAATGGTAGAGGGTGGCCAGACCCAATATGCTTTGGTAGATTTCGAACATTACAGCAACCTGTTCTATACCAAAGAGCAGAACTGGCTGATGCCCGGTGGTACCGAAGCCATCATGCGTAGCCCTACTTTCGGTGCTGATTCCTACTGGCGTCAGATGAATTCCTATCAACTTTCATATATTTGTGACGGTGATGGTATCATTCTTTGCCCTGCAGCTAATTACGTGAATTATTTTGGTATGGCAAACGGTATGCCTCTTGATGATCCCAACTCCAACTTTAGCAAGTCACAGCCGTGGAAAGATCGCGACCCTCGTTTTTATAATAACTTTATTTACGATGGTGTCAAGCAGATCAAAAATGCAGAGGACTATAAAGAGTATGAGTATGCCAATCTATACGAAGGTGGAAACTGTTGTAACGATCCTCAGAAAACCAGTCGTACAGGCTATTTCAACTATAAATTTATTCCATTGGGTGCCAATAAGGGTGATCAGGACTATGGTTATGGGAAAGCTACTCATTTCCATTTGGCATGGTTACGTTTGGCGGAAGTATATTTATTGTATGCCGAAGCTGCCGCACAAGGCTACGGTTCTGCCAACGGTAAATCTACCTCTTTTTCAAAGAGTGCAGTAGAAGCGGTGAATGTGATCCGTGAACGTGCAGGTGTGGAGGATGTTGCAGCCAGCTACACCACCGACCTGGAGAAATTCATGGGTGAAGTTCGTCGTGAACGTGCCGTGGAATTGGCTTATGAAGGACATCGTTTCAATGACCTGCGCCGTTGGAAGTTGCTGACTGAATATCCTTACAATATCAAAACCAAGCAACTGTTTGATCGTGCAGAGGCATTTGACCCTAAGGCTGAGCCTAAAGAACGTAAAGTTATAAACTTCCGTGAAGAGGTGGTGACGGAACGTAAATTGACAAGTAAGCACTATTGGTTGCCGTTCAAGACAAGCGATGTGACGATGTATCCGGAATTCAACCAAAATCCCGGTTGGTAATGGTTTTATTAACATAAAGACTATAAAAAATGAAACATATATATAAAGGACTTGTATTCTGTGCGGCGTTGGCCTTCGCTCACACACACATTGCCGCTCAAGAGACGCTGGCCGACTTGGTGGAAGTAATCCAAGCCGATACGCTTCAGAAGGTGCAAGTGGCATTTCGTTCCATAGACCGTAATGATCTGTTGGGTGGAGTATCGGTCATTGATATGAAAGAAATGTCGGAAAAGACATATACAACCTATAGTTTGAGTCTGGTTGACAATGTCGTTGGTGGTTTCAACGGTAATATCTGGGGAAACAATGAATATCTTGTCATAGTGGATGGTATGGTGCGTGATGCGAATAACGTGCTTCCCCACGAGATAGACCAGATTACCCTTTTGAAAGGAGCTTCTGCTGTAGTGCTCTATGGTCCGCGTGCGGCTAAAGGTGTCATTTCAATCACCACCAAGCGTGGCGAAGTGGGTGACCTCAGAATAAATATTCACGCTAACAGCGGTTTTTATACTCCTAAGTCATACCCGAAATATTTGGGTTCGGCAGAGTATATGACCCTTTATAATGAGGCACGTCTCAACGATGGTCTTACTGCCAATTACTCGCAGGAGGATATTTACAATCATGCTTCGGGTTTGAATCCCTATCGTTATCCTGATTTCGACATGTATTCTTCCGAATATTTAAGGAAGGCATACAACCGTTCGGAAGCGATTGCCGAAATTTCGGGCGGTAGCGAGAAAGTGAAATATTATACTTCTACCGGTTACTATCGCGAATCTTCGCTTCTTAAAGTGGGTAATACGGAAGATAACTACATCAGCCGTTTCTTTGTCCGTGGAAATGTGGATATGAAGTTGCATAAACTTATCACCGCGCAAGCTGATGCTAATGTGACATTTTATGATTCTTATTCGGCTAATGTAGACTGGTGGGGGCAAGCTGCTACGTTGCGTCCTCATCTGGTGTCTCCGTTTATTCCGTTGAGTTATATTGAGGATGCAGACCAAAATTCCCTGAGCACTGTGCTTAACAGTAATTATATCCAAGATGGCAAGTACTTCTTTGGTGGTACGCAGCAGAATCCCACTAATCCGGTGGCTGATGCATACGCGGCCGGCGACAATAAGTTTGTGAGCCGCCAGTTCCAGTTCAATACGCGTTTTGATGTCAATCTTTCTCCCTTGCTTAAAGGACTTTATTTCCGTGCCAAATATGGTATTGACTATGCTTCTACCTATGATCAGGGGTATAGTAGCACTTATGCTACTTTCGCACCGGCGTGGAGTACCTATAACGGGCATGATGTCATTTCAAGTATCACGCAATATGGCAAGGATGAAAAAAGTGGTGTTGAGAATATCAACAATTCGGCCTACCGTTATACCTACAACGTTTCCGGTCAGTTCGATTACCAGAACACTTTCAACGAAGACCACAATGTGTTCGCCATGGTGCTGGCCAATGCATGGCAGACCCAACGTAGCGGACATTATCACCGTACTACCAATGCCAATTTAGGTTTTCAGGCATCCTACAACTATCAGCATAAATATTATGCGGATTTCAGTGCTGCAATGCCTTATTCCACAAAGTTGCCCGAAGGTAACCGTGCGGCGTTTTCTCCTACAGTCACTTTGGGATGGAATCTTGCAAAAGAAGATTTCATGGAAAATTCAATATTTGACAACTTGATGCTTACTGCCTCGGCAGGTATCATCAATCAGGATCTTGATATCACTACCAGTGACAATGAAGACGGTTACTTCCTTTACAAACCGGTGGTACAGCCCGGTGGTTGGTATAGTTGGGGTGACAATGGCGGTCTGTCTGCTACTGAGTTCCAGCGTGGAGACGGCTCTGCCATGACTTTCGTGAAGCGTAAAGAGTTCACGGCAGGGTTGCGTGGTTCTATGTGGAACAGGCAACTTACATTCGACTTCAATTTCTTCACCAGTAAGATGGAGGGCGGTCTGGCTCGTACCAGTTCATTGTATCCGATTTATTTCACACAGGTGGGCTATCCGTCATCATCCATTATTCCTTATGTAAACTTCAATGAGGATAAGCGGACAGGTTTCGATTTCAGTGTTTACGCCAACAAGAAAGTGGGTGAAGTGGATTTGACGCTCGGTGTGAGCGGAATGTGGTATAAGAGTACGGCTGAAAAGCGTGATGAAAATATTGAGTTTGAATATTTGTCAGCTGTAGGTCGTCCATTGAACGGACACTGGGGATTGCAGAGCGAAGGATTCTTTAACGATCAGGCTGAGATTGAGGCTGCTCCCAAACAAACTTTCGGTGACGTGAAGCCCGGTGATATCCGTTATAAAGATCAGAACAACGATGGTAAGGTTGATGACAACGACCGTGTATTCCTGGGACGTTGGGACTCTCCCTTTATGAGTGGTATTAATTTGACTGCCAAATGGCGTGACTTTACTCTGTATGTGATGGGCAATCTTTACATAGGTGGCTATGGCATGAAGGACAATTCATATTATTGGGTGAAAGGTGACGGTAAATATTCTGAAGTAGTACGTAATCGATGGACTCCTGAGACGGTAGCTACAGCTACTTATCCTCGTCTGACCACTACCGGTGGTGACAACAACTTCCGTACCTCGGACTTCTGGATGTACAAGAACGACCGATTCAATCTGACTCAGGTTCAGCTTACCTACAATATGCCTAAAGAGGTGTTGAGAGGATCTTTCGTCAAGGGTTTGAGTTTCTTTGTCAACGCCAACAATTTGCTTACCATTGCCAAGGAACGTAAGGCTTTGGAATTGAATGTGGGTAGCGCACCTCAGACACGCTTCTACCAGCTTGGCCTCAAAGGTACATTCTAAGAAAATGATAATTTTAATAATGAAGATTGAAAAACTAAGAAGTTATGAAACTAAAAAATATCATCTTATCAACGGCATTTCTGATAGCATTCTCCGCTTGCGACGACTTGTTTGAGCCGGCGGTGGAAAACTTCAAAGAACCGTCTGATTTGGAAAACATGCCTTCGTGGGCTGTTGGTTTGTTGGGGCATGCCTACATTGGCAATCCGTTGGGTGAGAATGCCAACAACTGGTCTTTCACGGAAGTGGCTACCGATGATGCTGTATCCAATGATGTGAATAACGGCTACCGGAAAATGGCTGCCGGCGCCTGGCGTTCGGACAATACTCCCGGAGATTTGAACAGATGGCAGAACTTGCGTGGTTCCTGGCAATATCTTAACCAATTTCTTGAAATATCCGAGAATGTGGAATGGGCTAGAGATCCTAAAGCTTCCGAACTGTTTAAAATGCGTTTTCAGGGAGATGCATACGGAATGCGTGCGCTCTATATGTATCATTTGTTGTTGAGTTGTTCGGGTTGGGCGGATAATGGCCAGTTATTGGGAATTCCTATTCTGACAGAATCGGAAACTGTTGATTCGGATTTCAACAAACCCCGTAACACTTTCAAAGAGTGTATCGAACTGCTAAACAAAGATGTGGAGAAGGCTATAGAAATGCTTCCCGAAGAATATGGTGATTTGGATGAGAAGGTAGGGATAGTACCTGATAAATATGCACAAATGGGCATAGATATTGCTTTGTTCAACCGTGTATTTGGTGATCATGCTAAAAATCGTATGAGTGCTCGTGTGGCTCGTGCCATTCGTGCTCAGGCAGCTCTTCTTGCAGCCAGTCCTGCCTATAGCGAAGGTTCGGAAGTGACTTGGGAAAAGGCTGCCAATGATATGGCCGAAGTGCTTGCTAATTTAGGTAGTAATCCGATTGCAGGTATTGATCCTACAGGTAATAAGTGGTATGAAGACCATAGCGGTATTCAGAATCTAAAAGCCGGTTACAACCGTCCCGAGGTTTTGTGGCGTAGTAATAAGAACGAGAGTGCAGACTTGGAAAAAGATCAATATCCGCCTTCACTTTTCGGTAAAGGCAGGGTTAATCCTTCTCAAAATCTAGTAGACGCTTTCCCGGCAGCGAACGGTTATCCCATCAGCGATCCGAAAGCCGGCTACGATCCTCAGAACCCGTATGCCAACCGTGATCCCCGTCTGGCTTTATACATTATTTATAATGGTTGCAAGGCGGGTGTGTCAAACAGTGTCATCACTACTGCAATTGATGGAAATAACAATGATGCCATGAATAAGTTTGACGGTGCTTCCACGCGTACCGGTTACTATTTACGTAAATTTTTGGATATGAACGTGAATGCCGATCCAAATAACACAACGAATGGTTTCCATATTAAGCCTTGGATTCGCTACACTGAAATTTTCTTAGGTTATGCCGAAGCTGCAAATGAAGCTTGGGGACCGCAAGGAAAAGGCATTCATGGTTATTCTGCTTATGATGTGATTAAAGCTATCCGCCAACGTGCCGGTATTGGTGAAAATGGTGGTGATCCTTATTTGGAATCAGTGAAAAATGACAAGGACGCGATGCGTGAGCTTATCCGTAACGAACGTCGTTTGGAACTTTGCTTCGAGGGCTTCCGTTTCTGGGATTTGCGCCGTTGGAAAGTGGATCTCAGCAAGCTGAATGAAACTGTGAAAGGTATGAAAATTACCGGAACGAAATACGAAGTGGTAGAAGTGGAGAAACGTGACTATAAGGATTATATGTACTACGGTCCTGTTCCTTATGGTGAAATATTGAAGTTTAATGCTCTCATCCAAAACAAAGGATGGTAAGCGGTAGTAAACGAACTTATATAAACTGAATAAATGAAAATAGCAATGAGAAAATCATTTTTGATATTGGCCGCTATGGCGGGAGCCTTGTTCACTGCGTGCGAAAACGGCGACTGGGAATTTCCCGACTATAAATATTCCGCGGTTTACTTTGCTTATCAAAGTCCCATCCGTACTATTACCATAGGTGAGGATGAATCTGTGGATAATTCATTAGACAATGAACACAAGTGCCAGATTATGGCTACAGTATCAGGTGTATACGAGAATAAGAAAGATGTGGAAATAGGTATCCGGGTAGACAATACCTTGTGTGATGGTTTTATGTATGAAGGTACCAAAGGCGACATTCTACCATTGCCGGCTTCTCACTATACGCTGAGCGATGACAAGATTGTCATAAAGAAAGGCCAGATATTGGGTGGCGTTACGGTGAATCTGACCGATGCTTATTTTAGTGATCCGAAATCTGCGGAGTTGAACTATGTAATTCCCGTGGTGATGACAGGTGTGCAGAATGCCGACACCATTTTGCAGGGTAAAGCGCAGGTTGCCGATCCGCATCGTTTGAATAAAGCGGATTGGGAGGTACAGCCTAAGGATTATACGCTTTATGCGGTGAGGTATGTAAGTAAGTACGACTCGCACTATCTGCGTCGCGGCATTGATACTTATAGCGGTAATAAAACAGGTACGGAGATACGCCATAATGCTTATGTGGAGAAAGATGAAACCGTTGATGGATTCAGCACTTTGGGCTTGAACAAAGTACAGTGGGCTCGTCTTGCTAAAGATGCTGCCGGAAAGAATATTGAAACCAATTTGATTCTTGCTTTCGATGAAAACGGCAATTGTACGGTTTCTTCCAATTCAGAAGGTGTATCAGCTAGTGGTAGTGGCAAGTTTGTTGCCAAAGGCGATAAGAATAGCTGGGGAGGCAAGGACCGCGATGTTCTCTATTTGGATTATGCTATGGATTACGATGGCATTCATTGTGTCACTAAAGATACGTTGGTAGTTCATTATCGTGGTGTAAAGGCCGAGTGGTTCAATCCTGTGAAGAAATAATGTTAGGGATTTCTTATTTAAAAAAGTATTTATATGAAATATACGAAAAATATCTTAGGAACAATGCTTTTAATGGCTGTCGTTACCGCTTCGTGTGTGGACGACAAACCGTTGGCATTCGAAGTTGAGAAGCCTGCTTCCATTGCAGGTATGGAATACCTCAACGACTATGATGTCTTGAAAAGTTATGTAAACAGCAGTGCCAATCCCGACTTTAAGTTGGGTATTGCACTGGCTGCAAATGACTATATTGCCGGAGGACAAGTAACTCAGTTGGCTAATAGCAATTTTGTTGAAATGACTGCTGGTAATGCCATGAAATATGCTTCGTGTGTGAATGAGAATGGTGAGATGAACTTTGGAACTGTGGAGAACTTTGTTTCTGCAGCTAAAGCAGGGGGACTTACTATTTATGGTCATACATTGGCTTGGCATGCGCAGCAGAATAACAAGTTTTTGAATTCGTTGATTAAAGATAAGGAGATGGATGTAGATCCAGATGCGAAAGTGGATAAAGTCGATTATGAAATAGACTATTCTACTGCGGGCTATAGTTTTTGGAACGAAGTAAATGAAGAAGTAAAAGAGACTACGACTATAGGTAAAAATGATACTGAAGGTTGCTTGGAAATCAAGACTTCTGTTGCGGCTTCTCAAAACCATTTTATACAGTATCATACAGCAGATAATCTTCCTATTGAGATTGGCAAAGAATATAAATTGAAGATGATGGTAAGAGGCTCTGCAGAGGGAAAGCTGAATTTTGGTGTAGGACCTTGGAGTGGTAGAGCAGAAGGTTCTTTTTCTTTCAACACAGAATGGAAAGAGTATGAGTTTTCATTCAAAGCGGTAGCAGATGGGGGTCATGTAATGACACAATCCGGTCTTTTTGTGGGAACTATTCAAATTAAGTATGTTAAGATTACTCATTCTGAGGCTCCGGTTATGGAAATCTTTACCGACATAATTGCCAATGGTGATGCAGAAGGTAGTGAAACTACTAATTTTGTTTCTACTCATGTGGGTGGAACTAATGGTGCTTGCGATATCGTTGATGGTGTAGGTAAAGATGGTAGTCGTGCTTTTGTAATAACGTCAGCAGGTGGTGGTGTAAATAGTTGGGATACTCAGTTCTTTCTCTATGCTGACCGCCCATTGGTAGATAAGGAAGTAGTACATATTTCTTTTGACTATCGTGCAGATGTACCTAACAAGTCAGAATCTCAGACTCATGCTGCTCCAGGTGCTTATATTCATTATGATGGCGGATGTGCTGTTGATTTTACTACAGAATGGCAACATTTTGAAAAAACTATAACAATAAATACAACTCTTTCTCCTACTGAAAACATGCAGACTTTTGCATGGAATCTTGATGTAGGTGTGCCTAATGCGCCTGCTAACAAATATTATTTTGATAATATCAAGTTGCAAATAGTAACTAAGGGCAATTCTATTCCTCTCACTCCCGAAGAAAAGAAAGACACTCTTACTTGGGCTATGAACAACTGGGTAGAAGGTATGATGAAAGCTACCGGTGGTTATGTAACTGCATGGGATGTAGTGAACGAAGCTATTTCCGGTGTTGGTAACGATGAAGGTTTCTATACCTTACAATCAGCCAGTAACGTTTCTCCCGAAGATGCCAAGAACAATTTCTACTGGCAAGACTATTTAGGTAATGTGGATTATGTACGCATTGTTGTGGCTGCCGCTCGCAAGCATTATGCAGAAAACGGTGGTACTGCTCCTTTGAAGCTCTTTGTCAATGACTACAATCTGGAGTCAGACTGGGATGATAACAAAAAAGTCAAGAGTTTGGTACACTGGATTGAGAAGTGGGAAGCTGATGGTGTGACGAAGATTGATGGTATCGGTACACAGATGCATGTAAGTTGTTATGCTAATGCTGCTACTCAGAAGAGTAAGGAAGACCATGTAGTGAAGATGTTTGAGATATTGGCGGAAAGTGGTAAACTGGTAAAGATATCAGAACTTGATATGGGTTATATAGATGAGAATAATACCAGTGTTAAGACAGAGAATATGACCGAAGCTCAGCATAAAGCGATGGCAGAATACTATAAGTTCATCGTGAAGAAGTACTTCGAGATTATTCCTCCTGCCCAACAGTATGGTATCACTCAATGGTGTGCCACCGATGCTCCCAGTGATTCGGGCTGGCGTGGTGGTGAACCCGTAGGTCTTTGGGATTCCAACTACAGTCGTAAGCATACCTATGCAGGTTTTGCTGATGGATTGGCTGGAAAATAATAAAGTTTTATGAGAAAAGGCAGCGGGGCATGATGTGAAACCGCTGCCTTTATTGTTTCAATAAAAATCGAATAACAATGAAAAACATATTATTTATTTTGAGTTTGGTCATTTGGTGTGGTTGTAGTAATGAAATTTCTTTTGATACTAATAGGGCAGAAGATATGACTGTTACGCGAACTACGAATTCGGATAGCGTATATTATTGGGGTTCTTCAGATTCGGATATAGTGGAGGACTTTGTTTTTAGTCCGAAGGGTGATCCGAAACCTCTTAATAGAACTTTATGTTCGTATGTAGAGGTTAATGGAACAAAAACATTGTTACAACCTGAAATAGTGAGCGGTCCTTCATGGTTGGATTATCTTATATGTTTTCAGTATTATGATATATATGTTCTATCGGTAGTAGCCCAGGACAATACTTCTTCCCCTAGAAGTGGAAAAATTGTATTGAAACAGCCGGGATCTAATAAGACATTGACAGTTGGTATTACTCAAAACGGAACGGATAATCGTATTGAAATTTCCGTAAAGGAACTTTATTCCAATCATCCTGTCTTTACTGCCACCACAACTTATCCCGTAAAAAAAGATATAAGCTGCAGAATCCCATACGAAGCATACAATGATGGGGGAAAGTATGACGGCAATGCATCAATCACTATTCCGAAAGGAGAAACGAAAGGAACTTACGAAATGGATTATAATGGTTCTCCGTTAGTTGATTATCATGGTGATATAAAAGGCTATAAACTATATGAAGGAACTACTACAGGAGATGATATTTATACCTATAGTTTTGTTCGCTATTGGTGATATTATAATAAACAGGTCTGTTGGGGCTTTCCATTTAGTATGTAACGTCAGCAGATAATGGTGTAATTTGGAATATTTGTTGTAATTTATCAAAAGGATGAGGATGCTTCGTAATATCTTGAATATCAATGCTTATAGGATATGCTGCATTCAGTATACGACTGAACCCTATTCAGTATACGAGTGAATGGCATTCAGTATACGACTGAATTAGGTTCGATATACGACTGTATCCTTCGTTTGTATTATTTGTAAAGAATGTAGATTGTTATCACTCTCTTGCTTTAGCTTACAACTTTCAAGTCCTTAAAACAATGAAGAACAATATGAGAAAAATAATTTATTTATTGACATTGCTCTTAGGAGTGTCTTTAGCGGCTTGCTCGGACGAGACTATTCCTGAGCAGCCGGAAAAGCAGGAACCGGAACAACCTGTCGAACCGAATCCGGACCCGGAACCCGAGCCTCCTGCTGAAGCCAAGTTGCCAGTCCTGAATGTAGCCGGGCGCTACCTTAAAAATGAAAAGGGAGAGATAGTCAATCTGCATGGTTTTACGCAGACTTACAGCCCTTTCTTTAATAACAATGCCTGGGGTAACTATGACGTGCAGGCATGCCTCAGGTATAATAAGAGTATGGTAGACGGAATTGTGGCTGCCGGATGGAAGTTCAATTTCGTGCGTATGCACCTCGACCCGTATTGGAGTGATGACCCCTCCATGCAGTCCGTGAGATATGAAGGACATGAACGGTTCTCCGAAACTCGCTTTCGGAAGTATCTTGAAGAGTTGTTTGTGCCGATAGCAGAATACTTTATTTCCAAAGGAATGTATGTGGTGATGCGTCCGCCCGGAGTCTGTCCCGCTGATGCTCCCTATCAAGGTATAGAAATAGGAGACAGTTATCAGCAGTTTTTGCTTAAAGTGTGGGATATTGTTTCGCAACATCCTAAGCTGAAAAATAATATGGATGTCATGTTCGAGCTTGCCAATGAACCTGTCAGAATAAAAGGTACTGACGGAACATACGGCAGTAGCGGTGACGGTCATTTCAAGAATCTCCAACTCTACTTTCAAGCTATAGTAGACAAAATACGTGCCAACTGCCGCAACATTGTTTGGGTGCCGGGATTGTCTTATCAGTCATCTTACGCCGGATATGCCATTCACCGTATCGAAGGGGAGAACATAGGCTTTGCCGTTCACTGTTATCCCGGTTGGTATGGTAGCGATGCCGAGGAAGACAGTGGTGAAGGAATCGGCTCTTCCACAGGAGGAGGTTATGAAGCTTTTCAGCGGGGGTGGGATGCGCAAGTAGGCCCTGTGGCAGCTTTCGCTCCTATCATGGTGACTGAAATAGACTGGGCTCCGAAGAAATATGATGCCACTTGGGGGAAAAGTATTACAGGAACGGCAGGTGGTGAAGGTTTTGGTGCCAACTTCAAATATATAGCTGATAATTCAGGCAATGTTTCCTGGTTATTCTTTACAACGAGGTCACACGAACTGGCGGCGTTTAAAGATGTGCCGGGGGAACCGGGCAATTACACTTTCCTCAATGATCCCGAGGCCTGTCCGTGGGCGATGTACCATTGGTTCAAAGAATATGCTGAAGGGATAGTAGTAAATGGGGAACTGGAAAAACTGGAGTTGATGGGACAAGAGGGAGAACTTCGTCTGCAAATGGGTGGTACGAATTATCTCAAAGTGAAAGCTGTTTATTCTGATGGAACGGTACGGATGGTGACTGCGGAAGCGACTGTCAACAGCTCGGATACAAACGTGCTGAAAGTAGAACAGGCAGCCAAATTAGTAGCTGTGGCACCCGGTGAAGCTACGGTAACCGTTACGTATCAATCGGCTGCCGGAGTCAGTAAGCAACTGACTTTACTGGTTACGGTAATTTCTCCTTTCTCACTGACGGCAGATGTCTTCAATCCTTCTATATGGGAGAAAGGCACATTCGACGAGAACACCCGCTTACTGGTGACGGGGCAGTATGGTTTCGGAGGGTGGCAATATGACAATGGACTTGATTTGTCGGGATATAAGACTGTGACCGTAGAACTGGGTAACGATAATGAAAGTAGTGTTTCGTTCCGTCTGTTTGATAAAAACAATTATTGGAGTGAGCCTGCTGTGTATGATTTCGGATCTTCACGTAAGATTGTAGTGGAGTTGGATAATATGAAAGATAAGAACGGAGGAAAAATTGATCCTTCGCATCTTTATATTGCAGGTTTTTGGTCAACAGGTGGAAAACCTATTGTGATAGCTAATGTCTCCTTAGCAAATTAAAAAGACATATCAACTCTCATCTTTCCGAGAGTTTGATATAATTTGTGCATTTTATAATATCTTTCCTGCATCCTCTGTGAAGAGTGTGCAGGAATACAAATCTGTAATATTTATCTAATATTGATATTCAAATGTCTAAAATTGCAAATCAGTGATTGGATTCATGCCTTATTTTTGCAGATATATATGAATGGTCTGATAAACTTTAAATAAAAGATATGATGAAGAAGATAATTGTATGGTTGGCTGTAATGATGTATACACTGTCCGGTTATGCACAAAATGCACCTTGGAATTTTCAGAGTAAAGTAGTTACGGACACTCTTTTTAGTAAAGTACTGAATTCAAAGCGTGCCTATACTGTTTTTTTGCCAAAGAGTTTTGAACAGAATAAAGAGAAAAAATATCCGGTCCTGTATCTTTTGCATGGTATGTGGGAAACCAATCCTGTCTGGGCCGAACGGGGGCATGTAAAAGATGTGATGGATCGGCTTGTAGCCAGTGGGGAAGCGTGCGAAATGATTATTGTTACTCCGAATGCCGGTGGAAATATCCATTTGGAGTGGAACGGATATTTTGATATGCCGGGTTGGAAATATGAGACTTTCTTTTATACGGAATTCTTGCCTTATATAGAGAAAAAATACAGGGTGATAGGCGATAGACAGCATCGTGCCATTGCCGGATTGTCGATGGGTGGTGGCGGAGCTACTAATTATGGTCAGCGCCATAGTGATATGTTCTGTGCAGTCTATGCGATGAGTGCCCTGATGTCTATTCCTGAACAGGGAGCGGTACCTGCTGATGATCCGAATTCGAAAATTGCGATACTTACCCGTAGTGTTATAGAAAATAGCTGTGTGAAATATGTGATGGAGGCTGACGAGGATCGCAAGGCTGATTTGCGTAGTGTTGCCTGGTTTGTAGATTGTGGGGATGATGATTTCCTGCTTGATCGTAATATAGAGTTCTATCAGGCTATGCGTAACGCCGGTGTACCTTGCCAGTTCAGGGTGCGCGATGGAGGACATGATTGGGAATATTGGCACTCGGCTCTTTATCAGTGTTTGCCTTTCGTAACCCGGATATTTGGTAAGGAATAATATAACAAACAATAATAGACAGATTATGAGAACATTTGTATTTACATGCTTACTTCTTTTAGGTATGACGACATTTGCACAAGATGCGAATTTTCATATCTATCTGTGTTTGGGACAATCGAACATGGAAGGAAATGCAAAGGTAGAAGAACAGGATACAGTGGCGGTTGACAGTCGTTTTCAGGTATTAGCGGCTGTAGATTGTCCTAATTTGGGGAGGACCAAAGGGAATTGGTATAAGGCGGTTCCTCCTTTGGCACGTTGCTATACGGGCCTGACTCCGGGTGATTATTTTGGACGGGCTATGGTGGCTAACCTGCCATCCAATGTACAGGTAGGGATTATCAATGTTGCCGTAGGTGGTTGCAAAATAGAACTGTTTGATAAGGATAATTATCAGTCGTACGTAGAAACTTCTCCGGATTGGCTGAAGAATATGGTAAAAGAATACGGTGGCAATCCTTATGCACGTTTGGTTGAGATGGCAAAGCTTGCTCAAAAGGATGGAGTAATTAAAGGTATTCTGCTGCATCAGGGAGAGTCGAATACGAATGATAAAGACTGGCCCTCAAAAGTAAAAGGAGTGTATGATAATCTTTTGAAAGATTTGGGATTATCTGCCGCTGATGTGCCTTTGCTGGCGGGTGAGGTGGTACATGCGGATCAGAATGGAATCTGTGCCAGCATGAATACAATCATCGACAGTCTGCCACAGGTGATTCCTACTGCACACGTGATATCCTCTGCCGGTTGTCCGGCTGCATTCGATAATCTTCATTTTACAGCCGAGGGATACCGGATGTTGGGAGCACGCTATGCTGCTAAGATGCTTTCCATTTTGGGATACGGAGATTGGACATCTGCCCAGAATATGAAATTGTGGTATGCCCGTCCGGCACAAGACTGGCTGGAAGCTCTGCCACTGGGCAATTCCCGTTTAGGCGCTATGGTATTTGGCGGAACTGCCCGTGAAGAACTGCAACTCAATGAAGAGACTTTCTGGGCCGGCGGACCTTACAATAATAATAATCCCAAAGGATTGCAGGTGTTACCTGAAATACGCCGTCTTATTTTTGAAGGCAAAACTCTGGAGGCACAGAAACTCATTGATGAAAATTATATGACGCCTCAGCATGGCATGCGTTACTTGACGATGGGGAGTCTTTTCTTGAATTTCCCAGGGCATGAGAATCCTTCTGAATATTACAGGGACCTGAATCTGGAGAATGCTACTGCTACAACACGTTATGAAGTGGATGGAGTGAAGTTTGTCCGTACGGCATTTGCCTCTTTGAGTGATGATGTGATTATTGTACGCATTCAGGCGGATAAGGCAAAGGCCTTGAATTTTGCCGTGTCATACAGCAGTCCGCTGAAATCAGATGTACAAGTAAAGGGTGGCAAACTGATTATCTCCTGTCAGGGAGCTGAGCATGAAGGAATTCCTGCCGCTATGCGTGCCGAATGCCAAGTACAGGTGAAAACAGATGGTAAAGTGAGTAAGGCAGAAAGCGCACTTGCCGTGAATGGGGCTACTGAAGTTACCTTGTACATTTCAGCAGCTACTAATTTTGTGAATTATCATGATGTCAGTGCGAACGAGTCAAAACGTGCAGCTACTTATTTGCAGAAAGCCACCCGCATTCCTTACGAACAGGCTTTGAAGAGTCATATCGCCTCTTATCGCAAGCAATATGACCGTGTGGCCCTGACTTTGGAAAGTACCGGAGTTTCTGCTTTGGAGACACCTGTCCGTGTGCAACGTTTTATAGAAGGGAATGATATGGCGATGGCAGCTTTGATGTTCCAATATGGTCGTTATCTGCTGATTTCTTCTTCGCAACCCGGTGGTCAGCCTGCCAATCTTCAAGGTATATGGAATCATAGTCTGTATGCTCCTTGGGACAGTAAATATACGATTAATATCAATGCGGAGATGAATTATTGGCCTGCTGAAGTAACCAATCTGAGTGAGACGCATGAACCTCTCTTTGATATGGTGACTGACTTGGCAGTTACAGGTAGTGAAACTGCTAAAGTTCTTTATGATGCTAAAGGTTGGGTGGCACATCATAATACGGATATATGGCGTGCCTGCGGACCGGTGGATGCTGCAAGTTTCGGTATGTGGCCTAATGGAGGTGCTTGGGTGGCACAACATCTGTGGCAACACTATTTATTTACCGGTGATAAAGAGTTTCTAAAGAAGTATTATCCGATATTGAAAGGAACTGCTGATTTTTATTTAAGTCATTTAGTGGAACATCCGAAGTATAAGTGGATGGTTACAGTACCTTCCATGTCTCCGGAACATGGCTACCGGGGTTCACAAACAACGATTACGGCAGGTTGTACAATGGATAATCAGATTGCTTTTGATGCCCTTTACAGTACACTTCTGGCAAGCCGTATTCTGGGTGGTGATAAACTGTATGAAGATTCTTTGCAGGCCATGTTGGACAAGTTGCCACCCATGCAGATTGGCAAACATAATCAATTGCAAGAGTGGTTGATTGATGCTGACAATCCGTTGGATGACCATCGGCATATTTCACACTTATATGGTTTGTATCCTAGTAATCAGATTTCTCCAATTACAAATCCGGAATTATTCCAGGCTGCACGGAATACTTTGATACAGCGTGGAGATATGGCTACCGGTTGGAGTATCGGGTGGAAGATCAATTTCTGGGCGCGTATGTTGGATGGCAATCATGCTTATAAGATTATACAGAATATGCTCCATCTTTTGCCTAGTGATAAGGTTCAGAAAGAATATCCTGAGGGACGTACTTATCCTAATTTATTTGATGCCCATCCACCTTTCCAAATCGATGGAAACTTTGGTTATACGGCAGGAGTTGCAGAGATGTTGTTGCAAAGCCATGATGGTGCAGTACACTTATTGCCTGCACTGCCTGAAGCATGGAAAAAAGGAAGTGTGAAAGGCCTTGTTGCCCGTGGTGGTTTTGTGGTAGATATGGAATGGGATGGCGTTCAATTGAAAAAGGCGAAGATACATTCTCGCTTGGGTGGGGTACTGCGTATCCGTTCTTATGTTCCTTTAAAGGGAAAAGGAGTGAAAGTGGCAGACGGTGCTTGCCCGAATCCTCTTTATGCATCGGCAGTTATAAAAGAACCGGTAGTTTCCAAACTGATAAATCCTCAGGTGCCGGTCCTTTATCGTACTTACGAATATGACATTGTTACTCAGCCGGGAGAAGACTATTCGCTGGAACGTAGTATGTAATGATATTAGTAGTCTATTAATTGTAACAAAACCTTGAAATGATGAAACTTACAACTTTATTTGCGGTTAGTGTCAGCCTGATACTTTCCGGTTTTTGTTCACTTGGAGTTCAGGCTCATCCTGTTCAGGAAGACAGTAGTGGGGGCCCGGTTCCTGCTGGAGCTTACTATACTGATAACTATCGGAATTTGTTTAATGAGTATTTAGGTATTTCTCAGCAACAAACCGACCAGAAAATGGAGCAAATCTGGAATCACTTCTTTGTGAATGAAAAAACAAAGGTTTACTATGAGAGTGATGACAATACTGCCTATATTTATGATACAGGGAATCAGGATGTACGTACAGAAGGAATGTCCTATGGAATGATGATATGTGTACAGTTGGATAAGCAGGCTGAATTCGATAAGTTATGGCGGTGGGCCAAGAAATATATGCTGTATACTTCGGGCAAATGGTCGGGATATTATGCCTGGCACTGTACGCCTCGTGGTGTTAAAATAGGTAAGGAGCCAAGTTGCGCTTCTGATGGTGAAATTTATTTTATAACTTCTTTATTCTTTGCTTCTCACCGTTGGGGGAATGACGGGGCATACGACTATAATCAGGAGGCTCAGAAAATATTGAAAGATGTTATGTCTAAAGATGGTTCCCAAGGCGTTTATAACCTGTTCAATACTGAGAGTAAACTCGTTACATTTGTACCGGAAAAGGTCTATTATAACTATACGGATCCTTCCTATAATCTGCCTGCTTTCTTTGAACTTTGGGCTTTGTGGTCTGACACTAATAAGGAATTCTGGAAGCAGACACCTGATGCAGCCCGTCGCTTACTGGCTGATGCATCGCATAAAAAGACGGGGTTGTTTCCTGATTATTCTGCATTCGATGGCACTCCTTGGAAACCTAAGAATTGGGGATATGATACAAGAAGATATCAGTTTGATGCTCTTCGCTGTGCCATGAATGTTGGTATGGATTATTATTGGTTTGGAAAAGATGCTACTAACCAGGCAGAGATGATGAGTCGATTGCTTAACTTTTTCAAGCAAGATAATTTTACGCACGAATATTTCAATGTAGATGGTTCAGCACCTGCCGGTAATTATTCAACAGGTATGATCGGTGCAAATGCTGTAGGAGCTTTTGCTTTGAATGACAAGAATCTGGCGAAAGAATGCATACAGAAATTGTGGAATGAACCATTGCCTACGGGCAAATTTCGTTATTACAGCGGTATGGTATATATGATGTCTATGCTGCATGTCAGTGGCAATTTCCGGATTATCAAGTAGCTTGATGAATAGAAAATGTCAAGTAGTATAAGCATAATATTAATATTATAGAGAAAGAGGTTGTGTCAAAACTCTGGCACAACCTTTTTTATGCACAAAGCCCGGACTTTCCCAAGCCCAGGCTTTGTTATTACCCAAAGTTTATGTAACTTTAGGCATCATTTTTTTCGTTATGGCAAAGTTACATTTTCGTCCTTACATTCCCAACCAAACCGTTCTTTTTCCACAAAGAATTGATGAAAACATAGCTGCGGACGACCCTGTCCGCATAGTCAATGCAGTTGTTGATAATCTCAATCTTGATAATTTCAAGAAGCTTTATAAAGAAACGGGGCGCTCAGCTTATCATCCTAAAATGATGCTCAAGGTAATTATCTACGCTTACATGAATAATATCTATTCCTGTCGTAAAATAGAGAAGCTTCTTTTGCGTGACATTCATTATATCTGGCTTGCCGGTCATGAGCATCCGGATTTCATCACCATCAACCGTTTCCGTAACCGTGTAAAGGAGGAGATAAACAACGTTTTCACGCAGTTGGTTCTTGTCCTTGCCGATAAGGGTTTCATCAGTCTTGACGTGGAGTATATCGACGGTACCAAGATTGAGTCCAAAGCCAACAAATATACTTTTGTCTGGCGCAAGAGTGTTGAAAAGCACCGCACGAAGTTGCTGGACAAGATTCGTATCCTTCTGGAACAGGTGGACGAAGCCATTGCACAAGAGAACTCCGTAAAAGACACACCCGCCCAATTCACTCCCGCCATGCTCTCTGACATAGTGGATGAACTTAAAGAAGTCCTAGAACACCAGCCTGCGACAAAGGATAAGGAACAAAAGAAAGCCCTGCGCGAAAAGAAGAAACAGGTCAGGGAACTTGAAGGGTATCGTGACAAGCTGATGGAATACGACAATCACCTTGAAGTCCTTGGAGAACGTAATTCCTATTCCAAGACCGATCCTGATGCTACATTCATGCGTATGAAAGAAGACGCCATGAAGAACGGGCAGACCAAGCCCGGGTATAATTTACAAACAGGTACTGAAAACCAATTCATCATAGACTTCCGGCTGTTTCCCAACCCCACCGATACGCTGACCCTGATCCCTTTCTTCCACTCCTTCCAGCACCGCTATAACCGCTTACCGGGTATCGGTGTGGCAGACTCCGGTTACGGCTCGGAAGAAAATTACCGGTTCATGCAGGAAAACGGGATAGAGGCCTTTGTCAAGTACAACTACCTCCATAAAGAGCAGCGTCCCCGTTATACTCCCAACCCGTTCCATGCGGAAAGTCTCCATTACAATGCGGGGGAGGATTATTACGTTTGTCCGATGGGGCAGCGCATGAACCGTATAGGGACCAGACGTGACAAAACTGCAAGCGGATACATCACCGAAAGTGCACGTTATAAAGCACAAAATTGCGAGGGTTGTCCTTTGCGTGGCAGTTGCTTTAAAGCCCAGGGAAATCGTATTATAGAAGTCAATCACCGGTTAAACCAATACAAACGGCAGGCACGGGAAAAATTGCTCTCAGAGGAAGGTATCAAGCATAGAGGCAGGAGGTGTATAGAACCGGAAGCTGTGTTTGGACAAATGAAATACAACATGGCATACCGCCGGTTCAGACATAAAGGAGAAGACAAGGTTACGATGGACTTTGCTTTCTTTGCTATAGCTTTTAATATCAAAAAAATGTGCGCTAAACTACTAAAAGCAGGAAAGGGAGGGACTGCACGCATTATATGTATTCTTATCAGAACAATTATGACGCAATATACGAGGAATATAGCCGCGTATTACCAAATTAGTGAAAAAAGAGTCGCATAGAGAAAAAAACATTTAAATATAAAAAAAGGAGATGTGCCTTAGTTTTGACACATCTCCTTTCTTTTTGTTCTGTGTTTAGTTCTATTGCTTAATCTCGTCAGAAGAAGACTTTTGCTGCTCCTCCATATAGGTTGTTGGCGGAACTCCGTATAATTCTTTAAAAGCGGTAGAAAAATATGCAATATTAGTAAAACCTATAAGAGTAGCAACTTCAGTAATGTTATGATATTGGTTTGCCAATAGTGATGCAGCCTGTTTCAAGCGAACATTGCGTATTAAGTCGCGGGTTGACTGGTTAGTCAGCTCTTTTAGCTTACGGTGCAAATGTACACGACTGATACCTACTTCAGTTGCTATCATTTCAACATTCAAGTCAGGATTACCTAGATTGTCATTAATCACTTTCATCACTTTATCAAGCAGTCTGTCATCAGGTGATTGGACTTTTAGTTTCTTCAACTTCTGTTCCTGCATCTGACTGCCACTGAAACTGTTACGTAGTATTTCCCTACTCTTAATAAGATTGATTGCCGTTTTTCTCAATATTTCGATACTGAATGGTTTCACTATATACGCATCTGCTCCCATGTTTAAACCTTCCAGATTATCTTCTTCTCTTGATTTAGCTGTCAAGAGGATAATTGGTATATGGTTAATGGTTACATTCTGCTTTATTTTTTTGCAAAGTGTCAACCCATCCATTTCAGGCATCATAATATCACTGATAATCAAATCCGGCTCCTTTTTTAGGATAAGAGTGAGAGCTTCTTTTCCATTTGCACACTCATGCATGTGGAAATCGCTGGCTAATTCACGACAGATATATTTGCGTATTTCTTCATCATCTTCTACTACTAGAACGTGACATTTAGTTTTGGAACGTATTTTTTCATCTTCTTCATCAACAGGTGATGAAGGGATAGGCAGAGCAGTCGTGATATGTACGGGAGTATTATTCCCAGCCGGATTGTCATCGATTTCTTCTACATTCAGATGTTCTTTGCCCAAAGGTAGCCGTATGATAAACCGGGATCCTGGTCTGTTTTCATTGTTTTCAGCCTTTATGGTGCCATGGTGTAATTCTACTAGCGAACGGCTTAGATGTAATCCTATACCGGTACCTACATTCGAATTATTATGGCTATTACGGATTTGATAGAAACGCTCAAAAATCCGTCCCATTTCTTCCGGGTTAATGCCAATGCCACTGTCTTCCACTATTATTTCAAAATAGTGTTTTAGAGATTGAGAAGCGTTAATATCCTCACCTATACGCAAATATATATTGATTTCTCCGTTCTCCGGCGTAAACTTGAATGCATTGGAAATTATATTCAGGATAATTTTATCGAAATTTTTCGGATCAATCCATGCTTTTAACTTTTCAGTTTCCGGTTGGAAGCTCAACGTGATATGCCTGGCATTTGCTTGATATTCGAAGGTATAGTACAAATCACGGATAAATCCTACGATATCCACTTCCTGGAATTTCAGAGACATTTGCCCCTTATCTATTTTGCGAATATCCATCAACTGATTGACCAAGCGAAGTATACGTTCCGCATTTCGATAAATGGTATGATAGTTTTTCTGCCGCTCGTTATCTTTATCAGTAGCGATTAACTTCTGTAATGGGCTTATGATGAGAGACATTGGAGTGCGTATTTCGTGAGAAATATTAATGAAGAATTGTAGTTTGGCTTCATTGATCTGTTCTGCATGTATATGTTCCAATATCTCCTGACGAGCACGGTAACGATGACGTATCTGAATGACTATACCATAGATAATAACTATCAACAGTACTCCATATATAAATTTTGCCCATCCGGAGGCATACCATGCAGGATGGATTGTGATACTAAATTCTTTGATGTCTGAATAAGAATCATTATCTTTTGCTTTTACCTGGAATGTATAGCTACCTGGATTTAAATTGTTGAATGAAACCCGATTAATTCCCTGTTGTAAGCTAATCCAATTGGAATTATTAATGCTATATGTATAAGTAATCCGTTCCGGACTAAAGAACTCCATAGCTGAAAATTCAATGCTGAAAGAATTATCTTTGTATGATAGTTGAAAGTGGTCGGCATCCATGACTGCAGTGTTGACTATATCTCTATTCCCTGACTTCATGCCTTTTTTAACCTTTTTATCATGGATATAGAAGTCTGTAATCCGAATTTCCGGTTTCTTATCGGGCGTGGTTATTTCTGTGGGATTAAAATAAGTGATTCCATTCGTACCTCCAAAGATAAGTTCACCTTGTTTGTCGGCAAAAGCGGCTCCTTTACTAAACTCGTTACTTTGTAATCCGTCACTTGCATAAAAATTAATGAAACTTTGGTTTTGAGGATTGAATCGGCTGATTCCATAATTCGTACTGATCCAAAAATAACCATTCGCATCCTCTTTGATTGCGCAGATATAATTGCTGGGTAAACCATCTTTTGTTGTATATTCTTGCACTTCAACAGTTCGTGGGTTTAAGCGTTTTAATCCTTTGGATGTTCCTATCCAGATATTACCATCCTTACCTTCATGCAAAGCATAGATTACATCGCCATATAATATTCTTCTGTTTTTCATGGGAGAAACGAAATCCATTGTTTTTATATCCAGACAGCCCAAACCATCGTAAGTACCTATGTAGAGTTTGTCTTCAGCGGTATGTAACAGGCAATTTATCCATGAGTTATGTAGCATATTTACTTTGGTCCAATCGGTATTGCTGGTGGTGGTGGGACAACGGACTATTTCCTTGGTATTTATATTCATCTGATATAGGCCTCCTCCCATAGTTCCTATCCATAAGGTTTTATTGTTATCTTCTGCAAAACAATATACATTTTCCATTAGATTAGATGTCTCGTCCACTAACTTCAGATACTCGCAACGACCGGTTTTTGTATCTAATCGGGCCATGCCATTCAAGTAAGAACCTATCCACATATTGTGGTTGGAATCTTCGAAAATGCTCATAATGGTAGCAGGAACGGAATGAGTATTGTCGGTAGGTGAAAAATGCACTTTGGGTGTTTTATCTGGAGTCACTGCATAAATTCCGTCATTATCAGTTCCTACCCAAAGAGTTCCTGTATGGTCTTTGTGTACAGACATGACGCAGTTGGAACCAATCACATTGTGTCTGGAAGATTTGTAACCTAGATACTTGAACTCGTTGGTTATGGCAGGTATAATCATAACTCCTTTCTGAAAGAACCCTAACCATATATTTCCCATTTTGTCTTTCAGAATAGAATGTATCTTTGCTTTTGTAAGGTCAAATGTTGTGATATTAAAATTGGCTTCTTTAATCTTTTGTTCTTGGATGTCATAAACTTTCATTCCCGAACCATCTGTACCAATAAGAATTTGATTCTCCTCCTCAGGGTATAGGATTTTGATAGGTAAGTTGGGATTAGGAGTGTATGTAATTGGTACAAATGTATCGATTTTATCATTATATCTGAATAGTCCTTTCTTTAAGCTACCCATATAAAGATTTCCTTGTTTATCTTCGCACATGTTGGAAACTGTATTCCAAGCTATGCTTTTTTCGCCGGAGTAGTGTTTGAATTGATTGTTGTTATCGAGACGGAATATTCCATTATCGCCTGTTGCTATCCATAGATTTCCTTTTTTATCCCGATATGAATATGTAATCAGGTTGCTGGCAATAAATTGGTCTATTTGTTGTGCTTTTATACTATCTCCTTGTGTTTCCAGTAAAAATATACTGTGACCGGAAGTTCCTATTAATATTTCTCCGTTATTTTGTTCAAGTATAACTCCTACATTAGGGGCTATCGAGGCTCCACTGGAGAGGTACATTGGGATTGTTGTAAAACTATCGGTTGCGCGATCGTATATTTGCAGCCCGTTTAGAGAACCTATAAAAAGGCGACCTTGACTGTCTTCGAACAGTGTACGTACATAGTCACTTAATAAGGAATTCGGATTATCTTTTTCATTTCTATAAACTGTAAATTTTGCTCCATCGTATCGATTCAGACCATCTTCTGTTGCTATCCAGATGATTCCGTCACGATCCTGATAGATTTTATTGAGCATGCTGCTTGATAATTCTCTATCCACTGTGAACATTTTTCCTTCTTGTCCATAGCATGGGAGAGATAAACATAAGCATAACAAATAGAATATAAATATATTTTTCATAGTTATTAACTTTGACTCTACAAATATACTTAATATCCTCTATATATTCTTTTAAAAAGTGAACTAATTATACCTTATTGGGTAGTGAATAAGCAGTTGATTCATGGAATACCTTGTCAACAAGAAGTTAAGTCCTTGTCGACAGGAAGTTAACTTCTTGTAAATGCTTGATAATCAGTGTGAATATGGTTTCTGGATTATCTAATCTAGTATACAATCTATTTAGTGTGTTGCTTTATACCAACTTGTTTCAGTTTTATCCGCTGCTAAAGAATTTATGCTCGGATCAGATACGGTAATGCCGGAGAAGGTTTTGATTGGTTTAATTCCCGCACTCATGGAATAATAATTTTCCGTGTGCGTTTTATAAGGTACGGCCCGTTCTAACTGCTCTTTAAACTCTTCTAATAATGACGCGTCATCACACAGATGTGCTACATAGTCGCCATAATCGTAGAAGATTACCGGATAGTAACCATCTAAAGGTTGTAACTGGTTCCGCTTTGAAGGGTCAAATGTATACCGGTTATTTATTTCTTTCATGATAGCGGCTAGATGATCCAATTCTGCACAATTAGTTATGCCTAATGTTCCACAAGGCATTTCTTCATAGGTGGAATAGAATGAATAGAAGCCGTCACAGATGGCTTGATAATTTGGTTCGCCCATCAAATTTTTTCCAATGATAGAATAGGGCATACCATAAGCCATGATTTCACAGGTGGAACCAATAAGGTAGTCCGTAACGTATCTCAGGTCATAGGCTACTTCTATGGTTGACATGTAGCAATCATCGAATAGGATATATTCCATTTTTATTCCGGCATCTGCTATACCTTCTGCAAGGGTAGTGATATCTGTCTGATATTGACTTGTCGTACCGCCGAAATAACGGGTTTGTGGAACGCCTTCGTTTTCCCAGTGCATTCTTATTGAAGTCCTTGCCCGTCCTTTTGTACTATGAACTGGAAGCCATCCCATACCGTGACATCCGATAGTCATGGCGTAAGTGGGTGCAGGGGCGAAACTTTTTACATCATTGAGAATGGAAGTAATTCCTTCGGCGGTGGTGAAAGGCGGGTTGTTATATTCTTTTAGAGTAACTTGTTCACATTTACCTTTCTTGCAGGTTATTTCAAATAGAATTGCTTTTTCTGAAGTAGTAGACATAAATACAATGACCCGTTCACCATTCAGTCCTTTCTGGCTGATTGCCTTTTCCATATCCGAGATATTCGTGTAGAAATTGCTGGTCAGATTGGTGGACCAAGGTAGGTACATGAATAAAGTCTTTTGGTTTTCAACAGATTCTATTTCATCTTTCTCGCAGGATAGTACAAAGAAAGAGAGAGTAATCAGACAGAGTGATAACCGTATCCATTTTATAGATAATAATGCTACTTTATTCATATTTCATATCCTTTATAATATCCATAAGGTACAAAAATACAAAAAAGAACAGTTCAATGTATCATTAGAGCTGTTCTTTTTTGTATTTTCTATTTGAAACAGGGCTGTTGCTTATCTTCTTTCATTCAGCATTTTGGGTGTCGGGCATTCATGGTTATTAATAGGAAGTTTCACTTGCTTCAAGTCTTCCAATTCATGTATCGGTCTTTCCACTTCGTAAGGGGCACGCATACCCGAAAATTCCTGGAAGTATAGCAGACAGGCATCTTTCCACCATACGGCATCACGTGCCTGTATCTTCAGACGTGACTGTACATCCTTGAAACGTTCCGCATCGATATAGTTCTCGACCAGATCCCATTTTTTCTGAAAGCTTCTTACCTGCTGTACACCATGATCGTAGCGATAGCAAAGCTCGTCCCATAAAGTACGTCCGCTTTGCATGGTGTGTTGCCAAGGGGCATGATGGAACCATAAGAGATACTCATCCGGACAGGTACGGATGTCATCGTAAAGGCGGCAGAGTGAATCGGGATATTGGGCTGTAGCATTGCTACCCGTATGACTGCGGTCGAAACCTATCCCCTGTTTATCTGCTTTATGATAGTAAGACGGCATCCAGTCGGGGCGTGCACCGGGCACGTCGCACCAAGGTTCCGGGCCGTAGTGGTGACCCCATGCAAAGAGGTGATGTAGTCCGAGTGGCATCATATAGTCTACCACAGCCTCACGGCTTTCCATCATCATGTTATGTACTTCATAGGCAATGGGTGCATGTTTAGGATTACTTACATCGAAGAAAGTCTGTTTCAGCCATTCCTCTGCGATTGTTCCTGATGTCAGGGAAGGATTCCAGGCCATGCGCCCAAAAGCGTACCAGTTGGCTTGGGCGAAAGGATGACCGCACCAGTTTGTATCCGTACCTATATTGGCGACGCCTGCTATGGCTTTCAGTGAAGACGGCTTCACAAAGTCGAAGAACTCTTCCCACATCGGGGCAAGATAGGCAAGGTGATTGGAGAAGCCCAGATATTCTTGTGTAATCTGGAACTCAACCATCTGCGGAGTCCGGGGCATAGCACCGAATAAAGGACTATACGGTTCGCGAGGCTGGAAGTCGACCGGACCGTTCTTTATCTGTACGATGACATTGTCGCGGAATTGTCCATCCAAAGGCTGGAATTCCAGATAAGCTTGCTTTGCGCGGTCTGCATCTGTTGGGCTGTAGACGAAAGCGCGCCACATGACAATACCTTTATAGGGCTTCAATGCATCTGCCAGCATATTGGCGCCTTCGGCATGTGTACGGTTGAAGTCGCACGGACCGGGCTGTCCTTCGGAATTGGCTTTTACCAGGAAGCCACCGAAGTCAGGGATGGTGCGGTAGATCTCTTTGACTTTCTGCTTCCACCAGGCGATGACATCTTTGTCCAAAGGATCGGCTGTGGAAAGCCCGCCCAGTTGCATGGGGGAGGCAAAGTTGATAGAGAGATACACCTTGATGCCGTAAGGACGGAATACGTCTGCCAGAGCCTTTACCTTTTCCAGATATTCGGCGGAAAGGATTTTAGAAGAAGCATTTACATTGTTCAGCACCGTTGCATTGATTCCGATGGAGGCATTGGCACGGGCATAAGCTTCATATCTGTCGGAGAGCGTGCCGGGCAGTTCTTCCCAGTTCCAGAGAGATTTGCCGGCATAACCGCGCTCAATGCTGCGGTCGAGGTTGTCCCAATGGTTGAGAATACGGAGGTCATAGGCAGGATTCTCCGTTATTTCCTGGTCTGTTTCCGAAGGCTTTCCGAAGTTCCGCATTTCTTGCAGGCGGATCAAGTGATAGGCAGCATAAAGCAGACCCGTTTCGCTGGGAGAAGTAACAGTGAGTTTTCCATTTACCTGTCGTATGCGGAAGCCTTCGGAAGATAGCTGTTTGTCTTTCTTCAGTACAAGTGTAACGGGGAGCCCTTTCCATGCCTGTTTCAGTTCACGGACGGCTATGTTTAGTGTCGGAGACTGGCGAGGCGCTGTAATTTGTGCGTGGGCATCTGTCGATTGCCGGAGCCACAAGCGGCTGCCGTCTTCCGCGGATACGGTGCCGAGTAAACAAGATAATAATAAGAATAAAGAGAGCAGTTTTTTCATAAACAAGAAGTATTGGTTGGTTTATTCATCGGCGGGGTAGCGTACTCCCCATTCGCGGCGTAAGTCATCCATCATGCGCATGATGCGCAGGGTTTCGGTGTGAGGCATATAGGGAGATTCGAGCCACCCGTTCCTCAGAGCTTCCATGGATGCATATACCTGGTACTCGTAGCCGGTGATCTGTGGCGGACAGTTGTAGACAACTACTGTCTTATAATCTTCCGTTACCACCCTGATTCGTTGCGGATTGTTGATATTTTCAATGATCAGATGGCCTTTGTCACCGGAGATGATGCCTTGACGGTCGGTCATACTCAGCATACTGCTGTGCAGTACAGCGATTTTCCCATCCTTGAATGTAAGAGTTATACTATTCTGTGCATCGACTCCGGTATCGGTCTTTACGCAGGTGGAGGTGACACGCTCTACGTCCGTCCCGAAAACCATGGAAGCAAAGTTCAGTGCATATACTCCCAGGTCGAGCAGAGCCCCGCCTGCCAGTGCCGGTTGGCGGAGGCGCTCACGGTTGCCGATTGGGTAACCCAGATTGGCGGATAGCGTCATGGGACGTCCGATGATTCCACCGTTTACAAGGTCATTGATGGTTTGCGATAGGGGCATGTAACGTGTCCAGATAGCTTCGGTGATGAAGAGTTCCTTTTCTTTGGCAAGATTCAGCAGTTCTTCCGCCTGACGGGCATTGGCGGTGAATGCCTTTTCGCATAAAACCGCTTTGCCTTTCAGCAGACTCATACGTGCATGTTCGAAATGATGGGAATGGGGAGTGGCAACATATACCAACTCCACCTCTTCATCATCCAGCATTTCTTCATAGGAACCGTAGGCACGGGTGAAACCCCACCGGTCGGCAAAGTCACGGGCAGTCTGCAATTGGCGGGAAGAGACTGCATAAGCTTCTACTCCCTCCATTCCTTCGAGGGTGATTGCCATCTTTTCGGCAATCCATCCGGTACCTATAATACCTATTTTGACAGTATCCATACTCTATCGGGCAACGGTTAATCCAGTCCTTCAATGGTGACGATCTTTCCGTCGGCGTCGTATTCCAGTTCGCATACTTTGAGGCTGCGCAACCAGGTGCGTCCGCCGGAAGGCACGCTGTCGTGATGGAACAGATACCATTTGCCCCGGTATTCCACAATGGAGTGGTGGGTAGTCCAACCTACCACCGGAGTCAGGATTACTCCCTGATAGGTGAAAGGACCATAAGGATTGTCACCAACGGCGTAGCACAGGCGGTGAGTATCACCGGTAGAGTAGGAGAAGTAATATTTTCCATTATACTTGTGCATCCAGCTTGCTTCGAAGAAACGGCGTTCGTTGTCTCCGGCTGTCAGCGGTTGTCCGTTTTCGTCCAGAATCACTATGGCTTTAGGTTCTTCGGCAAATTGCAGCATGTCCGCACTGAGGCGGGCAACCCGTGCGGGGATGGACGGTTCGTTGTCTGCGGGGAAAGTAGCTCCACTTTCCAGGGCTTTGTTGTCGCGATAGCGTTGCAATTGTCCGCCCCACAGACCACCGAAGTACATATAATAGTTACCGTCTCCATCATTCAGAACGGCAGGGTCTATACTGTAACTTCCGCGCATCGGGTCGGGTTGGGGAATGAACGGCCCTTCGGGACGGTCGCTGATGGCAACGCCGATACGGAAGATATCGTTCTGGTCTTTCAGGGGGAAATACATATAATACTTGCCGTCTTTCTCAGCTACGTCGCAATCCCAAAGCTGGCGTCCTGCCCAGGGGATATCTTCGGTGGTGAGTACCAGGCCATGGTCTACGATTTCACCTTTCATGGGGTCATCGGTAGAGAAGACGTGGTAGTCTTTCATATTGAAATGGTCACCGTTGTCATTTTCGGGGATACCGCTTTCCCAGTCGTGGGAAGGGTAGATGTAAAGGCGGTCGTTGAACACATGAACGGCAGGATCTGCCATATAATCTCCGGGTACCAAGTATCTTTTTTCTTTCTTCATGACTCTATAATTTTAAAGGTTAATTCGTATAGTTTCCTGTGGCATAAATGCCGACCATGGTTCCGGTGAAACCGCCGGCTGTCTGCGTGCTTATCAGGTCGGCGGAGACGGGTTCGCCTACTTGTGTCCAGCTACCTTTAGGACTGGTGGAGTAGCAGAAGGTATAGTTTACTGCATTATCACCTTCTACTTTCAGATATACTTTCCCATCTGTCCAGGTTAGCGGGCTGCCGGCTTGGCTGCACAGTCTGCCATGGCTGTATGTTTCCAGAAGCATGACGGGTTTGCCGTCTTTGTCCAATGTCTTTCCGAAGCGAATATAGCAATTATCATCATGGAAACAGATGATGCCTGCGAAATCCTTCGGCTGTTGTGGCACGAAGTCCAAGCCGGTCTGAGCTGTGAATGTCCAATTGTTGATCCAGCGACCGATGGCGGCGGGCTGACGCTTTTGGTTAAGATCAGTGCTGCTGGCGGTCATTTCCAACTGCCCTTTATCGTTTATACTGTAGCAGGGCACCAGTGGAGTGCGGATAAAAAATGCTTCTTTAGCCAGTCCGTTTGCTGTCCATAGTGGGGCAGGACCGTAGGAGCGGTCGGCGGTATAAGTGATGACGTCACCCTCAGGAAGAATAATGGGTTGATTCTCTTTCCAGGTCACCGGGAGCATGAAAGTTTCGCGTCCCATCACGTCATGACCGTCGCGGTAGGGGCGAACACCGAGGAAGACGGCGTACCAGTCACCAGCGGGAGTTTCTACCAGGTCGGCATGACCGACGCAGGTAACCGGGTTGGGACGGTCGCCCGGCAAGCCGCGTTGCGTCAATATCGGGTTGATGGCACAAGGTTTGAAAGGACCAAACGGAGACGCAGAGGTGAAGATCACTTCCGAGTGGTTGGGACCTGTTCCACCTTCGGCAGCCATCAGATAGTATGTGCCGTTGATGTGGTAGAGGTGTGGACCTTCTATCCAAATGGGGTGCCGGGTTTTGTCTACGCCCCCGTCAACAATCATCTTCTGTTTTCCTACGGTACAACCGTTTTTCCAGTCAAATTCGCGGATCCAGATAGCGCGGTGACCGTCATATTCGGGCTTTCCTGCAGGACCGTCATTGTTCACAATGTATGCTTTCCCGTCTTCGTCGAAGAGAAATCCGGGGTCGATACCGCCCACTTCGGGCAAGAAAGTGGGATCACTCCAGCTTCCTTTCTTCGGATCATCCGTGGTGACGAAGAAGTTGCCGCCACCGTCTACGGCTGTAGTGATCAGATAGAACAGTCCGTTGTGAGGATTGTATTTGATGTCCGGAGCATAGATACCGCCACTGATGCGCAAGCCGTCGTACATAGGCAACTGTGAGGGGCGGTTGAGGACGTAGCCCAGTTGTTCCCAGTTCGTCAGATTTGTGCTGTGCCAGATGGGTACACCGGGGTAGAAGGCGAAAGAGGAGTTGACCATATAATAGTCGTTTCCTACGCGGCAGATGCTCGGGTCAGGGTAACAACCCGGTAAAATGGGGTTTTGCAATTGACAATTGACAGTTGACAATTGACAATTGGCTGCGCTGTCACGCTGCATAGAATTGTCAATTGTCAATTGTGAATTGTCAATTGAGTAGCTGAATTCGTAGAATTTAGCTACTCTTGGTTCCAGAATTTCTTTAAGGAAGGGCTTAGGCTGATAGTTACGGTCGAAGAGTAGGGGATATTCCCGTCTTCCCGGTACGGGCCAGTCATTCTTCCAGGAGTCACCGTCCGATACTCCCCAGGCGGTTACGCGTGTAATGACGTCCGAGTGCTTTATGAAAAGTTCCATGAACGATTTCATACGTGCATTCCACAGATTGGAAACACTATCCGGCAGAGCTTCGGGATAGGGATTTAAGGCTTTCTCAAAGGCTACTTTGTCGGCAATATTTGCTCCGCGGTTTACGGTTGGCAAAGCACTCATGTCCCATTCCGTTATCATCACTTTAGCACCTGTGGAGGCAAAGGCGAAAATGCTGGTTTCATATTCACCTATGCTTGGGTAATCCAATCCCATGTGTCCCTGCATACCTACGGCATCTATGCGCAATCCTTTTTCCTTAAGTGAGTTGACCATGCGCACCACCGCATCGCGGCGTCCCGGTTCATGCATGCCGTAGTCGTTATAGTAGAGTTCCGCTTCCGGGTCTGCCTCATGTGCATATTGGAAAGCCAGCGGGATATATTCTTCTCCCAGTATCTCGTAGAACTTGCTTTTGCGGTAGCTTCCGTCTCCTTCGATGGCTTCGTTTACTACGTCCCAGCCTTTAATGCGACCTTTGTACCTGCCTACGATGGTATGGATATGGCTTCTCAGCCGCTCTTTCAGGACTTCGGGTGAAACATTCTTTCCATCGGCATCTACGCAGAACCAAGGTGAGAGTTGGGAATGCCACACCAGGCAATGCCCGATGATGAACATTCCGTTATCCTCGCCGAACTTAACGAATTCGTCTGCCAGGCTAAAGTCATATCTGTCTTCTTCCGGGTGTATCACTTCACTTTTCATGCAGTTTTCGGCCACAATGGAGTTGAAGTGACGGCGTACCACATCGACTCCGCTGGTGTCGCGACCCACAGCCTGTTCGGAATTGATGGCGACACCAACGAGGAATTTATTACCGAGAATATCTTTTAGAGTCGGGTCTGCCGCAACAGGTTTGTCACTGTTGCAAGACATGAATGTAGCAGCACAAACTGATAGTGCTAAATACTTTAATTTCATTCTACTTTAGTATGATTAATAATCTTCTTTACTTCTGCGTTCCGTCAGTTCGGCCTGCATCTCTTCATTATACTTCTTTGTTATAGGATAGAAATACAGCGCTATAACGCCGATGAAGAATGTAATTGCCGGAATAATACTGGATGAAAGCACGATACCATGAATAGCCGATTCGCTTTGTGCCACCCCTGCGCCTGATACATAACCAAAACCGGAGAGCAGGAAACCCAAAATAGCGCCACCGATACCCAAACCGGCTTTCAGTGCAAACACCACACCTGCAAACACGAAACCCGTTGCACGGCGGTGATTGACATATTCCGAATGATCCGCTACGTCAGCAATCATAGCCCAAAGCAATGGAACGGTGGGAGCGTATGCCAAACTCTTGAGGAAGTTCAGAACGAACATTGTCTCTACATCCGTTTCATTCGGGAAATAGAAGAAGGCGGTGAACACTGCCGTCAGAGCCAAACAAACGATAAACACCGATTTCTTTCCGAAACGGTTGGCCAGGAAGCCGGACAGGAAGATAACGCCGAAGAACTGTACCACTGCTCCCAGCATGTTGAACACACCGAATCCCACTTCATAAGCCTTTTCAGGACTGCTGACAATAAGGCCGAAAGCATTCAGTATCGTATAGCCCACTGAATCACTGGCCTGTGTAGCCACCAACCCCAGTTTATCGAGGAAGGCAAACAGTGCGCCCGAATCCACATAATTCTCAAAGTAGTAGTTCATTGCGCTTCCCCACATGGCAAGGGTCGTGAAAAGAAAGAGCGTCAGGATGAACATCGCCCGCCAGGGAATATTCCTGAATACATCCCTGATATCCTTCTTGGTATCAGTTTTCTGATTTGCCGGCGGCGTGATACGTTCACGGCTGGAGAAGAAGGTAATAACCAGGAACACGAAACCGATGACTGCAAATAAGGAGATAGTACACAGCCAACCGTGCCCCTTATCACCGCTTTCACCAGCAAACTTGCTTACCAACGGGAGCGTCAAGCCCTGCACCACAAACTGCGCAATAGTAGCAGCTACGAAACGGATAGACGTAATACTTGTACGTTCCTTGATGTCACTTGACATAACACCACCCAACGATGCGTACGGTGTATTGTTGAACGAGTAAAGCGTCATCAACAAGGTATAGGAGATTGTAGCGTACACCGCTACCAAACCTTTATCCTCGATGCCGGGATTGTAGAATGCCAACACATAGAACACCATGAACGGCAATGCAGTCCAGAGTACCCATGGGCGGTATTTGCCCCATTTGGTTTGTGTCCGGTCGGACAAAATACCTACGGTAGGGTCTACAAAAGCGTCCACAATGCGGGCAATCAGCATCACTGATCCTGCAATGGCGCCTTCCAGACCGAAGACATCGGTATAAAACTTGGTTTGGTAAATCATCATCATCTGGAACACGAGGTTCGCAGAGCAATCTCCTAAACTATAGCCAATCTTCTCGGCCATAGACACTTTTTGACTTAGTGCGTTCATAGTGCTGTATTATTCAGTTATTAATTGTCAGTAATCAGTTGTTCGCTTGCTGTTATCCGTTTCCGGTTGTCCGTCATTTATTATTCTCCAACGCACTTTCTGCCGCACGTTGTCCCAGGGTTTTCTTATCCAATGGATGTATATCGTTCCATTCGCCCAGGTCACTGTTGCGGATGAGGCGGGTGTTCCGGTTGGTTTCAGCTACTTTGGCCTGTTCCTTGCGCATTTCAGCCCAGGCCTGCCGACCGCTGACGTCATCTCGGGACAGGAAGTCTGCCAGCTCTACAATGTAGAAAGGTAATTCCGGGTTGCCGAATGTGTTGCGCCAATCAGCAATCAGAGCTGTCAGTAGTGCGGCGTATTCATTGCGGCGGTCCACATTGGACTCTCCCTGATACCAGAGTACACCACGGATGCCATAGTTTTGCAGCGGGGCAATCATGGCATTGTACAGGCATACCGGCTCGTAACAGAAGAACATCATTCCCGGAGCCGGAGGCATGGGAGCACCCAATCTGTATTTCCATTCTCCTTGCAGGCTTACTTCTTCATTTCCGCAAATGATCTTATAAGGTTTCTCCTTCACAAAGTGAGGATAACTGTTATTGCTGATGAGACGTATGGTTACTGTATTCTTTCCTGCTTTCAGTACACCTGCCGGAATGGTATAGATGCGTGGAGGATACTGGTAGGAAATAGTACCTACGAATGTACCGTTCACATAGACGGAGTCCGCATCTACGATGCAACCTAAGCGCAAGGTCGCTTCTTTTCCGTTCCAGTCTTGCGGTACTTCCACTTCCTTGCGGAACCAGTGCGAACCGTTTATCGGATTCAAACCGTTGGTTCCCCAGTCGGTAGAGAATAAATCAACGGTCTTCCAGTCTTTATCATTGTAGTTGGCGGCATACCAAGGTGTTGCTTCGTGCAGTCCTGCATCTCCCTGGTATAGGGAAGTGTTCCAGCGATAGAAGCTCAAACCTTCTGTCTGTTTAATGCTTTTCAGATAAGCATCATCCTCATATTGCCGTTTATCATTAATATACTTCGGAAATTCTTTCAGTCCTTCTTCGCTTATCCATGCCTCAACGGGAGTTCCGCCCCAACTGGAGTTTATCAGTCCGACGGGTATGCTGTTCTTTTCATACATGGCTTTGGCAAAGAAATAGCCCAAAGCGGAGAAGTTCATGACGTTTTCCTGCGTCAGTGGTTTCCAGGCAACGTAATCCGGCAAGTCCGCTTGCGGTGCATGGAAGTTGAAGATATTGGGTACTTTCAACTGCCGTATATTTGTGTTTTCATAAGCGGCAATTTCATCACGGAACATATCTGTTACCCGGCTGACAGGTAGTTCCATATTGGATTGGCCGGAGCACAACCATACATCTCCTACCAGAATATCTTTCAGTTCGATGTCATTAACTTGCAGAATGTAAGGTCCGCCCGGTTTCATTGCAGGCAGGGTGAGGGTCCACCTACCGTTTGCGTCTGCTGTAACTGTGTAAGCTACTTTCAGTTTACCACCTTTTACACCTGTAGGGGTGGCATTCTTTAGGAACTTCACCTGTACACTTTCTCCGGCATCTGCCGTGCCCCATACTTTGATGGGTTGCTCGCGTTGCAATACCATTCCGTCAGAAATCAAAGCAGGCAACTTTACCTTTGCGTCCACCATGGAAGTAGCGCAAAGGCAAAGCAGCACTGCCAGACTCAACCTAACTTTATTAAACCTAACCTTATTCATATCTAATTTTATCTTTTACCCACAACTTAATTACTACCTACTTATACTCGTACAATTTCACATGAAGTATCTGGAATTCTCCCACTGAGATGCGTACATGTCGCCCTTGGTGATCCTGATCACCATTCAGACGGCGGATATAAGAGAACGTACCGTCCTCGTCCATCTTCACTTCATCTACGGAACCGATGCCACAACGTGCTCCTTTCCACATCACCTTATCACTTATCACTTTATCACCCTTTCCTCCTGCCTGAACAAATCCGTCTTCGCCCAACGCCTGGACTTTGGCCTGATTTTCTGTAGCTTTCTCAAACTTGATAACGATACCGCTACCTGCTACGATATACTCATTGGGTGCCAGTCTTAATAATACACCTCCGCCTTCGGGCCATACACTGCCATCGGTGGCGCGCGCATCCCATGGAAGGGTAAAGAAATGGCGGCAAGTTATCTTCAGATCATCCTGATAAATGATACGTTCCTTATTTTCCTGATCGAAGAGTAATCCTTTCATTGTGCCTTTACCCTGATACTTAGCGAGCAGAGGTATGAACTCTTTAAGCGTATGATAGCTTTTTACCAACGGAGAGTTAGGAGAGTCGGAACCACCTTCGATGGAGAACGGGCTGATACCGATGGCATCATGTTCACCAAAGATGTAGAAAGCTCTTACTCCATTATTGTCTGTCAGTTTGATTTCGGGGATAAACAATGGGTTGTTGTGCAATTTATATTTAGCTACCCAATCTGTAAAGCCATTGTCGTACAGGTCGGGAGCAAGAAGGTCGATGCTGGGTGCTCCGCAATGCCATATATCAATAAGGTGTGCCAGCGGACCGGCGGAAGGATATTCTCCCGGCTTCCGGTTACGGCTGTTCATGGCAGCGTTTACGTATAGTGGAATATTGTAGATGGACCGGGCGCTTTGTGCCATTCTTTCCACATAGCGGGCGTAGTGCCAGGCCATAAATAATTCATCGGTGTAAATATCGGCTCCGAACACTTCCTGCCAGGTGCCTTGCTTCTTGCTACCTTGGCTTTCCCATTTCTCAAGCATTTGGGGGTGGAGCGTTTTCTTATTTTTTTGCAAGTAACTCATTAATTCCGAGGGCACCGGTGCATTGAACAATGCGTTGGCCTCTTTAGAATAGTCTCTCGCATCTTCCAGCATACCTATCTCATTTTCTATCTGTATCATGACGACGGTACCTTCCTCTTTATCAATGGCTGCGACGTGTTCCATCCATCCGGAAAAAGCGCGGTTGTCGGCTTGGAATACATTTTCAGAAAATGGGCTGGCTATTTCGAGTGGTTTCCCTTTTTGTGTATAAGCACGCGGGTATTTCTTATAGTTTTCTTTGAACCAGAGGGGAGCGTAGCAACTCATAGAGTTTTTCCAGGCACCAAACCAAAGAAAGATAACTTTAAGATCGTTCTGCCTGGCTTGACGGATGACTTCATCTGTGAGGGTGAAGTCGAATTGTCCTTCTTGCGGTTCTATCAAATCCCAGTATGCGGGAACGAGTACTGTATTCAGTCCCATCCGTTGCAGCTTCGGGAAGATACGTTCGATATCTTCTGTGCATGCTGCCGATGAATTTCCTAATTCACCGCCTAAAATAAGAAATGGTTTGCCGTCTACTACTAATTGAGTAGCGGTGCCTTGTTTTTGTAATGTACTCTTTTGAGCATTTACATACCCAACTGTCATCACACTCAAAACTAAAATGAAAATCCAATTCTTCATTGTTTGTCTCTGGTATTGATTTGAGATGTTTTCCATTGCAACAAAGATAGTGAGCTATAATTTAAAAAACTTTTCGCAATGTTGCAGAAAACTTCATTTCGGTTACATTATCCCCGAATGATGTTACATAATTTTTTGTTTATCGTACATCTTCCTGTTTCAGGGGATAAAACGGATGTTTTTACCGGATTTGCTGAATGATTGGGTGAATGGAATCCGGTAAGGCCGGAGCCTTACCGGATTTCTTGTTTTCACTTATTGATCAGCGGGAGTTTCTTCCTCTTTCACTTCGTAGGCTGCTTTCCAGTCGTCGCCGGTGAAGTCTTCGCTGATGTCACGTCCGGCAATACCGTCGCACACGCCCTTATAGGCCGGCTTGCGGGCATAGTTGGCATCGAAGAGATTGGGAGTGTCGCCTGTGAACCAGCCGGTGTGTTCGTCTGCGTGGTCGGACAAACTCCAGATGGTAAAGCCGGATTGCTGCGTAGCGGGCACGTTCTCCTTATAAGACTCGATAATCCAGCGATAGACATCCGCCTGTTTCATTAGCTGTTCGGCCGACGGATTAGCTGTAGGCTCATAAGTGTGGCGTACGTCAAGCTCGGTAATACGGATAATCTTACCCGTAGCGGCAAGTTTTTTGAACATTTCATCTATCTTTTCACGAGTCAGATCGGCTGCTACGGCGTGCATCTGTGTGCCTATACCGTCTACGATTGGGGCATTCGTCTCGTTGTGTTCGTCAATGTACTTCACAAAGTTAATCAGGGCATCCAGCTTAGCAGGGCTGACTTCCAGATTGTAGTCGTTGACGAAGAGCTTGGTTTCAGGTCTGCAATACTTGCGGGCATATTCAAAGGCCTTGGTGGCGTATTCCATGCCCAGATAGTAGCCCCAGTAGAAGTGGTTGCTTGCCCAGTTCAGGTTCAGCCCATCTTGTTCTACGGGTGCGGTATCGGGATTGCCGTCTGCATCTTCGCTTCCAAACACACCGTTGATTCCACGTACGCCTTTCGTACTGTCGTCGATAGGTTCATTGATGACATCCCAGCCTATCATACGGTCGCCCATGTGCTCGGCCATGCCTTTAATCCAAGTTTCCATGGCACCCAAGAGGGCGGTACGTTTCTCTTCAGGCGTTTTGTAGATGTAGGTCACGCCTCCTGCGGCGCGGGTCAGGTTTTTGGCCTTGGGCTGTGCTTCCTCGTTCTTCAAACCGAATTTAAAGTCATCAATCCATATGGTGCTGCCCGGAGTACCGCCAAACTGAACACCGAAGCGGACGATGTCGGCAGGATCAGAGGCGTTGTAGGTAAATTCTCCTTCGCATAGTGTCCAGTCGTTCAGTGCCGTGAAGCTGTCCTTGTAGATACCCGAATAACTTGCATTCTGTCCGATGGCCTGTACGGCGATGTTCATGTCGCTCTTGGTATAGAACGAGAAAGCGTAAGTGGCTCCCACTTCCAGAGGGGTGTCGAGTGCCCAGAAGAGTTGACTGTCGTAGTTCGCGGCCGTTTCGTCGGTCATGGTGAAGCGGATGGCTGTGTCGTCCGTACGTCCCGGCGCTTCTACACCGTATGTATATTTGCCCCACAGTCCGGTCCAACCGTTGGTGCCGTCGGCAAACGAAGGATTGGTGATGACGTTTTTCATCTTCTCTACCTTCTTCACGCCGAATTTCAGGTTGTCTATCCACACATTGCTGCCCGGTGTGCCGCCAAACTGGAAGCCTACACGGATAATATCGGTAGCCTCGGAAGCTGCGTTATAAGTGAATTCACCCGTCACGTGCAGCCAGTCGGCAGGAGCGGTATAGCTGTCCTTATAAATACCTGCGTATGATGCGTTCTGACCTATGAACTGCACGGCAATATCCATGTCGGACTTGATATCGGCAGAGAAAGCATACGTCACGCCGTCTTCCAAAGGGGAGGCGAGTGGCCAGAAAAGCTGGCAGTCGTAGTTCGCAGCCGTTTCTCCGGTCATGGTGAAGTGAATGGCATTATCGCTGTCCTTTCCGGGAGCTTCCACTGCATAAGTGTATTTTCCCCAAAGACCGGTCCATCCGTCGGTTCCGCTTTCGAAACCGGAGTTGGTAATGACATTCTCGCAGACATCGTCACCACCGATATCCTCAATCACTACTTCGGGAGCAATCAGCGATTTCAGGTACATTTGTTTCTGCTGCGTGTGCCACAGAAAACAGTGTCCGTACATTTTGGCGTCTGCCGGAATGGCATTTACAAAAGCATCTATGGTAGCGAAGTTCAGTTCACCCTTGTTGCCCACCACTGCATCATGCTTCATGGCATTTCCGGTGGTAAAGGTGTTGAAGTTTGCATCGGCCAGTTGCTTCACAGTCCCGTTATTTATATAATAGTCTGCTCCGATGCCTAAGCCTACGGTCATATTCGGAATATACTCAGCCGCATATTCCTTGATACTCTTGTAGTTGGCTATTTTTTCGGTTAAACTTAGTGGAATATCGGAGAGGTCGGCCTGTCCGTGCCCGTCAGGAGTACCCCATTCCATCTTATTATCCTCGCAGGCTGCCAAAGTCAATGCCATTGCCATTGCGGGAAGGATGATTCTATTTAATTTCATACTTTTTCAGTTTTAAGTTCTTAAAATAGTTGACGAGTTGAGAAGGTCATTCTTCTTCATCCGGGAAATCGGATACGATGGTCTTCTTGCAAGGCACTACGCGCCAGTTGTCCACATAGATTTTCTGGTTGAAGAGTGTCGATTCCACCGTTACGCCTCCAAAGGTGAAGTCGGTGTTGACGAATCCCATGCCGAAGTTGCGGTAAGATGCTCCGTTGCGGTCGTCTATTACCATTTGGAAAGTAGCTTCCTCCTCATTTTCCAATAAGGTGGCATATTTGTTGAACTGGCTAAAAGGAATGGTGACGGTTTGCCAGCCTTCGGTGTAGAAGGGCACCACTACTCCCTCTTTAATCCAAGGTACGCAGAATGCCACGGCATTGTTGGTGCCATCATCGTCCGATCCAATGCCGCTAATATTGAAGTTGTTCATAAGCGATATTTGGATGTGACCTGTTCCACTCCAAGGTTGCGGCACGTAGATATCAAACTGGAAGGCCACTTCGTTCACAGGCGTTTCTGCCGGAATCAGTCCGGTCATGCGGTTCCAGTCATCGGTAGGCTCGTCATTACCTGCCGTCCACCACTCGGACACGCGCGGTTTACCTGAGACAGCGCCGCCTGCATCCAGCATACGTTGAGGTACCAGCAGGGTACATTTGCCTCGTTTCCCCAGCGGATCGTCCGCTACGTCGTGCTCATCGTCGCACATGGACTTGCCGGCATCCCAGCTCCAAAATCCCTGTACGCCGGTGCCGTCGAAGTCGAGAATCATACAGCTCTTTTCGTTGAAGTAGGCGGGAGTGACAGCGGTTCCGTTGGCACCTTCCGAGGTGATACTTCCGCCTTGGCTCACGCCACCCGGCATGGTGAACGAGTACCATTCGCCATCCTCATCGCTCTCTATGCCTGCAGACACTTCCACGCCGCCCGGAAGGATCAACTTGAGTGTTTCTTGCAGGTTGGCTCCATAAACAATTACCTTTTCCCCCTCTAGTGGTAGAGTGTTGCTGATATGCGAGATTTGTGGGGAGGCGGCACGAACCACCAGATCCTTATAAACAAACTCCGAACCGTCTTTTACCAGACGGATGGTATTTCTCACTTCCTCTTCGGCTTCGGCCACGGGAGTTTCTTTGTTGAGTTGTACCAGCAATGACTGGTCGCTTACCAAAGCTCGATTAAAGTAAGTGTCATATCCGTTGATATACACTTTTCTCACTCCATACAGTCCGCTTCCGGACAGACGGATGACTTGTCCGAGTCGTGCAAACGTCACTTCGCGGTCGGGAACGGACGATTCCACGTCTTGCAGATAGACCTTATTCACTACAATCGGAGAGTTTTGCGCATCCTCCTCAAAATAGGCATCCTCGTCGTTGCAGGCAGTGAAGCCCATTGCCAGAAGTGCCATGCACAACAGTCGGGTATATTTCAGGTATTTCATGATTATTCGTTTATATTAGTTGAACAAATCTTCTTCAGAAACTTCTTTTTCTCCAAATTCATAAGCTACGGTCTGTAAGTTTCCGCCGGTATCGGGTTTCAGATAGGGGTTCTTGCTTTGGTCGGTGTCCGACATGGGCAATATGAGGCTGTTTGCCGTAGCTGTGGCTACACCGTTCCCCGGTTCCACATAGTCGGGGCTGATTTCATATACGCCCGATTCGGTCTGGTACTCGTAGCTGGCGTTACGCTGCTGGTGGTTCATGTAATTGATAACCTCCTGCTGGCGGTAATAGGAACGGCGCACGAGATCGTACCAATACTGTCCTTCGAAAGCAAATTCCATACGGCGTTCGTGGCGTAGGTCTTCGTAAGTAATGCTTTTTTTGCTTTCCATTTTTGCACGGGTGCGCACTCGGTTGAAATATTCCGTATCGGTGGTACTTGCACTGTTTCCCAAAACGGCTTCCGTATAATTCAGATAGACTTCGGCCAGACGCATCATGTAGGTATTGGTACCCGAGTTGCCCGGTTCGCTGATGCCGCCGTTGTCGGCCGTTGTGCCAATGACGTATTTCTTGATGTTGGCTCCCTGGTTGCCCGGATTCTCGGTCTCGCCATAGGTATAACCTCCGTTTTTCATATTCATGTCCGGATAGAACTCGCCATACGAAGCTACCGAATAGTGGCGGCGGACAGCATCGTCCACGGTTTTACCCAGTGTCTCATCCTTATAGGTTTTGAATTCTTCCCATAGGTTCCAAGAACAATAGGTGGCGCCTCCCCAGGCATCTTTGTCGGCCACCATCGTAGACCATGCGAGGAAGCGGACCATTGTATTGCCACAGGCGCTGCTGTTGGCCTGCGTGGCAGGTAACCATTGCAACTGGAAAAGGCTCTCGCTGTTATTGTTGAAGCTTTTGGCTGCGAACAAGTCTCCATAATTGTCTATCAGTCCGGCTCCCGATTCGGCAATCACCTTCAGGGCTGCCCGCTTCGCGAGATCAAGGTAGGTCTGGTTTCGTGTGCCACGGTTGAAATCGGTGGCAACGTTGCTTCCGTTATACAGGCCATCGGTGGTAAGTCCGGCCATAGAGAGGTAAACACGCGACAACATGCCGTAGGCACTGTAGCACGTCACCCGTCCTGCATCGGCAGGAGTCTTAGGCAGGTATTTGGCTGCATATTCCAGGTCGCGGATGGCAAACTCTATGACATCCACACCCGGGTTGGCGGGAACCACGTAATTGTTCACCATACTGGAGGTGTTGGTATAGATGATGCCCACTCCCCATAGGGAAGCGATGTACCAATAGGCCGTACCGCGCATGAAGCGTGCTTCGGCAATAGATGCACGCTTTGAGTCCTCGCTGAGGGTGGGGGCGGAATAGTCAGTGATATTGTTGATGGTATTGTTGGCCTGTGCCACTACGGAATAGAAGGAATTCCATGCATCGGTCAGACCTTGGCTCAGGGATGTTTCGCTTAGGTTGGTGTACGGGTAGATGTAGTCGGAATATTGGGCGGTGATGTTGTTGGCACGTCCATCGCCCATTCCATAATAGAACTTGTCATTAAAGCCTGCCCATACATAGTTGTAGAGAGGTGCGGTGGCTGCCCGTAATGCCGCTTCGGAGTCGAAGAAGGTCTGCTGGTTCAGGTCGTGCGTATTCTTCTGCTCCAGAAAGTCTTCGCATCCGGTCAGTGCCAGTACGCCTGTCAACGCAATAGTCGATATGATATATTTTGTTTTCATTGTCTTTTTTGTTTTAGGATTAGAATGATGCGGTCAAACCAAAGGTGTAGATGCGGGGCGAAGGATAACGTCCGTAGTCGATACCATTATATAAGGTATTGCCCCACAGACTGCCCACTTCCGGGTCGTAGCCTTTGTATTTGGTCCAAGTATATACATTCTGCAGGTTGGCATACACCTTCAGGTTCTGGATGGGAGTCTTCCCCAGCCATTTCTTGGGGAATGTGTAGCCCAGAGAGATGTTCTGTATGCGCAGATAAGAACCGTCTTCTATGTAGCGGTCGCTCACGCGCCAGTTGAAGTTTTTGGCACTGGCTGTGTAGAGGCGGGGTGACAAAGGGTCACCACCCGTTACGTGGAAGTTACGGAAGTCATCCGGTCCGTTGGGATCAATCTTCTCTACGATGGCATAGCCGGTGGATTTCAACAGGTTGCTGTTGGCGCCCGACTGTTCCAGCCAGCGACGGTTGTAGTTCAGTACGTCGTTGCCGTAGCTGCCACTCAGGAATATGGTCAGGTCGAAGCCCTTCCAGGAGAAGGTGTTTCCTATGCCGTAGGTGAACTTAGGTTCGGGATTTCCGATAAATGTCTGGTCGTTGTTGTCTATTTTCCCGTCATTGTTAATGTCGGCAAAGATGTAATCGCCCAGCCACGTTTCTCCTTGGGCAATGCCTTGGTTGATGGGGCGTGCCACTTCCTTAACAGCTCCATTGGCATCTGTGTAGTAGAAGTCGGTAGGTTCGTCAAAACGTCCGATTACCTTATATCCCCAGAACTGTGCGATGGGTTTTCCTGCTACGGAGTTGGTTACGGTTTGTGTATCTGAACCCACTTGCAGGGAGTAGGGCAGGCTACCGGTTTCGGTATCCATTTCCACCACCTTGTTGCGGTTGAGTGAGAATACGAAGTTGCTTCTCCATTGGAAGTCCTTGGTGTCGATGTTCACGGTATTCAGGGTCAGTTCCACACCTTTGTTCTCAAGCGAGCCTATATTGCTCCAGGGATTGCTGGCAGCACCTTGACCGGACGAGCCCAAGAATGCGGGTAGAGCCACTTGCAGCAGCATATCCTTGGTTTTCTTGTAGTAGAAGTCGGCGATGAACTCAATGCGGTTGTCGAAGAGGTTCAGATCCAGACCTAGGTTGGTGGAATAGGTCGTTTCCCACTTCAGGTCGGGATTAGCGGTATTGCCGTTCAGTACACCGTTACCCCACGGGGTGTTCTTGGTGGCAAGCAGGGCGATATAGGCCCAGTCTTGCACGTTCTGGTTACCGGTAGTACCCCAACCCAAGCGGATTTTCAGGTTGTTGATGATCGGATTGTCCTTGAGGAACGTCTCGTTGCTTGCTTTCCATGCCAGGGCTGCAGAAGGGAACCATCCCCAGCGGTTGTTTTTGGCAAACTTGGAAGAACCGTCGCGTCGGATGGTGGCCGTTAGCAGGTAGCGGTCGGCAAACGAGTAGAAGGCGCGTCCGAAGTAGGAAAGGATGGAGCTGTTGTCCTGATAACCCGAACCGTCCACTTGTCCGCCTGCACTGGGGTCTTGGGCGGAATTGGACAGATAGCCTGTGGCACGGCTCTCCTGGGTCTCCCAATGGTTTTCGCTCATTTCCTGTCCCACCATAGCGTTGATGTTGTGCTTGTCGTTGAACGTGCGGTTGTAGGTCAGTATGTTGCGCCAGCTCCAGTATTTGGAATCATTCTTGGTCCAGCGACCCGTGCGGGTGTTGTTTACTTTCACACCGAAGGTGAAGTCCGGTTCATAATAGTAATACTTGTTCAGGTTGTAGTCGGTGGAGAGTTCTGTCTTCAGGGTCAGCCCTTTCAACAGCGTGGCTTCCAGATAGGTACTGAAACGGAAATTCTCTTTCTTGTTGTTGTTGGTGCGGATTTCGGCCAGTGCCACGGGGTTGTCGGGCATGTATTGGTCGTCCGGACCGTCATAGGACCCGTCTGCCGAAGTGACGGCGGTAGAAGGTTGCGATTGCAGGGCAGTCATGATAATGTTATTGTCGGCACCCACTTTTTGCTTGCTGTCCGACATGGAGAAGTTGATACCTCCCTTCAGCCAGCTCTTGATTTGAGCTTCCAGATTGCCTCGCAGGGAGAGACGTTTGAAGCCGGATCCCAAAGCGATACCCGCCTGATCCAAATAGCCTGCACTGAATGCGTAGGTCACTTTTTCCTGACCGCCTGTGATGGATATATTATGGCTGGTCATCAAGGCGTTGCGATACAGCTCGTCTTGCCAGTCGGTTCCTTCGCCCAGTAATTCAGGATTGACGAAATTGTTGCTATGAGCCACAATCTGTGCATCGGCACGCACGTTGTGGTGGGCGGCATATTCGCGTAAATTCATCATTTCCAGTTTCTTGGGCATGCTTTGCCAGCCTACATAGCCATCGTAGGTGATGGTAGCCTCACCGGCTTTGCCTCGTTTAGTAGTAATCATGATGACACCGTTAGAAGCTCGTGCACCATAGATGGCGGTGGCGGAAGCATCCTTCAGCACGTCCATGGAGACAATGTCCGAAGGGTTAATGCTGGACAACGGGTTGGAGGTTCCGTTGTCACTGCTTGAAGAGTCTACTATTACGCCATCTATCACAAAGATAGGTTGATTAGTGGCGTTCAGTGAGTTGATACCACGGATGCGGATGGCGGAGCTACCGCCCGGTGTACCTGTGTTTGCCTGAATCTGCACACCGGCAGCACGGCCTTGCAATACTTGGTCGATAGAAGTCGGAACCGACTTCTTGATGGCCTGGTCATTAACCGATACCACCGAACCTGTCAGGTCTGAACGTTTCATCTGTCCGTAACCTACCACTACGACTTCGTCCAGCATTTCAGCATCTTCTTTCAGGGTAACGTTGATTTGTGTCTTCCCGGCTACAGGAATTTCTTGAGTCTTGTAACCCACAAATGAAATTACGATGGTACTGTTGGATGGAACATTCAGCGTGAAGTTACCGTCAATGTCGGTAATAATACCGTTACTGGTGCCTTTCTGCACTACGCTCGCACCGATAACTGATTCTCCTGTGGCGTCCTTCACCACACCTTTCACAGTGATGTTCTGTGAAAATGCCCATAGAGGTATCAGGCATAATAAGAATAGAAGCCCCAAAGGCTTAAAACAATAATTTGTGCATTTCATAATGAAATTAATTTAGTTGGATAACAATAATATTCTCTTTCTTTATTAAAGATGTGAAGACGTGCATTTCATTTTTAAGTTTCCATATTTGTATTCAATTAGATTAAGTGATTAAACATTCCTTTTCGTTTGTGACAAAGATATTCTATAATATGAAGAAGCAGGCATTTTATTGTAGCCTGTGTTACATTTAAATGTAACATGACTTTTCCCTGTGTTACAAAATCATTTGCTGGTGTTACGTTCGGGCTTAATTGACACCCGAAAGATACATATTCAAGTGATAAATCCCATATTTTCTTGTTTTTTTCTTTCTGATGGTACTTATGAGTAAAATATGCAAATCAGGAGTTGAATTATGTTCGTTATTATACGGTTATGAGTTAAACCAATGCTTGAAATTTACTCTTCTATATTTACATCTGACCCGAGTCGTTATTTGAGGTACCCTCAGTCGTTATTTTAGGCAACCTCAGTCGTTATGTAAGGGTACCTCAGTCATTATGTGAGGGTACCTCAGTCGTTATGTGAGATGCAGTCCTCTTAAAATCCTGAAATACAGAGCACTACAACCTCACATTTTCATCTTTTTATTTAAAAATCAAGATTTTCGGACAAAAGTGAACGGTAATTTATCTTTAAACTTATAATTGACTACACGAAAGCAGTCGCCATCAACGGACTAAAAACTCATTTCTGGCGGAATATGAATTAATTCCGAAAGTTTTCACTATCTTTGTTTACCTTTAAGTATAGAATGCAATGAAAACAGCTCCTAACAAAGCCCCCCTTATAGTCTTATTGTTGTGCTTGGTTGTTCTGCCTTTGGCAGCGCAGACCGGTAAGTTTTATTCCACTAACAATGAATTATCCAGCAGTCTTATCAACCAGATCTTTCAGGATAAGCGTGGATTCATCTGGATAGCTACTGAGTACGGACTGAACCGTTTCGATGGGCTTCGGTTTTCTAACTATAAACATGTGTCCGGCGACTCCACTTCCATCAAAAACAATTATGTGCGCACGCTTTTTGAAGACAGTCGGCAGAATCTGCTGGTAGGCTGCATTGACGGGTTGATGAAGTATGATTCGGAAACAGATACTTTCCGGGAGATTCCAATGATACGTGCGGGCAAGCGGGTTTTTCCACACATCACGCAGATGCAGAAATTGCATAATGGTGAGATTTGGGTGGTAACTACCGGGCAGGGCATTTTCCGCTTGGACGAGGAGAAGCAGCAGGCGGAGTCCATTGACGCTATCATGAGGCAAGTGAATTATAACTTTCAGTCGAACTTATATGAAGACTCTCATTACAATATATGGATCGGTACGGAAGGACATGGATTGATCTGCTATCTGCCTGCTACGCAGGAAGTTCGTGTGTTCAGATACCCGGTGATTAATGATAACTATGTGTCGGCTATCGGTGAAGATAAGTACGGGAATTTGTTTATTGGCACTCAAAAGCATGGCTTGTCCCGTTATGAGCGTGAGCAGAACCGCTTTGTTCCTGTTCCCTATATGGGCGGTGAGGAACTGTCCATCTATTGTCTGACGTTAGTGGACGACCGTTTGCTGATCGGTACCGACGGTCAGGGACTGAAGACTTACAACCGGATGACCGGAAAGATAGAGGATTATAGTATCAATTCCGCGCCGCTGGATTTTTCGGAAGGAAAGATACACGCTATCATGGAAGACCGAGACAAGAACCTGTGGGTAGGATTATTTCAGAAGGGTATTGTACTGATGCCGAAGCAGGAAAATCCGTTTGAGTATTATGGCAATAAGTCCATTCATTATAATCCCATCGGACAAGGATGTGTAATGTCTATTTATCAGGACAGTAATCGTCATCTGTGGGTAGGGGCGGACAATGAAGGAATATTTGAACTGGATGCGGAAGGAAAGAGGCTGCGACATTATCAGCCCGGCAATGACCCGCGTTCGATGGCTAATACTATTATGTGTATGTACGAGGATACGAACGGAGATTTTTGGCTCGGCACGTACACCCGGGGATTGGCAAAACTAAACCGAAGAACCGGTGAGTGTGAGTACCCGCTGCCCGTTGACAACGAGAAGATATTCTCAATTACGGAAGATCGGCATAAGAATCTTTATATCGCTACTTTCGGTTCGGGTTTCTATCAGTATAATCTGGTGACGAAAGAGTTGAAACACTACGAGTCGTCTAAAGACGAAACGGGCGACCTGACGAGGAATGAATTGGCCAATGACTGGGTGAACTACATCTTTTGTGACAGTGAGGGAATGATCTGGCTGGGGCATTATAAAGGCATTAGTTGTTTCAATCCGGTTAATGAGAGTTTTATTAATTACCGGAAGGTGAACACCCTGGTTGAAGACCGGGTGGGCTATGTAGTGCAAGAAGACCATGCCGGAAATATCTGGGCAGGTACGACAGACGGTTTATATTGCTTCAACAAGAAGACTGATGAGCTTACTTGCTTTACGGTGGCGGATGGTTTGCCGAATAATGTAATCTGTGGAATTTGTGAGGACGAGGAGCACAATATGTGGATCAGCACCTATATGGGTATCTGCAAGTATGATGCTAAAACCGGCCGTTATATCAATTATTATGCGGGCGATGGTTTGCAGGGAAACGAGTTTACGCACGGTGCATTCTATAAGGACGAGGCTGGGAAAGTCTATTTCGGTGGAATCAATGGTATCACTTATTTTCAGCCTTCATCTATAGAGAGCGTGCTGAAAGATGCCAAGGTCTGGATTACGGATTTCTCTATCTTTAACCAGCCTGTACGGAAGAATACACGTTCGGGAAGACATACCGTTATTTATACATCTGTGCCGGATGCGAATATGTTCCAGTTGGCTCATTATGATAATACGTTCAGCATTGTGTTCTCTACGTTGCAATACAACAATCCGGAACAGATATCCTATCAGTATAAGATTGAAGAACTGAGTAACCAGTGGCTTAGCACTGAGCCGGGGGTGAACCGGGTGACGTATAATAATCTTCTGCCCGGCAAATATACTTTCCATGTGCGGGCGTTGAGTCATGGCAATCTTTCGGAGATACGTACTGTGAAGATACTGATTACTCCGCCCTGGTATGAGATGTGGTGGGCGTATTGTATTTATGCGTTCCTGTTCGGCTTGCTTGTATTGGGTATTGTGAATTATATCCTGTCGCGTATGCGCCATCGCCGTGAAATCATGAAGCGCGAACATGCCGAACAATTGAATGAAGCGAAGCTGCAGTTCTTCATCAATATCTCGCATGAGATACGTACTCCGATGACGCTGATTATTAATCCTCTGGAGAAATTGCTGGCTGAAAAGAAGGGAGGAGAAGTACAGAAGACTTACCTGATGATTTACCGGAATGCACAACGTATTCTTCGCCTGATAAACCAATTGATGGACATTCGTAAGCTGGATAAAGGACAGATGTTCATGAAATTCCGGGAGACGGATATGGTGGGTTTCATTGACGATGTGATGCTTACTTTCGACTATATGGCGCGGAAGAAGAAGATACATTTCAGTTTCGAACACGTCATGCCGCAGTTGAAGGTATGGGTGGATATGAATAACTTCGATAAGATACTGATGAATATATTCTCCAATGCCTTTAAGTACACACCGGAGCAAGGAGAGATTACGGTTACACTTTCTACCGGACGTGATTCCACCCGGCGTGATCCGCTGAAGGAGTACTTTGAAATAACTGTGACGGATAACGGCATCGGACTCGACCGGGAAAAGATAGAGCGTATCTTCGAACGGTTCTATCAGATAGATAATGATGTGACTAAATCGAACTTCGGTACGGGTATCGGTTTGCATTTGTCCCGTTCATTGGTGGAACTGCATCATGGCATCATCCTGGCAGAGAATCGGGAAGATGCTCCGGGTAGCCGTTTTATTATCCGTATACCGTTGGGCTCTGCCCATCTGCGTACGGACGAACTGGAAGATGTGGAAGCAGTCATCACCCCTCATACCGTGTGGGTTAAACCGGAGAAGACGGATTTAGAGGGAGCCTTTGAAGAAGAAGAGGACGAAGAAAGCAAGAAGGCGGGTAAGTCGAAAAATCGCATGCGCATATTGATAGTGGAGGATGAGGAAGAAATCCTCTCTTACCTGAAAGAAGAATTGGAAGGGGATTATCGGATTATGACCCGGAAGAATGGTAGGGAGGCTTATGATACGATCCTTGCAGATACTCCTGACTTGGTGATCAGCGATATCATGATGCCGGAAATGGATGGATTATCATTATGTCGGAAGATTAAGCAGAATACGAATGTCAATCATGTGCCTGTAATCTTGTTAACGGCTAAATCCAAGCCCGAGGATACCATGGAAGGTATGGCAACCGGTGCGGATGCTTATATGGTGAAGCCTTTCAATACGGAACTTCTGAAGAGTACGATTGCTAATCTGATTGCTAATCGTAAACTGCTGAAGAGCAAGTTCAGCGGTGCGCAGCAGCAGGAAGATAAGGTACAGAAGTTGAGTATGAAATCGGCAGATGAGATATTGATGAGTAAGATAATGAAGGTTATCAACGAGAATCTGTCCAATCCGGATCTCAATGTGGAAATGTTGGCGGCGAATGTGGGCTTAAGTCGTGTCCATGTGCACCGGAAACTGAAAGAACTGACAAATCTTTCGGCACGCGACTTTATTAAGAATATCCGCTTACAGCAGGCTGCTGCCTTGTTGAAAGAGAAGAAACTGACAGTATCCGAAGTAGCGTATGCTACGGGCTACACGAACTTGTCGCATTTTTCCAGTTCTTTCAAGGAAGTGCATGGCATGTCGCCTAAGGAGTATATGTTGGCGCATCAGGGATAAGTTTTAGGAATTTATTTAATATGGACGGGTTATGAACAAAATGTGATAAGGTGGTAGGGTGATAAAGTGATAGCGGGATAAGACTCTTTGATATATAGCGCAGCCACTTTATCACCCTATCACACCTTACCACCTTATCACTCTTTTTTTATTCCTTCCTTTTCCGATATGAGTTAGATGGTGATTCATTGTATATTTCATCAGTTGGTAATTATACTTACAAAAAACTTGTAAATTTCTTCCTTTCCTTCAGCTACTCCTCCGATTCGTTGAGTGAATGCCTTTCAGTCCCTGACTCATTGTACCCCCATCCTGAAGGTATCTGAGAGAGGGTGGGGAAAGTGACAAGACAAGAAAGAAAAGAGATAAAAATTGCATATAAAAAACATAGATTTATTCATTTTTGTACAGTTTTGCTTTATTGCCAACCTTCACTTACAAAACTTGATTTAGCCACTCCTTTTAGTACCACATTATTAATGTTTACCTGTGCCGCTTGTGCATCGGTAATCACTTCTTTCTTGGCCAGTCTTTCTGCAATCAGGCGGAAGTAACCTTCCTGACTCTCTTGCAGTTTGCCGCCTGTAGTAAATGAGTTTTTGAAGTGTTTCGGTTTAGGAACAATGGAAGCAAGAAAGATAGATTCCTCTATACTCAATTGTGAAGGACGCTTGGCGAAATAGAAATCAGCTGCTTCATGGATACCGTAAACCATAGGCCCCCATTCGGCTATATTCAGGTAAACTTCGTACATGCGGGCCTTTGGGGTGAGGTGTTCGGTTTCGATGAGCCAGACGATAAGCGCTTCTTCCAGTTTGCGGGCTATATTCTTATTGCGGTTCAGGAAGACATTCTTTACTAATTGCATGGAGATCGTGCTACCTCCGCGAGCAAATTTACGGACTTCCAGATCATGAATCAAAGCTTCGCGCATAGCGTCCGGCAGGAATCCCCGGTGATAGAAGAATGCTCCGTCTTCACTTTGCATAACAGACATTTGCAGCAAGGGAGAAATGCTGTCCAGTGGTGTAAAATGTTCCCATGACGGACCGACAGGGAACGTATATACCGGTTGTCCGTTTTCGTAAGCTGTATAGATAAACTCACCGGACATCTTACCCAAATCCGTCTTTCCATAATGAAGAATACGGAAATCTTTCTCCTTCAGTTCCGATTCAAACTTTAGGCTATCCAGTTGTGAGAAATCTACATCCAGTAGAAAATGATAAGCTAATTGTCCGGTAGTGCTGAGGTCTTCCAGATTCTCAAAAAGTCCTTTGGGCAGCGAACCGAACAGTTCTTCCGAAGTGAACCAGGGTTTACGAACGGAAACTGTAAAGTGCCACTCTTTTTGATTGGTCTTTTCTCCAACGCGTTCTGCCCTAAAATAAGGATGAAAGGTCAATGCATTGAAGCGTACAAGGCTGGCACTATCCAGTTCTACAGCCTGTGGACTGACATTAACATAGAAGTCCAGTTGACCGCGATCCAGATTGATGGTTTCGGGAGACAATCGTTTATGATATACTTGCAATCCCCGTACTTCCGACTGGCCGACCAAGCGAGTGATTCCGCCACTTACCTTTTCCTGTGAGAAATTACATGTCAGGCTGTCAAATTGTACTTCTGCACCAAATCGGCGGTTGATATAGGGAACAGTCAGTTGTGGAGCATGCAAAGTGGCATACAACCGTCTTTCCGAAGGATTAAATTCTCCTTCAGTATTCCATTGTTGATTTAAACTGTCTTCCTGAACTGTTATTTCGGACAGGAAATGGTAGTCGTCAATAACGAAACGGGGAATGCGGAAACTGACAAAGTTATGATCTTTCCGTTCAGTGATAGTAAGGTGGGTGAGTTCTCCATTGCCGGGTAATAATCCGAAAAGGAGGTTTAATGTTGTATTGATGCGACGGGTATAATCGGTACTGGAACTTTGTTCACTGGGAGAGGTGGGCTCGGCAGAAGTACGGAAAAGAAAATCGTAATTAGCTATGGAGTCCTTTTTAATGAAATTGAGTGAGAGGCCGTCGAGCCGGACTTCTTTAATCTTGATATCTCCCCACATCAGTTTCCAAAGGCCGATACGAACATTGAGGGATTGCAGGGCAAACAGTGTATCTCTTTCCTGCGGAACTACGCTCAGTCCGTCGATAGCGATTGTGTTCAGGCCCTTCATATGGAGTTCTCTGTAGCTGATATCCAGCCCATAACGCTGTTCCAGTAGGGTAATACGTTGATCTGCGATGTGACGCAGTAGGCTTCCCCGAAAGATAAAAATTCCTGCTGATAAAAGAAATAGCAGCATGAGACATGCTACTATTATTCTTTTTACTTTTCGTTTTATCATACTCTTTACTTTTCTTTACTTCCTTTCCAGATAGAGAGTACTTTCCTTCGTATCAGAAGAATATTCAAGGCAGATACTGCTATAAATAAGATACTTCCAGCCAAAATACAGGGTAGGAGAGACCCGGTTTCCAATTGTGGAATGAGAGTTTGCAGGACGCCTGTATAGTAAGATCTTAACCAGGCCACACCGCCTATGGCAAGGATCAGTACCAGCAAATTCAATCCTACGGTCAATACGTGATAAGGTAATGCGACTTTAGAAGGACTGTAACCTATTAATAACAGGTTCTCCAACTTTGCCGTATTCTTTTGAAGCAGCAGGAATACGCTTAACATCAGGATATAGAAAGAGAGGATGCTGATGAACAGTCCCACGCCGGAAACAATACCTGTGATAAGGCGGAGGAAATAAGTGGTCTTTCCGGCATCCAGATTGTCCCCTTCGGTCTCATAGTTCTTCAGTTGAAAATAGTCGGTGATGGTTGTGTCCGTAGGGTTCTTTACTTCTACGATCAGGCGGGAAGGCTGTGCTTCTCTTTCGGATGCGAAAGCCTGATTGGCCCATTCCATAAACGATTGTGGAACAAGGATAGTGTTCAAGCGGTTGGAGAAACCGACAATATTCCCTTTGTATTGTTCTACACGTCCGTTGCCATGCAGCACAATGTCCATTTGTATCAGTCCCATTACACCTTCCGACAACTTCGGCAGGTTGCGGCTCTGTGCGAAACCGAAGTTATAAAGGTTCAGGTAGTTACGGGGAATGATAATAGGTATGGTTTGTGTACCTTCGTCAAAGTGCCATTTGTCCAAGCTGACATCTACAAACTCATCGGGAACAGATTCAAAAAACATATCCGTAGAGATGCGGATACCGGCTTGCTCCATTCCCAGCCCTGCTGATACTTTGAAAAGGGTAGGTGTAAAAGCGCCTACACTACGTGTGAAGGGTTGTGCTTCCAGTTCCTTAATTTCATCTTTGGAGAAAGTATTGCTTTGTCCGGTAATACTGCCGAGGGTGCTGATCTTTTTGGTAGCGATGATATAATCCTTCTTCATGAAACTATCTCCCTGCGTGAAGACGGGAAGGACATCTTTATAAAATTGCACGCTCAACAATACAATCAGCATCCCAAAGATATTGGCGAGGAAAAAGCCGGTCAGTTGTCCGATACTGATGTGTTGGCGGAGAAGTTTCCAAACAAGTTTGTTCATTGAAGTTCTATGTTCTTTTATTAGTGATTAGCGTTTAGTGATAGGTGATTAGTGATTAGGGTTTAGTGATAAGTGATTAGTAGGCTGTGCTATCATTCCGCATGGTGCTAATCACTTATCACTAAACCCTAATCACTAATTTTATAGTTTCATCACTTTATTATATTCTAACTCTATATGTTTTCCAATGGAAGTAACAACCACTCCCGCACCTTGCTGTTCGGCCTCTTTGGTCAGTATACGTCCCATGAGTGTACCGTTATCATCATCCAGGTGGCTGATAGGCTCATCCAGAAAAATGAAATCGAACGGTTGGCAGAGAGCACGAATAAAAGCTACGCGTTGCTGTTGTCCGAAAGATAACTTTCCAGCCTTTTCATTTACTTTGTCAGTGATACCGAGCGTTTCAAAAAGAGCAAGGATTTCTTTTTTCTTCTTATAGTTAGTAAGCCGGTTCTTCAACTGTACATTCTCCAGTGCGGTCAGTTCAGGGAAGATACGTAGCTCCTGAAACAGCATGCTCAATGAATGTTTTCGCAATTCCACCCATTCATGAATGGAGAGCGAACGGATATTTCGTTCATCGAAGTTAATGATACCCTGATAGTCGCGGCGATATCCGTAGATATAGCTGCATAGAGAGGATTTACCTGTGCCCGAAGCAGCTTCAATCAGATACCGCTCTCCTTTTTGTAGCACAAGGTCTTGATGCCATACGTCGGATGAAATGGCATCCCGGTCGGCAAACACTTGGGGAAGTGTTTGCCGCAGATGAATGATTTCCATTATTTATCGAGATTAGATGCCTGCAAACTCTTTGATGAAGTTTACAATCTGTTTCAATGCATTTACGTTTTTGTCTTTCAGTTGAATAACCATATCTGCATTATTATTGGGGTCCCCAACAGCCTCTACATAAGCTATCTTGTCAACCAAAGCAAAAGCTGTTGCATATTGTGTGCCGCCATATTCCGATAACATCTTCACAATTGGCAAAGCAAGAATTGCTTCAGCATTAATGACGAAAGCACTGTTCTTACCTTTGATGTTGGATGCAAATTCGGTATCCTTAATGGATGGATTAACGGCTTTATCTATGCTCTTGTACAACATTTCGTCATTCGTAGCATACAAACTATTGTTGCGAACTCCGAAGAACAGGTTCAGTTCCTTTGATTTATATACATATTCGTTTTCTCCCAGTTTCAGGATGTCGTCTCCTCTTTTTAAGCCCAGTTCGCTTTTTTTCTCATACAATAACTGTACGGGGGCAGCACTCTTTACACTGGCGTACATCAGGAAAGTAGGAGCGTTATTCATAGTGAAGTTTATCAGCCCCATTGCAATATCTTTCTGGAATGTGCCGAACAACTCTTTTACTTCATTAGCCTTGGCTATGGAGAAATTCTTCTGGAACTGCTCATTTTCCAACAACATGTTATAGAACTCTTCTCCATTGATACCCATGCTGAGATACATCAGGGTGGATTTCGGGAAGTATTTCAAGAAAGTGTTTTCTATGGGGCAGGTTGCCTTCTTTTGCTTGTCGAACAAAGCTTGCAGTTCCGGGTTTTCTGTGAAGCTCTCATACTTCATGCTTACCTTACCTTTATCAAAGGAAAGGCTTCCCAACATTTTCATGTCTTTCAGGTCAATGTTGTAGGGCATATCGCTTGCTTTGATCATATTGGCATAAGGGCCCAGCAGGCTTGCCGGAGAGAACATAGTGCTGATATCTCCTCCCATCTTCTGCATCTTTTTGAAGATAGTAGTTGAAACAATGCTGTTTTCATTCGTCTGTTTCAGCAAGGCAGGAATATTCTCTTTGATTTTCTCAAGCTGGGTAGTGCCGCTATAATTGGTCAGCATAAGCACTGAAGGAGTATATGCTATGAGTACCTGATTCCCCATTTGTGTGAACTGAAAACCGTCACCGTTTGCCAGAGGCTGACAGACTTTTTCTTTCTCCAATGTTTCCAGCAGTGCATGCAGGTCGTCTTCACTGCTGACTTTGGCAACGATAGTAGTAGGGAATGTTTCCGTGGTGAAGATATACAAAGGTTCCGATACATCGATTCCCGATTTCTTCGGATCTTTCATTATCATTTCCATTTGCTGGAATGTTGCAGCGTTCATGCCGCTCTTCAAAGCATTCGTCAGCTTTTCCTGTACTTCTTTGTTCTCCTTGTCATTGAGGCCTGCTTTGTCAGCCAATGATTTCAGGTTGATGCTGACTACCGTATGAGCATTGGCAGGAATCACATCGGTGTATTCTTGCTTCTTCTGGGAACATGCGCTGACAAGAGCGACCACTACAGCCATCAACGCCAAACGGGGAAACAAACTTTTCTTCATATAACTATTATTTAAGTGTGATTATCATTGATTTTGTAAGTTCAGAATGTGGCAGGCCACTAGAGCTGCCGTTTCTGTACGCAGTCTCGACTTTCCCAGACTAATGGGAGTAAAGCCGTTTTCTATTGCCTTTTGCACTTCTTCTTCACTGAAATCCCCTTCCGGACCGATTAATACCAGTGCATCTTCTCCTTTGCGGAGCACATCTTTCAATAGCGGCTTTTCTCCTTCGTAACAGTGAGCTATGAACTTCTGTCCTTTGAAAGGCTGCGCGATGAACTTGTTGAAATCCGTCATTTCATTCAGTTGTGGCAAACGGGCTTTAAGGGATTGTTTGATGGCTGACACCAGTATTTTACTGATACGTTCGATCTTGATAACTTTCCGTTCCGAGAAGCGGCAGTTCAGGAAAGTCAGTTCATCGAAGCCTATTTCAGTGGCTTTTTCAGCAAACCATTCTGTGCGATCCATATTCTTGGTCGGGGCCATGGCAATGTGCAGATGTCCGTTCCATAAAGGTTCCTGGTAAATGGTCTCCAGAATGTTTACCATGCAACGCTTGTTGGTAGCAGCACTGATTTCTGCACGATAGAAATAGCCTTTGCCATCGGTCAATGTAATCTGATCGCCAATATTGAGGCGTAGTACGCGGATGCAGTGTTGGGCTTCTTCTTCGGGAAGTTCGGCACGGGTTTGTATGTCGGGTGTATAGAATACATGCATAAGTCTATTGCTGTTCTTTTCGTTTGGTAATTTCGTCCCTGATGTGGGCTGCTCGTTCGTAATTCTCGTTGGCTATGGCTTCTTGCAATGCCTTTTGTAGCATCTCCATCGTATCTCCGTGGAAGAATTCATCATCATGTGGGGAAGGGTTTTCGCCCATAGGAGCTACACTGCCAGTTTCGTTCTCTTTTCCGGTTTTGAGTTGTTCCGCTTCCAGAATCTCCTCGTAAATAAAGATGGGGGCTTTCATCCGTAAAGCCATAGCAACCGCATCGGATGTGCGGGCATCCATGCGAATGATCGCATCGTCTGCTTTCAGGTAGATATAAGAATAGAATACACCATTGTCTACCCTGTAGATAAGAGCACGCATCATATTCACTCCCAATACTTCCAGACACGAAGCGAAAAGGTTATGAGTCAAGGGGCGTGGTGGAATAATCCCTTTCAGGCTGATTAGCATTGCCTGCGCTTCCGCCGCACCAATGATAACCGGTAATTGGCGGGTGCCCTCCACTTCTCCCAATACCAAAGCGTAAGCTCCTGCTTGTTCCTGACTATTGGAAATGTTTAGTACTTCTAGTTCTATTTTCTTCTTTTTATCCATAATATTTTTCCGAGTGGCTGGCAGCTACCAGCCACTTGCTACTTACTGCTTTTTATTTGCTGCTTCTTCCGGCTGGTGTTTGTACTTGAATACCAAGGCAAACAAAATACCGATAACCAATGCATAAGCAGCAAAGATCAACCAAATTTGAGGCCACTCTCGGCTCACCAGTCTGCCGTCGGCATATACCGAGAAGGCATCTACTACGGCACCGCTGGCGTATCCTCCAATAATGGCGCCCAAGCCGTTTGTCATCATAAAGAATAATCCCTGGGCACTGGCGCGGATATTGGAACTGGTTTCCTGTTCAACAAACAACGAACCTGAAATGTTGAAGAAATCGAATGCCATGCCATACACAATCATGGATAGGATTAACATCCACAGTCCGGAGCCCGGATCACCGAACCCGAACAATCCGAATCGGAATACCCATGCAAACATACTGATTAGCATGACCTGTTTAATTCCGAAATGTCTCAGGAAGAAAGGTATGGCGAGAATAAATAATGTTTCGGACATCTGCGAGATGGATAGCAGGATAACCGAATGCTTCACACCGAAAGACTCTGCATATTCCGGAATACTGGCAAAACTACCTAAGAAAAGATCGCCATACGTGTTGGTAATCTGCAACGCTGCTCCCAGAAGCATGGAGAACAAGAAGAAAATAGCCATTTTCTTTCTTTTGAATAGTACGAATGCATCCAGTCCTAAAGAAGAAATCAGTGATTTCTTTCCGGTCTTGGCAGGTTTACATGCTGGCAGGGTGAAAGAGTACAGACCCAGCATTAATGCGGATGCACCACCTACATAGAGTTGGGCGCTTGAGTTCTTGAATCCGGTAAGGTCCACCGCCCACATTGCACAAATGAAACCGATAGTGCCCCATACGCGAATGGGTGGGAAATCCTTGATAAGGTCACACTTATATTGTTCAAGCGAATTGTACGAAACTGTATTGGCCAGTGATAAAGTAGGCATATATACCAATAAATTGAGTAGCATTGCCCAATACATCTGGTCATATCCCGTAGCCGTGGAAGCATAGAAAAGACAGGCAGCCCCTGCAATGTGGCAAAGTCCGTATAAGCGTTCTGCATTAAACCATTTATCGGCAATGATACCAATGATGCCAGGCATAATCAGAGAGGCGATACCCATGGTTGCGAAGATTGCACCGATTTGGCCTCCTTCGAAGTGGAGTTCTCTGCCCATGTAACCTCCTAATGAAATTAACCATGACCCCCATACGAAGAATTGCAGGAAGTTCATGATAATCAAACGAACTTTTATACTCATGACTTTTCTAATTTGTGTGTTTCCTTTTCACATTAAATAATAGATGCAAATATAATATTTTCGTTGATTGCGTGAGCAAGTTAATTGATAAAAAGCACATAAAAGTGAAGAATGGTGAAGAATAGATGGTAAAAAGTGAAGTAGGCAAGTGTATATAAAAAAAGAAGGCTATCTATCCCAGACAGCCAATCTTTATTAACCTTAAATCTAATACCATGAAAAACACAGTGCAAATGTAGAGGTTTTATGTTATACAACATAACGTTTTAGTGATTTTCTTCTTTGGTTTAACATCTTTTAGAATATAAGGAGTGCTTTCCCCCTTTATAAGGACCAAAGTACATGCACTATTTATTCTACATACAACACTAATCCTTTCAGATATTCCCCCTCGGGATGATATATACTTACCGGATGGTCGGCGGGTTGCGTCAGTTGATGCAGGATGCGAACGCTGCGACCGGACATTGCAGCTGCTGTGAAGACTGCCGTGCGGAAGTTTTCTTTGCTGACTGCTTGCGAGCAGGAAAAAGTAAATAGAATACCGCCTGGTTTGATCTTCTCGAAAGCTTTTACATTCAGTTTGCGGTAACCTTGCAGGGCATTGCGCAAAGCATCGCGGTGTTTGGCAAATGCAGGCGGGTCCAGAACAATCAAGTCGTATTGGTCACCCATACGATCCAGATATTTGAAGGCATCTTCGGCAAAAGCTGCATGGCGGGCATCACCGGGGAAATTCAATTCTATATTCTTATTTGTGAGGTCAATTGCTTTGGCTGAACTGTCTACGGAATGTACCAGTTTGGCATTTCCACGCATACCATAAACAGAGAAGCCACCGGTATAACAGAACATGTTTAATATGGAACGTCCATTTGCATAACGTTCCAGCAAGGAGCGGTTTTCACGTTGGTCAACGAAAAAACCTGTCTTTTGTCCTTTCAACCAGTCAATATGGAATTTCAGTCCATATTCCATAGCTACATTATCAGTGCTGCCTCCTTTCAAGAAACCGTTTTCAGGGTAAAGATCAGCCTTGAAGGGAAGAGTCGTTTCTGATTTATAATAGATATTCTCTATTTTATCACCCATTACTTCACTGAGAGCATTGGCTATTTCCATACGGTCGAGATGCATACCGGCAGAGTGTGCCTGCATCACGGCGGTGCGGGCATAAATATCAATGATTAGTCCGGGGAGATTATCACCTTCTCCATGTACCAGTCTGTAAGTATTATTAGTTGGGTTCTCTGCAATACCAATGCTGCGGCGCATCTCATAAGCAATACTGAGTTTGCGTTTCCAGAAATCGAAATCGATAGCCTCATCCTGATGGAAAGAGAGTACGCGTACGGCAATGCTGCCAATCTGGAAATGTCCTTTGGCAATGAATTCCTTCTTGGAAGTATAAATTTCTACTACTTCGCCTTCTTCGGGTTCACCGTCGAAATGAGCGATAGCACCCGAAAACACCCAGGGATGAAAACGTTTTAATGACTCTTCTTTGCCAGATTTGAGATATACTTTGTACATGCTGTTATAGTGATTAACGATTAGCTGTTAGTGATGAGTGAGTAGTATCACACTGATTATTGGGTTATAATTTCCTCTGTTTCGTCCGGTGCCAACTCATAGTCACCGCTGATTTTTAATTCTTGCAGTCGGTTATAGATGTTGAGGCATGCCCATGCATCGGTAGCCGCATACTGTTTCTGAGGTTCGGTCAGGTGTTCAGCTTCCCAGTTGGAAAGACGTTGCGATTTGGAAATCTTTTCACCGAACAGGATACCATAGATTTTCTGCAGGCTCTTGTCCTGTATGCCGAACATACGGACATATTCTTGCAATTCGATGCAGGCGCGTTGTTCAAAGGGAGCACGTTTGTGCAGCATCATAAAGTCGTCTCGCAGCGAGAGCCCGACTTTGGTGACCGATGGGCTTTCCAGCAATGAAATAATAGGAAGCGTCAGGCCGGTCAGGTTCAGGCGGAAGAGGAAGCAATCTTTTTCAGAGGATACCTGTAGCAGTGCCACCTTGTGTGATTGCCCTTTGGTGAACGACGGGCGGGTTTCGCTGTCAATTCCCAGCAAAGGATATTGCTTCAGGTAAGTAACTGCCTTTTCTGCTTCCCAGGGGGTTTGTACCATATGTATTTGTCCTGGAAAGAGAACTTTGGGCATTTCTTTGATAGCTTCCTTATTGATTGTTTTTTTAATAACCATAATTAATTTCTTTATTCGTGATGATGATGGCCGTGGCAATGGCAATCATCATCGTCGCAATCGCAATGACCATGATCGTGGCCATGACAACCGCATTCTTCTTCATCAAAATCTTCTTCAATTGTGTCTTCTTCTTCGGCGGCATGGTTGTATTTCACGTCGTGTAGTGCACGTAGAGTGTTCACCAACGTTTGTCCCCAGTACTCTTTGAACTGCTCTTGGCAGATGGCGAGAGAGTCGTTCATCGTTTTATTCAATCCCAGTTGGAAGACGAAAATGAAATCTTTGATGGCCTGGTAAATATCCGCCAGGTCTTCGGAAATATTCTTCTTGATGGGTTGGTCGCTATAAACCATATCTTGTATGAATACATCCAGATAATCATCTTTTTCGGCAAGAATACCGGCAAGGTTGATGCGAAGCACTTCATACGTTTCCTCCGTCACATAGCTTTCGGGGGCCTCATCGCCTATTATTTCCGTTTCGGGTAGCATGGCAGTCTTGAGGTAAAGTAGCGGAAGTATCTTTAATGAGGTATCGACAAATGTATCGCGTTTCATCGTCTCCGCCTGTTCTAGGAACTTACAGAACTCGGCAGCTACGGTGACGAACTCCACCACGTTGCGGTCGAATATCACTTGGCTTTCTTTTTTCATAATCTACTTGATTTTGAAACGCAAAGATAGTGCAAACCGAGTGCAGTAGCAAATTTATTTGCATTTTACTAAGCAATAGTTCGTTAAACATTTCATTCACATTTATGCTGCCTTCACTGCCACCGTTGCCTTCACCGCCACCTACGACGCCATTATTCTACCCGCCAGCTACAATTCTGGAGTCTTGACGGTAGATTTCGAGAATATAGACCCGAAACGATCTTGGAATAGAATCCGGTAGATAAGCTGCGGTCACGGTGGAATAATACGTCCGTGCCGTCTTTTTCTTATTAATGATGTACGGGCGCATACGCACTCGGAGGCGCGAATTTCCTTACTTTTTCTTTAAGCTGTGTTACACACATAAACAGAAAAACTTCATGTTTTAGATGGAAGTAGTAGAATATACAGTTATAACCGTTAACTTTACTTTCAAATCTGATTTTAAATAAATTATTAACTTAAGAAAAGAATTTAGCTAGGAAAAGTACATTCAGATAGGTGCATCGCCTGATTCAGATAGGTGCGCAAGCCAACGCAGCTATAAGCGTTACCCGATGCAGATAAGTGCGCAAGCTAACGCAGCTATAAGCATCTGGTTTGTGTACATTTCCATCTGTCAAGACTTTGGAGTGTGTATTATCCTGTTGATGCAGCATCTCCTAAAGAACAGTTCCATAAGATTTCGCTACTTATTAATAGTCTGTTTGAATGTTTCCAATTTTAAGTTTTCCGCATAACTTTTATCTGTAAACTACTTCTCTTCATTTATTTTCTGCCGTCTTTATTCTTATATTTGTTAAAATATTGTCTTACTCTTTCTTTTTAAAAACATCGCTCTTTCCTTGTTTTCGCATTGCCTTTTCTTTATTTTTGCTTTCCAAACCCCTAATTTGTAGTTAACCTATGACAAAACTCTTATTCCTGGGAACTCTCCTGTTCTCTACGGTATGCCTGAATGCTCAAGATACGGAATCTTATCAGGAGGTTCCCAATCCAGTAGCCGTCAATCCGGTTTTATGGTCTGAAGTGAAAGTCCCGCAAGTCAGTTGGGGAAGTACGGACATACGGTATAAGAAGGAAGAACCTGCCGCTATTTCCGGAATAAAGAAAAATATTAATCTCACAGCTTGGAAAGGTGAAAAAGTATCTGCCCAACTGGTAGTGTGGACTCCTGAAACATTAAACAATCTGACTTTCACTGTCAGTGATCTGACTTCCGGCTCCGAAACCATTAGTAAAGACGATATTCGCACTAGTTTTGTACGCTATGTTATGACCGATGAACTGAACAAGGATGGATTGGGGGCATGTGGCTATCGCAACAGTGCCGACTTTGACTCTACTCTGGTGGCGGATGTACTTGATCATCTTACCCCTTCCCTGGTGATTCCTGCCAACTCTGCCCAAGGAGGTTGGATCAGTGTTCGAGTGCCGCAGTATGCTAAAGCCGGAAAATATACGGGAACGGTTACCGTGCGAAACGGAGATACTGCTTTGTCTGAATTGAAACTGACTGTTAATGTAAAGAACCGTATCCTTCCTGTTCCTTCCGAATGGGCTTTCCATCTGGACCTATGGCAGAATCCCTATGCTGTGGCGCGCTATTATGGGGTGGAACCATTCAGTGACAAACATTTTGAACTGATGCGCCCGTTGATGAAGTTGTATGCCGATGCAGGCGGGAAAGTGATTACCGCTTCCATTATGCACAAGCCTTGGAACGGGCAGACGTATGATGCTTTCGAGAGCATGGTCACCTGGCTGAAGAAAGCCGACGGTACCTGGTATTTTGATTATATGGTGTTCGATAAATGGGTGGAGTTTATGATGAGCACAGGTGTCAGGAAGCAAATCAGTTGTTTCTCTATGGTACCTTGGCGACTTTCTTTTCAGTACTTTGACCAGGCGAGCAATTCATTCAAATATTTGAATGCCAAGCCGGGAGAAGCTGCTTACGAAGAGTTCTGGATAACGATGCTGAAATCGTTTGCCCAACATCTGAAGGAAAAAGGATGGTTTGAGATTACTCATATCGCTATGGATGAACGCCTCATGAAAGACATGCAGGAAACATTAAAAGTGATCCGCAAAGCCGATAAGGATTTTAAGGTTTCACTGGCCGGAACTTATCACCCTGAATTGGTGGATGAACTGGATGATTATTGCATTACGATTGCCGAGAGATTCCCGCCTGAAACGATTGATTCACGCCGTGAAGCCGGAAAAGTAACCACTTATTATACCTGCTGTTCGGAACCTCGTCCGAACACCTTTACTTTTAGCCCACCTGCCGAAGCCGAATGGCTGGCATGGCATAGCGCTAAAGAAAATCTGGATGGTTATTTGCGTTGGGCATTGAATAGCTGGGTGAAAAATCCGTTGCAGGATAGCCGTTTTACCGCGTGGGCGGCAGGGGATACTTATCTGATCTATCCCGGTGCTCGTTCATCCATCCGCATGGAGCGTCTGGTCGAGGGTGTGCAAGCTTTTGAAAAAGTGCGTATTCTGAAAGAAGAATTTAAGAAGAAAGGTAATAAAGGTGCTATTAAGAATATTGAGAAAATATTGCAAATGTTCGACGAGCGGAGTTTGGGAGAAATTCCGGCAGCTACTGCTGTAAACAAAGCCAAAGAGGTAATCAACAGATATTGATAGGTATCTGGTGGAAGGATTGAATATTTTTGTTACTTTTGCACCAATCTATCATTTACTAAGGAATTATATTCATGGCTAAGAAAAATTCAATTAAAGATACGGAACAGACTCTTTCCTTGTTTGGTAAAATAAGGGCAATCTTTAAAAACGAAACCATTCACTTTGTTATCGGCTTGGTACTGGTCATCTTTTCAGTATACTTGCTATTAGCCTTTTCTTCGTTCTTCTTTACGGGAGCGGCGGATCAAAGTATTATTGACTCGGGCAGTGCGCAGGAACTGGCTTCTACCAATAATGGAGTGAAGAACTATGCCGGTTCGCGTGGTGCACAGTTGGCAAGCTATCTCATTAACGACTGCTTCGGCATATCGTCTTTCTTCATTCTTGTGTTTCTCGCAGTGGCGGGACTGAAGTTGATGCGTGTGCGTGTGGTTCGGCTTTGGAAGTGGTTTATCGGATGCTCGCTATTGCTCGTCTGGTTTTCTGTCTTCTTTGGATTCGCTTTTGTGGAGCAATACAAGGATTCTTTCTTATATCTGGGCGGTATGCATGGATATAATGTCAGCAATTGGCTGGTGTCGCAAGTGGGCGTGCCGGGCGTTTGGATGATTTTGTTGGTGACTGCTATCTGTTTCCTTATCTATATCAGTGCACGTACCGTGATCTGGTTGCGGAGGCTGTTTAGCCTCAGTTTCTTGAAGCGCAAACAGAAGGAAGAAGAAGAGAAAGGTGAAACACCGGAAGAGTTTACAGACTCTTGGACGGCGAAAGGAAAGAAGAAACCTGCTTCTGCTCCTGATGTGGCGGAGGCTGATACGAAAGAAGAAGAAACTCCCATTGAAGTTCCTGAGCCGGTAATGGAACCGGAAAATGAAATAACACTGGATTTAGGTGGTATTACAGAACCTCAACCTGCCAAGCCGTCGGGGGAAGAAGTTTCTATGATTATTGAAACCCCGGTCTCCGATCCTGCTCCTTCTCTTCATGAGAAACCTGCAGCGGTAGAACCTACTTTTGAAATAGAAGCTGCAGAGGATGACGACGAATATAAAGGTTCGGAAAAGGAACCTTATAATCCTCGTCTCGATCTGGAAAATTATCGCTATCCTACTGTCGACTTGATGAAGCATTACGATAATGCCGAGCCAACTATTGACATGGCGGAACAGAATGCCAATAAGGACAAGATTATAAATACGTTGCGTAGTTTTGGTATTGAAATCAGTACGATCAAGGCAACGGTGGGGCCTACGGTGACGCTGTATGAAATCACTCCCGAACAAGGCGTGCGTATCTCTAAGATTCGCGGTCTGGAAGATGATATCGCTCTTAGCCTTTCGGCATTGGGTATTCGTATCATTGCACCGATTCCGGGAAAAGGAACGATTGGTATTGAAGTGCCGAACTCTAATCCGAAAATCGTTTCCGGACAGAGTATTATCGGCAGTAAAAAGTTCCAGGAGTCTACTTATGACTTGCCAGTTGCCTTGGGTAAGACGATTACCAATGAAGTGTTCATGGTAGACCTCTGTAAAATGCCGCATATGCTGGTAGCCGGTGCCACAGGTCAAGGTAAGTCTGTCGGACTGAATGCCATTATCACTTCTTTGCTTTATAAAAAGCATCCGGCTGAACTGAAGTTTGTGTTGGTAGACCCGAAGAAGGTAGAATTCAGTATCTATTCGGTGATTGAACATCATTTCCTTGCCAAGCTGCCCGATGGAGAAGATGCTATTATTACAGACGTAACCAAGGTAGTGCAAACGTTGAATTCTATCTGTATAGAGATGGATACACGTTACGACTTATTGAAAGCTGCACATGTGCGTAATATCAAGGAATATAATGAGAAGTTTATCAATCGCCAGTTGAATCCGGAAAAGGGGCATAAATTCATGCCTTATATAGTAGTGGTGATCGATGAGTTCGGTGACTTGATAATGACGGCAGGTAAAGAGGTTGAATTGCCTATTGCCCGTATTGCCCAGTTGGCGCGTGCGGTGGGTATCCACATGATTATCGCTACACAGCGTCCGACAACAAATATCATTACCGGTACAATCAAGGCGAACTTCCCGGCGCGTATTGCTTTCCGCGTATCTGCCATGATAGACTCGCGTACTATTCTCGACCGTCCGGGAGCTAACCAGCTGATCGGACGCGGTGATATGTTGTTCCTGCAGGGTGCCGATCCCGTGCGTGTGCAATGTGCCTTTATCGATACACCGGAAGTGGCGGAAATCACGAAGTTCATTGCCAAGCAACAAGGATATCCTACTGCATTCTACTTGCCCGAATATGTCAGTGAAGATGGCGGAGGTGATCTGGGAGATGTGGATATGGGACGTTTGGATCCGTTGTTCGAAGATGCTGCCCGCCTGATTGTCATCCATCAGCAAGGTTCTACTTCATTGATCCAACGTAAGTTTGCTATCGGTTATAATCGTGCAGGACGCTTGATGGATCAATTGGAAAAAGCCGGAATTGTGGGACCTGCACAAGGCAGTAAAGCGCGTGAGGTGCTTTGTGTCGATGAAAATGACCTGCAAATGCGTTTGAACAATTTACTGTAAATCGTGTTAAACTAATGATGAAGAATGTTCTTTTAATCTGTATCTGCCTGTTCGGTCTGGCATTACCGCTTTCGGCACAGAAATTGGATGCTCAAGATATATTGGATCGTACAGCTACTGCCTTCCGTCAGGCGGGAGGTATTCAGGCTGATTTTACGGTTCAGACGTATGCTAAAAGTATCTTGCAAGGAAGTTCTACAGGGGTTATCCGTTTGAAAGGAGAAAAGTTCCTGTTGGATGCAGATGGCGTGAAGACCTGGTTTGACGGTCGTACGCAATGGAGTTATCTTACTAACAGTGACGAAGTGAATATCTCCGAACCTACTCCCGAAGAGTTGCAAAGCATTAACCCTTATGCCTTATTGTCCATTTATAAACAAGGGTATCACATGAAGTTGGGTAAAGCTGATACTTATGGGGGTAAACCTGCTTATGAAGTGATACTGACAGCTTCTAACAGAAAACAGGATTTGCAGTGTGTTATTATCTATGTGACAAAAGATACTCTTCAACCTCTGTGTATCAGTATGACTCAGAAAGGTGGGAATAGCGTAGCTATCCGCATTACATCTTATAAAACAGGAGAATCTTACAATGATAATCTTTTCACTTTCGACAAGAAGGTGTATCCGACTGCCGAAGTGATTGATTTAAGATGAATTATTAATATAAAATGATATGATGGAAACAGAAAAAGTAAAATGTCTGATTATAGGTTCTGGTCCGGCCGGTTATACTGCAGCTATTTATGCAGGGCGTGCCAACCTTTCTCCGGTACTTTATGAAGGATTGCAACCGGGTGGTCAGTTGACAACTACTACAGATGTGGAGAACTTTCCCGGTTACCCGGAAGGAGTCAGTGGTCAACAATTGATGGATGACTTGCGCAAGCAGGCAGAACGTTTCGGTGCAGACCTGCGTTTCGGTATTGCAACTGCTTCTGACCTGAGTGCAGCTCCATATAAAGTGACGATTGATGAAGAAAAAGTGATTGAAACAGATACGTTGATTATCGCTACGGGTGCTACCGCTAAATATCTGGGACTGGATGATGAAAAGAAATATGCCGGTATGGGTGTCAGCGCTTGTGCTACTTGTGACGGCTTCTTCTACCGCAAAAAGGTGGTGGCAGTAGTGGGTGGTGGTGATACGGCTTGTGAAGAGGCTGTATACCTTGCCGGACTGGCTAAGAAGGTTTATCTGATTGTGAGAAAACCTTTCTTACGTGCTTCTAAGATCATGCAAGAGCGTGTGATGAAGCATGAAAATATCGATGTACTGTTTGAACATAATGCCGTAGGTTTGTTTGGAGAGAACGGTGTAGAAGGTGTTCATCTGGTGAAACATATGGGTGAACCGGATGAAGAACGTTATGATTTGGCTATTGATGGATTTTTCCTGGCTATTGGTCATCAGCCGAATTCGGATATCTTCAAGGCGTATCTGGATACGGATGAAACAGGTTATATCATAACAGAAGGCGATAGCCCTCGTACGAAAGTGCCGGGTGTGTTTGCGGCCGGTGATATTGCTGATCCACATTATCGTCAGGCTATTACGGCAGCGGGTAGCGGTTGTAAGGCGGCACTTGAAGCGGAAAGATATCTTTCATCCAAATGCTTGATCTAAATTCTTCATATTAAAAGAGAAAAGCTCCGGATTGTCTTGCAATCCGGAGCTTTTCTCTTTTAATATACTTCTATCTCATCTACATATAAGTCTGAAGGAATAATATCTTCTGGTGAGTCTTTACGGCAGTCAATACCATTACGCAATGTTCCACTGCTCTTCAATGTCACCTTGATGTAACGTGCTTCGGTAGGCGTACATTCCAGCGTATCGGTGAACATTTTTCTGCCATGCTCCGGATATTCGCGAGTGTAGGATGCCTGAGCTATTTCCTTGAATTCCTTACCGTCAGTTGATACCTCTACACGGGCTGCACTTGCAGGCAGAACACGGAAAGCAGGATTATAAAGTGTACCGAAAACGACCTTACTGATAGTGACCGGTTTCTCCATATCTACAGAGAATACGAGTTCATTGTTGTTTTTCTCGTTCAGTTTAAAAGCCACCCACGGTGTGAAAGAAGCGATATTACCTCGTTTTCCATTGGTCAATCCCAGTGTAGTGGTATCTGTGCCCAATACATCGTTTTCTCCGAAGATATCTCCACTCATCCAGCCCCAATGAGGAGTGGTAGTGTATCGTTTTCCGCTTATCAGGTTTGCATACAGTTTTTTACCGTTTACTTTGCCCAGCATCTTACCACCTTTGAAGGCGGCTGCCTGTAAGTCTATGTTGCCTTCCCAGATGAAGGGTTGTGTGTAAAGTTCGGATTTGGCAGTCGGCGCACTTCCATCCGTTGTATATCTGATTTCAGCATCCGGATAGAATGTTTCCAGTACAGCTTTCAATGTTCCGTCGTATACATGAGTGTTGATGTTTACATCAAAGAAATTACGGCAAGCTTTCACATTAATAACGTCCATACGTTCGAAATCTTCTATCATGCGGTTCCGGAAACTGTTCCAGTTTTTTCTGCTGTTTTGCGTCCAGCCAGTTTCAGCCAAGGCTATGGCACGGGGGAACGCTTGGTAGTCACGGCGTTCGTCATTCTGCATATATTCGTTCCAGATATTGCCTTGCACACCGATAATATGTTTTTTTATTAATTCTTCCGCATCATCGGGGACAGGATTATAACTATATGTTTTCTTGAGTGTGTTATATCCACCGATAGTAGTCGGTGCAGTTTCCGGTTCCTCTTGGTACTGGTCCAGATAAGCGTACGGACTCGGAGTCATAATTGCATCATGCCCGGCTTTGGCAGCTGTGATACCGCCTTCTACACCGCGCCAGGACATGACTGTTGCATTGGGAGCCAGTCCGCCTTCCAGGATTTCATCCCAGCCTATGATATTTCGTCCTTTACTGTTGAGGTATTTTTCCATACGGGTGATGAAGTAACTTTGCAGCTTTTCTTCTTTCGTATGCTTCTTACCGTCAATGGCATTCGGAGTGGTGTCGTCTTTCAGACCTAACTTTTGGATTAATCCTTGGCAATGTGCGCATTTCATCCAGGCATCCTTGGGGCATTCGTCACCGCCAATATGAATATATGAACTGGGGAATAATTCAATAACTTCATCCAATACACCTTCCAGGAATTGGAATGTTTCTTCTTTGGGACAGAAGACTTCTTCGAACACACCCCATGTGCCGGTTACTTCGTATGTCGTATCCGGTCTGCAAGACAGTTCAGGGTAGGAGGCAAGGGCTGCAATGGCATGTCCCGGCATTTCTATTTCGGGAATGACAGTGATATACTTACTTGCTGCATAGGCTACTATATTTTTGATTTCCTCTTGGGTATAGTATCCGCCATGTTCTTTTCCATCGAAGATTTGCGGCCAGTTTACATAGTAGTAGTCTATCAGTGTCTCTTTCCGTTTTGAACCTACTTCCTGTAGTTTCGGGTATTTCTTGATTTCTATTCGCCAGCCCTGGTCATCTGTCAGGTGGAAGTGGAAAGTATTCATCTTATGCATGGCAAGCATATCGATGAATTTATAAATATAATCGGTGGTGGAGAAGTGGCGGCATACATCCAGCATCAAACCACGGTAAGGAAAACGGGGAGAATCTTCTATTTCGACAGCGGGCAGAGACCAATTAGCACGTTTCACTATTGTTTCTCCATAAACAGCAGGCGGCAACAGTTGGTATATAGTCTGTACTCCATAAAAGAAACCGTTGGGATGGGATGCTGAAAGGGTGATTTCATTTGGAGTGATAGAAAGCTTGTATCCTTCTTTTGGCATTCCATCTTCCGTAACGAAACGTATATCAGGTTGTTTCGGATTTTCTTGCGGATTACTTTGCAAAGAGATACCGGAGGTCAACCGGATACGGGCGATCAGGCTGTCTGCAATGGCTTGTACTTCCGGAATGCAACCGGCAGTGGCGATAGATACTTTATTACTCAGCTGAAAACGTCCCTCTTGAGGAGTCATTTGATTGGGCATCGGAACGATGTTATACTCGTTCACTACCTCTTTTTGATTTTGCTGACAGCCGGAGGAGGCACACAGCAGGCTTGCTAATAGCAAAGCACTCAATCCTTTTTTCATGGCATTTATGTGTGTTAAGTTTATAAATAGGGTAAAATAGGGAAGAGGAAAAAAATAATAGCCTTTAGGGGGAAGACAATCACTATCCTTTATCCTATTTTACTTATCTTCTTTAGTTTTTCCTCATCGATGATCTTTATTTTTCGTCCGTCAATCGTGATCAGGCGTTCGGTAGCGAATTGTGATAAGGTACGGATAGCGTTAGAAGTTGTCATATTAGACAGGTTTGCCAGATCTTCGCGTGACAGATAAATACTGAGGGTAGAACCGTCTTCTTCCAATCCATAACTTTCTTTGAGGAAAAGAAGCGATTCAGCTAATCTTCCACGAATATGCTTCTGTGTCAGGTTGACAGTACGTTCGTCGGCAATTCCCAGATCGATGGACAACTGCTTGATGAAGAACATGGCAAGATCATTGTTTTGTGAAACCAGTGTTGTGATAGCGCTCATTGGTATCAGGCAAATAAGAGAGGGTTCGAAAGCAGCAGCAGCAGTAACATAGTCTTCTTTGGCAAAATAGGCGCGATAACCGAAATATTCTACAGGCTTAATCATGCGGATAATCTGGCTTCTGCCGCCAACACCATCCTTATAAATTTTGACCTTTCCGTTCAAGAGACACATAAGGTATTTCGGGGTCTCACCTTCGCAGTGAATGACCTCATTTTTCTTATAATTCTGGAGCGTAAAATGGTTCGCGAGAAATTCCCGCTGCTCTTCATTCAGGGGCTCCCACATATCGGCTATCAGCTCCGGAACATTCACGTCTGACAAATTCATTTTTACCATAACTGCTGCAAAACTGTGTTATACAGCACAAATGTAAAAAGAAAAAATTAAATATTGCACAAAAGACACGAAAAGATGCAGTAATCGGGCAGGAATTTTCAAATATGGAATTAAGTGACAAGCTACGGGATACAAGCTACAAGTAGCTTTCGGTATGTGAGTGTAAGTTACTATATAATAGCTTTCAGGTTTATAGCACAGCAACTTGTGCACTGGTAGCTCATAGCTCGTCACTTAATTTAGCGCGTAGCGCTAAATTATCATTTTGTGAACAACAATTCCCTATATTTCGGCAACGGCCAAATCTCGTCGTCGACCTCCATTTCAAGGTGATCGATATGATCACGTATCTTTTCCAGATATGGGCGTACATTTTCTTCGTAGGCAAAAGCCTTATCTTTGTAGCTATCCATATGATTGGCCACTTTACGGGCTTCGGTCATTTCGCGTACAAGGACTTTGATAGCAGTTACACGCTTGGAAATTTCCCGTATCAGTTCTTTACGATCGGCACTTAGTACTTCGTATTCTTCAGGGGAGAAGATTTCTTTGAGTCCGAGCAGGTTCTCCAGCAGGCGGTTCTGGTAGCTGACTGCTATGGGGACAATGTGATTGATGGCCAAGTCACCCAATACGCGGCTTTCAATTTGCACTTTCATGGTGTATTTCTCCAATTCTACTTCCAGACGACAGGCGAGCTCCGTTTCATTAAAGATACGTTCGCCGATCAATACCGAGCGGGATTGGTTGTCCATATAGTGCATCAGAGCTTCGGGTACATGGCAAATATTAGTCAGTCCGCGGCGGGCAGCTTCTTCTTTCCATTGGTCAGAGTAACCGTCTCCTTCGAAACGGATAGCTTCGGAAGCGATGATAGTTTCTTTCAGGATGCGGAAAATGGCTTCATCTTTCCCAATTCCTTCTTCCATCAGTTTGTCGATGGATGCTTTGAATTCATTCAACTGGTTAGCCATGGCAGCATTGATAGCAATCATGGCAGCTGCACAGTTGGATGAAGAACCGGCTGCACGGAACTCAAAACGATTGCCGGTGAAAGCAAACGGAGAAGTACGGTTACGGTCTGTCGTGTCGAGGAGAATCTCTGGAATACGTCCGATTCCCAATTTAAGAGTTGTTTTTTCTTCGGCAGTCATTTTATCGTCTCCTACCTGACGTACTATATCATCCAGAGTGGCAGATAATTGTCTGCCCAGGAATATGGATAAAATAGCGGGTGGCGCTTCATTGGCACCTAGGCGGTGACTGTTACCTGCACTCATTATAGAAGCACGCAGTAAATTCTGGTTTTTATAAACCATCATTAATACGTTCACTAAGAAAGTGAGGAAAAGCATGTTTCCTTTTGGATTCTTACCGGGAGCGAAAAGGTTGATGCCGGTATCTGTACAGAGTGACCAGTTATTGTGTTTTCCCGAACCGTTAACACCACTGTAAGGCTTCTCATGCAGCAACACGGCAAAGTTATGTTTACGGGCAATACGCTTCATCAGGTCCATTACCAACTGATTATGATCATTGGCAAGGTTGGCATTCTCAAAGATTGGAGCCAATTCAAATTGGTTGGGGGCAACTTCGTTATGGCGTGTTTTTGCCGGAATTCCAAGTTTGTGGCATTCTATTTCCAGTTCTTTCATGAAAGCTGTTACCCGTGGGGGGATAGAACCGAAATAGTGGTCTTCCAACTGCTGGTCTTTTGCAGACGAATGTCCCATAAGCGTGCGCCCGGTCAGACAAAGATCGGGACGGGCATTGTATAGGGCGGAATCTACCAGGAAATATTCCTGTTCCCATCCCAGATTCGTGAATACACGGGTCACATTCTTATCGAATAACTGGCATACTTCCGTGGCAGCCTTGTCCACAGCACCCAGTGCTTTCAGTAATGGGGTCTTATAGTCCAGTGCTTCACCGGTATAGGAGATAAAGATTGTGGGAATACACAATGTGGTATCTACAACGAAAGCGGGCGAAGAGACATCCCAAGCGGTATATCCGCGAGCTTCAAACGTATTACGTATGCCTCCGTTAGGGAAAGAAGAAGCGTCCGGTTCCTGCTGGATCAGTAATTTGCCGGAAAAACGTTCGATTACATTTGAATTTTCTCCAAATTCGATAAAACCGTCATGTTTTTCGGCAGTGCCATCCGTCAGTGGCTGGAACCAGTGAGTGTAATGAGTGACATTCAGGGATTTTGCCCAACTCTTCATACCGTTTGCTATCAGGTCGGCTATCTCGCGGCTGATAGGGGTACCTTTTTCTATGGCGTCTGTCACAGCTTTGTAAGCTTCCCGGGGTAAGTACTCCTGCATTTTTTTGCGGTCAAACACATGACTTCCGTAATAATCGGATAATTTGTTCGAAGGGGTAGTAACTTCAAGAGGGCGCCGGTTGGCGAGCTCTTGCAAGGCGTAGAATCTCATTTTTGACATACTTGTCTTCCTTTTGTTGATTGTTGGGTGCAAAATTATATGTTTTTTCTGGAAGTACCCCTATTTTTTAGGGGGTATTCTTGAAAATAATGCAATTTTTCTTGCAGATACCCCCTGAAAAGAGTTGCTTGTATTGCAAAAAGTGCAAATTGTGATACTTGCTGTTTCTACTCTTGGGAGTATCAATGCTGTATTGGAGCCAGATCTGGTACGGGCTTGGTATGTATTTGGTATATATTAAAAAAATGGCTATTCCTTCGTTTTACAACCTTTTTTTCTATATTTGTCCCTATATATTTGGAGGTATTATCGTTGAAACATGTCTTTTGTATAGGAACCTTGCTATGTCTTTTGCTTTCAGCTTGTCCGAAAGTGCACGCATCTTTTGTCCCTGACCCTTACAATGCGAAATTACTTTCTGCGGACTCTATTATGAAGAAGGTCATCTTCTTTGCCCCTTTTTATGAAAGTATTATCGACGACTATAGAGCTGATCTTTATATTAAGGGAAAGGTGAATCTTCGCAAGAAAAATCATATTTTGCGCTTTATTCCTACCATGTTCCGTATCCGGAAAGGAGTGAGGGAATATATGATGGAGACTTATAGTGACTTGCATTTTACTGCTCCCGACATTTATGATCAGAAGGTAAAAGCGAGTGTCGGCACTTCTTCTGAGTTTTGGGAGCTGGATGGCAGGTTGCCAGAATATTTTCATGTTAATGTCTATGCTTCTACCTTATTGTATGATAAGCTCCTTTCGCCTCTGGCTCCAAATGCAATGAAATATTATTCTTATCATGTCGATTCCGTAATGGGTAAAGTGCATGATTTGCGATATAAGATTAGTTTCAAGCCGAAAAGCAAGAGTTTTCAGTTGGTGAGCGGGCACATGGTGGTCAGCGAGAATGTATGGAGTGTACGTGAGATGCATTTTAGCGGACGTTCTGAAATGTTGCGTTTCGACAATATGATACGTATGGGGGATGTGGGTGAGTCGGATGAGTTCTTGCCTGTACATTATGATGTGGATGCTACTTTCCGCTTTTTGGGCAATGTGGTTGATGCTAATTATATTGCTGCTCTTGATTATAAAACCATTATTCAGAAAGACCCTTCACAGTTGGAGCGAAAGAGATTGAAAAGCAAGTATGATTTGTCGGAATCCTATACATTACGCAGTGATACGAATAGCTACAGGAAAGATAGTTCTTATTTCGAGAGCATACGTCCGATTCCGTTGACTGAACATGAACAGGATTTATATAAGGATTTCTTTTTGAGCCGTGATACTTCATATCGATATAAGAAACCCAAAAATAAGAATCTGGAATTCTGGGGGCAGATAGGTGATGCACTTATCAGCCGTTATACGGTGGACCTTTCGAAATTGGGAAGTGTCCGCTGTTCACCGCTTATCAATCCCTTCTTGCTGAGTTATAGCGGGAAGAATGGTTTTTCTTATCGGCAGGAATTTAAGTACAACCGTATTTTTACGGGCGACCGTCTGTTGCGTCTCGTTCCCAGATTGGGTTATAACTTCAAGTATAATGAGTTTTATTGGTCTGTAAAGTCGGATTTTGATTACTGGCCACGCAAGCGTGCAGCTCTTCATATCAGCGTAGGTAATGGTCACCGCATCTATAGTAGTAGGATGTTGGATGAATTGAAAAATATTCCGGATAGTGTTTTCGATTTTGATCAGGTGCAACTGGATTACTTTAATGACTTATACTTGCAGGTGCGCCATAGTTGGGAAATTGTAAATGGCTTGTCACTGGATGTTGGTTTCTCCATGCATAAGCGTACGGAAGCCAATCGCTCAATGTATGTATCCACCAAGTCGGCTTCAAGAAGTGTGCCCTCTTCAGAAGTTTATCCTGATTGGACAGAGAAAATGCGTCATTCATACAATAGTTTTGCTCCGCGTGTCCGTCTGACGTGGACTCCCGGGCAATACTATTATATGAATGGTGATCGCAAAGTGAACTTACATTCCAAATATCCCAGTATTTCAGTGGACTGGGAGCGGGGCATCAATGGGGTTTTTAAGAGTACCGGTACCTATGAGCGTGTCGAAGTAGATATTCAGCACTCCATTCCTTTGGGATTGATGCGTGATTTTTATCTCCGCTTTGGATGGGGCGCTTTTACCAATCAAAAAGATATATACTTTGTGGATTTTGCTAACTTTACCCGTTCGAATCTTCCTGTAGGATGGAATGATGAAATTGGGGGAGTATTCCAGCTGCTTGACGGGCGGTGGTACAACTCCTCCCGTAAATACCTTCGTGGGCATTTGACATACGAATCTCCTTTCCTGATGTTGCGCCATTTGGTGAAGTATACACAGCATGTGCTCAATGAGCGCCTTTATCTGAATGCTTTGGTTGTTCCGCATCTGAATCCTTATGTTGAGGTTGGCTATGGCATCGGTACCAATATTTTTGATTTCGGAGTCTTTGGCAGCTTTGCCAACTGGAAATTTAAGGAGATAGGTTGCAAATTCACTTTTGAGTTGTTCAACCGATAATCTTTAAATTCTCTCGTATTTCTGTTATTAACTTCCTTTATAAATTGCCCGGCTTTAGTGTTATTGTAGTTTAGAAAAATAGTATTCTATGTTCTATAACATGCAATGACGTATTCGATGAAAGTATAGTATTCTTATTGATTATCAATTGATTATTTGTTTTTGACGTATTGATAACGTATTCTGGATTTTGAATTGACGTATTTAAGAATGGGTACTTAGGGCTTTTTTTATTGCATTTTACTCTATGTTTGCAGTGTTCGATTGAGAACATAACCGAGAATTGTTAATCTTAATTTAGTAAAACTTATGAAGAAGTTATTATCAGTTTTATTTTTACTAAGCTTTACCTTAGCTTCTGTATATGCACAAGATATACAGGTAAAAGGTACAGTGATAAGTGGTGCGGACAATGAACCCTTACCTGGAGTAAATGTGGTGGTGAAAGGTAATGCCACTACGGGAACAATCACTGGTATAGACGGTGAATTTGCTTTGTCGGTTCCCTCCGACGCAATCCTTTCTATTTCTTATATAGGATTCAAATCATTGGAAATTCCGGTAAATGGCAAGCGTGAGCTTAAAATTGTTCTGCAAGAAGATTCTGAAGCATTGGACGAAGTAGTGGTTATTGGTTACGGTACTCAGAAAAAGAGTGTGGTAACAGCGTCTATTGCCAGAGTATCATCTGAGGATTTGGCAAATACAGCTCCGGTTCGTATGGATAATGCTTTGAAAGGCTTGGCAGCTGGTGTTACAGTTACTTCCTCTTCCGGTCAGCCGGGTGCAGCAGCTCAGATTCGTGTACGTGGTGTAGGTACGATTCGTACGGAAAATGGTGCAGCCGATCCTCTTTATATTGTAGACGGTATGCCTATTGAAGGTGGTCTGGATTATTTGAATCCGAGTGACATTGCTTCTATCGAAGTTCTGAAAGATGCTGCTTCGGGTGCTGTTTATGGTGCGCGTGCTGCGAATGGTGTAATTCTTGTTACTACTAAAAGCGGTAAGATTGGTAAGACGAAAGTGACTTATGACTTTTCTTACGGCTGGCAAAGTGCATGGAAGAATCGGGATGTGCTGAATGCTACGGAATATGCGCTCATGATGAATGAGGGTGCTATTAATGCAGGTATAGCTCCCAAATACAACGATCCATACTCTTATGGTATGGGAACTGATTGGCAGAATGAAGTATTTAATGATAATGCTCCTGTAATGAATCATCAGGTGAGTGTGAGTGGTGCGAGTGATAAGGTGAACTATTTGTTCTCAGCTGGTTATTATACCCAAGATGGTATTGTGGGTGGTAACTTTAATCGTTCTAACTATGAGCGTCTGACTTTGCGTAGCAATACACAATATACTCTCTTTGATGAATCTAAGAACCGCAATTGGTTGAACAGTCTGAAAGTGACTTCCAACCTTTCTTATGCCCGTATTAAAAGTACCGGTATCGAAGCTAATTCCACTTGGGGATCTCCGTTAGGTTCTGCTTTGGCTTTATCTCCGATGTTGACCGTTTATGATGAAGGAGATGCTGCACAGGCTCAGCTTGACAAGTATGCTAATACAACGGACTACACTCCGATTTTTGATCCACGTAACGGCAAGCTCTTTAGTATTCCCGGTTCGGAATTTGGTGAAATGACCAATCCGATTGCTAATCTTTCTTTGCCCGGCGCTAAGAACTGGAGCCATAAGTTTGTGGCTAATTTTTCTGCAGAACTGCAATTATGGGATAACCTGAAATTCAAGACTTCTTATGGTGCCGACCTCTCTTTTTGGGGCAATGATGGTTATACTCCTCTTTACTATTTGAGAAGTGGTGGTGCTTCATCACGCTCTACTGCCTACTCAGAGAAGCATGACGGGACTGTTTGGCAGTTGGAAAATGTGTTGATGTATGATAAGACGATTGACAAGCATACTTTCTCAGTATTGTTAGGTCAGTCAGCCAAGAAGAACACCGGTTCATATCTTAGAGGTACACGTAACAATATTATCAATTATAGCCGTCCTTATATCAATGCAAGTACCGGACAGGCGGCGGATGGTGATCAGACAGCAGCGGGTGCTCCTTCTGAGATAGCTACATTGGCTTCTCTTTTTGCACGGGCCAGCTATAACTATGACGAACGGTATATGTTTCAGGTTACAATCCGTCGTGACGGCTCTTCCCGTTTCGGATCTAATAATCACTACGCTGTATTCCCTTCCTTCTCACTTGGATGGAATTTAACAAACGAAAAGTTTATGGAGAGACGTCCTGAGTGGCTGACATCTACAAAAGTTCGTTTCTCTTGGGGTAAGAACGGTAATGAAAACATAGGTAACTTTAAATATACTGTGTTAACTTCAACCGGCAACAATTACATTTTCGGAGCCGGAGAAAAGGTGATCAATGGGGTGAAGGCCAGTGGACTCGCTAATCCTGACCTGAAATGGGAAGAATCAGAACAGTTGGACTTTGGTATTGACTTTGGTTTCTTTAATAACGCTTTGACTTTTACTGCCGACTATTACAAGAAAACTACCAATGGTATGTTGATGGAAATGAATATCCCTTCCTATGTGGGTGAATCCAAACCGATTGGTAACGTAGGTAAGATGGAAAACAGTGGTATTGAATTGGAAGCAGCATACAGATTCCGCGTATCTGACTGGAACTTCCGCATTGGTGGTAATCTGACCTATTTAAAGAATAAGCTGATTGAATATGGAAACGAATCTGGTTGGGCAAACCTTGATTCTTTCCAAGGTACAGGTACAATCAGCCGTGCTCAGAATGGTAAACCTTTCCCATACTTCTATGGATACAAAACTGCAGGTGTATTCCAGAATATGGATGAAGTGAATGCTTATACTAACTCTAAGGGAGAATTGATACAGCCGAACGCAGTTCCCGGTGATGTTCGTTTCGTGGATGTGGATGGAAGTGGTTCAATTGATGCTGATGACCGTACCGATATCGGAAAAGGTATGCCTGACTGGACTTATGGCCTTAATTTGAATGTAAGTTGGAAGAACTTCGATTTGAGTATGATGTGGCAAGGTACTATGGGTAATGATATTTATGATGCAACTCGCCGTACCGACATCTCTGCTACTAATCTTCCTTCATGGATGCTGAACCGTTGGACCGGTGAAGGTACTTCTAACCGTATCCCTCGTTTTATGCTGGGTGATAATACAAACTGGCAATCATCTGATTTGTATGTTTACGATGGCAGTTATTTGCGTCTGAAAAACATTCAAATAGGCTACACTTTGCCGGCGGCATTAACACAGAAAGTGTTTGTTTCTTCACTGCGCTTCTACGTAGCAGCAGAGAACTTGTTTACTTTCACTAAATATCATGGTTTCGACCCTGAAATTTCATCGGGTGGTACTTCACTTGGTGTTGACTATGGTGTGTATCCTCAGGCCAGAACATGGACGATTGGTGCTAACCTCACTTTCTAATTTCTCATCTTTAAAATATAAAAAGTTATGAAAAGATATAAATATATAGTAGCAAGTTTGATAGCGTCCGCTTTCTTGGCTACAGGATGTTCAGAATCCTTTTTGGAGGTTTCTTCTCCAACAGATGAAACAATTAATTCTTATTTTACTACCGATGCGCATATTCAGGAAGCAGTAGTAGCAGCTTATGACCCTCTGCATTGGTCCGATTGGGCAATGGGTGAATATAATCCTGTAACTCTTATGAGTGATATCATGGCTGATGATCTTTGGATTGGCGGTCAGGACAGAACAGATAATCAGGCATGGCATTTGATGATGAATTTTGAAGCAATTCCTACAAATGTGATTAAAGGGCTGTGGACTGTTTCTTATAGTGGTGTGAAGCGTTGTAATGATGTCATTACTTACCTAGGTTGGGCAGGAGATAATGTAACTGAGGAGAATCGGAAATATTACGAGGCTCAAGTTATCACTCTCCGTGTACTCTACTACAATTGGCTGTGGAAGTTCTGGGGTAATATACCATATTATAATACAAACCTGACATCCCCCTATCTTGCGGAACAATTATCTGCAGATCAGGTGTATGAAAATATCATTACTGATCTTGAAGGTGTGATTGCAAGTAATGCTCTTCCGATGAAAGAAAAAGCAGATAATTATGGCCGTGTGACCAAGGCTATGACATATATGCTTTATGCTGAAATTGTAATGTATCAGAATGATGAATCCCGTTATGGTAAAGCTTTACAGTATATGCAGGAGATTATCGGTAGCACTCAGTATGGTTTGCTTGAAAATTATGCTGGTATCTTCAAGGAAGCAAATGAATGGGGTAAGGAATCTATATTTGAAGTAAACTATAAAGATGATGATGCTATTCGTTCATGGGATGGCCCATTGAATGCAGGCGGTACTGTATTACCTACACTGGTTAGTCCGCATACCTGGCCTAACGGAACAGATGGACATGATGAAGGATGGGGATTCTGTCCGGTTCGTTTGGAAACGTATGAACGTTATGCCAATAATGATACCCGTCGTGATGCCACTTGCTGGAATGCACAGGCTGCAATTGATGCTCATAATGCTGCAAATCCTACGAACCAGCTTACTTATAATCACCGCTACCAGGATACAGGCTATTTTCTCGAAAAGTATGCTGCACATACTGGTGATAATTCCGGTCATAAAGCAGATGCACAGTTGAACTGGAATAACAACCTTCGTATCTATCGTTTCTCTGAAACTCTGCTGAATGCAGCTGAATTGATTACTCGCGGTGCAGGTTCGGGTGATGCAAGAGAATACTTGAATCGCGTACGTAAACGTGCCGGATTGACTACTGAAAAAGAAGCAACAATTGATAATATCATAGACGAACGTCATCTTGAGTTTGTGGGTGAAGGTAAACGCTATTGGGATTTGATACGTACAGGTAAAGCTACCAGTGTGTTGGTGCCCGATGGATATGGTTACCGTACAAATACCTGGTCAGCAAATAAGAAGCATCTGCCTATTCCGCAGAGCGAAATTGATGCTGCACAAGGTACTTTAATTCAAAACAATTATTAATTTATTAAAAAAGAAGGATTATGAAAAAAATATATAGCTATATCGGAGGAATGTTGCTGACGACGGCTATGGCTTTTAGCATCACAGCCTGCTCACCCGATGACTTTACATCACCTAATGAAGCCGGCATTCCGGTTGCATCAACTTATGAAAATACGATTCAAATAGATGTGGATCAGGAAACCAATTGGGTAACTTTTACTTTTAACGCTCAACCGGGCATTACTCCTGTCTGGATATTTGACGGTAAGACCTATTCATCTTCATTCTCAATGAAGAAATATTATAGAAAAGCCGGAGATTACAGTGTAGATGTAAAAATTGCTAATGCCAATGGTGTAAGTGATGGTAGTATATCCAAAACTTTCCGCATCAATAAGACGATAATGAATGGTTTCGGTGGATTTGTGTATGAAAGTGATTTTAATATGTGGACGAAGGCTACGATAGCGGCTCCCACTTTTTATTATGCTCCGGGATGGTCGGCTATCGCAGATCCTGCATATACATTGGAAAATGGTACTTATACTGTAAAATTGTCGGAGGCTACTGATGATACTTGGCAAGCGCAAATGGCAATGGCAACCAATATTTCAACAGAGGCTACTAAGAATTATGACTTTTCAGTAATTCTTACAGCTTCAGTAGCACACTCCAATGTTACAGTAAAATTGGTGGATAGTACGGATGATGGTAATTTCTATTTTGAACAAAAAGGCATAAAACTGGAAGCTAACGAACCGCTTTGCTTCTGGAAGAGTAATATGCCGGGCATTGATATCGCCAATCTGAAGCTTGTTTTTGATTTTGGCCGCAATGCAGCTGGCACGGATATGACTATTGAAAGTATTGTGTTAAAGGACCATGCTAATGACGACGGCACTGAAGTTCCTGTGATCGATGAAACTCCTGAACCTACATGGGTTGCTGTCGATAGTAAGGATAACCTTTGGAATGGCATGACCTATGTTAACAAATTCTTTTATGCAAATAGTGACTGGAGTCCCAAACCTAATCCGGCTTTGGTCATTGATGGCAGATCTTATTCTTTGTCTTTCCCGGAAGCTACTGCAGAAGCATGGCAGAATCAGTTCTCATTTGAGACTGATCTTACAGCTGACACAGAGACTGCCTATGACTTCCATGTTATCTTAAATTCAACAGCGGATCTTAAAAATGTAACTGTTAAATTGGTGCAGACCAATGAAATCGGTGAAGATGGTAAAGAAATCAAGCATGATGGTAACTTCTTCTTTGATAAGAAAGTGGATTTAGTTGCTGATTCCGAAAAAGCTGTTTGGGCAGCTTCTGTGAAAGCTCCTGAAGCTATGCATGCTATATCTTTAGTATTTGACTTCGGAGGTAATCCTGCCAATACTGATGTAACGATTAAAGACATCATCTTACAAAAGCATAAAGACTGATATGATTAAGAATATAAAGCTAATGACAATACTTTCTTTCTTTACCTGCCTGCTCGGTTTCTTTAGCTGTAGCAGTAGCGATGGCGAACCGGAAGTATCCTCTCCTGTAGTCAGCGTAGTGCCAACTCAGATAACGGCTACTTATGAAGGCTCCGTTACAACACTCTCGGTTAAGTCCGATCAGGAGTGGACTGCTTTCAGCAATGAAGACTGGATTACTTGTAAAATATTGAGTAATACTCTGCAGGGGACAGTTGAAGTAACGGTCAAAGCTAATACCACTTACCAACCCCGAGAGGGGGCGGTAGTGGTAAAGTCAGGTACCACACGTGTTTCTGTTCCGGTATCACAAGAAGCAAAACCTGATATTGTAGATCCGGATATCGACACTCCTGAGGGCTATCGGTTGATATGGCAGGATGAGTTTAATGACTCCAAACTGTCTACGCCCGACGAATCATTGTGGTGGTATGAGACAGGTGCCAGTGGCTGGGGAAACAATGAGATACAGAACTACATTCCTGGTTCGAAGAATGGAGAAACTTGTGCTCAGGTAAGTAATGGGACGCTGAAGATTATTGCTAAGAAGGTGGGTAATGAGGTTTATTCTATTCGTATGAATACAGTCGAAAGTTGGAAGTATGGCTATTTTGAAGCTCGCCTAAAACTACCGACAGGAAAAGGAACCTGGCCTGCATTTTGGATGATGCCGAAGAATTATACAGCTTGGCCCGATGATGGTGAGATTGATATCATGGAAGAAGTGGGTTATGATCCTAATGTGATTTTATCAACAGTTCATTGTAAAGCTTATAATCATTCTATAGGTACTCAAAAATCAGGAACCATAAAAGTGCCGACTGCTCAAACGGAGTTTCATGTATATGCCGTTGAGTGGACGGAAGACTTTATCAAAGGGTATGTGGATGGTAAGTGCTACTTTACTTTTGATAACGATAAAAAAGGAAATAAAAACACCTGGCCCTTTAATACAGCTTTCTACTTGAAGTTGAATCTTGCATGGGGAGGTGACTGGGGAGGCGCTCAGGGTATAGATGAGTCGGCCTTGCCCGCAACTTACGAGATTGACTATGTACGTGTATTTCAGAAAAAAATAATTGAATAGGTATGAAAGCTATAAGAATTTTTTCCACTTGCTTGCTCCTTCTGCCTTTTGTCTCTTGTACACAAGTGGCAAATAAAGGTAGCGATGCGGCAACCGAGAAAAAAGTAGAGTCTCTTTTATCCAGAATGACCCTTGAAGAGAAAATCGGTCAGATGAACCAGATTACCTCTTACGGGAATATTGAGGATATGAGTAGTTTAATTAAGAAAGGTGAAGTCGGGTCTATCCTGAATGAGGTGGATCCGGTACGTATTAATGCGTTGCAACGCGTAGCGATGGAGGAGTCCCGGTTGGGAATCCCTTTGTTGATAGCTCGCGATGTTATTCACGGGTTTAAAACCATTTTTCCCATCCCATTGGGACAAGCGGCTTCGTTCAATCCGCAGATTGCGAAAGACGGTGCACGGGTAGCGGCTATTGAGGCTTCTTCCGTAGGTATCCGTTGGACTTTTGCACCGATGATCGACATTGCCCGTGATCCTCGCTGGGGGCGCATTGCCGAAGGATGTGGTGAAGACACTTACCTGACTTCTGTAATGGGAGCTGCCATGGTAGAAGGTTTTCAGGGAGATTCTTTGAATAGTCCCACTTCCATAGCTGCCTGTCCTAAACATTTTGTGGGCTATGGTGCAGCTGAAGGCGGACGTGACTATAATTCGACATTTATTCCTGAACGTCGCCTGCGTAATGTTTACTTGCCACCGTTTGAAGCGGCAACGAAAGCGGGTGCAGCTACGTTTATGACTTCCTTTAATGATAATGATGGGATACCCTCTACCGGAAATGCTTTCATATTGAAAGATGTGCTTCGTGGCGAGTGGGGATTTGATGGTTTGGTAGTGACAGACTGGGCTTCTGCCAGCGAAATGATAAGTCATGGTTTTGCTGCCGATTCTAAAGAGGTAGCCATGAAATCAGTGAATGCTGGGGTGGATATGGAAATGGTAAGTTATACCTTTGTAAAAGAATTGCCTGCATTGATAAAAGAAGGAAAGGTGAAAGAAAGCACCATTGATGAAGCCGTTCGTAATATATTGCGCGTCAAGTATCGTCTGGGATTGTTTGATGTTCCTTATGTAGATGAAAAGCAACCCTCTGTCATGTATGATCCTTCTCATCTGAAAGTAGCTAAGCAGGCTGCTGTAGAATCGGCTATCCTGTTGAAGAATGATAAAGAAGTACTGCCGTTACAGGAGTCTCTGAAAACCATTGCTGTGGTAGGACCTATGGCCAATGCGCCTTATGAACAATTGGGTACCTGGATCTTTGATGGTGAGAAAGCTCATACTCAGACACCACTGAATGCTATTAAGGAAATAGTTGGCGACAAAGTACAGGTGATTTATGAACCCGGATTAGCTTATAGCCGTGAGAAAAATCCGGCAGGCGTAGCAAAAGCTGCTGCTGTTGCTGCACGTGCAGATGTCATTCTTGCTTTTGTGGGTGAAGAAGCCATTCTTTCGGGTGAAGCACACTGTCTGGCAGATTTGAATCTTCAGGGTGATCAAAGTGCTTTGATTACGGCTTTGGCTAAGACAGGTAAACCTGTAGTAACCATTGTGATGGCAGGTCGTCCGTTGACTATCGGTCAGGAAGTGGAAGAATCAACAGCTGTTCTTTATTCATTCCATCCGGGTACGATGGGTGGACCGGCATTGGCCGATCTGCTGTGGGGTAAGGCGGTTCCAAGTGGAAAAACACCGGTTACTTTCCCGAAGATGGTAGGACAAATTCCGGTATATTATGCTCATAACAATACCGGGCGGCCGGCTACACGTAATGAGGTGTTGCTGGATGATATTGCTGTTGAGGCTGGACAAACTTCATTGGGATGTACTTCTTTCTATATGGATGCCGGTTTTGATCCTTTATTCCCATTTGGCTATGGCTTGTCGTATACAACGTTCAAGTATAGTAATGTCAAACTTTCATCAGCGTCATTGAAGAAAGATGATGTATTGACTGTGACATTTGATCTGGAAAATACAGGTAAATATAAGGGGACGGAAGTTGCTCAATTGTATATACAAGATAAGGTTGGTTCTGTAACTCGTCCGGTGAAAGAACTGAAACGTTTTACTCGGGTAACCTTGAAACCGGGCGAGAAAAAGAATGTTTCGTTTGAACTACCCGTTAGTGAACTTGCATTTTGGAACATCGATATGGTGAAAGTTGTGGAACCCGGAGACTTTGGACTTTGGGTGGCAACAGACAGCCAATCGGGAGAAGAAGTTTTCTTTAAGGTGGTAGATTGATTGGTGATTTTAAGGTTAAAGAAGAAGAGGGGCAGACCGTGATGGTTCGCCCCTCTTGCAATTTATTTGATGCGCTTGTAGCCGTAAACAGCATTAGCACCCAGTTCTTCTTCAATGCGGAGTAACTGGTTGTATTTTGCCATACGGTCTGAACGGCTCAACGAACCGGTCTTAATTTGCCCGCTATTGGTAGCAACGGCAATGTCGGCAATCGTAGCATCTTCCGTTTCGCCGGAACGATGGGAGGTTACAGTTGTATATCCGTGGCGATGAGCCATTTCAATGGCATTCAATGTCTCGGTCAGGGAGCCGATCTGATTCACTTTGATCAGGATAGAGTTTGCACAACCTTTTTCAATGCCCATAGCCAGGAAGTCAACGTTAGTAACGAAGAGGTCGTCACCTACGAGTTGGCAGCGGTTACCGATACGGTCGGTAAGTTTCTTCCAGCCTTCCCAGTCATTTTCACTCATACCGTCCTCGATAGAGTCGATGGGGAATTGGTTGATGAGTTGTTCCAGATAGTCAATCTGTTCATCGGCTGTACGTTTCTTGCCTTTTGCACCTTCGAATTTGGTATAATCGTAGATACCATCTTTATAGAATTCGGAGGAAGCACAGTCCATGGCGATCATGACGTCTTTGCCCGGTTCATATCCGGCTGCTTTAATGGCAGCGATAATGCTGTTCAAAGCGTCTTCCGTACCTTCCAGATTTGGAGCGAAACCACCTTCATCACCTACGGCAGTACTTAGTCCTCGGTCTTTTAATACTTTCTTCAATGCGTGGAATACTTCAGCACCCATGCGCAGACCTTCACGGAAAGAAGTTGCACCCACAGGGCGTATCATGAACTCCTGGAAAGCAATAGGAGCGTCACTATGTGAACCACCGTTAATGATATTCATCATCGGCACAGGCATTACGTATGTATTAGTGCCACCGATGTAGCGGTACAGAGGTATATCGAGATAGGCAGCTGCTGCTTTGGCTACGGCAAGAGATACACCGAGAATGGCATTGGCACCCAGGTTAGATTTCGTTTTGGTTCCATCCAGTGCCAGCATGGCATGATCGATACCCATCTGGTCGAGGGCAGACATTCCAACTAACTGAGGAGCGATGATGTTATTGATATTTTCTACGGCTTTCAACACACCTTTACCTCCATAACGTCCTTTGTCGCCATCACGGAGTTCCAATGCCTCGTGTTCTCCGGTAGAAGCTCCGGAAGGAACGGAAGCACGGCCCATAAAGCCTGATTCCAACATTACATCTACTTCCACTGTAGGGTTTCCTCTTGAATCGAGGATTTCACGTCCGATAATCTTTTCTATTTTCATAACTATGATATTATTTGTAATTATTTTAAATAGAGAACAAGGGACAATCGGCTTTTGTTCAGTAAAAGATTCATGTTTTGTGAGTGATACCGGTTACTGAATTCTTATTTTCCTCCGATAACTCCTCCAGCTATAGCTGCTATTACTCCTAACGTGATGCTTAATATAAAATAGGTGAAGAATAGTCCGTATAATCCTTGTTTCAATAGAATTACTCCATCATTTGAAAAAGTAGAGAATGTGGTGAAACCTCCACATAAACCGGTTGTCAGCAGTACCCGGTATTCTGTTGCTAAATTGAAGCGTGCCGACCACGCATAAAATAATCCGATAAGGAAACTTCCGAGGATATTGACTGTGAATGTCGCCCATGGAAAAGAGTAGGGGACAATCCGTTCGTGCAACATTTGTTGTACAGAGAATCGAAGTACACTTCCAAGACCTCCGCCTAAAAAGATAAATATGAATGTTTTAGTCATTTTCTATATTGATTTATGGGACTATTTCTAAGATCGCGACAAAGTTAGTATTTATATTTCATCTATATTTTCAGAAAGAGGCTTTTTCTTTAAGATTCAGTCCTTTAATGCCTTATGCAAACGTTTGCCGGGAATTCATTTATATTTTCATTTTATTCCTTCGTCCGCATTCCTTTTCATCCTTATATTTGCATCACGATTACAATTCTCTAAAAATAATTCAAATCATGAAAAACATGAAAGTAATTAAATTGTTCTGTCTTCTGCTCTTTTTATTTGTGAGCAATTGGACAATGGCTGAGAGCATTACCTCTCCAAACGGACAACTGCAACTGAACTTTTCAGTAAACGCACAAGGTGAACCGATCTATGAACTTTCCTACAAAGGAAAAGCTGTTATCAAACCTTCTAAACTCGGTCTGGAGCTGAAAGATGCTCCGGGATTGATGAATGGATTTACACTGGCAGACACCAAGACTTCTACTTTTGATGAAACTTGGGAGCCAGTATGGGGTGAAGTGAAGCAAATCCGCAATCATTATAATGAAATGGTTGTGACGTTGAATCAGAAGGCTCAGGATCGTAATATGATCATCCGTTTCCGCCTTTTTGATGATGGGCTGGGTTTCCGTTACGAATTTCCTTTATCTAAGAATCTGAATTACTTTGTTATTAAAGATGAGCATACTCAGTTTGCTATGGCAGGCGACCACACAGCTTTCTGGATACCGGGTGATTATGATACTCAGGAGTATGATTATACAGAATCTAAACTTTCTGAAATCCGTGGTTTGATGAAAGGTGCCATTACTCCTAACTCTTCACAGACTACTTTCTCTCCTACAGGTGTGCAAACTTCCTTGCAGATGAAAACTGCCGATGGCCTTTATATTAACTTGCATGAGGCTGCCTTGGTAGATTATTCTTGTATGCATCTTAATCTGGATGATAAGAACTTCGTATTCGAATCTTGGTTAACTCCTGATGCAAAAGGGGATAAAGGATATCTGCAAGCTCCCTGCAAATCTCCATGGCGTACGGTTATCGTAAGTGATGATGCTCGTGATATCCTGAATTCTAAGCTGACGCTGAATCTGAATGAGCCTTGTGCCTACGAAGATGTTTCCTGGATTAAGCCGGTGAAATATGTAGGTGTGTGGTGGGAGATGATTGCCGGTAAGAGCACTTGGGCTTATACCGATGATTTGCCTTCCGTAAAATTGGGTGAAACGGATTATACTAAAACTAAACCTAACGGACGTCATGGTGCTACCAATGAGAACGTAAAACGTTATATAGACTTTGCTGCTGAAAATGGACTTGATCAAGTACTGGTAGAAGGTTGGAACGAAGGATGGGAAGATTGGTTCGGTCACTCCAAAGATTATGTGTTTGATTTTGTAACTCCGTATCCTGACTTTGATGTAAAGATGTTGAACGAATATGCTAAGAGCAAAGGTGTGAAATTGATGATGCATCATGAAACTTCTGCTTCCGTACGCAATTATGAACGTCATATTGATAAAGCTTACCAGTTTATGGTAGACAACGGTTACAATGCAGTAAAGAGTGGCTATGTAGGCAATATGATTCCTCGCGGTGAACATCATTATGGTCAGTGGATGAACAACCACTATCTCTATGCTGTGACTAAAGCTGCTGATTATAAGATCTGTGTAAATGCTCACGAAGCTGTACGTCCTACAGGACTTTGCCGTACTTATCCTAACCTGATTGGTAACGAGTCTGCTCGTGGTACGGAATATGAGGCTTTCGGTGGCAGTAAACCGTTCCACACTACTTTACTTCCGTTTAATCGTCTGATTGGCGGTCCGATGGATTATACTCCGGGTATCTTTGATACGAAATTGGAATTTATGGGTGACCTGCCTCATGGACAGGTACAGACTACTCTCTGTAAGCAGTTGGCTCTTTATGTAACATTATACAGTCCGTTGCAGATGGTTGCCGATTTAGTTGAGAATTATGAGAAGCATATGGATGCTTTCCAGTTCATCAAAGATGTAGCTGTGGATTGGGATGATAGTAAATATTTGGAAGCGGAACCGGGTGATTATATTACGGCAGCCCGCAAGGCTAAAGGCACGAGCAACTGGTTTGTAGGTGGCATCACTGATGAAAATGCACGTACTTCCAGCTTTACTTTGGACTTCCTGGAACCGGGTAAGCAATATGTTGCTACTCTCTATGCAGATGGTAAGGATGCCGATTACAAAGAGAATCCAACCTCTTATCAGATAAAGAAAGGTATTGTAACCAATAAGACTAAGATGTCTGTGAAACTGGCACGTAGCGGTGGTTTCGCTCTTAGTTTGATTGAAGCTACTCCGGCAGATAAGAAGGCTGTGAAAAAATGGAGATAAGAAATAGTTTCGGATTGAGAAAATCCTTAAAATTAGGGTAGAAAGAAGTTCTTATCAGGCATTAGGTTGGGGGCTGTCTCAAAATAGTTTTTTTGAGTTCAGCCTCCTTTTTGTTCTTTTCAACTTGGTTTCTTTTATCTGCGAATTAAACAAAACGTTCCTTTTGCTGTTCGGAAACCTGCATAAAAATAAGTTTTTTTAGAATTTGTCTCGTAGGAAAGTAATGTGGAGAAGAAACTTCTTTGTACCTTTGTGCCCGTCAATACTAAAATCAATAATAAATAATAGGATTTATGGGAGGATTTTTCGGGACAGTCTCCAAAGCGAGCTGTGTGACGGATTTATTTTACGGTACAGATTATAATTCACATTTAGGAACTAAGCGGGGCGGACTTGCCACGTATGATGCAGAAGAGGGCATGTTTGCCCGATCTATTCATAACTTGGAGAGCACTTATTTCCGAACCAAGTTTGAAGACGAACTGGATAAGTTTAAAGGAAATGTCGGAATAGGAATCATCAGCGACACAGACCCGCAACCCATCATCATTAACTCCCACCTCGGACGCTTCGCCATTGTAACAGTAGCCAAAATTGTGAATCTGGAAGAAATAGAAGCAGAACTACTTTCCCAAAATATGCACTTCGCCGAACTGAGTTCAGGCAATACCAATCAAACTGAGCTTATCTCACTACTCATCATACAAGGAAAAACTTTTGTGGAAGGTATAGAAAATGTTTACCGCCGTGTCAAAGGCTCTTGCTCTATGCTGCTGTTATCGGAAGATGGCAGTATCATTGCGGCTCGTGACAAGTGGGGACGCACTCCGATTGTAATCGGCCGGAAAGAAGGGGCATACGCTGCAACCAGTGAGTCAAGCAGTTTCCCGAATCTGGATTATGAAATAGACCGCTATCTCGGTCCGGGAGAGATTGTTCGCATGACTGCCGATGGAGTGGAACAACTTCGGAAGCCGGAGGAAAAGATGCAGATTTGTTCTTTCCTGTGGGTATATTACGGTTTTCCTACTTCTTGCTATGAAGGTCGCAATGTAGAGGAAGTACGTTTTACCAGTGGTTTGAAGATGGGACAGAGCGATGATTCTGAAGTAGATTGTGCTTGCGGTATTCCTGATTCCGGTGTAGGTATGGCTTTGGGTTATGCCGAAGGGAAAGGAGTTCCTTATCATCGTGCCATTTCTAAATATACACCGACATGGCCGCGCAGTTTCACTCCCAGTAAGCAGGAGATGCGCTCATTGGTGGCGAAGATGAAGCTGATACCGAACCGTGCCATGCTGGAAGGTAAGCGCTTATTGTTCTGTGATGACTCCATAGTACGGGGTACGCAATTACGGGATAATGTGAAGGTATTGTATGAATATGGTGCCAAAGAAGTACATATCCGCATTGCTTGTCCACCGTTGATTTATGCTTGTCCGTTTGTAGGCTTCACGGCTTCCAAGAGTCCGTTGGAATTGATTACACGCCGTATTATTGCAGAACTGGAAGGAGATGCAGATAAGAATCTGGAGAAATATGCCACTACCGGTTCTCCGGAATATGAGAAGATGGTCAGCATTATTGCCGAGCGTTTTGGCCTTACAACTTTGAAGTTTAATACCCTGGAAACTCTCATCGAGTCCATCGGATTGCCGAAATGTAAGGTTTGTACACATTGTTTTGATGGTAGCAGTTGCTTTTGAGTAACTCCAAATACTAACATTTTGTAAAAAGGGGCGTGAATTACTTGGCAGTTCACGCCCCTTTTTCTACCTTTACGGCAGAACTATTGACTACTGTTGATAGATAATTGGTAGTTCATGTTCTCGATCATAAATCATAAATAATAAATAATATGGCTTTAGTAGAACGTTTTTTGAAGTATGTAAGCTTCGACACCCAGTCCAGTGAAGAGACAGAGGTGACTCCAAGTACTCCAGGGCAAATGGTATTTGCCAAATATCTGAAAGAAGAATTAGAGTCTTTAGGTTTGGAAGACATAACGCTGGATGAGCATGGCTATTTGTTTGCCACACTTCCGGCAAATATCGATAAGCCGGTACCTACTATTGGTTTTATCGCCCACATGGACACCAGTCCCGATATGAGTGGCAAAGATGTATCTCCCCGCATTGTTCAAAACTATGACGGTTCGGATATCGTGCTTTGTGCAGAAGAGAATGTAGTTCTTTCTCCGTCTCAGTTCCCCGAGCTGCTGGATCATAAAGGTGAAGACCTGATCGTTACCAATGGCAAGACATTGTTGGGCGCAGATGATAAAGCAGGTATTGCCGAAATCGTTTCTGCGATAGTGTACCTGAAAGAGCATCCTGAAATCAAGCATGGCAAGATTCGTATTGGTTTCAATCCGGATGAGGAAATAGGATTGGGCGCACATAAATTTGATGTTGAGAAGTTCGGTTGCGACTGGGCTTACACAATGGATGGCGGTGAAGTAGGAGAGTTGGAGTTTGAAAACTTCAATGCGGCATCTGCTAAAATCACCTTCAAAGGTCGCAATGTGCATCCGGGTTATGCCAAAAATAAGATGATTAATTCAATTCGTGTAGCCAACCGTTTCTGTGCCATGTTGCCTGCTCATGAAACGCCCGAACATACCGAAGGTTACGAAGGCTTCTACCATCTCATCAGTTTCAACGGTGATGTAGAGCAGACCACAGTGGCTTATATTATCCGTGATCATGATCGTGCCCGTTTTGAGAGCCGCAAGAAGAAAATAGAACGCTTTGTCAGTGAAATCAATGCCGAATATGGTGAAGGTACGGCAACGCTTGAACTCCGTGACCAATACTATAATATGCGTGAGAAGATTGAACCGTTAATGCATATCATTGATACGGCTTTTGCCGCAATGGAGGCTGTAGGTGTGAAACCGAATGTGAAACCTATCCGTGGTGGTACGGATGGCGCACAACTTTCTTTCAAAGGTTTACCTTGCCCCAATATCTTTGCAGGTGGCCTGAATTTCCATGGACGATATGAATTCGCTCCTATCCAGAATATGGAGAAAGCGATGAAGGTCATCGTGAAGATTGCCGAACTTGTTGCAAAAAAATAATTTAATACCTTAAGACATGAAAACCACTCCGTTTACAGAAAAACATATCTCGCTGGGTGCTAAGATGCATGAGTTTGCGGGATATAATATGCCGATAGAATATTCCGGTATCATTGATGAACACCTCACCGTTTGTAATGCTGTGGGTGTATTCGACGTTTCCCACATGGGAGAATTCTGGGTGAAAGGCCCCAATGCGTTGGCTTTTCTTCAGAAAGTGACTTCCAATAATGTGGCTGCCCTGACTCCAGGCAAGGTGCAATATACTTGTTTTCCCAACGAAGAAGGCGGTATTGTAGATGACTTGCTGGTTTATCATTATGAGTCGGAGAAATATCTGCTGGTAGTGAATGCTTCGAATATAGAAAAAGACTGGAACTGGTGTGTTTCGCACAATACCGAAGGTGCCGAATTGGAAAATGCTTCCGACCACATGGCTCAACTTGCCGTACAGGGACCGAAAGCCATTCTTGCTTTGCAGAAACTGACGAGCATAAACTTGTCGGAACTGCCGTATTACACCTTTACGCATGGTGAGTTTGCCGGTGAGAAAGATGTGATTATTTCCAATACCGGCTATACCGGTGCAGGAGGTTTTGAGCTTTACTTCTATCCCGAAGCTGCCATGAAGATTTGGAATGCCGTGTTTGAGGCAGGTGAAGAATTTGGTATCAAGCCGATTGGCTTGGGTGCACGCGATACGCTTCGTCTGGAAATGGGCTTCTGCCTGTATGGCAATGATCTGGATGATACGACATCACCTATTGAAGCCGGTTTGGGGTGGATTACCAAGTTTGCTGAAGGTAAGAACTTTATCAATCGCCCGATGCTTGAAAAGCAGAAAGCGGAAGGTACTGTCCGTAAGTTGGTCGGTTTTGAAATGGTGGAGCGTGGAATTCCCCGTCATGGATATGAATTGTTCAATACAGAGGGTGAAGCTATCGGAGTAGTAACTTCAGGCACTATGTCGCCTACTCGTAAGATTGGTATCGGTATGGGCTATGTAAAACCGGAATATAGTAAGGTCGGTACGGAGATTTGCATTGATATGCGTGGACGCAAACTGAAAGCGGTAGTGGTTCGTCCGGCATTCCGTAAATAAGAGGAGTCTTTTTCACCACAGATTACACGGATTTACACAGATATTTATATTGATAATTTAATCTGTGTAAATCCGTGTAATCTGTGGTGAAAAAGACTTTATAATACTCTTTCCTTTATAATCTGTTGATCTTATCTAATAATTGATTGGCCCAGGCTATTTCTTTGCTTGTCCATTCTTCCTCTTCTCCTTGCATCCCTTGTTCCTGATACCGGGAAAGTAATCCCAGATATTCCTTCAATGTGCTGGCGGCTTTAGCCTGTTTATTCATGCGCATTAGCAATAGAATCTCCTGTTTATATATGTCAAGATTTGGACTGTCTCCTGCTAGTTCTTTGGCTTTCCAAAGCAGGGTGGCACATTCTTCGTTTACCTCTTCTGTGTTGTAAAGCGCCATCTGTGATTTTGCTAAGATAACGTAATCATGGTCGGTGGCCAGATTATTATTGATATTCTTCTGTATTAATCTTCCGGCTTCTTCATACCGTTGGTCTGCCATATTCATGGCTGCGTTGAAAGTCACTACATCCGATGTTGCTTTGAGATAAGGATGACTGATTTGATTTTCTGCCTCACCGGCTTTGTCTATTCGCTTTTTCAGGTTGTCGATGTTGCCGTAGCGAAGCAACTTATGACCGCGTTGCTGTATATTATAGTATCCGATGACTTTGGAAAGTGCAGACGCCAATCCATCGGGATTCATCCCTTTGAATTCCAATAACTCACGTGCAACCCGGTCGGCTGCGTATTCCTGGTTATTCTTGTAATTCATTCCCAGGCGATTCACTACATTTACATTCAGCAGGGCGGCAACGCTTCCGATGCTGGCAACAGCGCCTACACCTAAAGCTGTATCATCGTCATCCCAGTATGCCACTTCCAGGGCTACTTCGGCAGTGACGGCAAGAACCGTTCCCAAAAAAGCTGCCCGCTTGGCACGGCGTTCAGCACGGTAGATGTTATTAACCTGATGGTCCAGCACAAAATGAGACATCTCATTGGCAATAATGGCGGCAAGTTCATCTTCCGAATCAAGTGTGCAAAGCAGACCGGTACTAATCAGCATTGTGCCGTTGGGCAGCATGTAAGCATCCGGTTCGGGCGACTGGATGACGCGTACATTCAACCGTTCGCTGCGGTTGGAATCTATACCGGTGGCAGTCAGTTTAGCAAAGATATTCTGTACATATGAAGTGATGAAATCATCCTCATAACCGATCTCTTCCAGCTTGTACAGGTAATCCCGACATTCTTCGTCCACTTCCTTGCGCAACTTAGAGTTATATCCGCGTTCGCCGAAATACTCATACAGATGTTGTTTCAGATAAGTTTGCTGCCAAAACTCCTGATTGGTTTCGGGAGGTGAGAGTTTAATGGTTTTCAGAGCAGAAGAAGGTATTGCAAATTGTATACCGTTGATTTCGGTTGCATAGAAAATGTTGGGACCTGCCTGGTCTGCCGATTTCATTTTCACTACCTTGCGGATCACTACGGGAGTGCCGGCAGGAAAATCCTCATACTGTTCTTGTAGTTCGCCTTTTATGGCAATCGGGCCGCTCAAGTCTTTCTGTCTGGCAGCAAATCCTGCCGTGGAGAGGAGGACGGCGAGGATAACGAAAGTGATAAGACGTTTCATATGGATCCGTTTATGGTTCGTACTATTGACTTATTATCAAAATTGCTGATACAAAAATAGGAAAGAGTTTTCTCCCTTCCCTATTCTTTTCCCTACAAAAAGGTAGGGAATTTCCTATTCCATTCCTATATTTTACTTTAATGGGTGTTCGAAGGTGAATAAACATCCGTTCTGGTAGGTATCGTCTAAATATACCCGTGCTTCTATGCGCTCTGCGAGAATCCGGCATAGGGATAATCCTAATCCGGCGCCGGGTACAAAAGAATCCACTTTATAGAATCGTGAGAATATTTTTTCTTTTAGTTCGCTTTTCACGCCAATGCCGGTGTCTCGTACGTGGAAGTATAATTTGTAGTTTTTGTTGTCTACCTCATAACTCAACTCTACTTCGCCACTTGAAGTGAATTTTAGTGCATTATGTAGCAGATTGATAAGTATCTGATGTACGATATCCTCATTAGACGAAAGTATATAGTCTGTCTGGCATGGGGTGTAGTAAAATTTTACTTTTGCTTGGGCATATTCCTTCATCTCCTGAAGTAATTTATTTACAAGCTCGTTCACCGGAATCTCCTGATAAGTTAATGTTTGGTCTCCACTGTCAATATTGGCAATAGAAATCATGTCGCTGATGATTTTCAGCAGATTATCGCTATTCTTTTTTATGGTGGCACTGATTTCTTTGGTTTCTGCCTTGCTCAGAGGTATTTCTGCCAGACATTCGGAGAAGCCTACAATGGCATTCAGCGGTGTCCGTACTTCATGGTTCATATTCTGGATGAAGGCTGTCTTCATGATTTGTGCCTGTTGTGCCTTTTCATTGGCCTGCTGCAGTTCTTGGGCTTGTTTTCTCAGTAAGCGGTTGTTTTTCAATTTATGGCGATAGAACTGGATGCCGATGATTAAAGTGGTTATCAATACAACAATCAAGGCACAAGCATAAAGGAACTGTATATTACGGGCTTTCAAACTTATGTTTTTGGCTTCAAGTTCCAGCTTATTCATATTATAGCGGGTGGATAACTCATTAAGCTGTTTCTGGGTATCATTCTTATACAATGAGTCACTTAGAGATACGTATTTGCGTAGCATAAGATAAGCTTCGTCATATCTGTGAGCCCGGTGCAAAGCAGAGGCTTTATTATTATACATCCTTTTAAGGTTTATCACATTGCGGGATTTCCGGTAATGTTCTGCAGAGGAATCCTGATAGGCAAGTAGTGTGTCAATATCACCTTTTAATTTGGCATATTTCTCTTTTGTATTATATAAGTAAATGCGGTTCTCGTGTGGTGATTTTCGGTATAAATCCTCTATGTCGGCCAGATACTTTCGCAAGATAACGGTATCCTGTGGCTCGGTGAATACCACTGAGGCCATGTCTTTTATCATTAAGATGCGGGCTATGCTCATATTGACACTGGGACTGGTAAGTGACAAGTTAGCTAATGAGTCTAAATGATAAAATGCATTTTGAGCTTCCTGATATTTATTTGTGCTCGTTAAAATTACAATGTAATTGGAGCATAATGGAGTATATTCATCCCAGAATTTCAATTTCTCAAACAATTGCATGGCTTGTGTAATATATGGTAAGGCTTTGGCATAATTTTTATTTGCTCCATAAAAGTTGGCTATTTCATTCAGGCTAAATGCTAGTCCTATTTCACTTTTCCTTTTTAATGCATCATTGTACATCTTATCCATTTCTTCCATATCCTCTTTGGAGGCATTGGAGTATATGATTTGTTCACATAAGAAGCTCCAATTCTTATAGTATTCTGCTTTGTTATGGAGACGGAGAGATAAATCTTTTATAATAGGAGTGTATTTCTTTAAGCTGTCTAGGTCACCATGGTTATAGTGAAAATAATTTCTGTCCTTATATAGATAGAATAGATCGGTTGTCTTATCTCCTTTTTTATTGTCGATATCTTTCTTTATCTTTTCCCAGTGAGAAAGATATACTTCCGGCTGGTTATAATAGGTTTTTAATTTAGAGAAAGCAGGAGGGATGGAATCCTTATTGAATTTCACTTCTTTCTGTGCTTTTGTTTGTGTTGAAAGCAAAAAAGTACAGAGTATCATTATCAGATACAGACCGTTTCTCATTGCAAAGTATTGTCCTGCTATTTTGGAAATCTTTTTTGAGATACAAATATAGAGAAATTTGCCAGTATTTGTGTATGTACGTATATAAAAAAGGGAGACTTTTTTCAAAATCTCCCTTTTTTTTGCTTTCATGAAGCAGAATTATTTCTTTTTACGGTCACCGTAGCGGCTCATGAACTTATCAACGCGACCAGCTGTATCCACCAATGTAGATTTACCAGTATAGAACGGGTGAGAAGTGTTAGAGATTTCCATCTTTACTAACGGATAAGTTTCACCTTCAAACTCGATGGTTTCTTTCGTATTTACGGTTGAACGAGACAAGAACATGTCACCATTAGACATATCTTTGAATACTACCGGACGGTAATTTTCAGGATGAATACCTTTTTTCATTTCAATATTTGTTTTTTTAATTATTATATTCGGTTACTATTTTGGTAATAAATAGTGTAATGGTCTTATTTTTCAGAGCGCAAAGATAGTGCAAGTCGCAGATAATACAAAATAAATTCAGATTTATTTTTGCTTAAGGTGCAGTCTACCTTTGTTTAAAGGCAGTGCATTTCTCTGAATTAGAAAAAAGTTCCCTCAAAAAATAGGTTTATCGCTTTTTATTTCAGATTTTTGCATGGTATTTTAATTTATATTCAGCATGAAGAAGCTACTTTTCTTAATTTCCCTATGGCTCTGCGTCACTACAGCAGATGCCCAGCAGAACGAGCGGGATCTGTATAGTGTTGCGTTTTATAATCTTGAGAACCTGTTTGATACGATTCATGATGCAGGTAAGAACGACCTTGAATTTTTGCCTTCCGGCAGTTATGTATGGACGGCTGAGAAGTATGAGGCCAAGTTGAAGAACCTTGCCAAAGTCCTGAGTGAAGTGTCGCGCGATCGCGTACCGGGAGGACCCGCCGTTATCGGTGTAGCCGAAGCTGAAAACAACCGGGTACTGACAGATTTGGTAAGCCAGCCGGCTATATCCAACTATAAATTCGTGCATTACGAAGGTCCGGATAAACGGGGCATTGATTGCGCTTTGCTTTATGATCCGGAACAATTCACTGTTACCAATTCCAAACTGGTGCTTTCCACTCCTTTTGAGGGAGACACTGTGCACCTGACGCGTGGCTTCCTTATTGTAGACGGACAGATGGCAGGCGAACGCGTTTGTTTCATCGTCAATCACTGGCCTTCCCGTGGAGCTAAGTCTCCGGTGCGTGTACATGCAGCCAAGCAGGTACGGGCATTGGCAGATTCCCTGATGCGTACGGACAAGAAACTGAAGCTGATAGTCATGGGGGATATGAATGACGATCCCATGGACGAAAGCATGGTGACACTGGGTGCACGCAAGTATGCGAAGCAGGTGAAAAAAGGCGAATTCTATAATCCCTGGTGGGAAACCCTTGAAGATAAAGGTGTGGGAACATTGCTCTATCGTGGCAAGTGGAACTTGTTCGACCAGATTGTGGTCTCTCGTCCTTTGCTGAAAGCCAAGAAAGGTTTGAAGTACGATCATAATGAAGTCTTTATCCGTGAATACCTTTTTCAGCAGGATGGCAAGTACAAAGGCTCTCCCTTGCGCACGCACGGCGGACGTGTTTGGTTGAATGGCTACAGCGACCATTTACCCACTATCATTTATTTGAAAAAGTAATATATAATAATGTGTAAACGAAGACCGGGAAGCTAAACTTGCTTTCCGTTTTTTTTGTTATCTATATAAAGGTATGCAGAAGAGGCTGATGAAGGCTACAGATGAAAAGAGTTTGTAACATAGAGATTACAATATTCTGTTAAAATCATCCAATAGCTTTAAAATGGAATTGTTTCAATGGGGATAATACGATAATTTATTCCCAACCTGTTCTTCCATTTAAAGGATAATGCTTACTTTTGCGTAGAATTTTTATTCACTAACAATAAACTTTAAACAAAATGATTAATTACAAAGATTTAGGGCTCGTAAACACAAGAGAAATGTTTGCGAAAGCTATTAAAGGTGGATATGCTATCCCGGCTTTCAACTTTAATAATATGGAACAGTTGCAGGCTATTGTAAAGGCTGCTGTTGAAACCAAATCTCCGGTAATCCTCCAAGTATCTAAAGGTGCCCGTCAATATGCTAACCAGACATTGTTGCGTTACATGGCAGAAGGTGCTGTAGAATATGCAAAGGAACTGGGTTGCAAACACCCTGAAATCGTTCTTCACCTCGACCACGGAGATACATTCGAAACTTGCAAGTCTTGTATCGATATGGGTTTCTCTTCAGTTATGATCGACGGTTCTCACCTACCTTACGAAGAAAACGTTGCTTTGACGAAGAAGGTAGTTGACTACGCTCATCAATTTGATGTAACTGTAGAAGGCGAACTTGGTGTATTGGCTGGTGTAGAAGACGAAGTTTCTGCTGAACATCATACTTATACTGACCCTGAAGAAGTAATCGACTTTGCTACTCGCACAGGTTGTGACTCTTTGGCTATTTCTATCGGTACTTCTCACGGTGCATACAAGTTCAAACCCGAACAATGCCACGTAGATCCGAAGACTGGTCGTTTGGTACCTCCTCCTTTGGCATTCGAAGTATTGGACGCTGTAATGGAGAAACTTCCGGGATTCCCCATCGTATTGCACGGATCTTCTTCAGTTCCTCAGGAAGAAGTTGAAACTATCAACAAGTTTGGTGGCAAGCTGGAAGCTGCTATCGGTATTCCTGAAGAAGAACTGCGTAAGGCTGCTAAGTCTGCAGTTTGCAAGATCAACATCGACTCAGACTCTCGTCTGGCTATGACTGCTGCTATCCGTAAGGTATTCGCAGAAAAACCGGCTGAGTTTGACCCGCGTAAGTATCTTGGCCCGGCTCGTGACAACATGGAAAAGATGTACATGCATAAGATCATCAACGTGCTTGGTTCAGACGGTAAATTGGCTGAATAATCCACGGAATTTTAGACTGAATAGAAGGCTGCTCTTGAAAAAGGGCAGCCTTTTCTATGTCAGAAAGGTGAAGTCAAGTGTTTCGGCCCTCATTTTAAATCGTTTTTCTATTTATGATGCTAATCTTTTGATTAATAGTATTTTTCAATTCCGCCAAATCCTATAATCGTTTTGTTTTCTTTTGTTTTGCTAATGAAGTTATTTAACCGCTTCTCAAATTCTTCAGGACGTTTTCTTGCGGCTTCGATGTACGCTATTCGGATTCGTTTATATGCTTCGGAAAATGGCTGATAGTTTTTCCATACCGTTTCATCTTCTTTCAATTTATCAATTATATCATTGGGAAAAATGAAAGGCTCAGATAAAATGCTTCGCGTTTTATCTTCAAATTTTGGGTGTATCATTTTATTTTCCAATAGTCATTTAAGTCTTTCTTTGTTGGCTTGTGAGTAAGTACTTTTAGGATTTCTGGGTGTGAAACGCTGAATTTTATGATCTTTGTCAAGTGGTTTTGTTGTGCTGTCAATCCAATCGAAGCAAAGGGCTTCTTCAACAGCATCATTGTATAAAATACCTTTTTTACCTGATGACTTATAGGGAAATACAAACCATATTTCACAGGAGGTTTCAAAGTTGTCCATTAACCACTTTCTCCAATCTTCTCGATTTTCAAAATACTTTATTTTATTTTCTGTAGTCATAACAGGTATTCAAATTGATTATTTTATAGCTTTACTTTCGTGATAATGAAGCATTTTGTTAATTTACTTTTTGCCTCAGCAATTTCTGTATGTAGCGCAATTACTATTCTCTACGATAGTAATATGCAGGCTTCGATAGTTTAACGGTTTATTACAGCTGCCAAAAATACTAAATCTTTGAGAAAGGTCTCCAATTATCTCTTAAAACCTTTACCCTGATTCGATTGAACTTAGCCAAAGGCTTGATATAAATCTTAATTTATGCTTATGAGGCCACTATAATCTTTATACCATATCGTCTCCCGTCTTCACCACAGCCACTTTCAGAGTCTTATGGAAAGGGATGAAAGCGGAAACCACTGCGATAACCAATGCGGCAATCAGCAGATAGCCGATTACAGTCTTGATGCCCAGTAGCAGACTCTGTTGCTGAAGCGTGGAATAAAAGTTATTGGCGGCTAACTGGCTGGCTTCATCGTATCCATGTCCCTGCGCCAAGGCACTGTTCATGGCTTGCGCATAGCGGGAGGAAGCCAGTGGATTAGTGAGCGTCATGTGTTCGGAAAGGGTATTCATCCCCTTAATTTGTAAGTAATAGAGCAGGTTACTGAAAAACGAAGCGGATATTGCCGGAGCCAGTACAGAGCGAAGGGATATCAGAAAGAAAGCGTTAGACAGCATGAGCTTAGGGTCCAAATCTTCTACTACATATACACCGAAGGCTATGAAAAGAGTCATCATCCCCAGTCCGCGGAGGAAAACAGGAAAGTAAAGCATTTCGTAAGTGGAGTAGGGCGTGATGCCGAAGTAGAGGATGACCAGATAGATGACGTAGCAGAACATTCCTCCGGAAATGAGATAGCGGAACCGCCATCGCTGCCATCTGAACCACCAGAAACATATAATGGCTCCCACAATGAATCCCGGTATAAGCACCAGGCTGAGCGAATTGGCATGCACGCTGTCTACGCGGATAATGCTGTTCAGGTAATTGGTAATCAGGGAACTGCTGGCACTGAAAAACATGACCAGTACCATGAAAGTGTATCCGATGATGGATTTATGGTGATGGAGTGGTTTCAGACTGACGTATGGCTTCTCCTGTGTCCGTTGCCGGTGGATAAAAAGGTAAATCAGTATGGGGATGGCAATCGTATAAATCCGTATTTTGGGAGAGGAGAACCAATCTAATGTCTTTCCGTAGGTAAATATGTAAATGCTGAAAAGCAATGTAGCGGCTATGATAAACATGCTTCTTCCGTCGATTTCTTTGTAAGGGATGCGCATGGGGCGCTTGGCATACCGGAAAAACAACAGGATAAAGATAATGGCAATCAGCATCAGGAGGATTGTAAAGTAATACATGTATTGCCACTGATAGTAATAGGCCAATTGTGATGTCAGCGCCATGGATATTTGTCCGCCGGAGAATACGATGGGGTAGAAGTAGGCGTAGAACTCGCTACGCACATTCTTCGGACTAAAGAACGGGCGTACCTGAATAATAAACTCTAACATGATGAAGGCTTTCAGGAAGCCGATGAAGAAGCTGCATATAATGGTGATGTCCATATTGCCAACCTGGGCGCAGACGTAGCTGAGAAAGATTTGCAGGATCAGATCGGTAAGCAGCATCGTCTTAGGAGTGGCAATCGCACGAATCTTAGGAATGATGGGATAAGCTACCGCCATACCTGCCGCTGCCGCATAATACCCCATTGTGATGTCTTCGCTGAGTATTCCGAGGGTACTGCTGACTTCCAGCATGCTTCCCGTATAGGTTCCGTTGAGCATAATGATAGGGAACATCAGCACGAACATAGTGACAATACCCAGCCATTGCGGTACCCAGGGACGGAGTGGAAGGTTCAGTTTTACCATCAGCGGACTTCCTTATTTTCTCAGTGCTTCGGTTTCTACCATCATGCCTGCGCGGAGGCTTTTCATCTCTTCGGGGCTGGCGTCGTCCAGCTCGATGCGAACGGGAATGCGTTGCTGTACTTTGACGAAGTTGCCGGCGGAGTTATCAGTCGGAACCAGGGCGTACTTGGAACCGGTTGCTTCGGATATGGCGGTAACTGTGCCGTGAAAGATATGCCCGCGGAAAGCATCGACCTTGATGCGTACTTTCTGCCCGATGTAGATGTGGGAAATCTGCGTTTCTTTGTAGTTGGCGGTGATCCATTTGTCGTTGCCCCGTATAAGATAGGAGATGGTTTGCCCAGCTTGTACGAATTGTCCCGGTTCGAGGGTACGGTGCCCCATATATCCATCGTAAGGAGCGGTGACTATCGTATAAGAGAGATTCAATTTTGCCATATCCAGATCTGCTTCTTTGCGGAGGATATTCGCCTTGATGCCAGTGGATTTCTTGCTTGTTTCGGAGTATTGGGATTTTGCCGCTTCCTTTTGTTGCAGCAGGGCCTGATAGCGTGCTTTCGTTGCTTCGTAGGCGGTTTTTACCTGTTCATACTGTTGCTGGCTGACGGATTCTTCGGCAAGCAGGTTGGCATAGCGGCGATAGTCCTGTTCCTGCTGCCAGAGCTTGGCCTTGGTTTCTGCAATGTTGGCTTCCTGAATGGCTACATTTACTTGCGAGGTCTGAATGCCGGAGCTTAATACGTCTTTTGCACCTTTCGCATCCATCAGGGCAGCTTCCGCATCCTTTACTTTGATGAGATATTCCCGGTTGTCAAGAATGAGAAGGGTGTCTCCGGCATGTACAGGTTGGTGCTCCGTGAAGCGGACTTCCTTGATATAACCCGAAGCGCGGATATTGAGCGGAGCTATATACTGGTCTACTACGGCATCATTGGTGATTTCGTAATGAACGTATTTCCAGAAGTAATTGATCGTCCATGAAATTCCCGCTAGTGCAAGGAGGATACATACCGTATTGAGGGTGATATTCCTTATTCTTAATCTCTTCAGTTGCTTATGTTTCTTTTGTAATTCGGACATAGACTACAATTGTAAATTAATAATTAAAAAATGAAGCATTAAAGCATGCCACAGGTTCGCTGTAATTCATAGTAAGTGTAAATGGCCTGCGTACGGGCAACGGTCAGTTGCAGTTCACTGCGGATTTCATCATTGCGGGTGACTATGCCTTCTTTTTTCATCCGGCGGATATCTTTCAGTCGGTGTTCGGACTCTTCGATGTTGCGTGCCAGCACTTCCCGCTGCTTGTAGTAACTGAAAAGCGTCATGTACTGTTGCAGCAGTATCAGCTTGATTTCGGCTTCGTTGTCGGCACTGTTCAGGGCGGCTATTTGCTTTTTAAGTTCGGCCTGATGTATTTTGGCTTGTATTTTTCCTCCCTGGTAGAGGGGTTGCGTCAGGTTGATGTTATAGTTTTGTGACCAGTCCGGCGTTTCGGGGCGCACGGGATGTGAAAGTCCCCGCTGAAAGATGACGGGCTGGCCTATGATTCCGGCGCTGGCACCTACTTGGATATCTGGCAATCGGTCTGTGTATGCAGACTTCTTTTGGTCGTTATAAATAACCTCTTGTAGTTTGCTCTTTTTAAGTTGAAGACTGTTTTCTGTGCCCAGACGGAAAAGTTCGTCTACGGATAATAGATGCGCATTCTCCTGAGCGGTTAGCCACAGCGGAGCTACAGCAAGTATGTGAATGAGCAAGAGGCGAAGAAAATTAGAACTGGTTGAATATCTCATAGAGTGTCTCTAGTTGATTGGAACATGCGTTTAGGTTCTCTATTCCCATCAGTTGGCCCGTCTGGGTATAAAAATCCTTGATGAGAGGGCGTACACGGTCGGATATCTCTTCTCCTGCGGGAGTGAGGTACACAAGTCGGTTACGGCGATCGTTGGGGTCTTCCTGGCGCATGATCCAGCCTTTCTTTTCGAGGTTTGCCATCAGATTAGTCATGCAGGCTTTGTCTTTGGCTGTCTTTTCGGCTAATGCCTGCTGGCTGATTCCTTGCTCCTGCCACAGGGAACTCAGTACTTGTAACATTTCAAAGGTGATATCTATGTTATTGCGTTTCAATACGCGTTGCAGAGCTTGGCGGAATGCCATGCGGGTCTTCAGTATTTGTAAGATTAGCCCTCGGGATGAATTGTAATTCTCCATTGCTACGTTGCTTTTTATTTTTCGGGTGCAAAGGTAGAGCTTTTTATCGAAATTAGTCAAATGTTTGACTAATATTTGTGAGGGGAGATTTGGAAGAAAGATTAGAGAATATACTTTTATGAATAAAGAAAGGGCATAGAAAGCTAATTTCTATACCCTTCTGTTATAATTGAAATACGATTTATAATTCGATAACCAATGATTCTCTTGGTCCCATTGTCAGTGATTCACCGAATGTAACTGTCTTTCCGCTGAGAATATCTTTTCCTTGTTTGGAATCTTTCAATATTTCTTTGTAGAATTTCAAAGGAACAGTAGTTTCGGCATCTGTACCATTCAACATTACGAATACGGTTTTACCTTCGTGCTGGCGGGCATAGGCATAAACACCATTCTGTACCATGAATTGCACCATGTTACCTTTGGCAATAACATCGTTTCCTTTACGCCAGTTCAATAAGGTCTTGTAGAAGTTATAACACTCGTTCTGTATCTTGCTGCGTCCTGCGGCTGTCAGTGCAGTTTCTGTATCGCCAGTCCATCCACCGGGGAAGTCCTTACGAACGTATCCGTCACTCTTGCTCTTCACACCGTTCATCATGATTTCCGTACCATAGTAGAGTTGCGGAATACGGCGGGTGGTAAGTAGCAGGGTAGAAGCTTGTTTCAGCATTGGCAGATTGTTGCCTTCACCCAGGAAGCGGTCGGTATCATGGTTTTCGATAAATGCCAGTACGGAAGCCGGGTTGGGGTAGAGGAAGTCGTATACGAAGTTATTGTATACGCGATCCAGACCTTTGAACCATGTTTCGGTCTGCTCGTTCTTGGCAGTGTTGATTTTATCGAAGAAGCTAAAGTCCATAACGGTTTTCAGGTTGCTGTTCTTCGGGGCAGAGAGTTTGGAATCCATTTGCCACCAGGCTGTATAAGCCGGTTCGGTAACCCAGGTTTCGCCTACGGTGTTGTAGTTGGGGTATTCTTCGTTCAGCTCTTTCATCCAGTTGCTCATGGCGTCATAGTCGGCATACGGATAAGTGTCCATGCGGATACCGTCGATATTGGCGTACTCAATCCACCAGAAGCTGTTCTGTACAAGGTAGCGATATACGTGCGGATTCTTTTGGTTAAGGTCCGGCATAGCGGTAACAAACCAACCGTCGTTCATCTGATCGAAATCGTATTGTGAAGTATAAGGATCAACGTGCGGAGTCAGTTTGAAAGAAGTCTGCACGAAGTTCTTTTCATGATCGGGATTGTTGAACCAGTCTTTAGATGGCATATCTTTAATCCATGGATGCTCTACACCGCAGTGGTTGAAGATCATATCCATTACAATCTTGATACCGCGGTCGTGGCATTTGGATATCAGTTGCTGATACTCTTCATTGGTACCGAAACGTGGATCAACTTTATAGTAATCGGTAGTAGCATAGCCGTGGTACGAACCACCAGTCATATTGTTTTCCAGTACCGGAGTGAACCAAAGGGCAGTTACACCCAGGTCGGAGAAGTAATCCAGATTTTGCTCAATACCTGCAAGGTCACCACCATGGCGGGCGTTTGGATCATTGCGGTCTACTTTGTATTCGGCCATGCCGGGGATTTGGTCATTGTCCGGGTTGCCGTTTGCGAAACGGTCGGGCATCAACAGGTAGAGGGCGTCGGAAGCATCAAAACCTGTATGTTCACAGCTTTTCTTGCCGCGTGCTTTCAGTTCATACTCTTTGACGATTTTCTTTTTGCCTTGTGCAAAAGTGAGAGCTACTTTACCGGGTTTCACATCTTTCTCCAGTCTCAGGTAGACAATCAGGTAGTTCGGGCTTTCCAGCTTGACAGTGCTGCTCAAAGAAACGCCGGGATAGTTGACAGTAACGGAAGAGTTACCGATGTCTTCACCGTAGACCATAAGTTGGAGTTCGGGATTTCGCATTCCAGCGTACCAAAACGGAGGGTCGATTTTGTTTACGTTCATAGCTGCATAAGTACTAAGGGAAAGTAAAAACGTTCCCAGGATAAGGAATAATTTTTTCATGATATTAGCTTTTCGTTATTATATCCGTATTTTGGTGCTAATATAAGCAAATAGCGGAGAAAGCTGCCGCTACTCCGCTATTATATACTTTATAATGTTATGCAAACGTTTTCACTTCTTTACTGTGTCTCTGGAAGTTTCTGTCTTTTTCGTATTTGTTGGTACTGCCATCACTTTCCCCTGAAAGAAGTCATCCACTTTCTTTTTCTCGCGAAGATCTTTCAGCCAAGTTTCGGCCGCACCATAATAAGTACTTAATCCTAATATTACATTTCCTTTATCATCTGTTTCGGGTTGCTCACTGCTGTTTTTGGGACGCGTTTTAAGGAAAGCCTCCAGACAACGTTCTGTATTCTTTTTATCTTTCAACTGATATTGGTAAACATATGCCATGTCATACAAGAGCTTATGATTTTCTATATCATATTTATCATATCTGTCTTGCATCGTTTTGATTTGCTCTTTAGGCATTAGTGCCATTTTATAGCAGTCTGTGAGGCCGACATAGAGGCGTACCATAGCGCTATCGGGTGGGGTAGCATATGCCACAGCTTCTTCCAGATATGCAACTCCTTGATCCTTCCATGACGTTTTGGAACAGGAACGTCCTAAATAATATAGCAGATTCACATTACGCTTATCATATTGGCGAGCTACTTCCAGTATATCATGTGCTTCATAAAACTTTTCTACTGCATAATAACTGACTCCTAAATAATAACAGGTGGTAAATGTACTGTCCCCTAGGCTTAGTAACTGTTCGTATCTCTGTATTGCGGTCTGATAATCTTTCATCAGGCAGTATGCCAATGCATTTTGTTGGTTTACAACAACGTTTGTACTGTCTATTTGGCGGTATTTTTCGGTAGCTTCGATAGCATAATTATAAAATGCTCCTTCGATGTGTAGTCTTGCTGCTTTGGCAGCAGCCAGAAAATCGTTGGGATATTTCTCCTGTATGTTTTCATAGCATCCTAATGCTGCTAAAATGTCATCTACCCCTTCAAAACTTTGAGCTTGTAGGTGTAACGCAACAGCCGAGCTATCTGTTTCTGTAAGTAGACTGCTCTCTCCCAATGCTTCATCGAATTTCCGCTGATTCAGTAATAGAGTAATGTATTGAATACGGGCATATTTATTATCCGGATTCAGGTCCACTGCCTTTTGGTAATATTTCAATGCTTGTTTGTTTTTTAATAATGACTTGCAGCACTCTGCTGCTTCAATATAAGCTCGTGGATTCAGAGAATCTTGCAATATGACTTCCTCGTATACTTGAAGTGCTTCCCTGTTATTACCAAGACTTTTTAGAGCCTTCCCTTTTTGATAGAGTAAGGGAATAGTCGGCGTTTCCTTATCTATAAGCGTCAATGCCGTCTCATAATCATAGTTTGCCATTGCTTCCTGAATAGGGTTGGTATTTTGTGCCATCAGCAATGAGGAGGCACTGAAAAAGAGTAGAATAAAGAGTTTCCGCATAGTCTTTTTATCTTTAAAGTATTGCTTAATTGGCTGCAAGTTACTAAAAAGATTTACTTTACGAAATATTCGTAGTTTCTTTTAGATAGATTAACGAATAAAAATAGCGCCCCTTCAGACGAAGGAGCGCTAAAATATAGCGGATGTTTTGAATGGTAAAGATACCATTCAACGCACTTGTCTTTTACATCAAGAATCCCAGCAAGATACCGGCAGCCACTGCTGAACCGATTACACCTGCAACGTTCGGACCCATGGCGTGCATCAGCAGGTAGTTTGTAGGATCATATTCCAGACCTACTACCTGAGAGATACGTGCCGAATCAGGTACGGCAGATACACCTGCATTACCGATCAACGGATTAATCTTATTATCCTTCTTCAGGAAGAGGTTGAATATCTTCACGAAGATGACACCTGAAGCGGTAGCAATCACGAATGATAATGCACCCAGACCGAAGATCTTGATAGAGTCAAGCGTCAGGAATTCAGAAGCCTGAGTAGAAGCACCTACTGTCAAACCTAATAAGATAGTGATTGTATCAATCAGCGGACCACGTGCCGTTTCAGCTAAACGACGGGTTACACCACTTTCTTTCAACAGGTTACCGAAGAACAGCATACCCAACAAAGGCAGACCGGACGGAACGAGGAAACAAGTCAGCAACAAACCGATAATCGGGAAGATTACTTTCTCCGTGTGAGAAACTACGCGCGGTGGTTTCATACGGATCAGACGTTCGTGCTTGTTAGTCAACAGGCGCATGATAGGCGGCTGGATTACCGGTACCAACGCCATGTACGAATAGGCTGATACCGCAATCGCACCCATCAGGTTAGGAGCCAGCTTGGATGAAAGGAAGATAGCCGTCGGACCGTCAGCACCACCGATGATACCGATTGCACCGGCTTGCATAGGATCGAAACCTATTTCCAAAGCAATCATGTAAGCACCAAAGATACCAAACTGAGCAGCAGCACCAATCAGTAACAATTTAGGATTGGATATCAGAGACGAGAAGTCCGTCATAGCACCGATGCCCAAGAAGATGAGTGGCGGATACCAACCGGAGGTTACTCCTTGGTACAGGATGTTGAGCACAGAACCTTCCTCATAGATGCCGACTTTCAATCCGGCTTCCATGTTAAAGGGGATATTACCGATCAGCATACCGAATCCGATGGGAATCAGCAGCATCGGCTCAAATTCCTTGGCTACTGCCAAGTATATGAAGAACAAACCTATCAGGATCATAGTGACATGACCTGCCGTTGCATTGGCAAAGCCCGTGTACGTCCAGAAGTCGGCAAGGTTGTTTCCTAAAAATGTGATAAATTCTCCCATATTATTCAATAATTACAAGGTCATTACCTTCGAGAACGGAATCTCCTTTACTTACGTTGATTGCAGTGATTTTACCGTCTTTGTCGGCATTGATATTGTTCTCCATCTTCATAGCCTCAAGGATAATAATCGTTTGTCCTTTCTTCACTGTATCACCTACATTGACTTTGATGTCGAGGATAACACCGGGAAGCGGAGATTTTACACCTGATTTGCCTGTAGAAGGAGCAGCCGGTTTCACTACCGGGGTCGGAGCAGGAGCCGGAGTGGTAGGACGGGTTACCGGTTTAACAACCACTTTAGGTGCCTTTTCCATTTCTACCTTGTAGGGGGTACCGTTCACTTCTACATGAGCGATATTTTCATTGATATCTCCAATGGTAACTTTATATGTATTACCGTTGATTTTATATTTATATTCTTTCATCGTTTTATCAATTTATAGGTGGTTACTTTTTCAGAGGAGTTTCACGTAATGTGTAAATCTTCGAACTCCATGGTGAATAGCTGCGTTTTACACGGGTGATAGTAAGAACGGTGTCTTCCACATCGTGTACATCGCTTTGCATCTCGTGCATGGCCATGGCAATGGCAGCAAATATCTCTCCCGGAGCTTCGCCCAGTTTCTTTTCTTTGGCTTCCTGCTTGTCAGTAATACCTTTAGCCTTCATTGCATTACGCTTGCTAAGGCTTACAGATGCTTTGCCAACAATCTTGAAAGCAATGAAAAGCAGGATCAAACCGCAAAATACTACACTCATGGCAGAAATAGACATACCGATACCATTGCTGTCATGCTCTTCGAATTTCTCCATCTTGGCATTGCTGTCGATGGTTTTGTTGTTAGTACTCGGAGTTACGTATTTCTCTGCACTACCGTCTTTAACTTCCCATTGAGAAGCAGCATCGCTTACACGTCCGTAAGATTGATTGGTCTTCAATACTCCGGCAGGGATAGTAACTTGATCAATCAAATTACGGCCAGAATCAAATAAGCCGATCCAGTTCTCTTTTTCTGGGTCCAATGTGAAGTTTGTATGGAATGTACCACGTCTTGGTTCTCCATCTGCCCAGAATAATGAGTGCTGACGTGGTTTTACCAATGTCAATACATCACCTTTGGGGATGAAGTAAGTAGTAGTGTCACCGGGTTGGCTGCTTGCCCTTAATAAGCATGCTGCGAGGTCGGCACTACCATACGATCTATTGAATATTTCAATCCATGCGCTGTGCAAACCGTAGTCGTCCTGATAATTACCTTCGTTGGTAATCAGTACTTCATTCAGCAGCAGCTTATTGTTCGATCTTTTCTCTCCGCAGGAAGAGCATACACCTAACACCAGCAGCAAGGTAAAGAATATTCCGATTTTTGTTTTGTTCATAATCGTTCTTGTTTTTAGTGTTAAAAGCCTGATTACAAAGGAATATTACCATGCTTCTTAGCCGGATTAGTCAATTTCTTAGTCTGCAACTGTTGCAAGGCGCGGATAATGCGGAAACGTGTGTTACGCGGTTCAATCACATCATCGATGTAACCATACTTAGCTGCATTGTAAGGATTAGCAAACAACTTGGTGTATTCAGCTTCTTTTTCTGCCAGGAATTGAGCAGGATTTTCCTGTTCCTTAGCTTCGCGGGCATACAATACCTCAACGGCACCGGCACCACCCATTACAGCGATTTCAGCCGTAGGCCATGCGTAGTTCATGTCACCACGGAGTTGCTTACAGCTCATTACGATGTGTGAACCACCGTAAGACTTACGCAATGTTACTGTTACCTTAGGTACAGTAGCTTCACCGTAAGCATACAGCAACTTAGCACCATGCAGAATTACACCATTGTATTCCTGGCCTGTCCCCGGAAGGAATCCCGGAACGTCTACCAATGAAACGATAGGAATATTGAAAGCATCGCAGAAACGAACGAAGCGGCCACCCTTACGGGATGCGTTGCTGTCGAGCACACCTGCCAGATACTTCGGCTGGTTGGCAACGATACCTACGGACTGTCCGTTGAAACGCGCGAAACCGATAATGATATTCTTTGAGTAATCTTTCTGAACTTCGAGGAACTCACCGTTGTCAACGATAGCAGCAATTACTTCGTACATGTCGTACGGCTTGTTCGGGCTATCGGGGATGATTTCATTCAGAGAATCTTCCAGACGGTCGATAGGATCGGTGCAATCTACGTAAGGAGCTTCCTCCAGGTTGTTCTGAGGAATGTAGCTCAACAGTTTACGCAACAAAGCCAAACCTTCTTCTTCAGTCTTGGCAGTGAAGTGAGTTACACCTGATTTAGTAGAGTGAACACTTGCGCCACCCAGATTTTCCTGAGTTACGTCTTCACCCGTTACAGTCTTAACTACCTTCGGACCGGTAAGGAACATATAAGAAGTACCTTCCATCATCAACGTGAAGTCTGTCAGTGCAGGAGAGTAAACAGCACCACCGGCACAAGGACCGAAGATACCTGAAATCTGCGGGATAACACCTGATGCCAGGATATTGCGCTGGAAGATTTCAGCATAACCAGCCAAAGCGTTGATACCTTCCTGGATACGTGCACCACCCGAGTCGTTGATACCGATACAAGGAGCACCCATTTTCATAGCCTGATCCATAATTTTACAGATCTTCAGAGACATCGTTTCAGACAAAGAACCGGCAGAAACTGTAAAGTCCTGTGCGAACAGATAAACCAAACGACCATCGATAGTACCACAACCGGTCACAACACCATCACCGGGATAGTGTTTCTTTTCCATACCGAAGTTGGTACATCTGTGCTCTACAAACATATCCATTTCTTCGAAACTACCTTCGTCGAGAAGCATGGCTATGCGCTCACGAGCTGTATATTTACCTTTCTCATGCTGTTTGGCAATCGCTTTTTCACCACCACCCAGACGTGCAGCTGCGCGGCGATCTATAAGCTCTTTAATCTTTTCAAGTTGATTACTCATTTTATTAAATATAATGGGTTAATACTATTTTTTTATTGTGAATTATGAATTACAAATGACGAACTGCCTGTAAAATAAGTAATTCGTCATTCCTAAATTCGTAATTAATGCATATTATTCCGGCTTTTCGCAAAGTTCTGTCAATACGCCCAGTGTTGATTTCGGGTGTAAGAAAGCAATGTTCAGACCTTCAGCACCTTTGCGCGGAGCCTTGTCGATTAAGCGAACGCCTGCAGCTTCTACTTCAGCTAATGCGTTTGCTACACCGTCTTCAATAGCAAATGCCACGTGATGAACGCCTGCACCTTTGTTTTCGATGAACTTAGCAATAGTACTTTCGGGAGAGGTCGGTTCGAGTAGTTCGATTTTAGTGTCACCAACTTTCAGAAAAGCGGTTTTAACTTTCTGGTCTTCTACAGTTTCGATGTTGTAGCATTTCAGACCCAATACGTTCTCGTAATACGGCAGGGCTTCTTCAATGCTCTTTACGGCAATGCCCAGATGCTCAATGTGTGAAATCTTCATAACTATATTTATTAATGTTGGTATAATGTCTTAATTAAAGGCATAAAACAGCACAAAGAAAGAGATTTCTTGCTTAATAAAGAAATTTTTCGTCAATTAATTATTGGATATTTGAAGTTTAGAAAGTTTTTTTTAGACTTCTGTTCAGAAGTCGAGCAACAGTCGGACATTAATCTGACGGGATGTCAGGTAATTGGGTACTGCAAACTGGTTATTTCGGGTGTCTGTTACCCAATAATATGAGTTGACGTTGCTGATATTTAGCAAATTGAAAATATCAACTCCCAACCAAAGGCTGCGGATGCCGCGCTTATTTTCGCGTTCGCTACGGTCGATGATACAGCGGGACATACCTATATCCACACGTCGGTAAGGGGATGTACGGAATACGGCAGCCTCGCGTCCGCTATGTGGAGGACCGAAGGGAAGACCTCCTGCAAGTGTACCTTTCAGGTTCATTTTCCATTTGCGGCTACCGGGAAAATAGTCTGTAAAATAGAGCGAAAGACGGTAGCGCTGGTCGGTAGGGCGGGGGAGCCATTGTCCGTTTATTTTTTCTTCAGTTTTCATCAAGGAGAAGCTCAGCCAGGAATCTGTTCCGGGAACAAATTCACCGAATAGTTTCATGTCGATACCAGTGGCGTAACCTTTGGAAAGGTTGCGTCCGTAATAACTGATCCGTACATTATCTATATTGTAAGGGATGAGATTGCCCAACGCTTTGTAATACACTTCCATGGAGAAGCGGAACGGGCGCTCCATGGCACGGAAATTATAGTCGCCGCCTGTAACGAAGTGCAGGGAGCGCTGCGAACGGATGTCACGGTTCAGGGATACGGTAGCTATCCCGTCAACTTGGGTAGTATCCCGGAATTCTTTATAAAACGGTGCCTGGTAATAGACTCCGGCGGCTACTCTCAGGGTGAATTTCTCATTGAATGCCGGAATCAGAGTCAGGGACGCACGCGGGCTGAAGATGAATTCTTTGTTCCAGTTCCAGTAACTGCCTCGTATGCCGGCGGTCAGGGTGAATAGTCCGGCGGTGGAGCGGAAGCGGTATGTATCTTGCAGGTAAAATCCGTATCGTTTGCTGTCCGTTTCATTGCGTGAGCGGAGGGTGTAGAATAGTTTCGGTCCTTCGGAAGTCTGTGGCATGGAGTATCCGGCAGAGTCGCGCATTTCCCATTCGCGCATCCGGTCTTTGATGCGCTCCCGTTTGAACTCCGCACCCCATTGCAGGGAGTGGCTTTTCAGTCGGTGGCGGCCTGTGATGGAATAACTTTGCACTTCTGCGGTAAGGTGATTGCGGGCATGTTCCATGTAAGTTCCCACACCGATGGTTTCGGAAGTTTCCTCTTCGTTGGTAGTGCCGTCTACTTGCGTTCCACTGTCCAGGGAGTTCAGCCAGTATTGCCCGGTGATGTCGTACGTTTCCTGTTCTTTCGTGTGGAAGGCAGAGACTTGCAGGGTCAGGCTGTTTTGTTCGTTCAGCCGGTAGGTGGCGTAGGCGGTTCCGAACAGGGTGCGGAATAAATCTTTCTCCTGTCCTTCAAAATAAACTTTAAACTCACGTACATTGCTGAGAGTACCGAAGCGGGTGTAGCGGTCTTCCGGCTGGAAGTTATAGCGGTTTTCTGAAATATTGCCGATGACGCCTATTTCCCAACGCTTCGAAGGTGTCCAGTCCAGATAAGTTTGATAGTCGATATAACGTGGGTCGTATTCTCCTTTTGTATCCAGCGTGCCAAGCAAATATTGGTTGGTTTTATAACGGACGCCGTTTGTCCAGGTTAGCTTTTTGGTGGCAATTCCTACGTATGCCGAAGCTCCCAACAGGCTGACGGAGGCACTTCCTTCCAATCGTTCAGGTTTCTTGTAAGTGATGTCCAGCACGGATGACATCTTGTCCCCGTACTTGGCCTCATAGCCTCCCGTGGAGAAGCCGACGGATTGCACCATATCGGGATTGATGAAACTCAATCCTTCCTGTTGCCCGGAACGGATCAGCAAGGGGCGGTATATTTCAATGCCATTGACGTACACCATGTTCTCGTCGAAACTACCGCCGCGCACGTTGTATTGCGAACTGAGTTCGTTGTTGCTACTCACTCCGGCCTGTGTGGCTATCACGGCTTCTATGCTTCCGCCCGAAGCGTCGGGGGCGAGGCGGTTTTGTTTGGTTTCTATCTGTTGGATGGTTCCGGTTTGCCGACGGCGCTCTGTTACGCTCACTTCGCCCAATTCAAAATTCATCGGGGGCAAGGTTATGTTCAGACTGATATTTCCCTGCGGACGTACTAACTTTCGTTTCCGAGTCTGGTATCCCAGCATGGAGAAGATGACCGTTACACTGTCCCGGCTTTCGAATTTCAGCGAATATCTCCCTTTCAGGTTGCTGACTGTGCTTATAGCTGTCCCTTCCAATCGTATTGTTGCCAATTCAATCGGATTACCATTTTCATCCGTAACCGTTCCGCCTATCTTGACCGCTTTCTGGGCAAGGGCGGGAGTGGAGAATAGTATTATAAGAGATGTCAGTAACCAAAAATGTCTCATACCTTTTCTATAAACGGAGAAACTTCCCGAAACGTATATCGGGAGGTAAAAAAGAGCTTTTAACTTTGCTTCTTTATTTTTTATAGGTTCGTGTCACAAATGTTACAACTTCAATCCGTGCTCTGTGCTATCTTTGCAGAAAAAATAGATTATGGAACAGTTACATGCTCATGAAGTCCTTCACATGATGGAAGGCAACAGTTATTCGGAATCGTCATTAAAAGAGGCAATCATCCAGAAATTCGGTGAGCATCAGCATTTCTATACTTGCTCGGCAGAAGATATGGATGCGGATAAATTGATAGAGTTTCTGAAAGCAAAAGGAAAATTCATGCCTGCTGCTGACGGATTTACGGTGGATATAACGAAGGTTTGCAGCCATTGATGCTGATACATTCGTCTTCTCCGTATCAAGTCCGTACCAAGTCCGTGTCAAGCCCAAGTAAAGGTACCTTTATACGGACCAGATACGGACTTGGTACGGACTTGACAGGGTTAAGATAGGGCTTTGGGACTGAAAAATGAAGCAGAGGAATCTGCTCTTCAAGATGAATTTCTCTAAATAGATGTGCGGAGCAAAAAAAATCTGAATACATGTTTGCAATAAAACAATTTGTACCTTTGTAGCCGAATACAATATTGAAACTATGGGAATTGTAATAGGAATAGACGTTGGTGGAAGTACTACAAAAATTGTAGGAATCAACGGAGAACAGATACAGTCACCGATGTTTATCACTGCGACTGATCCGGTTACTTCTTTGTTCGGGGCTTTCGGGAAGTATATTTATGATAACGGCATTCAGCTTTCGGATATAGAGCAAGTGATGCTGACAGGTGTGGGCAGTGCATTTGTAGATAGTCCATTGTATGGTTTACCCACGGATAAGGTCGATGAGTTTATAGCCAATGGGTTGGGTGCACGTCATGCCACAGATATTGACCAGTTGATTGTGGTAAGCATGGGAACGGGCACTTCTTTCGTAAGAATCAGCGGGGAGAAGATAGAACATATCGGTGGTATGGCTATTGGCGGAGGCACTTTGCAGGGGCTTTCCCGCTTGTTGCTGAAGACGCATGATTTCAGGCAGATTGCAGCCATTGCCGAGAAAGGCGACGTTACCCGCGTAAACTTACAGATCGGAGATATTTGCAATCGTCCTTTGCCGGATCTTCCGGTGCATGCCACTGCTTCTTTGTTCGGAAAGGCGGATAGCAACGCTTCGCAGGAAGATATTGCAAAAGGGATTATTTATATGGTACTGCAAACGATAGGTGGTGCAGCTGTGTTGTCTGCGCTGAATGGTCCTGTCAAAGATTTCGTCTTGATCGGTAATCT